>CALCOY010000065.1 GCA_937897325.1 uncultured Shimia sp.
GGTGTCGGTGTCGGTGTCGGTGTCGGTGTCGGTGTCGGTGTCGGTGTCGGTGTCGCCCTGAGCGCTCTCCTCGGCAGTCACAGCGTCCTGTGCATCGGTGGACACTTCGTGTTCTTCCGTTTGCTCTGACGCGTTCGTTTCCTCCGTCAAATCGGGGGAGTTTTTCCCGTCCCCATCGGACTGAGTGGCCTTGGTGTCGGCATCGGCTTCCGTTGACAGACCTTGATTTTTCTCAACCCCATCCGGAGCCTTTGATTTGGACAATGTCATAACCCCCGATTCTCAGCCCAGAACAACAACGCGCGACCGTGATCCTACTCGTCGCCTGCCCGCCCCTCAACCCAAGACAGGTATTCCAATTGCGCCAAGACCTTGATCCGCATGGCTTCGACCGTTGGTGCAGGCGCAACGCTCACGGACTTTACCCGGTCTACCGGAATTTCTGCCGCGACTGCGTCACTGAGCGCAACGACGTGAAGCTCTGCATTTGGCTGCGGCTCGTTCGCGAAAAGCTTCGCGGTTCTTGGGGAAAACAAGGGCAAAAGCACCGGAGCTTCAGCAGTCAAAAGTGTCTTCGCCTCTTCCGAAAGTGGGTTTGCCACCTGATCGTAGACGACCAGTGTTGCAATAATCAGTTCGTGATCGCGTAATCTTTGGGCGACGTTGCCCCTTGTATGGCGCCCGCAGATGTGGATGAGTTCGCAACCTTTGGGTTTCTTGGCCAACGCCTCCACAAGCTGATCTGCGGTTTCACCTAATTGCCGGGCCTTCCACCCGGCTTGGGTGGCTTCAGTTGTCGTCGCTGGGCCCACGCAATAGGCGGGCAATTCGCTCGCTCTTGGTCCGTGCCGCACGCCATTGGCAGAGGTGAAAATGACCCCGTGAGCATGCGGGAGGTTGATCTTTGCCTCAGTCGGGACAATGTCCAGAAGTGGCGAGACAACGAGTTTCATTTGTTCGCGTGCTGCATTCGGAAGGCTTTTCCAGAACGCATTTGCGCCACAGGTCGGTCGCGTCAGCAGCAAAGGTACTTTGGTTTGCGATACGTTGTCTGTCACACGTTCAGGTGATACTCGCACCGCCTTATGAGAGCAACGGGAACGGGCATGAGCGCTGACGTTACCATCCTAGGCATCGAAAGCAGTTGTGACGACACTGCGGCAGCCGTAGTGCAGCGGGCCAACGGCATCGGACAGGTGATGTCGTCCAGAGTTTTTGGACAAACCGATTTGCATTCTGATTTCGGGGGTGTGGTGCCCGAGATCGCGGCGAGAGCGCATGCCGAAAAGCTTGATCATTGTATCGAGCTTGCCCTTCGCGATGCGGATGCGAGGCTATGCGGTATGGATGCAATCGCTGTAACGTGTGGGCCCGGCCTGATCGGCGGGGTCGTTGCCGGCGTCATGATGGCGAAGGGCCTGTCGGCTGCATCAGGGCTGCCGCTTTACGGCATCAATCATTTGGCGGGGCATGCCTTGACGCCGCGGCTGACCGATAATCTGGGTTTTCCCTATCTTATGCTTCTGATCTCGGGAGGTCATTGTCAGTTTCTCATCGTCGAGGCCGCAGATCGTTTTCGAAGGCTGGGAGGTACAATTGACGATGCGCCCGGAGAAGCCTTCGACAAGGTCGCCAGGCTGATCGGATTGCCGCAACCGGGCGGTCCGTCGATCGAGGCTGCAGCTAGATCAGGGGATCCCATGCGGTTTGCCTTGCCCCGTCCGCTTCTGGACCGTCCCGGCTGTGACATGAGCTTTTCGGGTTTGAAGACAGCGGCTCTCCGGGCCCGAGATGCGATCCTGCAGGAAGAAGACGGGCTGACTGAAAAGGATCAAAGTGATCTCGCCGCCTCTTTCCAGAGGGCGGTGGCCGACGTGCTTGCCGAAAAAAGCCGAAGAGCGCTGGCGGAATTTCAGACAACGACCGGAACAACTGGTGCCTTCTGCGTGGCAGGAGGAGTGGCGGCAAATCAAGGGATCAGATCAGCGTTGCAGGACATCGCCGATGCAGCAGCCGCCCGGTTTGTTGCGCCCCCATTGACACTGTGCACAGACAACGCAGCAATGATCGCTTGGGCTGGCATAGAGCAGATGGCGCTGCGCGCACCGGATGGTCTGACGCTCAGCGCGCGTCCTCGGATGCCATTGGACACTGTCAGTCAATCCATGCTGGGCAGTGGAAAGAAAGGAGCAAAGGCGTGAGCATCGCAGTTCTTGGCGCCGGGGCATTTGGGACGGCGCTGGCGATCTGTCTTGCGCAAAAGGGTTCGGTTTTTCTTTGGGGTCGGGACAAGGCAGAAGTCGCTGCCTTACATCAGGAACGAAAGACACGCCGACTTGATGGTGTTCTATTGCCTGAAGCGGTCGAAGTGACATCTGAAATTGCGGTTGCCTGCGCCGCCGATATCTTGCTGCTGGCGATCCCAGCCCAGCAGCTTCCGGCTTTCGCAAGTTCTCATGTCGCCCACCTTGCACGCCGCGATCTTGTGGCCTGTTGCAAAGGGCTGAACTTGGACACCGGCGAGGGGCCAACTGCGATCCTTGGCCACCATATCGAAGGGACGAACTCGGCCATCCTGACCGGGCCGAGCTTTGCTGCCGACATGGCGCGCGGGCTTCCCACGGCTCTGACGCTGGCTTGCGTTGATGGTGATCTAGCAAAAAACGTCCAAGACTTTCTAAGCACCGACACGCTAAGGATCTATAGCAGCACCGATCCGCTTGGCGCAGAACTGGGCGGGGCATTGAAGAATGTCGTCGCAATTGCATGCGGCATTGCGATCGGTTTGGGTCTTGGCGAGAGTGCTCGCGCTGCGGTCATGACCCGAGGATTTGCAGAGATGAACCGGCTTGGTGATGCTGTGGGAGCGCGCAGGGAAACGCTTGCCGGTTTGGCTGGTCTGGGGGACCTTACGTTGACTTGCACTTCCGATATGTCGCGCAATTATCGATTTGGCCTGAGCCTCGGTCGCCAAGTCGAGTTCGACTCCTCGCTGACGGTGGAAGGCAAAGCAACGGCCGAAGCGGTTGAGGCATTGGCCGTTCGGCTTGGGCTTGATCTTCCCGTGATGCGTGCAGCCGCCAGGATTGGTCGGGGGGACATGAGCGCCACAGAAGCTATGGACCTCTTGCTTCGGCGGCCATTACGCGCAGAATGAGCTTATGAGGTACTGGCTCTTCAAATCCGAACCGTCGACCTGGAGCTGGGATCAGCAAGTTGCCAAGGGCGATGCTGGAGAAGAATGGGACGGCGTGCGCAACTACCAAGCCCGCAACTTCATGCGCGAGATGAAGATTGGCGACCGAGGGTTCTTCTATCATTCGCAGACCGAGAAGGCCATTGTCGGGATTGTTGAGGTGATTGCAGAAGCCCATGCGGACAGCACCACCGATGACGCGCGGTGGGACTGCGTGGACATCAAGGCAATCGGGCCTTTGGACACGCCGATCACATTGGCGATGATCAAGGCGGATGAGCGTTTGGCCGAGATGAGCCTTGTGCGCAGTGCCCGTCTTTCGGTCCAACCTGTCGCAAAACAGGAATGGGACGTCATCTGCCAGATGGCGGGCGTTGAAAGCCAATAGAGGAGGCCGAAAATGGAGCTTGTTTCGATATTGGTTGCCACCATCACCAGCTTCCTGTTCGGGGCGATCTGGTACACGTTCTTGGCAAAGCCATGGATGGTGGCCTCGGGTGTTGCCCTTGATGAAAGCGGCCAACCCGCCAATCGAAAAAGCCCGTTTCCCTATCTGATCAGCCTGATTGGCACGGCCGTCGTTGCAGCAATGATACAGCACATTTTTGCCCGATCGGGCATTGTGATATTTTTCGAAGGTCTAGTATCCGGTTTGGGTCTCGGCCTCTTCGTCGCTGTGCCATGGCTGGCGACAAACTACGGCTTTGCAGGCCGTCCATTTCGCTTGATTCTGATTGACGGCGGTTATGCGACGATCGGGTGCATGATCATCGGTGCAGTGCTAACACTATTCTGAAAGACTCTGTTGCATAGATTGGTTTCTGGGCGCGGCTTTCCTTTTCCCTGTCGGACT
>CALCOY010000066.1 GCA_937897325.1 uncultured Shimia sp.
GGGAGTGGGCAAAAGCTGGGGGTGTTCTGGTAAGCTGCAGGGGATTTTTTGATCGCTAGAGGCTGACATGGACATTCGGATCATCGTGGAAACCAGTGCTGAGACGGGAGAAAGGCGGACGGAAGAGCTCTGCAATTTCAGTCTGACCGATCAGTGTCATAGAGAGTTGGGGCTCAATCTCGAGCAAGGGAAATCAATTCTGGCGCAACTCCAGGGTTCAATTCTGCGGCATCAGATGGAAGAAATTTCCGCAGCAAGCCGCACCTGCCCCTACTGTGGTCGTAGCAGACCCGTTCACGATTACCGGACCCGGGTTTTCGACACGCTTTTCGGCCGGTTTCGATTGAAGGTCCTTCGACGTCGCAAGTGTTCTTGTCGCTTGGGAGAAAGCGACAAGCTCTCGCCATTTGCACAGGTCCTCCGTCACAGAGCGACGCCTGAACTGAGGAGGCTTCAGGCCGAGCTGGGGGCCCGCCATTCGTTTCGGGACGCTGCCCGGATCCTGGAGACCTTCCTGCCCTGTGCAAAGCAACACAACACCACCGTGCGGAATCGCCTTGGCAAAGTCGCGAAAGACATTGCCGACACAGAGCCGCCAGTGTGCGACACCCTAAGTGCAAATCCCCCGACCGTCTTCATTGATGGAGCTCACATACGATGCAGGCCGGAGTATCAGAAACGGCATCTCGATGTTGTGGTCGGGAAAATTGAAACCCGCGACATGTGTCGTCGTTTTGGCCTTGCGCCACAAGCGGCGACGTCACCTGCTTCCCAGCTTCGGCGCGATTTGGACGCCCTCGGGTGGGATGCTCGGCGGCCTGTCACCGTGATTTCAGACGGGGAGGTTGCACTCCCAAACCTTATCCGCCGGGCAACCAACGGAAAGGTACGACACATCCTCGATTGGTGGCACATCTCAATGCGGGTCCAGCATGTGGAGAACGCCATCAAAGGCCTCGTGCAAAGGAAGGACTTCCCGGGAACGACGGCGCTTCTCATGACGCCAGTCGAGACACTGAGATGGAACCTTTGGCACGGAAAGATCCAGATTGCCGCCACACATCTTCAATGGCTGATCGTTGATTGCGCAAGACTTGCAAAATACGATCTGGCATTTCGAGATAAAGCCCAGATGGCGCTGGCCCGATGCCATGAACTCTACAGTTATCTCACCAACAACATAGGTTCGCTGGTCAACTATGGTTGGCGATATCGCCAAGGCCTGCCGATCTCGACTTCCCGTGCCGAAGGCTGTGTCGACGACATTGGAAACGCGCGTATGGGCAAACGGAGGCGCATGAGATGGTCGCCACGCGGAGCCCACAATGTAGCCGTCACCAGAGCCGCTGTTCTCGATGGGCGCCTGTCGGTCTCAAACGCAACCGTCGCAGTGTAGACCCCCAAGTTTTGCCCACTCCCAA
>CALCOY010000067.1 GCA_937897325.1 uncultured Shimia sp.
GGTCGCGCGCGATCGGCAAGAACCCGTTTGAAGGTCGCAGCCAGTCGGTGAGGACAGAGGAAGTCTCATTGCTTCCGGAGGACGAAGCCAGGCGCTTGCCTCTTGAGGAAATCGTTATGGTGATCGACGCGCAAATGCCCATCCGAGCCAAGCGCATCGAGTATTTCAACGATCCGTATTTCAAGGGCATCCATGGCGCGCAATCGGGGGATTTGCCATTTCCTGAGAACGAAGTTTCCACCAGCGTTTCTCAGAAGGATGAGAAGGGCAGGGCGGAGGGGGAACCCGACGGCGATACATCGGCTAGTCTGTCTGAGAAAGCCCGCGTCAAAGAAGCGCCAGCACAAGCACCAGCGCCGGCGTCGAAGCCAGAGCCGACACCTGAACGAGAAGCAGCCAAGGCACCGGTTGCTCCCTTAGATCGACCAGCTCCTAAGCGTGAATCCATCAAGATGGCTGTTGCGACGGATCAAAGAGCAACACTGCGCACATCAAAACGTAAGAGGGCGAAGGGTGTTGTCGCCGTCGAGGCCGATCAACAGAGGCAGATCGAAATGGATTTGGCGACGCAAACAGAGTTGACCTTAGAAGCGCCTACCGAAGCTGACGTTTCCGAGTTAGAAAGGGGTATGGGTGATCTGGAAGATTTGAAGAATAGCTTGCCCGAAGTGGCAGACAGCAAGGACCAGCTTGATCCTGTGCCGCCCTTTGCCGATCAGCAAGAGAAGCAGTTTGCGCAAGATTTGAAGGATGGCCACGCGCTTGTTCAACGGGGCGAGGATGGCGAGTGGGAACGGGTTACGTCAGACGGCACCGAGAAACTTGGCTATCGTGATGAAGGCCGAGCGGTCAAAGCATGACCCAGGATCGCCCATCACTATTCGTGATGGCGGGACCAAATGGATCGGGCAAAAGCACGCTTACGTCCTATGGTGTCGCCGGAAATCGTCCCGTTCTTGATCCAGATGCAGTTGCCGCGAGGCTGAGCCCCGCCGACATCCGGGCGGGTGCGGTACAGGCTGCACGTGAGACAATTCGTCAGCAGCAGGAACTCTTGGACCGCCGAGAGAGCTTTGCTGTCGAAACCACGCTGTCAGGGAACCGCACTCTAAAGCTCATGGATGAGGCGAAGGCCCGAGGGTATGAGGTCGAGCTGCACTATGTGCGTCTCGGTACGCCACAGGGTAGCATTGACCGCGTTGCAGAGCGCGTCGCCCGAGGTGGTCATGACGTGCCGCAAGCGGACATTGTGAGGCGGTATGAGCGTTCGTTGGAAAATTTGCCGTCAGCCATTGAGAAGGCCGACAAAACGACGCTGTACGACAATTCTGGCCGCAGGACGGAAATCGTTGGTCATCTGGACAAGGAAGCCTTCCGTTTCCGCGATCCACCCGAATGGGCGGTTGACGCATCGGCCAAGGCTGCGCGGATGATGGAAGATAAGGCGGTGACTGTTGAGGATCGGGAAGCTGCGCAAATGCGGTCGGCCGAGGTGGCAGTTGCCGCAGGGCGCATGTCTGAGGAAGATCTTCGTGAGTTGCGTGAATTCAACGAGGAACGCGACACCGATACAGATGGTACTGGCGGTGTGCGAGAGTAGTCTATGTTGCCTCAGTGGAGTGTATGCGGCGGATGATCGAAGAGTACGACACTGAATCCGTCTGGGTCGGAAGGCGGCACGACAAGTAGGAAGATTTCGTGTGATCCCACTTTTTCGTAGAGACATCTGTACTTGCCCTTGTTGTCCCCATCGTCGGTGATTTCGTCGTATCGGCAGGTGTAGGCAATTCCTTCGGTTTCCCACTCTGCAATCCCAGATTTTGTGACCAGCGCGAGTGGTTTTCCATCGAGCATGATGAGGTTTTGATCAACGACGATCTGTTCCATGAGTATCCGCTTGGTAAAGTGAAAACGGCCCGTAAGACGGGCCGTTCTTGGGTGGCGATTAGGCTATTTGCCGATCCGCTTGTTGCGGTCCATTTGCGCTTGATAGTTTGGCGCTTGCCCGGCGTTTGGGTTTGGTGCCGGTTGAGTGTTCGCAGGCTGTGGTGTTTGAGCCTGCTGCCCGTAACCTGGGCGCGTTGGCATTGGCGAAATACCCATCATCGACCGGGCTCGGAGAGCAGCGTATTCGGCTCCACTCGAATTGCCCATGAGGTAACGGTTAATTGCCTGTTGAGAGCCAAATGCAGCGCGTCCGAAGGCATAGGTGCCCCCGAGTCCGCCCGAGATTGCTGGCATCATGATATTGCCTGAAATTGACCGCACGATGAATGGCGTAGCCAAGATGAAACCCTTTGCCATAAGGATCATCATGAAGAACGGAACAATTGCGCCGATGTTAGGCGCACCTCGCGGGTCGCCGAGTTCTCCGAGTAGCGATCCAGAGACACCTGTAATTGTCGAAAAGACCCCTGCGATGACAATCGGATACATGGCAAATGACACGACTGCGGTTAGCCATCGCGCGAAATAGTCTTTTGTGACGTCGAACAAGGTGAGGAAGATCATGATGGGCGCTAATCCAAGGAGCAGAGCGATCATCAGGCGAGAAGCAACCATCAAAAACGCGGCAAGGCCACCTAGAATTGAAAGGAGCAGAACACCCAAGTTCGAAAGGATCGCGCCTGCCATCCAGTTGAGCTCTTCACCGGCTGCATTCAAATAGAGCCCAAAATCCCCGATCATATCGTCAAATTCTTCTGCGTAGGTGCCGGAGGGGCCCGGTGAACCTCCTCCAACGGCGGCGATCAGTGAACCTGCGATGCTGTCGATGCCATTCAGAATGGCCGAGGCTAGGGCGTTAAACTGCGTCCAGTTCTGTGCGAATATGCCTATGAGGATGATCTTCACGCCGAGCCAGAACGCCGTTCGTCCATCCATTGAGCGATATTGGAAGACCATGTTGACCGCGACGAGTATGAGAACAAGCGTCGCGCCAAGCGTGGTGATAGTGCCTACAGTGGCAGCAACAGCGCCAAATTGCGTCTCAGCTGCATCGTCAAGAAAACCTTGTGCTGTATCTACGATGTAAGAAACGACGCTCATCGTTGTCTCCTATCTTACCAGTGACCGATTGGCTCGCAGACGTCTCGCTGCGACTGTCGAAGATCGTTGGAACGGTCTTGAAACTCCCGCCTAGTGTCCATCGCGTCGCGTCTTTCAAGGTGGAGATAATTGTCATTGAAGACTTGAACTGCGGTGTCCCAGCTTGGGTAAAGCGTGTCGCACGAACAGTCCCCGGCCTGCTCTACGCGTTCATAGCTTTGAAACCGATAGATAGCCTGAACCAACAGCCGCTTGTAGTTTTCACGAACGTGAATGTCTTGCAGCCATTGTGGTTCTTCCGGCCTGTTTTCACAAAACTCATACTCCCGATCCAGCGTTGGTACGAGCCCCTGAGCATATGCGCCAGCAGTACCCAAAACAGCCGTTGCTAACAGAGTTGCGGTTGCGATTTTCATGCGCTTTTTTCCTTATTTTGGCTCATTTCCTCTTCTGAAAATTCGTACTGAAGCAGCACGGTGTAGATACCTTGCATCCCCTGCATGTGCGTCATGGAAATTATCTTCCAACCATTCAGCGTATATGACGCAATGGTGTCTTCCATGTCCTGATGCTTAAACTTCTTGTCCTGCACAAACGTCAGGATTTTCGGCGCGTAGCTTTTCCCGTTGTTCATGTTTCGGCCTCCTTTCCTAATTCTGTGCCGGGCAAATAGAATTCCGTGATCCCACGCTTGCCGACTTCACGGCCCGCCTGGATGATCACGTCGATAGAGCTTTCGATGTAGTCTACCATATCCCTATAAGGTATTGGGACTTCTGTCTTTAACGCTGCGATTGCTAGGCGCTGGACCGCCAGTTGGGGCGTTTCGGCGTGCAGGGTGGTCATCGAGCCGCCATGGCCGGTGTTGATGGCCTCAAGGAACGTCATGGCCTCTTTTCCTCGCACCTCGCCCAGGATGATCCGGTCAGGCCGCATTCGAAGCGTGGAAGTCAGCAGGATATCCGCTGTTTGATGTGGCGCATCACGGTTGGAAATCAGCGTGACTGAATTCGGCTGCGTTGGCAGTAGCTCTGCCGCTTCCTCAATCGTGAGGATCCTTTCATCGTCGCTGACATAAGAAAGGATCTTCCTTGCAGCGACCGTCTTGCCGGTGGACGTGCCGCCAGAGACGATCATGTTCAGCTTGTTTTCAACGCAATGGCGAATTGCAGCGTCGATATCACCGCTGGCAACAACTTCGCGAAGCTGGCGGTTCTTGTCCTGGCGCAGTTCTTCCAGCTTGCGTTCTTTTCCGTAGAGAAAGCCTAACTCGATTGAATCGAGGGGCAGGCTGGAAAAGAAACGGAGGCTGATCGACATGCCCCGGCTGACAGCGGGGGGAGTGATGACCTGCGCGCGGATGGGCCGATCCCGATACGTGATCGAGACTGACACGATGGGTTTGTCTTTAGAAAGGGGCGTTCCAGCGTCAGACGCGATCTGGTTGCCAAGGTCTTTCACCTGATCTTCAGTCAAAGTCTGGGCAAGGCGAGACATGAAGTGGTCGCCTTGAAACTCACCCCAGCAGGAGCCGTCCGGGTTGATGCAGATTTCAATCACATCATCCCGTTTGGCGTCCTCTAGGCGGTCGATGGAGGATTGAAGGTAGCTGAGCGACATGGGCTTAGAAAATCTCCAAGTCGCGATCCACCATGACCGTGATGCGCGCACCCTGATCCACGTAGATCACAGGCCCAATCGACAGATACTCGCCGATCACGCTGTCAGTCGCATCGGCCAGATCGTCCCCAATGTCTTCAAGGACATCTTCTGCAATCTCATCTTCAGTCTGATTGGCAGCGACGCTAGGAGTCGCGGAAATCAAGGAAATGAGTGCAGCGGAGCCGAAGCGCTCTGCAAAGCGCGTGTCAACAAAGCCAGTTGTACCCGAGCGGCCAAGCTCGTCAGCACCAAAGGAGCTGATCACCACCGTCTGGTTGTTCGGCATGATAATCCTGTCCCAAGCAATGGTCAGACGGCTTTGCGCGATATCTGCGCCGGAGCGATATCGGCCGATAAGCCGCGATCCAGCAGGGATGAGCAGCCGGGTTCCATCGTAGCTGTAGACGTTTTCGGAGGTGATTGCGCGGACCTGGCCTGCCAGTTCGCTCGAAATCGCTGTTTCGAGTGCGGCCTGGATGACGGTGCCTTGCATGACGGTGTTGGAGGGGTTCGCGATTACCTCGGCCTGCGTGACTGCCGAGGGTAAGGCACCATTGAGTACGAAGTCAGTGACGTCACCGAAAGTGCGTTCGGCCAACTCAGCACCATCGGCACCGAGACCGCCTGTTGAGCCGCCAAAGGCAATCGTTGGCGATTGGATACGGCGCTCTTGAAATGCGCGTTCTTCCTCTGCGCGTGCCTGCAATTCAGCAAGACGGCGCGCTTCTTCTTCCCGTCGTAGCCGTTCTTCCTCGCGTAGACGCAACTCCTCTTCACTCGGACCCGATGGGGCAGGGGCTGGTGTCTGGGCTTCCAGACGCGCCAGATCGAGGTCCATGCGCAGCTCTTGCAACTCGCGGTCCCGCGCCGCCAGTTCTTCAGCGAATTGTTCCTGGGCGGCTTCTGAGGCTTCTTGCAAGGCTGCTATTTGAGCAGTCAGGGCATTCATCGCCTCTGCCGCCGCTGTGTCCTCTTCAACAACAGGCTCAGGTGCATTCTGAATAGCTTCAATCTGAGCCTGTAGCGCTGCGATCTGCGCCAGCAGTTCAGCGTTAGGTTCGATTGGTTCGGGTTCCGCCTCTACGACCCTGACTTCTGGTTCAGGTGGTACAAATGGCTCGATTGTCCCGAACCCTTCACCTTCAGGCTGGAATTCATCGGGTGTTGCCGTTGGTAGTACCACTTCCTCTTCAGGCTGGTTGAGCAGGTATAACACCGTTCCAGCGAGCCCGATTAGGACGACGACCAGGATCGCAATAATGGGTGAGCGACGTTGTGACGTGGCGGGGCTTCCAGAAGCGCCAGCCTCAAGCCGCGCGAGGCGCTCAGAAACGTCCGCTTGGTTTGGATCATCACTCATGATGTGCCTCCTGCGGTCAGAGTGTTGGATTGGATGCACACGACGGTTTCGCCAAGGCGGAGAACCCATTGGGCGTTGACGCCAGAGACGCGGATCACGCCGGGATCAGTCTGTTGGGTATTGACCGTCCGTTCACGACCGTTCGAGTACCGGAAGATCGCAGGGATCGGGGCATTCCGTGCGAATTGAAAGTAGGTGAACGTGCCATCATCCCAAACCCGTGTGGGCGTGATTTCCGTGCGGTCGCTAGCACCGTAGTTGTAATTCGGCGCTTGCGCTGCAACTGCGTTCTGTGGCCGCCGTTCTTCGTCAGGATACCGGAATTGAACGACATAGAAGGTCGGCGAAGACACTTCCATCACGTTGAAATAGTAGCTGCGCCGGTTGGTGTAGACCGTGACGTTGGTATGAACACCGCGCGCCAGAGGCTTGATCGCGAATGCCTGCCCACCGGGCACGCCATCGAGTTCAAAGCCTTCAGTGTCACCGGCCAGGATCGAGCGGATCGTCTCGCCTTCCCCAAATTCCACGGTCGTGACATGGGTGAGGGAGACGTTCAGGCGATAAACCTGTTGATCGACATAGGTGGCAATGCGGACACGACTGTCATTCGGGCCACGCCGAGGCGTGTTTTCCGCAAATGCGGTCGAAGCCATGATAACCAGACATAGAAATGCAAGTCCAAAGCGGCGCATCTTAATTCTCCAATCTGTCTGAACGGATCGAATACTCGATCACGGTGAAGCCAAAGGGGTTCGTCCAGACCTGATCAATTGTGCGCGCTTCTTCGGGTCGAAACTCGAACAGCATGGTCGCGGTGAACAGGCCAGCTTGGACGCCTTGAATGGAGGTGAGCCGCTTGCGGAGCCGGACGGTCGCGCGGTTCTCACCAATCAAGTTTACGCTCAGGATTTCGACATCCAGCGTGGAATTGCTGCCATAGACGGTTGGAGGATATTGCGGGTTCGCGCTGTTCCATTGCTGGCGCACAGAGGCTTCTGCGCGGCCATCGGAGCGCTGTAACACGCTGTTGATCCGGACATCATTGTCTAGCTGATTATAGACCTCACGATCAGTTACATAGCGGAAGATTTCAGCTTCGATCACGGCCTGGTTGCCGGTGATCGCGCTTGCACCAACGGAGACTTCGGGCAACGCAAAGCCCGTCTCGGGATCGTATGGTACGACCACCGGGGGCGGGTCTACATCGAGGATGGCTACCGCAACAGCGCTCAGGCATCCGACGACGCCGAAGGCTAGTCCGGTAAGCCCGAGCTTTTGCCACAACCGTTCACGGCGCAATGCACCGTAAACCAGTTCTTCCTCAATGATTTCTTTTTCGTTGTCCAAAGTCTCTATCCCTCAATGTTAGTCGCCGAGGTCAGGAATGGTGAATTCCATGAAGTTCTGTTCTTCGGCGATGGTGGCTGCGTCGATGACACCCCCGGTGCCATCACCCACGGTCTGAACGGCTTCGAGCTGCCACATTGCGACCAGTGCAATGGCCAGTTCAGCCGTCACGCGGGTGTTCAGATCGACGCTCTCTTTGAGTTCGTCCATGTCATCAATCAGACCGACAAGACGGTCCACACGCTCAAGCGATTGGCCCGCATCCTCATAGCTGTTTTGCGCAGCGGCAGAGACGAGGGCGCCAGTCGTGGCTTGCGTCGCAATGCGTTCGGCACCAGCATTTCCGCTGGTTGCCATCTCGCTGAGCGTGTCTTCATCGAAGCCGAGTTCCGCGAGAACACGGTCCATCTGGGTTTCAATCTCGCCCGCACCGGAGCCGCTGAGGCCCGAGAAGTCGCCGGTACGGATTGCTTGGATCGTCGCCTGGATGTCCCCGAATTCCTGATCGAGAATGCCGTTGAGTTCGGCTTCCATTTCTGTGGCGATGACTTCGGGGAGTTCAGCCAGTCTCGTCAGAGCGGCGTAGGTTTCCTGAAGCTGCGCGAGCTGGTCGGTGAGTGTCGTCAGTTGCTCACGAAGCTGCAAAAGCTGTTCGTTCTGCAGAAGCTCGTCTTCGATCATCTGGCGGAGTTGCTGGATGTTCTGGGCGATGTTCTGCGTGTCCACGACCGGCACACCCTGCGCATATGCAGGGGCCGTAATGATGGTCACGGGAGCCGCAATACCGACAGGCAAAAGCAGTGCGACAGCGAGCGTCCGAAGGGTGTTGCGGACGTAGTTGGTGAGAAGCGTTAGAGCGCGCATTAATCTAGGTCCTCTATGGTGAAGTTCATGAATTCTTGTTCTTGCATCCGAGCCGCTGCGAGACGCAGTTGCTCAGCGCTAAGGGGTTGGGTCCGTGCGGCTTGCAGTCTTGTCATTGCTGCAATGAGACGGACCAGTTCAGCCCGGGCGTAGGTGTTCAACGCCATGGACTCTTGCACATCGGTGGTGGAGCCAATGCGGGTCACGATATCCCGCACGCGAAGGGCGGCTTGGCGGATCGCAGTTGGTGAGTTGCTGCCATAGAAGGCTGCGCCCGTACCCATCATCGACAGGTTCGAGTTCGCCAGTAGGGCAGGGTCGATTGTGCCGAGCGCTTCGATCCCGCCAATCCGCGCAAGGTATTCGTTGTATTTCTGCGGAATGACGGTGACGTAGTGCTGCGTCTCTTGGAACGGCGGCACGCCGCTGTACTCGATCACGCGGCCCGGGCCAGCGTTATAGGCGGCAAGCGCGAAGATAATGTTGCCGTCAAAGCGGGCGAGCTGTTGTGCCAGATACCGCGCCCCGCCTTCGACTTGGAGGTAAGGGCTGTTTCGATACTCAGGGAAGATACCCAGATCGCCCGCCGTTCCCGGCATGATCTGCGTCAGGCCATATGCTCCGACCGGGCTTTCGGCCCGGATCACGAACCGGCTTTCCTGCCAAATCAGCGCTTGGATCAAGGCCCGCCATTGTACGACGGACAGACCCGCCGCGCCGACGCCCGGATGACCATGGGTTTCCTGTGCTACGCGGATGATAAGCTGCTCGATATTCTCGGCGGCATCGCCGAACATTTGATCGCCAGCGGGGTTGGGATCGAGGTCAGCGGTCCCATAGACCGCCTCTACGGACCTATCCGCATCGCCGCTGCCGTCTTCAAGGCCAGAGACCATTCCCGATATAGCAACGCCGCCAGCATCAAAGCTGGTCTGGGCATCGAGAATGGCGTCGAGAACCGAAAGCTGTTCTCGTTCAATCTCTGAAATGGCCTCTTCGACAGCAAGGGTGTCGCCTTGCACAGCAAGGTCAGCCTCTCGATCAGCCGTTTCGATGATGTCGCGGGCCGTGAGACCGGAATCCACAACCGGCACGCCCTGGGCAAGTGCGCTGGTTGAGACACCGATCAGCAACAGCGCTGCGACGGTGAGCTTACTCATTGGCAATGTCCTCCAAATCAAGCAGATCAGGACCACCAAGAGCGTCGAAAGAGCAGTCGTGCGAAGCAGGACCACGCGACACAAAGCTAAAGCAGTTGGCTTGTGGCTCTTGATAGTCCGCGCAACCTGCGATCACGGACAGCAGTAGAATACCGATCAATTTCTTCATTGTTGGAGCCTCCAAAAGTCTGGCCGATCCCGGTAATCGGAGCCGACGAGTTTTTCACCTGCCTCCATCCCGCCGAGGATGGTCAGGTTGTTGCCAAGGGCGCTTAGGTCTGCGTCCACGACGACTGATCCTTGGTCATCTCGAATGAGCGCCAAGCGAGAATTCGTGCCGGTGCTGAGAAGGGTATCCAGCTCTTTCTGGTAGAGATTGAGCATCTGGTAGTCCGAGGCATTGGCTCGAATGTTTGGGAGAAGAACCTGCGTTGGAACGGCTTCAACAATGGTTTTACCGGTGCGGGTCCGTTCAAGCTGGCTCGCATATTGGGTCATCATCACAGCCACGGTGTTCTGTTTCCGTGCTGTCACCAGCCATTGCGACAAGCGTTCCGCGAAATACTCGTTGTCGAGCGCTTTCCACGCTTCATCAATGATGATGATGGTTGGGCGGCGGTCTTCGATCTTCCTCTCGATCCGGCGGAACAAGTAGCTAAGAACGGCCATCCGTTCCTTGTCGCTTTCGCTGTCGAGGATCCCGGTCAGGTCGAAGCCGACCAAATCGCCGTCCAGCGAGAAAGTGTCTTCAAGGCTATGCCCGAAAATCCAGCCGAACCTGCCTTTTTGAGCCCATTCAAGAACGCGCTGGTTGAGGTCGCCATCGTCATCCATCGACATGAACAGCGACGCGAAGTTTTGCCAGTCCCGTAGACCCGGATCGGTGGCCTGTGCGTTCTGGCGGACGCATTCCACGATCCTGTTGGTCTGGGCGGGTGTCAGCGGCTTGTCTTCGCGGTAGAGCAGGGAGCCAAACCAGTCGGACAGCCACGCAATGCCGCGATCATCCACTTCCGTCCAAAGTGGGTTCAGTCCCGTGGACCGCCCGCCTTGGATTGTCGTGTAGCTGCCGCCATTGGCACGGACAGCCATTTCCATCCCTTGCCGGTAGTCGAAAACGAAGACGCGTGCATTGGCTCGCACTGCCTGTGTCATCAAAAAAGCCGAGAAGACAGACTTACCAGAGCCGGGACGGCCCATAATCAACGTGTGGCCGCTCGTAGGCTCTTTCTCGGGTGAACCAGCCTCATGGTAGGAGAAGCGATAAGCGCTTTTCTCAGGCGTCGGGAAGATTGAAATGATCTTGCCCCACGGCACTTCAGGACCGGCCTTGCCAAGCTGCGTTCGGTGGAAGGCGGCGAAGTCAGCAAAATTTCGATTGGTCACTGTACTGGCGCGGAGGCGCTTGGGCTGATTGCCTGGGTGCTGGCTGAAATAGTGGGTGTTGGCCCCGAAGCGGTCACTCACCATTGTGACGCCTTCGGAGGCGGCGGCGTTTACAATCTCAGCACCAAGGCTTTCAAGTTCCTCGCGGGTTTCAGCAAAAACCGTCACCACCATGTGGTGGTCGCCCATGCTGGCGCGTTTCGCTTCCAGATCGTCAGCGAGTAGCAGGAGGTTTTCGCGCAAGGAAACCGCGGCGTCGTCTGCCGCCTGCATTTGCTTCACCTGCCGCTTGATCCGCGAAATCGTCATGTTGGTGTTCACGGGCGTGAACGAGTGAGTGACGATCATATCGACGGGCAGGTTGAGCTGGTCGAACATGACGCAGTTCGTTTGCTCGGAATAGTCTTTGATGCTGTAGCTCTTGCCGAAGCGACGGCCTGCAACGCCCTCGCTCAGCTCGAAGTAATCGCCATAGAATGTGGTCCGCGTGTTTGACACGGATGACGCCAGAAAGCCGAATTTCGAAGTATGATAGAGCGGCAGTTCTTGACCCGTGTTCAGCGCACCAAGAAAGCCGACAAGCTCGCCTTTTTCAGCCGACAAGATCGACGGTTTCAGATTGCCGAGGCCGGACATGAAAATGCCTACGGCTTCATTTAGTCGGCGAAGACGCTTCGCGGTTTCCTCGCGCAATCTTGCAGGCGAAGGCTTCCGCATGAAGGTCAAGAAACTCTTAGAGGGAGGACGATGGATCACGGTCAAAGTGATCGTCTTGTCGCGCAAGCCGCCATTTTCGAGCTTGCCACGCCATTGCTGATCAACCATCGCGGCGAAGCTGTCGCCTTCGATGGGTTCTACATCGACACCGATCCCCTTGGAGACCTTGTGGACATAGTAGCTGAATTCTTCGCCTAGTTGGGCCACGATCCGGGCGAAGCTCGCCCGGATGCCATCTAGGTAATCATCATCGGTCGTATAGCTATTGATCCCGGTGATCCGGATGCACTGGAACAACTCATTAACGCGCGTCCGCACGGTACGATCATCAACGAGGCTCACATAGGGCAGCATGTGGGCCAGTTGCTTTTCGTGCTGAAACCACACAGGCATCAATGTGCGTTCATCCAACTCGTCACGGGGCATAGCTGTCTCCGCCATGGATTTTCCTGTTTCTGGTAGGGGGCGTTTCTTGAAGGGCGGTCATCGCAACGTCGATGAACCGGGGGTCCCAATCCGCCGCCTTCCAGAGGACCGGATACAGAACCGCCGCGATGCCAAGCACGAGGAAGCTCTGTATCCAGACAAAGAGCAGTACGGTGCCGAACAGCCAAACAACGGCATACATGATCGGCAGACCGAACAGTTTGGGCGGGCGCACGAGGCCAAGGAAGAGAGGTGATCTTTCAGCCACGCGACACCCCCTTAGCTGAAGACCGCTGCAACAATTGTCGGCGCTGCGGCGACACCCGCGATACCGACCAGAACCCACAGGGCTTGGCGCAGGTCGATGATGTTGAAGAACCAGCTCAGGAAGACGCCGATGACGGCCAGCGTGGCGATCACGACACCAAGCGGACCAGTCAGCGCGTCAACGATACCCTGCAAGAGGTTCTGGATCGGCGATAGGTCGATAGATTGCGCCATCGCCGGTTCGGCCATGACGATGAAGACCGTACAGACGGTCAGCAGTAGTTGGATCGGCCTCATGAGTTTTCTCCTTCAAGCCTGTTGAACACGGCCAGCACCCGCTGAACGTGGTTTTGCGTTTCACGGTAAGGCGGGATGCCCCCGTATTGCCTGACGGCATCGGGGCCAGCGTTGTATGCCGCCAGCGCCAACCGCGCGTCGCCGAAGGTCTCTAATTGTGCGACCAGGTAACGCGCGGAGCCGTCAAGATTTGCCCGCCAGTCAAAGGGATCGACGCCAAGATCTTCGGCGGTTCCCGGCATGAGCTGACCCAGGCCAATCGCGCCGACATGCGAACGTGCGTTCACATTGTAGGCGCTCTCGATTTCGATGTTTGAGCGGAACAACAGACGCCACTCGGTGACGGTCAAGCCCGCAGCACGCAAGCCCCTGTGGCTGCCATAGCGCATTGCAGTGTCGTCTATCGCTGCAAGGATTTCAGGACGGGGCACGGCGACACGGGGCGCGACTGCCGCTACCCTGAAAGTGCCATCGCCATCCGCCTCTTCTTGAGCAGCGTCAGGTTCGTCACCTTGTCCGAAAATGTAGAGAGGGGCATTGGGATCGCCTTGACCGACCCCGTCGTTGTAGTTGCGTGCAAAGCGGTCTTGAGGCTGGGAGGCGGAAAGCGAGCCATCGCTTTCCATCGTAAAGACCATGCCTTGGGAATGCGCGGCGCTTGCCGCGAGCAGGAAGCCGAGAAAGCTAGCCTTGGTTAGCGTCGTCTTCGGATTGGGACAGCGTGTACGTCCATCGCTGTCCTTCATAGACCGGGAACGCAACCACTGAGAAACCGAGGTCAATGAGGAACGAGACCAGTCCAGTGACGGTTTTGAAGGTCCTGATCTGGATCGAGTCTCCGGAGGTTCGGGCTCTTGCAGTGACGAGTTGCTTTTCGACACCTTCATCGCTGACAGCACGTAGTACCCACAGACCGTGCCAGACCGAGTTCTTCCGGTAGGCATCTTCCATGCAGACAACTTCGACGTGATATCCGGATTCGATGAGGTCCTTGAATCCTGCTTCTGTAACCACATTCGGCGCTTCTTTTGCTAAATCCATCGCCATAGCGCGCTCTTTCATTCGTTGGGCGCACCGAGGCATTTGCTTCGATGAGCCATAGTTACAATAATACGGTTTTGTGCGCAAGATACGGTTTTGTCTTGCATTCACCCGAGAACCTGGGTCATTATTACGCACGCAAAGGCGATTTTCTCAAGCATTGAAGGCAGAAAGCCATGAAAGCAGGTCGGTCAGCCAGGCGCTGTGTTTCCGTATTTTTGTTGATTGTTTTTCCCACAGGGGCGGTCGCACAAACATGCTATGCGCCACCGAGACCCTTCGTTCCGACCGATCCGCAAGATGTTCAAGAGTATCGAGACCTGATCGCGCGCGACTTCGAAACCTACATTACAGACATCCAAGCCTACTTTCGGTGTCTTGAAGAAGAGCGGGCGCGCGCTTTCGAAGAGGCGCGGGAGGTCAGCGAAGAGTATGGAAGGTTTTTGCAGATCACTGGGGAGTAACTGTGCAGCACGTGCTAGCAACGCGTGAACTCAATGCCTTTTAAGCGGAGCCGGGTAGAGTTTGTGCGCGGTGTGTTGGCCAACTGCCGATAAGTGATGGATTGGATGCCCCTCCTGCTGGTTCACAACTGAACCGATCTGACCAAAGACTGGTCGGAAACCGAAGGAGGACAAGATGGAAGAGCTTCACATCATTGGCGTCGACCTAGCCAAACGCGTGTTTCAGGTACATGGAGCAGATATCAGGGGACGCGTTCAATTTCGTAAGAAACTTAGCCGCCCACAATTCATGAAATTCCTTAGCGAGATTCCACGCTGCACAATTGCGATGGAAGCTTGTTCGACGGCGCATCATTGGGGGCGCGAGGCAGGAGAGTTGGGCCATACCGTTCGCCTGATCCCACCAGTCTATGTGAAGCCATTCGTGAAAAGGCACAAAAATGATGCTGTGGACGCTGAAGCCATCGTCGAGGCTGCGCTACGGCCATATATGAGTTTCGTGGCAGTGAAAACCAAAGAACAACAGGCGCAGGCAGCGCTGTTCCGAAGCCGAGATCTCTATCTGCGTCAGCGCACTCAACTCATCAATGCCATGCACGGGCACCTCGCAGAATACGGTGTCCTGCTGCCATCATCTCGGGCAAGTGTTGCGCGGATGGTGGCGGCTTCCCGAGAACATTCTGAAAGCTTGCCAGCACCGGTTTTCGAAATGGCCATGCTCATGGCAGAGAACATTGAGGAGCTGACGAGCAAGATTTCAACCATCGACCGTGCCTTGAAGAAGATGGCACAGGCGTCGCCCGAGGCGAGGCGCCTACGCACTATGCCGGGTGTTGGCCCCATTACAGCGGTGGCCATCCAAGCCTTCTGTCCAGCAGCGAAAGACTTTGACCGTGGACGTGGTTTTGCAGCCTGGCTCGGCCTCGTGCCACGTCAGAATTCAACTGGCGGCAAAGATCGGTTTGGCAGGATTACGAAGATGGGGCAGCGCGATGTACGACGATTGCTTGTAACTGGGGCAATGTCGGTGATCAGTGCGTCCGAGCGAAAAGGTCGTTGCGACGATCCTTGGCTTGAGAATATGCTAAGGAAGAAGCCACGTTTGGTTGCTGCTGTAGCGCTTGCCAATAGGATGGCGCGTCAGCTGTGGGCCATGATGGTGACAGAGAAGAACTACGAAATTCGGGCTGCCGCATAAAGAAACGGCACCGGATACCGGCAGGACTGAAGAGGCGAAGGAAAGTTACGGAACACGGATCAAGAGATTGACTCGGAACACCCAGAATAAGCGCGTGGCCATTGATAGGCCGCATAAGTGATTGGGACCCGGATCGCGTATCTCCATAAAGGCCCGCGGCCATGTGTCGCGGCAACGATGAGGCCGGACACCTGACTGCACCAGATCAGTCGTTCCAAGACCTACTGACACCAAATTCAGACCCGGGGCATCCACACCCGCTTATGTGCAATCGACTTTCAAAGCTAGTTTTTGATGTGGGGGTAGGGGGTAATCAATGTAAAAGCGGCCATTCGTTAAGCTACAAACGATCGAGCATTTTGCGGGACATTTCCGCCATTCGGTCGCAGAGACTCAATGTCGGCTTATCGCCAAGCCTCTTTGTTTTGTGGAGCCTCTACCACTGCTCGAAGTGTTCTCAAGGCGTTTTCCATCTCTGCTCGGTTACGAGGCGCGCCGATACACAGCCGAAGGCCATTTTGTAATCCGGAGCGTTCGCCTTTTGCTGCGAACTGAGAGGCGGGCGATACCAACACATTTGCTTCGGCGAGTGCTTCGACCACCCAGTCTTGCCGAGCGTTAGACGGAAGAGGCAGCAGCACATGCATACTCTGCGGCTGTGTTTCGATCTGCATTCCGGCCAGTATGCGGCGTACAATGGCCTGGCGTTTGAAGACCTCTTTGCGCTTGGCGCGGACGACCAGATCATATTGACCGGATGAAACAATCTCGGACGCGACTGATGCCATGAGTGGTGCGTTCATCCAGACGGAAGCACGTTGGGCGCGGTCCACGGCGTCTTTGTGGCGGCCTGGCGAGACCAGAAAACACACTCTTAGGCCCGGAGCCCAACTCTTGGAGAGCGTTCGAATGTAGAGGGTTCGATCTGGAGCAAGTTCGGTTAACGGTGTCGGGGGCTCTTCAAGCAGGAAACCGTAGGCGTCGTCTTCGAGGAGTGTCACATCGTGAGCATTGGCGATTTTGGCGATCTCTGAACGGCGTTCCAATGAGAGAGTGGTGGACGTTGGGTTCTGTACATTGGGGATGCAGAACAAGGCTGAGACATCATGTTTTCGGCACAGCCGATCAAAACTCTCGGGGACAATCCCGTCTCTATCCGCATCCACTTCCACAACATCGAGGCGAAGCATTTCGCATGCGAGACGTACCATAGGATAGGTCAAACGCTCGACTGCCACGACCTGCCCAGGACGGCAGGTCGCCATCAGTGCCAGCATCAATGCGTGCTGTCCGCCGCTGCATATAGTGATCGCTTTGTGGCTGTCGATTGGTGTCTCACGATCTTCGTTGAGCCACCTCCAAGCGGTCAGCCGGTCATATTCGGACCCAGGATTGTTCCGGTAGTCGAGCACATCGCAATCTGGATCGCTTAGCACCTTTGCGATTGCGGCTTGGAAAATGTCGTCCTGTTCAGGCAGGACGAGATGGTTTTTGCTGAAGTCCACAACTGCCTTGCCAGGGGTCTCGTAGGAAAACTCCATCGCCCGTGCGTCGGCGTTCATCCGAACAAAGGTTCCGCGACCGACCTCGCCGATGGTCAGCCCCATGGCCTCCATTTCCGAGAACACCTTAGTTGCTGTCCCCAACGACAACCCATGGCGATGTGCCAGTTCCCTATGTGTCGGCAGGCGGTCACCCGGCTTGAGGGTCCCTCTGCGGATGTCCCGGGCTAGGTCAGCGGCAACGTCTTTGTACTTTACCCGCATCGATCAACCCACAATTTGCACAATATGATGATTGTACTGGGCCAAGATGCGTCCGCAAGGACTGATGAAACTCTCGGCGAGATTCATTGTCTTATATACAATGAAAATCTTGACCCTCACATTTGATACAATCAGTTATTTGTACCAAATATATTTTCCTGAAAGGCGACGCAAGATGGTGGCAATCCCATCACAAAGACACCTGTTCGATATCCCGTCGGACCTGGCGTATTTCAACTGCTCCTACAATGCTCCGCTGCTGAAGAAAGCTGGTGAAGCCCTGGTCGAAGGCTCGCTGTCAAAATGTCGCCCATGGGAACGCAAGCCCAATCACTTCTTCGATGACGCAGAGGCGTTTCGTGCCGCTGCTTCTAGAGCGTTTGGCGTCAGCGAAGACAATTTCGCCGTAACGCCGTCGGCCAGCTATGGGTCATCCACGGCGGCTCGTATCTTGGAAGAGCACCTTTCGGAACAGGACGAAATCATCGTGTTGGACGAGGCGTTTCCGTCCAACTACCTTCCATGGCAACGCCTGGGTCAAGAAACCGGAGCTAAGTTTATCGTCGTTCCGACGCCTGACGACTATGGCTGGACCCAGGCCGTGCTGGATCGCATCACGCCACAAACAAAACTGGTCGCCCTTCCCAATTGCCATTGGACGAACGGAGCTTTGCTGGACCTCGATCAGATTGCCGACGCGGCCCGGTCCATGGGGTCCTACTTCATCCTTGAGGTCACGCAGTCACTTGGGGCTAAGCCCATCGACATTGCGTCGCTCAAGCCAGACTTCCTGATCTCCGCCGGATACAAATGGTTGCTGTGCCCCTACGGTCTCAGCCTCTTTTACGCTGACCCAAAATGGCACGACGCTCGGCCCTTGGAAGAGACATGGCTCAGCCGAGCAGATGCCGAAGTGTTTGAGAACCTCGTTCAATACCACGACCAATACCAAGCCGGTGCCCGTCGGTTCGAGATGGGTCAAAAGAACATCCCCTCGATCCTACCCGGCGGCGTGGTTGCCTTGGAACAGATTGCAGATTGGGGCGTGGCCAACATCGCGGAGACCCTGGAAGGCATCAACGAACGCATCGCGGCGATACTGGAGCCCTACGGATTTGTGCCCGTACCCAAAGAAGTCCGGAGCCCCAACATCCTTGGAGCGGGCTTGGAAGGCGGCATTCCGGAATCGCTTCTCCCTAGCTTGGCGGAACGGAACGTCTATCTCAGCCGTCGCGGCAGTTCCCTGCGGTTTGCTCCCTACATGCACGTCACCGACAACGACCTGGACCGACTGTCCGAAACCCTGAAATCCGTTTTTCACTAGAGGCGAGCATTTGCTCGATATCCCATGTCCATCAACCAACGCTTGAAAGACCTCGGCATACAACTGCCTGACGCTGTTGCCGCCGTTGCCAACTACATTCCAACGCACCTAAGCCCAGACGGGACCCTCCATGTCTCCGGACAGATTGCGTTCGTTGATGGGGAGCTGGCAGACCGAGGAACGCTCGGCAGCACGATCTCTGTGGAGGACGCTTACCAATCTGCCCGCACCTGTGCGATCAATGTGTTGGCCCAGGTATCAGCTGCACTGGATGGGGACATGGACAGGATAGTCTCTTGTCGAAAGCTCACGGTTTTCGTGGCTGCAACGGCAGAGTTCGAGGAACATCCCAAAGTTGCAAACGGAGCCTCAGACCTGATTGTTGAGGTGCTTGGTGAGATCGGGCGACACTCTCGTTCCGCTGTCGGGATGTCGAGCCTTCCCTTCAACGCACCGGTCGAAGTCGAAGCCAACTTCGAGGTGAGACCGGCAACCTAGGGTCAGGATTCATAACCAGAACATGACCACCGCGGCCAGGGCGCATGCCGAGAGGAAGACCTTCGGGCATCTGTCATAACGGGTTGCGATGCGCCGCCAGTCTTTGAGGCGGGCAAAACTGTTCTCGATTTTGTGGCGCTTCTTGTATCTGTCAACGTCATACGGGATCGGAACTTTACGCCCTTTGCGTGAGGGAATGCAGGGCGTAATTCCCTTGTCTTCAAGCGCTACACGATACCAATCCGCGTCATAGCCACGATCCGCCAGCATGTGTTTGGCTTCGGGCAGATCACTCAACAAGGCCCGGGCTCCGATGTAGTCGCTACGCTGCCCGGCAGTCAGAAACATCCGCAAGGGACGACCGGCAGCGTCCGTTACGGCATGCAATTTGGAGTTCATCCCGCCCTTCGTGCGACCAATCAGACGGCCACTCCCCCTTTTTCAACCGCATGCTGGTCGCAGTGCGGTGCGTTTTCAGATGGGTCGCATCGATCATCAGCGTATCCGTTTCGCCGCCCTGATCGGCCAGTTCCAACAGCATCCGGGCAAAGATGCCTTTCTCGCTCCAGCGCTTCCATCGGCTGTAAAGCGTCTTGGGTGGGCCGTAAGCCCCAGGTGCATCCCGCCAGCGTAAGCCGTTGCGATTGATGAAGATAATCCCACTCAAGACGCGCTTGTCATCCACGCGAGGCCTGCCGTGGGACTTGGGAAAAAAGGGCGAAAGCATCGCCATTTGTTCGTCTGTCAACCAATATAGTTCACTCATGTCACCGCTCCGTTTTGAACGGACGTGAATCATGCAGCGGGCCTAAAATCAATGCATCCTGACCCTAAGGTCAGAGGCCCAGACGGCAAAGGAGGACCGACAATGAAAACGATTGGTATTCTGGGCGGCATGTCGGCGGCATCGACACAACTTTACTACCGCGAGCTTTGTGATCTCACCCGAGAAAGGCTGTGATCAGCCCCACTTGAGTGGTCCAGTTTTAAAGTTAGTGCATGGTCGGCCTTTGGTCTATCGGAAGGAAGGCTTCTGGGGCTGGTGGTCGATAGCCTAGGGCGCTGTGGGGTCGTTTTGTGTTGTAGTGTTTCCTCCAGCCTTCAATGACGATCTGGGCCTCACGGAGTGAGTAGAAGATCTCACCATTGAGTAGCTCGTCTCGCATTCGGCCATTGAAGCTCTCGCAATAACCGTTCTCCCATGGGGAACCTGGTTCGATGAAAGCGGTCTTTGCTCCGACGGCCTTGATCCAACCTCTCACGGCCTCGGCGATGAACTCCGGTCCGTTGTCTGAACGAATGAAGCAGGGCACGCCGCGCAGAATGAACAGGTCCGTCAACGCATCGATCACTTCGGTCGAGTTCAACTTACGCTTCACACGGATCGCCAAACATTCCCGGCTGTATTCATCCAGGATGTTCAGCGTCCTGAATGCTCTGCCATCGTCCGTTCGGTGGTGGACGAAATCGTACGACCAGACATGATTGCGATGCTCAGGCCGAAGCCGGACACAAGATCCGTCATTCAGCCAGAGCCGCCTTTTCTTGGGTTGTTTCGTTGGGACCTTCAGCCCCTCACGTCGCCATAGGCGCTCAACACGCTTGTCGTTCACCTCCCAGCCTGCATCTCTCAGCAGAACTGCAATCCGACGATAGCCATATCGCCCATATTGGCGCGCCAGTTCGATCATGTCCGCCACCAGCAGGTCCTCGTCAGTTCGCCCCGCAGGCACCCGGCGTTGTGTGGATCGGTGCTGCCCCAGAACGCGGCATACACGACGCTCAGAAACCTTCATCTGGCTGCGCACGAGATTGATGCAGGCACGGCGACGGGAGGGGCTCAGAAGTTTCCCTTTGCGGCCTCGGACAAAATCAATTTGTCAAGCGTTAGGTCCGACACGGCTCGCCGAAGGCGCTCGTTCTCCTTCTGGAGCCGCTTCAGTTCCTTCAGTTGTTCCGTGCCCATACCGCCATACTTCTTCTTCCAGCGGTAATAGGTTTGCTCAGTAACGGCGATCTGTCTGATTGCATCAATCCGCGGCATGCCTTGCCCCATCAGGACTTCAACCTGCCGCAACTTCAAGACAATCTCTTCGGGCTTGGGTCTCTTGTTGGCCATCTGTGGTCCTCCGCTTTCCTAATCATAGAGGCGGACCACTTCATTGGGGGAGGCTCATTGCGGAAAACTAGAAAACAGTAACGTGAGGACACATCGGTGACGCGCACCTCTTTGAAGGACTTTCAGTGTAGTTGGGCACAAGGTGCCGAAGCCATCGGCGACAAGTGGACCATCATGATCCTGCGTGATGCGATGCGCGGGGTCGATACGTTCTCAGGGTTCGCCAAGAATATCGGTGTGTCGAAAAAGGTGTTGTCACAACGACTTGACCACCTAAATGCCACTGGCATCCTCGACAAAGTGCCGACTGATACGGGGAGTTCGCGCACAACCTACTAATTGACGGAGAAAGGCCACGGCCTGTTCCCGGTTATTATTGCCTTGGGCCAATGGGCCGACCAATGGGTCTACGGATACGGGAATGAACCTGTAATAGCCGTTGATTACAAATCGGAACATCCGCTTGACAAGATTTTTGTCTCAGCTGATGGGGATGGCCCGCTCGGCGCCGCAGATGTCAAATTACTGAGCCGAGACAAGAGTTCCACTTAATAGCCAGCTGGTTCATCACCGCGCACTAGCCGAATAGTGGCGCTGTTTGTCAGGTTGCGCAGGTGCCAGCTGTGGCAGTCGCGCGAGGGGTTTGGCGTCTGCCGCCCCAGCATAGCGAATATAAGCGAACTTGCGCAAACCATCTACGTGGGTATTCAGGCAGCGGCTAGGAGGGCTAGGAATTTAGGAATTGCCAAACCTGTTCCCATATTGCTGTGCGGCCCTTTCGGAAAGCTCCGTCATGGCCCACATGTTTTAGCCCGAGTTCAGGGGGCGAAACGGTGATCAATTCAGAGGCCGCGTTCGGATAGCAGTCCACCACGTCCTGGGCGGACTTGGAAGTCGCAATTGGATCGTCGCTAAAGACCCACGAGCGGATCGGGGAGGCGACGTCATTGTAGAATTTCGAGGTTAACGTCGTTTTCAGCTCTGGTTGAAAATAGCTCCTTCGGTGGCTCCACCTGCGCCAAGTGCGAAAAAGTTTTGGCGGCAACGCCTGTCCTCGCCATCCGCCGATGGGCTTGATGTATCCGTGACGCGCGAGCGAATAGGGGCCCATTCCCCACCAGAAGTACATTTCTAACGGGAGGTTGCGCCGATGGTGGCCGCCAAAATAACCTGTGCCAACGGACAGAAAAGCGTGGCGTTGAATTTTCGCATGATTGGGCATGAGACCGATAAATTTACCGCCCGCGCTATGCGCGATATGGGCGATCGGTAAGTCTGGAAACCTCTGCTCAATGGCATCAGTTGCCGCAGACAGATCAAGACCCCAATCGGGGTAATCTATCTCGCTGCCTACGAGGGTCTTGGGGGCCGAGTCGCCGATTCCACGATAGTCATAGGTCAGTACGACCGCGCCTTGATCCGCAAACCACCCCGCGGCATGGCGATAGAAGCCCTTGGGATATCCGGTTCCTGCGGAAATGATGATCGCCTTGCGGGGCTTGGGTCCGACATGGATATCACCGGCCAAAGTCCAACCGTCGCCAGTTTGGAACTTAAGACTGCTTACTTCATTCTGCATCTGGGTCATTGCCGCTTCTGTATTCCGAAACTAAGTATTTCACATCATCCGCTGCTCTGAAATCCGGTTACATCGGCCAAGTGATGTGGTGCCATTGAGTCGCCTTTGCGCGGACTTAGATAAGTTCGTTTTAGGGTGGCACTGTGCCGGTGACACTGACATTTACATGTGACGTTGCGGAACTGGTGACTCTTTTCGAACGTTATGTAGGTTGCATTATGAAACCTATACAGCATGTAAGATCGGAAATTGAGTGGTAGACTAAAAATCGTGATCACATCTCCACAACGCGGGGTGCCGAGGGGACGCGCGCCATGCTTGCGATGCTACGCGACACTAGGCATGCTGCGGCCATCCGTGGCACTCCGGATACCGACAATCCAATGTAAATCGGGGCAACTAAGCAT
Organism: uncultured Shimia sp.; assembly: GCA_937897325.1. Taxonomy (GTDB): domain Bacteria; phylum Pseudomonadota; class Alphaproteobacteria; order Rhodobacterales; family Rhodobacteraceae; genus CALCOY01. The sequence continues at coordinate 22,934 of CALCOY010000067.1, forward strand.
TTGAGAAGAAGAATAAGTTTCAAAATACAACCTTTTTTGCTTAAGCCAAGTCAGAAGGGCACAACACAATGACACAGCACTTTCCCAACCTGTTTGCACCGCTTCAAGTGGGCAACATCACGCTAAAAAACCGCGTGCTCATGGGGTCGATTCACTTGGGTTTGGAAGACATTCCCGGCGGGGTCGAGCGGATGGCGCGCTTTTACGCCGACCGCGCCCGTGGCGGCGTTGGCTTGATCGTCACAGGCGGGGTCGGGCCTAATGATGAAGGCGCTGCGATCAAAGGTGGCGGCACAATGATGAATGACGAAGATGTCGCACATCATCGGCCGATTACGAAGGCGGTTCATGACGAGGGTGGTGTCATTTGCATGCAGATCTTGCATACGGGTCGATACGCCTACAACCCCGATAACATCAGCGCTTCTTCAATTCAGGCGCCAATCAATCCGTTCAAACCTCGCGCTCTGTCCGGAGATGAAGTGGAAGACCAAATCGACGATTTCGTGAATTCAGCTGTTCATGCCCAGAAGGCTGGTTACGATGGGGTCGAGATCATGGGCTCCGAAGGTTATTTCATCAATCAGTTTATTGCGCAGCAGACCAACCAGCGGGACGACGAATGGGGCGGGGCTTATGAGAACCGGATGCGATTGCCGGTTGAGATCGTGCGCCGTACTCGTGCCGCTGTCGGCCCGAACTTTATCTTGATCTATCGGCTGTCGATGCTGGATCTGGTCGAGGGCGGCTCGACCATGGATGAGATTGTGACACTTGGTAAGGCCATAGAAAGGGCCGGCGCGTCGATCATTAACACCGGTATCGGGTGGCATGAGGCGCGGGTGCCAACAATCGCAACAATGGTGCCCCGAGCAGCCTTCACCAAATTGACGGCAGCATTTAAGAATGCTGTTAGCGTACCGGTAGTGACGTCCAACCGGATCAACATGCCGGATGTGGCGGAGCGGGTGTTGGCGGAGGGAGACGCCGATATCGTCTCGATGGCGCGGCCTTTTCTAGCGGATGCCGACTTTGTCGTGAAAGCTAGAGAGGGGCGGACCGACGAGATTAACACCTGCATTGGTTGCAATCAGGCGTGCCTTGACCTGGTGTTCCAGCAGCAGGTCACGTCCTGCCTTGTGAATCCGCGCGCAGCGCATGAAACCGAGATTGAAATTGTGCCGTCACAGTCCCCAAAATCCATAGCCGTGGTTGGAGCAGGTCCGGCTGGATTGGCCTATGCAACGACTGCTGCGCGACGTGGACATCAGGTTACCCTGTTTGAGGCTGGCGAGAAAATTGGCGGGCAACTGAACATCGCGGTGCAGGTACCCGGCAAAGAAGAGTTCCACGAAACGATACGGTATTTCCGCCGAGAGATAGAATTGTCCGGCGTGATGCTAAAGCTTAACACGCGCGCAACGCCGGAGGCCCTGTCAGGCTTTGATGAGGTGATTATGGCCACAGGCGTACACCCACGCATTCCGGATATTGAGGGGATCGACCATCCCAAAGTGTTAACCTATATTGATGTGCTGCGCGACAAAGCGCCAGTAGGCAAAAGCGTCGCGGTGATTGGTGCCGGCGGCATTGGTTTTGATGTCAGCGAGTTTCTAATCCATCAAGGGCCATCAGCCAGCCTAGACCCTGTGCAATTTGCACGGGAATGGGGCATCGATCTAACCGTGGCAACACCGGGCGGTCTGACAGGTCAGGCGCAGATCCCAATACCCGCGCGCGAGGTCTATCTGCTGCAACGCAAGGCTACGAAACTGGGTGCCGGACTTGGCAAAACAACCGGCTGGATTCACCGTGCGCAACTACAGCGGGGCCGGGTCAACATGATCGGCGGGTGTCACTATGTCAAAATAGACGACTCTGGCCTGCATATTGAAGTATGCGGCACGCCACGTGTGCTAGAGGTCGACAACGTTGTCTTGTGTACGGGACAGGACTCAAACGATGACCTTGCCCTTGAGATGAATCAAGAACCGACCCTGATCGGCGGTGCAGATATTGCGTCCGAGCTTGATGCGCGACGCGCTATCGATCAGGCGGTGCGTCTTGCCGCCATCGTCTGAAGGTTGGGGGCAACCGAGTGCCGTAGGCCTTGATGCAGCAATTTTGGAAACAAACACCTAGCAAATGCAGCAAAGGTGCCTCCGCAGAGCGACCGTTGTTTGGTCCAAGAAAGGTCCATCGGCAACCCTTGGTCTGATTCGACCGATCGTCTGCTGGCGTCAGTCCAAATGCTGCGCTTTTAGCTCTTCCAACTCCCGCCCCATGTTTTCATGCACGATCTGCATGCCCTTCAAAGGGCGCACCATGACCTTAAATTCGATGATCTGGCCTTCGGCGTTCCACGAAATCATGTCAACCCCGTTCACGATGATACCATCTATATTTGTTTCAAACTCAAGCACAGCCCGGTCCCGGCAATCATAAGTCCCAGTGTAACGGAAAGAGTCGTTGAATAAGGTCTCGCCAGCAGCCAGGAGATAACCCATTGTTAACATCTTGCCTCTTTGCGGCGTGTGAACCACAGGGCTATAAAACACCACATCCTCCGCCAAAAGGGCTGCAAGGTCTTTCGGCGTGTGGCCCGCACTAAGCCACTTCTTCCAACGGTCTATGTTGGTCATCGCAGGGGTTCCTGTTCCTTGGATCAGGTGGCGGGCTTTGCAATCAAGATTCCAAGGGCTGGTGGCAAAATCAGCCAAAACCCTGAGGCAGGAAGCAGTACGCCCCCCACAACAGCGATCCCAGCGAGAATGACGCCGGCCAGTTTAGGAACGTGGCTCATGTAAAGGAAGCAGTAGCCAATCAGGAACATCATTGCCCCCGCAGCCAGAAACCACAAAGCCAGACGATCGTCGTTGCTAGTCACACTACCCCAAACGCCGCGTTGCGCGAATTGCGCGTAGAAGCTGCTATATAGAACGATCGCTAAGGCGGAGTGAATGACTGCGATTGTGATCATCCAAACGGGTATCCAGCGCATGGGCATTGTCCTTTGAGCGGAGTAGGGGGTATCGGAAATTGGTTTCGTTTCGCAACTTATAGACTTGATGCAAGGTGCATTTCAAGGCAAGCTTAGTCGAACAGTCTGAGCCTTGACGCAACGTCGCAAAATCGCTCTCTCAATCAAACCAAAATACGGTACGCATTCATGACGTCATCCAAGCTAAACCCAGACCTTGAAGCCGCGTTTCGGTGGATGCCGGTTTTTCCATATTACGGGAATAAGACCATCCCAATTGGCCGCGCGATGTATAACTTTGGCACGCGGACCAAACCGGAATTCGGTGTCACCATTGAAGAGTTCGATCTTGGGCCATTGCGTTTACGTGTGTTCCGTCCGACAGCGCCCTCCCGTGGTGGGGGAGTCTTGTGGATCCACGGTGGTGGTTTTATCGCTGGCACGACTGATCAGGTGCAGGATGTCGCGTCACGCTTTGCGCGGTGGTTGCGAGCGAGCATTGTCACCGTGCAATACCGTTGGGCACCCGAGCATCCTTTTCCAGCAGCTTTGGATGATTTGCGCAACGCGTGGCAATGGATGCTGGACGCCGACGATATAGATTCTGAACGGATGGCCATACTTGGACAAAGCGGGGGTGGCGGTCTTGCGGCGGCATTGGTGCAGCGCATCCACGACGAAGGCGGACAACAACCGGTGGCGCAGGTACTGCACTACCCAATGCTAGATGACCGCACCGCAGTAGACCGGAGTCTAGACAGTGGAGGTTACAAGATTTGGAACAACCGCTGCAATCGGGTGGCTTGGAATGCGTATTTAAGCCCCGCAAAGGCTGGCGATGATGAACTTCCGCCTTACGCCGCCCCAGGACGTCGCGAGAACCTCAACGGATTGCCTCCCGCTTGGGTAGGCGTGGGCACTTTTGACCTCTTTGCCGACGAAGCGAGGAAATACGCAGAGCGCCTCAAGGGGGCTGGCGTTCCGACCGAGATGTTTTTCGCTGAGGGTGCGCCACATGTGTTTGAAATAATAGCCCCCGACTGGGAAGTTTCGCAGGAATTCTTGCATGAAACGGCACGGTTCCTGCGTGGCCAATTGAAAGCCACGTGAGAAATATGGAACGCTTTGACCGCGTGCGCGTGGCTGATCCGCCGGAGCTATCGCTGATTATCCCTTATGAGAGCATGCCGGGGTTTTACATCGACTGCTTCGCGGTTGATCTGCCGACGCACTGCTCGCTCGAAGCATTTCTCAAAGCCTTCTACACGAGCTGGATTTTTCGGTTAGAGCGTTTAATCCTGCGCCTGGCTTTGCGTGTCCCGACATCGAGTGACGATCTGTCAGCCATGCTGTCAGGCGCATCTGATAAATTCGCAGTTTGGATCATCGAAGAACGGCAAGCAGATCAGATGATCGCGAAGGCGGTGGGCGGTAGCAATCGCACACGGTCTTGGTTCAGGGTTTTATCGCGCGACGACGGTGGGACACGGCTCTTTTTCGGTTCGGTTCTGGAGCCGGAGCCCAGCTTAGATGGCGCACCACCAAGACTGGGGTTAATGTTCCGTGCCGGGATTGGCGCGCATAGACTTTATGCCCGCGTGCTGTTGGCAGCTGCGGCGCGCAAATTTTAAGATGGGCGGCGGCCCCGAAAGAGACCCGCCCGTTTGCACCTACATCCGCTCAACAATCACTGCGATGCCTTGACCACCGCCGATGCACATGGTCGCAAGACCATAGCGACCTTTGGTGCGCTGAAGTTCGTACAGTAGCTTGACCAGAATTATTGCACCTGATCCGCCAATGGGGTGACCAAGCGCAATGGCACCGCCATTCGGGTTCACTTTATCTGTCGGCAGACCAAGCTCTTGTGAGACAGCGCAAGCCTGCGCAGCAAAGGCCTCGTTGCTTTCAATGACATCAAGGTCAGAGACGCTCAAACCAGCGCGGCTAAGTGCTTGCTGTGTTGCGGGGACCGGACCCATACCCATAATCTCTGGGGCCACACCACCCAGCCCGTAGGCGACAATACGTGCCAAAGGTGTTGCGCCTTTGGCCGTCGCAGCGCCTTCTGACATCAATATGACAGCGGCGGCCCCATCATTGATCCCGCTGGCGTTGCCTGCGGTGACGGATCCCTCCTTGCGAAACGCAGGGCGTAGCTTTTCTAAACCTTCGGCCGTGATGTCGGCGCGGACGTGTTCGTCAGTATCGAAGACAGCCTCTTTACGGCCTTGTTTGACAGTAATTGGGAGGATTTGCTCTTTGAAGCGCCCTTCAGCAATGGCGGTGCTAGCGCGCTTGTGAGATTCAAGGGCAAAGGCGTCCTGCGCCGCGCGGTCTATGTCTTTGCGATCTGCAATATTCTCGGCTGTAACGCCCATATGGCCGTTGCCGAACGGGTCTGTTAGGCCGCCGATCATCATATCAAGTGCTTTAACATCGCCCATCTTTTGGCCGTGGCGTGCCTGCGTCAGTAAGTGCCCTGCACGGCTCATGCATTCTGCGCCACCTGCCAGAACAACGTCTGCGTTTCCGAGCATGATTTGTTCGGCACCGCTGACAACTGCTTGCAAGCCAGAGCCGCAGAGCCGATTCAATGTTAGGGCAGGAGAGGATTCAGGAATACCCGCACGAATAGCGATCACTCGGCTGATATACATGTCTTCGGGGTGCGAATGCATCACGTTGCCCAATACGGTCTGCTCTACATCTGCGGCCGCAAGTCCTGCGCGTTTGATCGCCTCTTGCGCAACCGCCGTCCCGAGATCACATGGTGAGATGCCTGAGAGAGAACCCGCGAAGGTGCCGATGGCGGTTCGTACACCGGATGCAATTACGACAGATTGGGACATGATGTTTCCTCGTGTTAGCGCTTATTTTACGGCAGCGTTCGCGGCTGTTTCGTATGGTCAATCAGGGGGCAGTGTCGACCTGCAGGCAAGCAGCCCGGACAAAGCTCTGAACTGTCTTGATGTAGTCCGCCACGCTTACACCACGCTTCCGATACTTGGCGCGTTTGACATACCAATCCTGCAGCAATGGTTTGATCAATGCGGGCAAAAGTGGCGACGCATCGTGCCGTAACAGTCCTTTAGCCTGTGCACGACAAATCACCTGCGCAAACAGATCTTCCGTCATAATCTCGCTATCGATAGCGATCTGACGCTGTTTGGCCGGGAAGTTCTTGGCCTCCATGAAGGAGAAGGCGAACCAAGCCAGCATTTCTTCGGTTAGCCGGATATGCGCGTCGATAAGCCAATCCAGATGCGCAACTGGGTCTTGTGTAACATCCTCTGGTGGATTTGTAAGGACGTCCTCTACCGCTTGAGTTACTTGGGTGAGGATCATGTTCAACAACGTAGTCTTACTGTCGAAATAGGCGTAGAGCCCACCCATTGACATACCGGCTTCTTTGGACAAATCCCGCAATGACATGGCTTGAAAGCCCTTGCTGTTTGACAGCTTGAGTGCGGCGGTGATGATATTCGTAAGGTTCTTAACCGCGACTTCTGCCTTCCGGACCGAAATAGTGTCGCTGTTAAGTTCTAATATAGACCGACTTAGCGCGTCTGGCGTTCGGTGTTTGACGGTCTGCAAAATCGCATCTCCTTTGGCAACCGGGGCTTCAATAGGGCCAAGATCACAAACTTGGCCGGTTCAGCATAGTGGCTGGCATCAATAAATAGCGAGCGCTCGTTATTTTGCAAGGATCTTGATATGGCTGACTAAGAACCGCCTCATTATTTGAGACAAAAATCAAATGGTTCGACGAACGCATTTATCGCGTTAACTATCTCGCGCAGCAGCAACCTTCGCGATCCTATCAAGGTGTCGGCGTGTGAGCTCAGAGGCACCGGGACCGGGGCGCAAGGCGACATCCTGTGGAGCAAGGTGTCTGCCATCATGAGAAAAAACAGCAATATGCTGAACAGGCGCGCCAGAATTACGGTCCACAACTTGAACCGGTTCTCCGTCAGCGCCAAAAATCCATTTGTCTCCCCATTGTCCAAGCGCCACGATGATCGGGAACAACGCCAGTCCCTTGGCAGTAAGTACGTACCGCATGCGGCTGCTGCCTTCTCGTTGCGGCTCACGACGTAAGATGCCGTTTCCGCAAAGGGTCTCTAAGCGGGATGTCAGAATATTCTTTGCGGCACCCGTGCTGCGCTCAAACTCGGAAAATTTACTCATGCCGCCGAAGGCTTCGCGCACAACCAGCAAACTCCAACGATCACCTAGAATATCGAGCGCACGCGCCCAGCTACAATTGCGTTCCGCTAAAGGGATCGGAGTGGTTGTCATTCGAATTCGGTCGCTCTTCAAAAGTTAATGAGGCTCAGCCATGCTGAACATTGGGTCGATGGGAGCCGTTTAAAGCTTCCGGGATGATGGTATGCGCCTTGTTTTGTTACTTTATCCTTAGTTGGACGTCCATTTTTAGGCTCGCAAGATCGATCCTTCGAAAAATCGGTACCACGCAATGTGACGTGACGAAAAACCAACAGTTTAGTTGCATTTCAATACCAAAATGATCAACCTGAAGGCAACAAGGAATCAAGAGGGGCTACGAAGTTGACAACCGGAAAGCATAAATACCCAATGGCGGGTGACGAACCGGACTATCCTGCTCTCGAACTTGAGGATGGCGTTGAACAAGAAACGGTCACGGTTTGGGCGGGTGGAGTAGCAATGGACGCCGATTTGTTTCGGCCCGCTAACCTGTCAGAAGATGATCGCGTTCCTGCAATTATCCTGAGCCACGGCTGGGGTGGCAGCAAGCGTTCGACCGACCGGTATGGCGCATTATTTGCTGCCAACGGCATGATTGCCCTATGCGTCACCCAAGTTGGTTGGGGTAAATCAGGCAGCCACTTGCTGCAAGTCGGAACGCTGCCAGATTCGACGGGTGATGAAGCAGTTAATGCCAGCGTCAAGTCTGTGCGCAAGTTCGTGGATCCGGTTCAGTGGGTTGCGAGTTGTCGGGCTGGCGTCGATTTCTTGCTCGGAGAACCGAATGTTGATGCAGACCGTATCGGTGCTTGGGGCACCAGCTTTGGTGGCGGTGTTGCAATGTATCTTGCAGCCCATGACTCACGGATTAAGGCTCTATCAGTTCAGGTTTCTGCTTTGCTGAGCATTCAAGGTCCCATGCGTCAACATGCGCAGATGCGGGCGACAGCTATTGCACGCGGCGATCTGCCAGCTATTCCGGTTGGCGTAGACACCATGCCAAACTTGGCGGGCAGCGTGCACTTTGCTAAGGCGCTGGAATACGATGTCATTGACGCTGCGCGTCATTTGACGATCCCAACCCTTATGATCGACGGCGCGGACGAAGAGATGTTCGATACGTCTGACAACTCGGGAAAAGCGTATGAAATCCTTAAAGAGAACAATGTCCCGGTGCAGTACGAAGTCTTTGACGGCACCGATCACTATGGCATCTATTTTCAAGGATTTGAGAAAGGGAGCCAACTGGCGACCGATTGGTTCGTCAAACATCTGAAGGAGACATAGTCATGAGCATGAGCGAGTCAGAACCGTTTTCGACCACAATCCGGGCAGAGCGGCAAAAGTATCTCCGCCCCATCGTATTGGGCATACTTGGGGGTTGGTTTGCAGAAATTCTGTTCATCGTCGTTCAGGGAGTTATCCTGTATCCTGGCAACCCAATTTGGGTCATGATGTTCTGGGGTTTGTTCTGCGGGACCGGGATGGGTGCAGTAGCTGGTGTGTTCGCGTCACTGTTTGTCGTTGACCGGTACGAAGGCACAAAAGCGGTGGTGCCCGGCATTGTCGCGATCTTCATACCATACGCGGCCTGCGGGTATTTCTGCTATGAGATCGCGCTGAACACCAACTATTATGGTGCCGTCGAAATGGGATGGATCTTCGTCGCCAAGAACATGGTTCTGTCCTTTGTTGGCGCTGTATTGATCTCGCTCGCGTTGTTCACCGAACGTGGCCGCGCCATCGTCGAGAAGTTTGGGCTATGATTGCCGCGGCAACCCAAACACGTTTGCGGCTTGATCTGCGGGCGTTGATGGGGTTGGCCTTGGTGACCTTCCTAACAAAGGCCGCACTCGAGCTGGCCTTTGTTGAAGGGGCAATGCCATATGCCGCCATGTCATTGCGCGGCGCGTTCGGCAATACCGGTTGGTATTTGTTGATCGCCGGTGTGGCGCCGGGGGCCATATTCGCAATGGCGCTGCTGTTCATGGGTCCCAAAACGCGGTGGTTTGTACCTGCCACTATCGGTGCCGGGATCGCCCTTTGGTGCGCCAATGTGGTGGCCAACTATGAGGTCGCAGGGCTTTGCATAGCGAACAATTCGCTCGCGCCCCTGACATTCGCGCCATCTGTACCGCAAACCATCATGGGGTTCGCCGCTGGCGCCCTGTTCGCCTTGGATTCTCTTCGACTCGAAAGATAGCCGTCATGAAGATCGTTAAGCTCGCTATCGCCCTCGCCATCTTGGCGGGCCTGTTTCTTGTGTCCAAAATTCTATTTTTGGCTGTGATCATCCTTGCTGTCGCGCTGATTGCACTGGGGGTTTGGATCAAAGGGGGTGGGCAGTCCGCAGATGCGTCTGTGCCAACGTCGCTGGATGGTCCCGACTTCCGTACCTATACAGCCGTCGTCCCGGATAGTCCGCTCAAGCTCAAGCATTTCATCTCGCAGCCCGAAGAGATAAACGTATCCTCCTCGCTGATCATGGGTGAGAGCGAGGTTGTCCTGGTCACCGCGCAAGCAACCAAATACGCCGCCGAGCGCCTTGCCGACGAGATCGAAGATACAGGGTTAGAGTTGACCTATGTTTATCTCGATCACGCTCATTTGGATCATTCGCAAGGGGCAAGTGTCTTGATCCGCCGGTTTCCCAATGCAAAATTTGTTGGTGCACCCAATGTCGTGAAGCTGCAGCACCTGCGCATGGAAGCCGACGACAAGATGGCACGTTCACGCTATGGCAAAAACGCCGCCGTGCCTTCGGTTCCCTTTGAAGAACTCGACAGCGATTCGCTTATGCTGGATGGCCGCAAGATTGAGCTGTGGCACGATCAATTTGGCGATGTGGGTATCGGCGAGCCGGACGAGCCGCATACGGTGATGTATATTCCTGACCTTAAGGCGCTGCTACCGACCGACATTTGTTATTGGCGTGGCCATATCATGATGGGCGGCAGCACCTCCGAGAGCCGCTCCAAGTGGAAGACGCAATTGCATGAGTGGATGAAGATGGATCTGGAGGTGGTGATCCCGGGTCATGTGGTGCGCGCAGACAGTGACGAGATGACTGCGCAAGGCGTTCTAGAGTTTTCGCTAAAATACATCGAGGACTACGAGGAGGTTCTGAACGATTCAGAGACATCCGATGAGGTGATCGACCGAATGCTCGAACGCTATCCTGGCATGGGCCATGTTTCAGCGTTGAAAATCGGAACGTTCATCCAGTTTGGCGAAACGCACCGATTGCTTTTCAATGCACGGATCGAAAAGGTTGCCCGGTTTTTGCCGAAGGCGTTGCTGCGTCGCGCAGACCGGAAGATGTTTGACAGCAAGAAGGCTGCCGCCAACTTCTGAAGTCGATCGCTAAGTCTGTTGAGGTGCGAAGATAGATCTGTCCATTCAACTCATTAAAGTCAGGCAAAAACCTTTTCCAGCCCGCTCTCGGGCAGGTCTGCCCCGTATTGCTGAGCCAGAGCGGATACCATCTCTTCGACCTGGTCGCGGCCAAGCGCCCGCATTGCCGTGACCGGGGGATGCCCAAAGCGCAGGGCCAACCGGGCGCCCAGGTCGAAATCATCTGGTGCAGCCACTCCTTCGCCAATCGCTTCAAGCACGGGCAGGAACAAGGCCGCCCGCAGCCGTGTCGTGATGGCATGCGCTGCGGTGTCATCCAGTTCTGCTGGGCTTTCTTCAATTTCGAAACTGCCCTCAGCCTGACCAACTTCGATCAGCCCTGCGGCGGGCGCATAGAACGCGCCCAGACCTGACAGGTTCTGTACAGCGTTCAGATTGATGCGCGGCTTAACGATGTTCATCACAGAAAATGGCCCGATGGCCAGTTCAAAGGTTTCGCAGGCAATCCGGTCTACCTGACCAGGCGTTGCCAGTTGTTCGTCGACGATTCGGACGGCTTCGTTGGTATAAGGACAGAAAAAGCGGTTCACGGCAAAGCCATTGGCGTCTTGGCAGGGCAAGGCGGTTTTGCCGGTTGTGGCAAGAAAAGCGGCGGCTTCAGCAATCACAGCGTGGGACGTTGCTGGGCCAGCGATCAGTTCGACCAGCGGATTCACCTCGGCCGGGCTGAAATAATGCAACCCAACGAATCGCTCTGGGGCGGGCAGGGCGGTTGCAAGATCGGCGACTCGCAGCGCGCTTGTATTGGTCGCAACGATCGCTTCCGAGCGCAGATCGGGAGTAATCCTAGTGAAGAGATCACGCTTGATTTCCAGGTTCTCGAAGATGGCTTCGATCACAAGATCGGCTTGCGAAACGGCACTCAGCTCGTTTGATACCATTAGTTTTCTCTGTGCATCATCGGCCTGTTCCTGAGTGATTTTTTCTTTCTCTACCATACGGTTGAAGAATTTGGCACTCCGAGCCTGAACGGTAGCGAGGCTGTCTTTGTTGAGATCAATCACACAGGTAGACAGGCCGGCAGCCATGCAGCCGATTGCAATCCCGCCTCCCATCGTGCCTGCGCCAATGATTGCAATATTGTTCAGTGCCATCTTGGAGTTTCCTTTCAAAACGATATGGTGCTCTTTCATTAATAGAGCGAGCGCTCGTTTGACAATCCATATCTGAATGTGCTTAAACGAGCGAGCGCTCGATTTTTGGGAGGAGATTCGAAGTGATGCCCACTGCTAGATCATCTGAGGCTCTTGTTGTCCCCGGTGTTGCTGGAAAACGTGTTCTGGTAACAGGTGCGTCCTCGGGTCTCGGTGCGCACTTTGCCAATCTGTTCGCAGGGCATGGCGCACATGTCACCGCCGCGGCGCGGCGAGTCAGCAAAATTGAAACCCTCTGCGCGGATATCTGCGCGGCCGACGGTCAAGCACAGGCACTCAAACTTGATGTTTCCGATCCGGCGTCAGTGCAGGCAGCGTTTGAGGCGCACAGCTATGACATCGTGGTCAACAATGCCGGGACAACTGTTTCGGCTTCGGCGCTGGACCACACGCCCGCTGATATCGACTTGATCATCGACACCAATCTCAAGGGCGTCTTCCATGTCGCCCAGGCCGCCGCGCAGCAGATGAAAGACTCAGGCCAGGGGGGCAGCATCGTCAACGTCGCCTCGATCCTTGGCAAGCGCGTCGCAGGACATGTGACCGCTTACGCAGCCTCCAAAGGCGGGGTCATGCAGCTGACGCGTGCAATGGCCCTGGAATGGGCGCGCTACGGGATCCGGGTCAATGCGCTGTGCCCCGGTTACATCGAGACCGAGCTGAACAGCGACTTTTTCCAAAGCGAACCGGGCTTGGCTTTGATCCGGCGCATACCGCAGCGCCGCATTGGTCAGCCTGAATATCTGGATGGCGCCATGCTGTTGCTGGCCTCGGATCTCGGCACGTTCATCACCGGGGCGGACCTTGCCGTCGACGGTGGTCACCTCGTTTCATCTTTGTAAGGACAAGAGGCTATGGATTTCACCATATCACCGAAGATCGAAGACTTCCGCAGCCGGATTGCACGGTTTGTCGAAGACGAAATTCTTCCGGTCGAAGCCAATCGCGACAGCTGGGATGCCCACGACAACATTTCCAAAGACTGGTTGGCTCCGCTGCGGGAAAAAGCAAAGTCAGAAGGGCTTTGGTGCCTTCAGCTCAAGGAAGAAACCGGCGGCCAGGGCATTGGAAAAGTTGGCATGGCGGTCTGCTACGAAGAAATGAATCGCTCGATCTTCGGGCCAGTTGTCTTCAACTCCGCCGCGCCTGATGACGGCAACATGATGGTTTTGGAACAGGCCGCGACCGCTGCGCAGAAAGAGCGCTGGTTGGCGCCAATCGTTGCAGGTGAGGTTAGTTCGGCTTTTGCCATGACAGAGCCACATCCCGGTGGCGGCTCCGATCCTGGGATGATGCTGACCACGGCCACCAGGCAAGGCAACGGCAGCTATGTCCTGAAGGGGCGCAAATGGTTCATCACCGGTGCTGCTGATGCCAGCCATTTCATCACCATGGCGCGCACTTCTGACGACCCGCGCCGCGGATTGACTGCCTTTCTTCACCACAAGGACGAGCCCGGTTGGCACATCGACCGCCGCATCCCGATCATGGGGCCCGAAGAGCATGGTGGTCATTGTGAGGTCGTATACGACGATATGGAACTGCCGGCCGACCGCGTTCTTCTGGGCGAAGGCCTGGGCTTGAAGGTTACGCAGATGCGACTGGGGCCGGCCCGATTGACCCATTGCATGCGTTGGTTGGGGTTGGCGAAACGTTGCACCGAAATTGCAACGAAATACGCAGCCAACCGCCATGGATTTGGCGTCCGTCTGTCTGATCGTGAAAGCATCCAGATTAAACTGGGGGACCTGGCGATGGGAATCGAGATCGGGCGTCTATTGGTGATGAAGGCAGCCTGGGCGCTGGATCAGGGCAGTTTCGCCCGCAAAGAGGTTTCAATGGCCAAGATTCACGTCGCCAACCTGCTGCACAAGGCCGCCGATGTCGCGATCCAGATCAACGGCGCGCGCGGCTACAGCAAGGACACGGTTCTGGAATGGGTCTACCGCTACGCCCGTCAGGCGCGTCTCGTCGATGGTGCGGATGAGGTGCACCAGATGGTTCTGAACCGCCACCTGACGGATCAGAACCGGGATTTCTGGACATGGGAAACGGCTGGCTGACCCAGCGATTTTGGGAGGAGAGGACATGTTTCGCGACCCGCATCTGGCGCCGCGCCCGGCGAACTATCAACCGCTCACGCCGCTGAGCTTTCTGGAGCGCGCCTTAGAAGTTCATGCAACTCGCCCCGCCATCGTGTGGCGCGAGCACACATGGAACTATGTCGAGTTCGGTGAACTGGTCGCCCGCATGGTGGGTTGGCTGCGCGCGCAAGGTGTTGGTGCGGGCGATGTTGTTTCTCTGATCCTGACCAACCGGCCTGAACTTCTGGCCGCGCATTTTGCAGTGCCCGCGCTTGGCGCCGTGCTCAACACAATCAACACGCGGCTGGATGATGACGAGGTGGCGTACATTCTGGATCATGCCGGAAGCGCTTTGGTTCTGTGCGAGGATACCACGCGGACCGCTGTCGCCGAAAGTCCCGTCCCCTTTCATCGGCTCTGCACGGATAAGGGCGCCGGAGATGGTCTAGATTTCTTTACCGGGACGGTTGACGAAGTTGACTTGCTTGGCGGTGTGGACGATGAATTTCAACCGCTGGCGCTGAACTACACATCTGGCACAACGGGCCGCCCCAAAGGCGTCGTTTACACCCATCGCGGCGCGCATCTGAACGCAATCAGCAATGCTGCTGGTCTGGGTTTCGATCAACAGACCCGCTATCTGTGGACGCTGCCAATGTTCCACTGCAACGGCTGGACCCACACCTGGGCAGTGACGGCAGCAGGCGGGATGCATGTCTGCCTCGACAAGGTCGACCCGGCCCTAGTCATCGAGACGATCGCCGGGCGCCAGGTGACGCATATGTGCTGTGCGCCCGTGGTGCTCTATATGCTGCTCGATCACATGGATACGCCTACCCCTTCTCGCGTCAAAGTTGGCACGGGCGGTGCTGCCCCTACACCGACACTCTTGTCGGGGCTCGAGCAGCTCGGTTTTGACCTGATGCATCTTTATGGCCTGACGGAAAGCTACGGCCCGGCAACGATGAACGATCCAGGCCCGGATGGTCCGCGCGATCTTCTGGTTCGGGCCGAGATGCTGGCCCGTCAGGGTCGCCGCCATAAGACGGCGGGGCGCGCGCGTGTCGTGGATGAAAATGGCGATGACGTGCCTGCCAATGGCGAATCCATTGGTGAGATCGTGTTGCGCGGCAACACGCTTATGGCAGGTTACTACCGCGACCCCGAGGCCACCGAGGCGGCCTTCAAAGGCGGTCTGTTCCATACCGGCGACCTGGCCGTGATGCACAGCGATGGCCAGATCGAAATCCGTGATCGTGCCAAGGACATTATCATTTCCGGCGGCGAGAACTTTTCAAGCCTCGAAGTCGAAGCCGTTCTGCACCAACACCCCGATGTTCTTCTGGCCGCAGTGGTTGCGGCCCAGCACCCAAAATGGGGCGAAACCGCCTGGGCCTTCATTGAAACCCGCAATGGGGTGGATGTCGATGACGCGACCCTTGCCGCCTTCTGCCGCGAACGGCTGGCCGGGTTCAAGCGCCCGAAAAAGTTCATTGTCGGCACATTGCCGAAAACCGCCACCGGGAAAATCCAGAAATTCCTGCTGCGTGAACAAGCCAAGGAGATGGCCCCACATGAGCGCACTTGATCTTGCCGCATTAGAAATCTGGCTGGCTGCACGCCTTCCCGATCATAAGGGCCTTAAGGCCGAGCCGATCAGTGGCGGGCAATCCAACCCGACCTGGTTCGTGACATGGGGTGATCGCCGCCTTGTCCTACGCAAAAAACCCGATGGGCCAATTTTGCCCGGCGCCCACGCCGTCGAACGCGAATTCCGCGTGCTTCAGGCCCTGCGTGACACCGATGTGCCTGTGCCCAACGCCCTCTGGCTCGAGGAAGACTCAAGTGTGATCGGCACGCCGTTCTACGTGATGGACCGCCTGGACGGGCGCGTGATCTCGGATTGTACCCTGCCAGGCATCGCGCCTGAGCACCGCCGCGAGATGTATCTGGATATGGGGCGCACCATGGCGCGGATGCACGCCCTGCGCCCTGATGAGATCGGGCTTGGCGACTACGGACGTCCCGGCAACTATTTTGAACGCCAGATCAAACGCTGGTCCAAACAATACGAGGCCTCCACCGGCCCGCGCATTGCCGAGCTGGATATGCTGGTCAGTTGGTTGCCTGCAAACATGCCCCCCGAGGACGGCGCGGTTTCCATCGCGCATGGTGACTTCCGGCTTGGCAACATGATGTTCCACCCGACCGAGCCGCGCGTCGTGGCCGTGCTGGATTGGGAGCTGTCCACATTAGGCCACCCACTGGCCGATCTGGGCTTTTGTGTCATGCCCTGGATGACCGCGCCTGATGAATATGGCGGCATCGACGGCACACCCTGGCAAGAGGGCGGCATTCCCGCGATGAAGGAATTCGTTGACGAGTATTTCGCCCACGCCATTCCCACCGCCGCGCTGAAGCCGTTTCACATCGCCTTTGCATTCTTCCGGTTTGCCGTAATCTTTGTGGGCATTGCGGACCGCGCGCGCGCTGGCAGTGCGGCGTCTGACGAGGCTTCAGCACTGGGACCGCTCGCCGAACGCTTTGCCATCCGAGCGCAGGAAGCCATCGAGGGCAATCGCGCAGATCTTGGCGGTTCGCTATGAAAATCCTGGATTTTATTACCGAGATCAATGCAAGGATCGGCAAAGCCGTCAGTTTTCTGATCTGGGCCGGTATCGTCGTGCTCTGCTATGAAGTGGTTGCGCGTTATGGCCTTGGTCAGCCAACACTTTGGGCGCATGGCTATACGCAACGCATCTTTGGTTCATATTTCGTCCTGATCGGCGCCTATACCCTGATCCAGCGTGATCACGTTCGTGTTGATATTCTGCTGAATGGCCGCAGCGCGCGCAAGGCCGCTGCTCTGGACTTGCTCAACTACCTGTTTCTGGTGCTTTGGGGCCTGATCCTGACACGCGAAGGCTGGCTATTCTTTCTGGATGCCTGGCAGTTCAACGAATTGGACGACAGCGCGCTGGCGCATCCCATGTGGCCACCCAAGCTTGCTCTGTTTGTCGGCTCTCTGATGATCACCGTGCAGGGCATTGTCGAGATGCTTCGCTCATTCATCACAATGATAAACCCGCGCCTCGCCGCTCAAGGGAGTACCTGATATGGGCCCGGAACTCTTGACCTTGGGAATGTTCGGGATGGTGCTGTTTGCCATCATCTTCGGCGTCTCACTCTCCTTCGCCATGGGTGGCACGGCAGTCGTTTTTGGCTATCTGATGTTTGGGTCCAACGGGATGTACTCCATCGTCTCCACGATGTTCGGGGGCATGTGGTCGATCCTGCTGTCCTCGATCCCCTTTTTCGTGTTCATCGGCGTCGCATTGGCGAAATCGAAGATCGCCGAAGACCTGTATCACGCATTCTACCTGTGGTCCGGCCGTACGCCCGGGGGGCTTCTGTTGGGAACCTCGGGTTTTGCGGCAACGCTATCGGCCATGACGGGCAGCTGTGCGGCATCAACCATCACGACAGGTATGGTTGGGATCCCTGCGATGGATCAACGTGGTTACGATCGTAACTTTGTTCTCGGAACGATTGGCGCCTCGGGAACATTGGGAATTCTGATCCCACCTTCGATCACCCTGATCCTGATCGGCATGCAGACCGGCCAATCAGTAGGCAAGCTGTTCCTGGGAGGGATGGTCGCTGGTCTGATCGTTCTGGGGTGCTTCCTGCTTTACGTCGTTATCCGCAGCATGACCAACAGCAACCTTGCGCCGGCTGCGAAGGAAATAGCTTCGTGGCGGGAACGCCTGATCTCGTTGAAATCCGTTATCTTACCGTTGGTCGTAATCCTCTCGGTGCTGGTGTCTATCTTTGCAGGCATTGCCACACCGACCGAGGCCGCCGCGGTCGGCGCCGCCGCTGTGACGCTTTCGGTTGCCATCCGCGGTGAACTCACTTGGGACTACATCAAAGATGTAAGCTACAGCTCGGCCACGGTGACTGGAATGGTGCTTTGGATCGTGTTCGGCGCCTCCGCTTTCACAGCGATCTATGGCAGCGGCGGCGGCACAGCCTTCCTTCAGGGGTTGCTACTGTCCATGCAGGTCCACCCGTTGGTTATGATCCTTCTGATGCAGGCCGTTACACTGATCCTGGGCATGTTCCTTGATCCGGTCGGGATCATCCTGCTGGTGCTGCCGATCTTTTACCCGATCGTGGCAGGCCTTGGTGTCGATCCGATCTGGTTCTGCGTGCTGTTCCAGCTGAATCTGTGCATCGGCTATATCTCGCCGCCCTTCGGCTACAACCTGTTCTATCTCAAGACCCTCAGCCCCGAGACGCCGATCACTCAGATCTATGCCTCGGTCCTGCCCTTCCTTGGGCTGATGCTGAGTGCAGGGGCGTTGATCTTCCTGTTCCCAGAGATCATCACCCATTTCACCAACGCTCGTTGACTTTAACCCACGTTTCCAGAGGAGGAAAACATGACTGATAACACCAAGAAACTCTCGCGCCGCACCTTTTTGAGCACGTCCGCTATTGCAGCCACCGGCACGGTGCTGGCTGCTCCACCTGCGATCGCGGCGGGGAAAGTGACCTGGCGGATGCAAACGCATTGGCCCACCGGAAATTGGTATTACGAAGATGTCTTCGTCAAGTTCTGCGACCGCATCACCGCGGCAACCAATGGCGAACTGATTATCACTCCGGTTCAAAGCAACGGCATCGTGCCCACCGGCGAAGTATTGAACGCTGTGCGTCGGGGCCTGCTGGAAAGTGCATTTATCTATCCTGCTTACTGGATAGGGCGTATCCCTGTTGCCGGTCATCTGAACGGTCACATTGGTGCCTGGACCAGCCATGAGGAAATGACGGCCTTCATGTATGAAATGGGGGCTCTTAACGTTATCCGAGAGGCTTATGCAGAACAGGGTGTCTTCCAGATCGGCCCAGTGTCCTACTCTGGCCTGACGCTCTATTCCAACCGCGCGCTGCGCACGACCGAGGATTTTTCGGGCTGGCGTGTTCGCTCTACAGGCCCCGCAGCGCTTGTGTTTGCGAAAATGGGTGCGGCCCCGGTCTCCATTCCAGGCGGAGAGCTCTATCAGGCGTTGCAAACCGGTGTCGCTGAAGGCGCACATTGGGGATCAACCGCAACAGGCTGGGGCATGAACCTTCAGGAAGTGAACAAGTACATCGCCGAGCCTGACTTGCTGGGCCACATGAATGGCGAAGTCTTTGCTGGCCTGCAGGCATGGGATGCACTTGGCGACGACCTAAAGGCGACCGTGAGCGAGATCGTGCGGGCGACTTCAGCCGATGCAAGCGCGCATTTCGTTTATCGTGATATGCTTTTCAAGAAGCAGTTCGTCGAAGAAATGGGTGGTGAGTTGACCCTGTTGACCGACGACACCGTCGCAGACTTGCGTCGTTACTCACTTGAAGTTGTTGACGACTTTTCTGCCAAGGACCCGAAGTTCTGCGGGCGTGTGGGCGAAATGCTTCACGAATTTCAAAAGCTAAGAGGCATCTGAAGTCAGAGAAAAAACAAGCTGAGGCTTTCATCGGCCTCAGCAACTTCTGCCATCTTTGAATGCTGCTACTAGGAACTGTTGCGCAAACTCAAAACCGATTGAAACGAGGCCAAGCAATGACGGTACAGTCAAAGATCTCACTTGCAGATCTGCATGAACGCCAGGGTGACGAAATCGCGGTATCTGCTTGGATCGCCATTGAGCAATCACGCATAGATGCCTTCGCAGATTGCACGAACGATTATCAGTGGCTGCATACCGATCCGACTAGAGCGCGCGACGAAGGCCCAGTCGGGACGACAATAGCACACGACTTCTGAACTCTAGGTGTTTAGCCCCGGCATCTGGTGCATCGAATTTAGGTTGAATCGATCTGGCTCTGAAGCCCAGATTTTGCTGATGTACTCGTAGGGCGTGAGGCCGTTGAGGGTCTTCAAACGGCCGGCATCGTTGTAGGCATCCAGAAAGTCGGCGAGATGGCAGTGCAGTTGCTCGTGGCTGTTGTAATGGTACCGCTTGACTGTTGCGTCCTTGATCATGCGGTTCATTCGCTCGGCCTGTCCGTTGGTCCATGAGTGGTTCGGTTTGGTGAGGCGATGTTCAATCCCATTGACTGTGAGCGATACCTGAACCGCGACTCCTATTGCTTCTGAGGGTAGGGCGCTTTGCCCATTTCCTCCATCATCTTTTCGCGGAAAACTTCAGCGGGCGTCTTCCATCCGAGGCATTTTCTAGGTGTTGCGTTGAGGCGGTCACAGATCATTTTCAATTCATGATCTGTGACCGCCGTGATGTCGCGCTTCCTAGGCAGCCATCTTCTGGCGCGGCGATTGGTGTTTTCCACGGTGCCTTTTTGCCAGGGTGAGGACGGATCGCAGAACCATGTCTGCGTCCCGATCTCGGCCTGTAGGTGCGGCCAGCTGACGAACTCGGTGCCGCGGTCGAAGGTGATGGAACGACGCGCCATGTAGGGCAAGTCGCGCACCGCCATCATGATCTTGCCCATGACCGGCTTGGTGCGCTTGTTCGGGTTTTTCAACAGCACGGTGAACCGGCTGACGCGCTCAACCAGAGATGTGACGTTCGATTGCCCAAAGCGTTGTTTAAACAAGACAAGATCAGCTTCCCAATGGCCGAACTGGCGTCGATGTGCGACATCATCCGGACGGAACAGAATGCTGACATCTCAATCGAACTTAGGCTTTTGACGCTTTCTGGCGCGACGCGGACGGCGGGCTTTGCGGTGCTCGGGCAGGTACCACCAGAGCTCCTGGTCCATGCCTTCGTTAGAGTAGATGTAGCGATAGATCGTTTCCTGGCAGACCCGCAGTTTAGCGCCCTCATAGATCATGCGGTTGCCGATCTGCTCGGGCGTCCAGCCTTGCTTGATCCGCGCGACTACAGCCTTGCACAGCTCTGGATGCCGGATCAGCTTGCGCTGCACGGATCGGCGTTTGTCTGTTTGCCGTTGAGCCGCGTTCCCGAAGTAGCCAGCATACTTCTTCGGGAACGCATCATCGGCCCAGAAGTTACGTTTGATCTCGCGATGAATGGTCGACTTCGAGCGCTTCAGGACGCGCGCCATCTCTCGAACGGGGACTTTCGCATGCCACCAATCCTCGATTCTACGTCGCTCTCTTAAGCTCAGTTGCGTGTAAACCGCTCCCATGCCATGATCTCCTATTAGATAACTCATTGTTTTCTAATAGGAGTCGCACTTCAGGGTAGCGCGCTCCAGACGGCACCCATGTTGCAACCAAGTAGAAATGTCACCGGGTTTGCAAAGCAGAAGTGTCACCGGTGAGCGCGACGGTAGCAAAGACTGACAGGGCGGAGACTTCAGATATCGCAGCCCTGGCTGGCTTTGCGGGCGCACTCTAAGAGGTCTTGATTTTAAAGCTGCATGGCTCCTGCTACTGTCCGCAACATGAAACGGGCGGCTATATTGGTTTTGATCTACGCATTGGTTGTAGCAACGGCCACGCTCTTGTTCGCGATGACTTGGCCGTGGCGTATTGAGTTGTCTGAAATTGCTGGAGAAATCTTAAGCGAAACAGTCAGTGGTGGCAGATTTGATATAGCTCAGTTCAGTTCTGATGTGGCGGACCCTAGGTATGTAAGCCTGAAACGCAGCCTGTATTGGGTGCAGGTGACTTTCATTGGTCTGGCGTTCACAATTCTAGGAATGCTGTCTCGGCGCACGTCTTCGATTGAAACGGCTTTCAATCAGCTGACTGCAGTCCTGGCAGGAATTGCCACTGGTAAGCTTGTGATTGGATTCCCTTTCTTCGATTGGTCAACGCTGCTTCTTTGGAGTTTGGCCGGAAGCGTTCTGTTTGCTTTTGTGCGTGCAATGATGGTTGTTGCGCTTCAGCGTTAGCCTGTCTCCGCAGCACGTTCTGCACGGCGTCTCTCATAGTAGGCTTCCATCTTTGAGGGTCGTCCTGGCGGGCGGCGTCCGGTCTTCTTGTAGCCATTCTTCGCACTGACGGGTTTGACCTTTGGCGGCGGTGTGGCCTTCTCCTGTTCTTCCTTGATGTGAGCGAGAACCGCAGTCAGGTGCTTGTTCTCGGTGATCGCGGCGTGTGTGACGCGTTGCTGGTGCGGATCGAAGATGCTGCAGGGTAGGGCAACACCTTTGGCACGCACCTGAATACGCCCGTCCGGCATCTCGTACACATCAACGTACTTACCGACCAAGCCACGCGTCAGATCGTTGACCTCTAGCCGGATGCGCTTGCGGTCGTACTTCAGCGTCAAATCCTTTGTGACATAGCGTTTGTCGCGCAAGCAGAAGACCTCGGCGAGGCGATCCGGTTCGATGTTTAGGGCGCGGTGCAGGTTGTCTGGCTTGGCCGAACCTTTGCAAACTTGGCATTGTAGCGTTCAACAAAGCCCTCCAGAAACGCATTCCCGTCGTCCATGTTGGAGACGCCCGCGATGCGCAGCTCTTTGACCAGCCGATCCTGCAACGTCCGGTTCGCGCGTTCGACGCGACCTTTGGCTTGGGAAGAATTGGCACAGATGATCTCGATGTTCAGTTCTGCCAGTGCGCGCCCGAA
This sequence comes from uncultured Shimia sp., assembly GCA_937897325.1. Lineage (GTDB taxonomy): Bacteria > Pseudomonadota > Alphaproteobacteria > Rhodobacterales > Rhodobacteraceae > CALCOY01. Next base: position 45,353 of record CALCOY010000067.1, read on the forward strand.
CTGGGTCATGCCCGTCATGTGTTCGTTGGGCTTGGGAACGCGGAACACCGTGTGTTTGTCGCTGTAGAACGCGACAGGACGGCCATGCTTCAGGAGATAGCTCTCCAGGGCTTCGAAGTAACTGAAGGTGCTTTCCGATGTGACGAAGCGCAGTTCCATCAAGGTGCTGGTCGCGTCGTCGATGAAGACGAGCAGGGTGCAGGGATCCCCACGATCCTCGAACCATCGGTGATCCGACCCATCGATCTGGATCAGCTCACCGAAACACTCTCGCCGCAAGCGCGGCTGATGGAATGTGCGGCGTTGTTTGCGAGACAGCCAGATACCATCTTCCTGCATCCATTTGCGGACCGTCTCACGCGACACTTTGAAGCCGTGATGTTCGGTCAGCATCTCAGCAGCCAGTGTCGGCCCGAAATCCGTATAGCTTTCCTTAATGATGCTAAGCGCATAGTCGCGCTTGGCATGATGAATGCGATTGTTCGGAGGTTTGCCGCGCGCTTTGTGCCGGATTGCCGCTGCGCCATCCTGACGGTATCGCTTCAACAGCCGAAAGACTTGCCGCCGTGTCAGGCTCAACATGTTCGCCGCGTAATCGACGCTCAGCTGACCATCGTCGACCTGCGCCAAAACTTCCACGCGGTTCAACTCGCGCTCGCTCAAAACCACCCATCCCATGTCCGCTTACCCTCATTGATTTTTGAGGGCAGAGTGACATTCCTGAATTGCTCATGGGTGACATTTTAGCTTTGCCGCTACACACCCAAAAGGCGCGTAAGGTTTATTATGTTAAATAAGTCAGTGTTGTTGACCTAAAATTCAGCGGAATTTCACAGAAAGTCAATCGTAAACAATATCTGTCTGCGCCTTCGCTTTCCAACGCGGAACAAGCTCGCCCGTGTTCCATTCGTACAGCCATCCAACCAGTTCGCCCGTCTGCCGATCCAGAATGCGCTTTACGGCGCGAGCATGAAGTCGCTTTTGTTCTTTGCCCGTCGGCCGCGATTTCCGAACGCGGCTAGGAACACTGAGAACAACGGTCGATCCGACGTATCCTGTGATCTCCTGAAAGTCTTTAGCCATGAATTTAGCCCCCCGAATTGTAGGCCCCACCAAAAACATCGCCCGTAGTAGATCAGCGCGTATCGGCAGTGAACCGCTTCGCGCCTCAGTTGTGCTTACAAAGCGTTGCAATGCACGATAAAGTACGCGAAGGGGCGCAAAAGAACGCGAAAAAGGCGCGCAAGTGATTGATTAAGAACGGTAGATTTTTTGCCGCGCCGCAGAAAACGGACGAGAACTTTAAGCAACTTTTTGCTCGTTTAGCGGCAGCAGGCGTTGGTCGCCCAGTGGACAGCGAGGGCTACGCCGATGGGCCGTGGACGCCTGAGACTTTGGCCGAAGCCATTTCCGCAATTAATGGCAACCTCGAAGGGGTCGAATTGCGGTCTGTCCAGGTTTGGTTTCAGGACAACGATAATGGAATCAGCGATGCAAATATCCGGTGGCTTGCTCGGGTATTTGGTTGCGGTGATCCTGAAGCTGCGAGCGCATGGCAGGCTGAGCTTAAAGCTGCGAAGGAGAGATTAGCGAAGGAAAGGCGCGAGAAGAAGCGCACGCAAAATTCCCTGACGGGTGGCACGAATGGCGTGGAAGTAAGGTTAGTACCACCAGCTCCGCCGGTCGAACCGCTTACCGTCAATGAAATTGGTACTTCCGATGAGCAGACGAAGCCGCCAGCTAAAACACTCGCAGAAAAATGCGAGCGAATGCTGAGCGGCGCGACGTCTCTCAACCTGCAATTCGGATATCTGCTGGTTTTTTGCGGCCTAGGTTTGATGAACTACGTGTTGGGCACGCTGAGCGTGACCTACAGCCCGCAAGAAGGTTTGGAGAAACAAGTTGGGTTCATTTGGGCCCCCACCCTGACCATCTTGCCGCTCGTAGCACTTCCGGCGTTCATTTTCTACGTCAGCAATTTGAACACATATTGGCGACGTTCGGGACGGGCAAAGTGTGTCTCTGATCGCGTTATGTCCATCAACTCAAAGAGCAATGCCGCATGGTATGCGAAGGTGAACGATTTTTCCTTTTCGTTCTGGGCAATCGCGCTGTTTTCCATCTTGTTCGTCTTTGGTTTTCAGTGGGCAGGTATCTACCTGCCCATCTATCTCACAGGCGATAACAGCGGTGTGCAAATCGACCGATACCTCGTGGCCCTAGAACGGCCAGAGGTGATCTCCGTCCCACAGGCGATGGTGCTCTCGGCCGTCGGCTATATGTATACGGCGTCTTACATCTCGATTTTCATGTTCGGACTGCTGTTTTCGATCATTGTCACGCTCGACTACGAAGACATCTGCACGACCTCAGAGCTTGAGGGCCCTGCCGTCGATCGCGCTCAGCTTCGCAAGGAGGGACAGAAGGTCGTCTGGGCAGTTTTTCGCGTCGTTGTCTTCGCGCTTTGGCTGGCCACATTGGTCAAGTTGCAGATTACTTATCTCCAATCAGACAGCGAGGATTTTGTCACATGGCTGCGCGTGGACGCTGCAACCGCATTTGGTGCAAGCGTGCCCCCGAACGGATGGTTAGACAATAATTCCATCAGCCACTTCACCACCTTCATGATGATGGTGGTAACGGTCATGATTTTCATTGTCTGCGTTATGAAAATGCGCAGTATCTTCGATAGATTGGTGCTGTATGACAGCGACTACCCTTTCACGCGAGACAAACGTGCCATTACCAGCATGTTCCTGGTGATCATCCTTTTGTCGGTTAATCTCGTGTTGGTTGGTCGCACTAATGGGTTCTCTGTAATGCTGGCGGCGGGTGCACTCGCCACTGTGTATGTGCTTGCCGGTCCAAAGTTACGAACATTCTAGGTGGGTGATGGAAGAAGCAGAATTCTATGAAGAGATAGCAGAGGGCCCATCATCAGCGGGCGCTTATTGGAAGCAGACTCAAGACGAGGTGCGCGTTCGGGTTGGGGCCTACCACACGCAGAGCGAAGCGAAGGGAACAATCCTGCTTATGCTCGGCAGGTTTGGCTACATCGAACGATACGGCAGGGTCGCTCAGAGCTTTGCCGACGAAGGATTTTCGACGGCAGTGATTGACTGGCGTAGCCAAGGCTTGTCTGACCGAATGGCTTCGGATCCGAATGCAGGTCACATTCAGTTCTTTTCTGACTACCAGAAAGATGTGGCTGCAATGATGGAAGTTGTTGAAGAGCTGGGTATGCCCAAACCCTATTATCTTGTCGGTGTTTCCATGGGAGCCTGCATCGGCTTTCGCGCCATGCTTGATGGTTTGCCGGTGGCTGCGGCGGCATTTATCTCTCCAATGTGGGGTATCAAAATGTCGGCGGCGCAAAGGATTGCTGCATGGCCGCTATCCTGGGCCGCAAAAGCCCTGGGCCAGGGACATCGGTATGTTCCCGGTGAAAGCGGCGATATTTACGTGCTTGAGACGGCCTTTGAAGACAACAACCTCACGCACAACGCTGATATGTACGACTATTGGGTGAAACAGGCAGAGAAAGCGCCAGAGCTACAGATCGGTGGACCGACAATGGCTTGGCTTTATGAGGCCCTGGCTGAGTGTCGCGCTCTATCGTCAATCCCTTCCCCCTCAACACCTTGTATCACTTTCTGTGGCGAGCTGGATCGTTTAGTCGATAACGGCTCAATCAAAGCTCGTATGGCAAAATGGCCAAACGGCGAGTTTTCGATGATCCGCAACGCCAAGCACGACGTGCTAACCGAAATTCCAGAGATCGGCGGCGATGTAATGAGCCAGGTCTTCGCCTTCTTCGATAAGGAAAGGGCAAAAGAACCAGCGGCGTAACGCCGCTCCGTTCGCTTCAGAGCCAGAGCCTTGTTTGGGGTCTTTTGCGGGAGGGGGCGAAATGACACTGCAAGCCCTGTTCGGGTTAGCCGCCGTTCGTAGACGACGCGGCGAAGACACCTGATGAGCCCAACATTGACTGATGCTGCACGAGGAACCAATGGCTGCAAACAGTTTTGATGCTTGGGTCAAAATGGAGCACGTTGAAACGACTACTCTTCAAACCAGCCCGTTTGCAATGCCCGTGCCCAGTCGCGTCGACCGTTTGCCAGAGCGCAATCACTAGCCTTTTTTGTATCGTAGCAAACAGAGCGAAAAGTGACGCTCCATTCATCACCTTGCCTTTCTAGCACGGCATATGACGCGTTTGGGGTACCTGTTTGCATGTGATGGTAGACGGGCAATTCATCGTCGTATGCAGGGCAGCCGACACTTCCGGGGTTTACTATCACGCGGCCATCTTGCAACCGAACGCATCGCGGGATGTGAGTGTGAGCACATAGAATGAGGTTCGCCTCTAGACCGTTGGCTTCGGTAGTTACTTCTGTCAGGCTCGCTGAACGCACAACTCCATTTTCCTCTACGCGTTCAAGCCAATAGGTTGAGTCGCTTGTCGGAGTAGCATGGCAAAGGAAGATGTCATCGTTGACAGATCGTGTTGTCGGAAGATCAGCTATCCAGCGCAAGTGTTGTTCCGACAATTGATCGAAGGCTACCCGGTCCGAAGGCCCCATCTCAGATGGGTCTTGTTCAATGAGATATCGATCATGGTTACCTCGAACCGATACAAAATCACGATCCATGAGCATAGTCGCGGTCTTGGCGGCATCTAATGGACCACTGAAGAAATCTCCGAGATTCACAGCATCTTTGATCCCAAGGCTATCCATGTCCTGAAGCACAGCCTCTAGAGCAAATGAGTTGCCATGTATGTCTGCAAGAGCCGCAAATCTCATCGCTAGAATATCCAGTTCACGAACGCTACGGTCGAAGCATACAAACCAAAGAAGCGGACGTTAAGGCCGGACCATCAAACGGCAACTCCGTCCCGCATCCGGTGATTTCGCATTGTGGTCAATCAAGGTTTGCTCATCAGGTGTCTTCGCCGCGTCGTCTACGAACGGCGGCTAACCCGAACAGGGCTTGCAGTGTCATTTCGCGCCCTCCTGCAAACGACCCCTGTTTCTACGTCAGCAACCACCTGCCCTCGCCCCACACTGCACAAGGATTGCCAAGTCAGACACGCCACCACGCGCGCCGTATCGCCGAAAGCATTTGCCAAAACAGTATTATTTTGCCAAAACCGTATTATTGTAAGACATCTTTCACGCGCGCACCAAGGAGGCCCCATGCTGAATATGCTCAAATCCTCAGCCTTGGCCGTTGCAGCGCTCGCAGCAGCCAGCATCACCGCTGCACCGCAACGTGCCGAGGCCCAGACCTATCAAATCGACTGCGCCATTCTCTTGTGCCTATCCGGTGGATGGCCTGCATCCGTTCCATGCGCAAGAGCCCGCGCCGAATTCATTCGCCGCATCACGCCATGGCCGGTTGAGCCACCTTTGCAGATATGGCGCTGCCCGATGGGCGCAGCCTACACCGTCGATCCCGACACACTGACCAGCGAAAGGATTTATGAAATCCTTCTTGAGCTAGATCAGACCGCACCGCTGCAATCCTTCCCCGTGGATGAGGCAGGCACCCCGGTCACAGGCATTGATGGCCGACTGGCCGGGGCACCTGCCCCGACATTTCAAGCGCCCCCACTCACGGACGGCATGGAGCCGCAACCCGCCGTTGTTCGCTTGACCGGTGGTGACGCGGCTCCATTGCCGGAGGGGTTCGCCCTTCAGCTTGTCCAAGACCGCGCGGACATCGACATCAGCGGCGCGGAGTTCAACTTTGTTCGCTCAATCCGCGTTTTCGATGCGCGTTACGTGCGCCAATGGGAGTCTGGTCGCGACGGTGACTGCAATCGCTCAGATAACGTCCGCATGGGCACGTACGGCACACAAGGCGATTTCCGCTGGACACGCAGTTCTGTCGCCGCCCTGCCCGAGGCGCATGTTGGAACGGCAGGTTTTGGCTCGACCTGCCCCGGCATTTTCCATCGCTCTGTCTTCGTGGAATGGCGTGATTATGAAGGAAATTACGGCTTTGAGCAGGTGAACTACTAAATGTGGTGGCACTGATCCACGACAAAACCGTATTTACGACAGGCAGCTAGAGATAGTATGCCTGTTGTTACAAAACAAGAATCGAAAGGGGGCAGAAGGCGAGCAGCCAAAAAAGCAAACCCCCGCAAGGCGGCAACCTCGCGGGGGGTTTGATAAGACCTAGGGACGGCAATCCCGAAACGGCTCAATCCGTTAAGCCCGGTTTTATCACCCAAGACATCGATACGGCAAGCAAAAACCGCACTTGTGCGATCCCTCCCTTTGCATCTTGGCCTAACTCTTGATGAAACCACAAGAATTAGCCCCAGACGCAAGACCTAGACAAAGCCCGAGCAACTGCAACGAGCTATGGTATAGTCGTCTGATAATGACGAAAGCAGATTCGAAAGGAAGAACGAGACATCCAGAAAGCGAAACCCCCGCAAGGCGGCGGCCTTAACGGGGGGGCTCAAGAACCAAGAAGCGCCAACTTCTCGATCAGCTATGACGTTGATCTGGTTTTACCACCCCCCTGCCCGTTCGATCAAGAAAAAACGCATTCGTGCGAACAGAGGAAGTGCATCTTGGCGTGGTCCACGCAGAAACCGAAGGACCAGCCCTGGGTGCAAACCCAACCAAACCGGCAGCACGTTTCTGCCATCACATGAAAGGAAAACCAGAACCCTAGAAAAGCGAAACCCCGCAAGGCGGTGAACCTTCCGGGGGTGCCATGATCACAGAGCGCCAACTCTGCATCGTCTGAATACGATCTGATCTTAGCACCTCCAGAATCATGCAGGCAAGAAAAAACGCATTTGTGCGACCAGAGAAGATTTGCCTGTCGCCGTCTTGTCCAACGAGCAGATGAGAGGACAAGAACATGAGGACAGAACCGTTCCCATCCCTTCCACAGGGATTTTCCAGACGCGATGTGATCGCGCTGATGGCCGATATCGGCCGCGACATCGGGCTAGGCCCAAGGCTCACCGATATTCTCACCCGGTTGATCGGCTGCACCGAAGCCGACGCATGGATCGACCCCGAGAAAGAACCGATCTTCTATGGGCGCCAGGAGAGCTTTGCCCAGAAGCTCGGCATTTCCACGCGCCAGCTCCGCACACATGAAAAGACCTTGCTCAAGCATGGTCTCATGGAACGGCGCACCGCGGCCAACGGAAGCCGACACGGGGGCACCGGGCTTGGGCTGGTGCTGACACCGCTCATCGAGCGGTTCACCGATTTTCTGAGTGTTCGAGAGGCCCGCAATGAACGCTACGCCAGAATGAAGACGCTTAAAGCCACGCGCAGTGTCCGGTGGGCTACCTTCCGCGACGAGCTGGCCCGTCTCTCGCCCAAGGATCTACTTTCCGACGATGTTCAGGACATGATCGCGGAACGTGAGACCTGGCCCCGGACCGATACGCTCTTGAGCATGGGCGAAGCTCGGCTCACGCAGCACATCGAGGCGGCAACCAGCCTGTGCATAAGACTCACCAAATGGATCGAAAACCATGCTGATTCCTCTTGTGAACCGGCGGAAACCTTCCGGTCCTTTATACAAGAGGACATTCAGCAGATTCATTCTGAAAAATGTAACGCCAGCGTGGATAAGCGGAGCGCGGGCAAGCCCGCGCACTCTGAGTATCCTGCGCCGGGTCCTGACGGACCCGTCGATTGCAGAGAAAAAGAGCTTGAGGCGGAAACCTTGGCGCTTCAAGGGCTATTTTCGGGAAGATACGGACTGGATCATGCAGTTTCTTTGGCGAGCGAGGACTTCAAATTCGAAATGCAAGTCCGAAGTGGCGACCGCCCTGATTATGCCTTTGTCGAAGCGGCAAACGCACGGATCGCGCCCCTCGGCATCAACATCACGGCCTGGGCGGCAGCTTGCGACCGCATGGGCCGCGTCCCTGCCGCCCTTTGCGTCTTGCTTCTCGACGCAAACCGCGACCACCCCACTGCGCCGGTGATGAACCCCGGCGGGGCCTTGCGCGGCATGATCAAGGCACACAACCGGGGCAAGTTGAACCTTATCGGCAGCCTCATCGGATTGCACAGGCGGCGCGGACTATGATCGCCGCGCCCGATATCTCTTTGCTGAGCTTCGGCAATTTGGCGTAGGTTGTCTGCGATGTCAGATTTCAGCAAATACGTCGTTTATGTCGACGAGAGCGGCCATTCCAATTGGAAAGCCGCGCCAGAGTACCCGTTGCTCTGCCTCAATTACTGCATGTTCGAGAAGGATCACTACATCAACGAGCTGATCCCGCGTTTCAATCGTTTGAAGTTCAAGTATTGGGGTTGTGACAACATCGTTCTGCACGAGCGCGACCTGCGGAAATCCGACAAGATCAGAGACCCCGCCGTTCGCTCGAAATACGAAGGGCTCAATGGTGATCGCAGACGCGCCTTTATGGATGAGTTGACGCAGTTGATGCGGGACGCTCAGTTTCGATGCTTCTGCGTGGTGATCGACAAGCCCAAAGTACCCGAATGGCACAAGTCTTACGATCCGTATCACATTTCCCTTTCGAGAGGATTCCGACAAATCGAGAGCTACCTGAAGGTTCATGACCCTGACGAGCTGGCCAAAGAGCTTCATATCGTTTTCGAGGCGCGTGGCCGCGAAGAAGACGAAGCGCTCAGCAAAGCGTACAAGCAGGTGTCGGTTCAGGGCGCGCTCATGGGGCCCGTTGACGCCTACGATTTTTCGAATTTCCGGCTTGAGTTGATGGACAAGAAGAGCAATTCGACCGGACTTCAGATCGCCGACCTTACCGCTCGACCGATAGGAAATCACTATCTGCACGCCACAGGGCAACGCTCATTGACCGATCAGCGTGCCATCGAGGTACTGCTTGAAAAGCTTCACTTTTGTTCGGGAACAACCTGCGAAACCGGGCGATATGATGTGTTTCACGAGGGGCTATAAAATTCAAAGGCGAGCCGAGGCCCGCCAATGAACGGACGGTTAGACCATCCCGTTACTGACCCCCATATAGGCCAAAATGGTGAAATATTCAAGAACAGATCGCACGAGCTGCGACAGGTGTTGCAGCGAGATATTGTTCCGAACGCCCTTATTTATAGGGTTTTGGGGGCGTCCGGCAAAGCCGGATCAGCTCTAGTCGGCAAGCCGACCGAAGCCTGTAGTCTTCGCCCATTCGGGTCACGATCCTCGCCCACGCGGCCCGCAGGGCCGCGATCAACGCTCATGCGATGAGCAATTCAGCTTCAGGTTTTCCAGCATCAACATGGGATTTGTACCATGCCGGCGGACGCCCCATCCCCGACCAGGTTTTCCCCGACCCCGGATCCTTGAACTTCGCCGGCTGCGGACCGCGCGGGCCACGCCGCCGGCCTTTCGGCGCGGCAAGTAGATCTTCCAGTGCGAACCCATACGCAGCCGCGGCCGCACGCGCTGCCTTTAAGGCATCCTTGCGGTTCTGTTTCTCGCGTCTTGCAACTTCCGCATCAATGTCCTTCAGCAACCGTTCCAGCTCGGTCCGAGTCTTGCCGTTCAAATTCACCTTCGCCACGAAATCCTCCAATGCGATGTTTCAATGCCTAATTCTCAAAACGGCTAAGACTTCCTTTTCTCAACCGTTGATATGGGGAACAACCTCCGCCGCTCTTCCGCACTCAGCCCGTCATATGCTTTGATGAGTTGCATCGCCTGCCGATCCATCACCAGGTCCGCCAGACATGCGACCTGTTTCACGACCTGCGGGTCTTCGTCCCCCATCAGAGGAAAAAAATCGCCAACGCGCAGATCGAAAACGGATGCAACCTGCCAAAGGAGGTCTGCGCTGACCGTCTTTTCTCCCATTTCGTATTGCTCAAGCTCGCTCAAGGGCACGCCGAGGCGAACGGCCAATACCTTCTGCGACATACCATTTTGCCAACGAAGCTGCCTTATCTTGCGGCCTACGCGCACATTGACCGAATTACCCATTTACAATCTCCACCTCTTCAACGGGGAGCCTCCGGCATAAAGCCGGATGTCAGCAAGACCCCCGGCCAGGGCAGGGGAGCGCAGTGTTTAGACAGAAGCCCTGGACATTCCCACGCCATCCGGCCGGTAGCCGTTGGGCAAAAAAATCCATGGGCACGCGCTAAGGCCGCCTGGCAATATCTCTTTTCAGACAGGGCTTGCTGATTTCCCCGCGCCGGTGCACCGGCGATGCGAATTGATCGCGCGTTTACTGTTATTTCGCAAGAGCTTGCGGCGGTCTTCTCTTAGGTCCGGATTTTTCAGGCGTTTTTCAGCAACGCGCCGCCTTCTGGATATCGGCCAATCCTTAGCCCGAACCAAGACATACCGTCCCGGCCCCGCAAGGGCTGCGCCCTTCTCCACTTCGTTGCGCCTCTCCAAGTGCGGGCCCGCTCCTCGGTACGTCGCTTGGGCTGCGTCATTACCCGTAACCAAAAGGAGAACACTATGACAAAACTGTTGAAGAAAATCCGCTCTGTCCTGCGAAGCCTCGGCCACAAAGCCAAGCTCAGTCTCAGCGTCGCACTCTCTATCCCCGGTTTCCTCAAAATTGAGGTTGAGTACGAAAAGACGCTCATCCCGCCCGACAAGCCAGATGCGGCCTAACGGCAATGGCCCACGCCACGGCGTGGGCCTTTTTTCTGTCTATCCGTCCACCGACTGAGCGCCCGATCGCAAGACATTGCAGGCGTACATGCCGATTTCGTTTCCTTCGGCGCCATAGGCAATCATCGTGCCTTCCAACATCTCCTGCCCTTCAGGGATTTCCATCGCGCGAATGTCTACGGCAGCGTCAATGCCCTGAAAGGTTTCCAATGCAGCGGCATGACAGTCTGCGACATCTGCAAAATCCATCCGCGTTTCCAACTCAGAACCGGTTTCAAAATTGAACATCACGACGATCAGTAGAACTTTCATGAAACCCTCGCTCTAAAATCGAAAGCCGGAGCGTCTGCCCCGGCCTTCGGGTGAAACTTGCGTCTTCACCTTGCGGGATCATAGGCCGTCCCCGGCTTAATCCTGTTGCTACAATAATACGGTATTGTTGCGCAAACAAGGGTTTTGTCACCCCTTCATCTTGCCAAAAATATCCTCGGGGGAGCGGCTGGAAGGCGCGGGGGCAGACAGCCCCCATTTGAGACCGGGCCAAGAGAAAGCCGCCCCAGATCGGGGCGGCTTCCGCGTCTCTGACAGCGACGAATGGGCCGCCTCACGGCGGCCCTGGGCTGCTATTCGGTCACGTCGCCTTTGGCGCTTGGCAGAAAAGCGACCAGCTCGGTCACACCAACCGGGAAGTCGAGCTTGAGCGTCAGGAAGGTTTCGCCGCTGTCCCGCTTTGTATTCTCGAACACCGCGCCGACCCGGCGATACGTGGTCTTCTCGGTGCCGTTGTCGTCGTATTTTACAGGGACGGTCAGAGTGTAATGTGCCATTTGGGTTTCTCCTTGTTTCGATGAAGGTGGAAAAGCGCATCGAACGAGGGTGCGGTGCAGGCCGAAAATCGGTGGGTTTGCCCTGCGGGTGGAAACCGTTTTTCTGCTTGCCGGGGCTTCGCCACGGGAACACCAAGCCCGCGATGCGTCACCTCTCATCTTTCCAGAAACAAGGCAGAGAGAACCCAGATGCCATTACACACCGTCGCTGCCTGATACGGCAACAGCAACGATAGAAGTCAGCGGGGATCCCGCTTGCGCGCGGGATCGAGAACACAGCGGACGCCGGCCTCTCCGCTTCGCTCTAAGGCCGTCGACAATTTCCCATTGGTTTGATCCGCCCAACAGACCTGGCCCGCAAAGTCAATAACGCCATCGACGGTGCGCCATCGGACCCTCCGCAATTTTCTCCTGCGTCGAAAATGACGGTTTCCAATGCCGCCCCGCCGACAAGCCCCCTCGGGGGGTGGCTATGACTTTTCGTTCCAGGCCCGTGGGTCGGGCTGACGCCCTCCCCCCTCTGTTCCCCGGAAAATGCGCGCATTTTCCAGAAAACAGAAAGGGAAGGCGTCGCCCATTGGCGGAAAGAGGTCACAAGACCCGACCGCATCACCACAAGGAGGCCAAGGATGGCTGATACGGTTGACGACCGGGCGCGGGATATCGCCCGAATTGCCGAACAAAACGATGCCTTTCGCTGTAAACGCCCCGGAGGCGGACAGGGAGAATGGGTCTACACCCAAGCGGTTCACGCGGAAGGTCAGGGTTTCGTCCTCGCCTGCGTTGCCGCAGTCGCCGCATACGACGATTTCAACGAAGATATTGACCCCTACGGAACCCATGAAATGGGAACGATGGAGGTTATGGACAAAAAGGTCTGGTGGAAAATCGACCTTTACGACCGTGCCTATGAAGGCGGTTCACCCAACCCCACGTCACTCGCCGACACGCGCCGCGTGCTGACGATCCTTTTTCCAAGCGATTGGTGAAACTGGCCGCCCCGTCAGGGGTGCGCCAAAGGCGCTGCCTGCGTCGGGAAGGAGGTGAACACATGACCAGAGCAGTTATCGAGCAGCGCAAGCGGGAAGCTATCGCGCTTGTGAGAAAGGGAGGTCTCTCCGCCAAGATCGGCCTCGCCTTTCTGAAACAGCACGCCGCCTAAGCGGCCTCGCCTCACCCCGTCAGGGGTGGGGCACCCATACCAAAATCATCACCACAAAACAAGGAATGTCCCAATGACAAAGCAATCAAAGATCATCGCCACAGAGGCCCGCTTTCCACTCGAAAAGCTGTCCCTGTCGCCCATGAACCCACGTCAAGACGTGCCCGAAGCGGACGTGATCGAACTGGCGGAAAGCATCTGGGCCGCTGGCCTGATCCAGTCCATCGCAGGGCTGGCAGGTAAGAAGGACACCGCAGAGATTGTTGCGGGCGGACGCCGTTTGCGCGCCCTGCAATATCTGGCCGAACAGCACCCCGACCTTGCCAAGACACGGCCCGAACTGGCGAACCCAATGGTGATGCTGGCCCCCGACGCCGAGACCGCCGAGGCATGGGCGAACATGGAGAACGTGGCCCGCCGCGATCTACACCCCGCCGAGGAAATCCGTGCCTATGGCAAGATGGAAGCCAACGGCGGCACCGTGGGAGCCATTGCCCGCGCCTTCGCAGTGAAGGAAAAGCACGTCTACCGCCGCCTTGCACTGGCGCATCTGCCCGATCCGGTTCTGGATGCCCTTGCGGCCAACGAAATCAGCCTGTCCAACGCCGCCGCCTTCACCGTCAGCAACGACATGAAGGCCACCCTTGAAGTGCTGGAACAGGCGCGGGGCGGGAATTACAGCGATCACCAGATCAAGCAGGCACTCAAGCCGGATTCTGTGCGCAGCAGTGACCGCCGCGTCGTCTACGTCACCGAAGCTGGCTATGACGAGGCCGGAGGCCGCAAGACCGCAGATCTTTTCCAAGAGCAGACGTTCTTTGACGATGTGGCTTTGCTGGACGATCTTTTCGAAGCGAAACTGACCGAGGCAGTCGAAACATTGCAGGCCGAAGGCTGGAAATGGGTCGAGGCGATCCATGACAGTTGGCTTTGCCACTACAACATGGGGCTGGACAAGTTTGGCCGGGTCTATGCCGAAGAAGGCGAGTTGTCCGAAGAAGAAGCCGAGCGCTATGACGAGTTGGCTGAACTCGCCAATGGCGACGTGCTGGACGCCGCAGGCGAGGCCGAACTTGCTGCCCTGCAAACGATCATCGACGGGCAGTATACCGACGAACAGCGCAGCCATGCGGGGCTTTATGTCTATGTCGATGGCAACGGGGTGCAGCAGATCAGCGGCGCACTGGTGAAACCAGAGGACAAAAAGGCGGCTGTTGAGGCGGGTATCCTGCGTAAGTCGATGCATAGCAGCAGCGGCAACGATGGTCCCAAGTCGCCTATCTCGCAAAAGCTGCGCGACGACTTGAACCGTGTGACCAAAGGAGCGCGGCAACACGCGGCGTTGCGCGATCCTGACCTCTTAATCGACCTTCTGGCCTACCAGTTGAGCCACAATCTCCGGTGGGACAAGCCGTTCGGGATCACGACCACAGAAGTGCCAAACTGGCCCTCTACCGAGGCTGATGGCTACGCGCTGGACGAGCGGCTGACGACCAACCCACCCCGCGATATGTGGGACGCAAAAGACCTTGGCGCTTCCTTCCGCGCCTTCCGAAAGAAGGGCGCAGTCCATGTGCGCGGTGAGTTGGTCCGTTTCCTTGCCGCCCAATTCCAAGGCGGCGACGAGAAGCTGCAAGCACTGGTCGATAAGGCCACCAAGCCCGACACCCGCGAGGTTTGGACACCCACAGCAGCCAACTTCTTTGGCCGTGTGGGCGGTCCCTACATGGTCGAGATTTGGCGGGATCTTTTGGACTTGGCCGAAGATCACCCAACAGCCACGACCTTTGCGAAGCTCAAAAAGGGCGAGAAGGCCGCGAAGCTGGAAGCCTTGTTCACACAATCAGACCTGCGCAGCGCCCTTGGCGTCACCGAAGCGCAAGCTGCCAAGATCGACGCTTGGTTGCCCGAAGGCATGGAGTGAGAGCAGCGGCAGGGCGTTCGCGCCCTGCCCCGTTCCAGACAGGAGCAAGACCAATGGCATTCGAGAACGATACCAACACGGGCCGGGTTCAGAAGATGGTCGAGACCTTTGCCCTGATCCAGAAATCGGCCCTGTCCAATCGCGTGGACGCCGACGCCCTACAGGCGATGATGCGTCCGCTGATCGAGGTGTTGACGGCGGCGGGCGTAGTGGGTGCGGGTGTCCCAGACCCGCAGGGGCAGGATACACCCACAGCAGCCCTCACAGCGGGCCAACGGGCCGCGCTGCACCTTGCCGACCGTGCATCCCTGCGCGACCTCACCGCCGCCCTGTTGGGACGGCTAGAGGCGCACGAGGCCCGCCTTGCGGCATCGGTTGAGGATCATTGACATGCGGTTCAAGAAAACACCCAGCTTCGTGTTCACGGACACACCCCGCAAACGCGCCGCCCTTCGCCGCAAACAGCAGCGGGAACGGGACGCCTTGCCCCTTTTCGCCGACCAGATTGCCGAGGAGCAGCCCACCGAGGATGAAGTCATGGCCCGCCGTGCCGTCCTGTCCGACCAGCAGGAAACCCGCTGGCGGTCAGAACGGGCCGCAGAGTGGCGCAAGGCCCGTCGCATGATCGACAGTTTGCCAGCCGAGGAAGGACGTGCGATCCGCCGCGTCTGGGACTGCGCCCCCTACCCCGCCGATCCGTCCCGTCTCTTGGGCGTGTTGCACAGCTACAGCCTTGGCAAGCTGGACCTGAAACGCCCGCCGTTTCCACTGTCCAAGACGGATGCCGGAGGGTCGCGGATCGCCGACCTGTTCGCCAAGCCGGACCTTTTTGTCCCAATCCTGAAGGCCCGCGATATCGCTGAAGACCCCGACCGATACCCGCTAGCCGAGCGTCATGCGGCTTATCACCACCTGCAAGCCGCAGCGTCCAAGAACAAGGACCGCCAGCGGGCCATGCAGGACCGTGTTCTAGCGTCAGACCTGTTCTTGCGCCTTGGAGAGTTGGAGGAAGCCCATGCCTGACTTCACCGCCCATCGGCATCCAGTCTTGGCCGTGCGTTGCCCTGAATGCGGCAGGGCCCCCGGGGTGTGGTGTCGTCGTCCAAGCGGCCACCGCGCATCCGATCTGCATAAGGCCCGCCGGATAGCAGCCGATTGCCTATTCGTCGCGCAGCACGGTGAGGACGCCAGCATTGAGCGCGTAGGCGAGGATTGGGTCATCGACCCGAAGGGACGTGCCGAGCGCAACCGCCTTGAGCGCGTGACTGGCGTTCAATTGGAGCTGTTTCCATGACGACGATCACCGAATACCGCACGCCAGGAACACGGCTCTGGTGGAGCAACGTGCGAGAGTGGTGCGATTGCGGCTATGTGCTGAACCGGCGACGGCTTTCGCACAAGCGCAACCGCGATCTGGAAACCCACGGCATGTGTATGCCGCTCGATCTGATCTATCGCGAGACAGACCTTGAGGCGGTCGATCTGGCGATCTGGTTCTACCGGCATGGGCCCATTGGCATCCGTCGCCCGCAGCGCGGCCATCGAGGCGATCACCCGTCTACGCCGATCTTTCAGGCCCTCATGAACCGGCGTGCGGTGCTGGCGCGAAGCCAGGACGACATCCCCGAAGGCGACAACTGGCGCGCTGCGCACGCTCGCTGATCAAGACTTTCGTATCCTTGTGGTGAGGATCAACTTGGCCCCGCTTCGGCGGGGCCCTTTCTTATGTGGACTACTGTCAAGGACGGCGACGACAGGTCTTCTGGCTGCGTTGTTCCTCGCCCTTTTATGCCAGCAAGCCTGCGTTGCCTAAGTCAACGCGTGCGCACCATTGTGTTTGGTGGGAAGATCGTGTTCTCGTTTATCTCTAGCAAGTCGTTAAGTTCGTTAAGTTGGTCGACGTCGATGCCATTGAATAGATGGTCCGATACAGTAGTAGGTATTCCGATCCCGCCGCATTCTGCTGGTACTTCCGCTAAACATTCCCTGCTGCCTACAAGTACGACTATTTCGCGTCCCGAACTTTCATAAGAGAATATCATTTCTTCAATAACACCGATGTTGTGTGACTGCATCGAACCGTCCGAAAGATACATAAGGTCAGTGAACGCAGGAATGACGGTTTCCTCATCGATCTGCCCAAGGTGAGGATTGAGATCGGCAAACTCTTGAAAGGTTAGGAACTTAGGTCGTGCCTCTCGAACAGTTTTATCGCCAAAAAAGTAGTAACAGCCGTTTGAACCTGATCCTGTCCCACAACTGGGATCAGCTGCCAATCCGAAGGGTGCTGCACAAATGGCGATCACGCTTAGCAGCTGGTTAATCCTTAACATGAAAATCTCCAAATAACCTGACGGCCAATTTGGAGTGGACACCACGATGTATGGTTATTCAATATCATTCTGATTTTCCACGCATCAGCCTTCCCACGTGCGCTGACTAGCGGCGGGGTTAGCAACGTCCAGAAGATGTTAACCGATCAGCGTAAGCCTTTTCTTATTCGTGCCTGACAGGATGATGTAAGGTCACCGAGTACCTCTTTCGGTACGCGCCGGTTGATGGGGATGCTGCCCTTTTTTACTGTCGGTTATGCCGACCGGACCCCGCGCGCAGCATCCCCCATTGGCGTAGGCGGTGTGTCCACCGCCAGCCGCCAAAGCTTGATTGCGAGCTTGCGGGCAACAGCAACAATGGCCTTCTGCCCGATCCCATGCTTCGCAAAATGTCGATTGAAGAGTTCCTTGGCTTCTGGGTCACGCCAGGTCCATTGCCATGCGGCTTCGATGAGAATACCGCGCAGGCGTTTCTGGCCCACCGGCCTGATCCTTGCGCGGGCTGCACCGCCGCCGCTCTGACTGACCACTGGGGCGAGACCAAGATATGAGGTCACTTCCTCTGGCCAATTGAACCTCTCTGGGGAGAACAGTTCGGCCAGAAAGTTAGATGCGGCTGTCTCCCCCACTCCGACGATGGACGTCAGCCTTTCGAAGCGCTCAGAATGCATTCGCCTGGTGGCGGTTCGGATCTCCGCACGCAGCATTTTGTCTTCCGATAGCAAAAACAGATACTCGCGCACCATCGAGGCAAGAGCCATGTGATGCTGTGGTGGCACATCCAGCGCCGTCAGGTCGGCGGATGCTGCAAGTGACCACTTTTGGATGCTGGGTGGTTCATCAATGCCAGACGCCAGCAAGAAGCCCTTGATCTTCTGTTTGATCTTGCCCCGGCTCTTTGCGATCCGTTTGCGGCGACGCACCAACGCTCGGTAGCCCTCTTGTTCGACTGACGGGATCGCAATGGGGCGCAACAGCCCTCGCGCATAATACGTCGCCAGCTTCACCGCATCCAGTCGGTCATTCTTGGCCGCCGCAGCATATCCGCGTGGAATGCGTGAGGCAGCAATGACCGATACGTTAAAACCCGCATCTGACAAAACTCGTGAAAGCGCGAAGCCTGTTGGGCCAGATTCATAGACGATATGTTCGATGTTGACGCCGAGTTCTGCTAGCTGATGCGCCAGTGCGGCCTCGCCTGCCGGACAGGTGTAACTCTCTACCAGCCCGTCCTCTTTTGAAAAGAGTGCAACCGAATAGGTCTTCTTGTGAACATCAAGGCCAACGACGACAGGCTGATCTTCAACCGCCGCCACAAACCGCGAAATGCGTGTCGCTTTCTTTACCATGCTGGAAACTCCTATCGTTGGAATGTTCCGGCATCGCAGCAGTCAGCCGCGCCACCGTCCAGCATGGTATTTTTTTTCAGCATCGAGCGTCTAACCTTTCAACTGGATCGCACAATGAAACAGAAAGAAACCGGCTGACATGATCGAGCGTTGCCTACATCACGTCTACCTTTGGGGGTATTCCGGCAATCATCTGCCCCGATGGGCGCGACGGGCCGTGGCAGGAACCGGCCTACATCGCGCATGGTTTCTTGGTTTTCACGGCTTTTTCGCGGAAGCTGAGACCCAATACGGAATTGGAAATCCCTATGGAGGCCGCGATGCCAACCCCCTTTGAGCAAGAACAGAAATCAATCGTCCAAGACACAATCTCCCTATCGGCCATTGCGGTCGGACTCTTGTGGCTTGGGGTGCTGATGGTCTTTGAGATGATGGCAGGAGCGCAGGTTCCGATCCTAATCATCCTGTCTTCAATACTCGGCACAGCTGCAGTCGGTGGCAACCTCATTCATCTGGCGGTGCGGCAAATCAATTTGGAAACCCGCTGAGTTTTGGATTGATCCTTAACACCATGGACGGCGCTGACCGCCGGTATACCGGCGGGCCAACCCCTCGCTCACCATTGTATCGGCGACGTCTCGGCCATCGACCACGAGCCGCGCCAGATCACGTCCGTATTGGTCGCGGCGCGGCAGATAGATCAATTCGGCAGAGGATGCCCGCGCCAGCAGGTCGCGGAGCCTATCGGTTGCCGCGTCGCCCAAGCTGCGCTCAGACGCGCATTGCGCTCGATAGGTTTCCGGCGTGTCGAAGCCGACAAGTCGGATAGACTGACCTCTGAGAGTCACAGTGTCGCCGTCAACCACCGTCAGGTGACTTGGGATCACACGGTCAACACTGGGTTGTCCCACCCGTGCTGTCGCCTGTGTGAGCGTGTCAGGATCATACAGCCACAGCGCGAGAAGGACGAGCAGAGTGGCAGGGAGAAGTGCGCCCCGTGGCATCCGCCGACGCCGCCTTTTC
>CALCOY010000068.1 GCA_937897325.1 uncultured Shimia sp.
TTAATTCCGGGCCGAACTTCTGCACCCACCGATAAACCGACGAACGATCAATTATTGATCGTGATCCTGATGATCGGCGCGGGATCATTGTACATCCTACGAAACATTTGTTTGAGACCGTGGGCCCCTTGTAACGCAGCACTGTGACAAAGCTGCAAGAGCAAGCAGCGGCATACAGCCAGTCAGAGCTCGACGATGCTGTTAGATTTCTTAGCGATGCAGCGACTGCCTACGAAGAGTCGAAGGGCTGATGTATTTTCACCCACCCAAGTGAACGGTCAAAGCGAAACAGCGAATTTCCATTATGCGGACCGCGATTGCAGCATTTGAACATTTCCGGCAATGAGATTGTCGCGCAGGTGATCGTGCAAAAGCGACCAGTCCCCCGCTGACGCGGGCACAGTCGGGAACCCATTGAATGTATTGTACTTGTTCGGGTCCACCTTCGTTGGGTCTGGTTCGAATTGTGTGCCTGTAAAGGTTACTCGAAGATCATCTTCGAAAAAGACTTGCGCCGGATTGATGATGCCGGGGCGCTAAGAGAACGTTGGCGTCCAGAAGCGCCGTGTAGTGGCTCATGGTTTGCCGTAACCCACATCCTGCTCTTGCGCTTCTATTGCCAACTGGTCGAGGACGCTTTCCCGTTCTGCATCAATGGAGGCCTTATAGGCCATGACATCTTCCATCCGAATACGGCGGTCTTTGCCGACCTTGCGGTGCGGGATCTTTTGCTCATCGAGGAGCTTGATCAGGAAGGGGCGGGAGACGTTCAACACTTCCGCGGCCTGAACTGTGGTCAGTTCGGCATTCTCGGGGATGATCGTGACCCCCTGCCCTGCGGTCATGGCTTCCAGGATATCCATCAGAAGTGTGACGGCACCTGCCGGCAGTTCAATCGGTTCAGCCTGATCGCCATCGGTGACACGCAGCTTGAGAGGCGCTTTGCTTTGTACATAGCGCGACAAAAGCTGCCCTGATGCGCGTGCAATCGCTGCCTCCTGGGCGCTCGGGGGCAATTGCCTATGAGCCATCATGTTCATTTGCCGTCTCCTTTGCTGTGAACCTCAACACAGGACCAATGCAATAAATGAATTAAGTGTAGATCTTGCGTTTTTTTGATGAATTGGTTGTTAAGGATGGCTGGTTTGATACGTCATGCGATGCGTCCGGTCAGCTTTTGGTTCCTCTAAGCCATCCGATTGCTGCCCCACCCGACCTTTAAGAAGCGAATAGGCATCAGAACCGGTAACGATTATGCAACCCATGGACAAAAGGCGAAGCATGACCACAGGATCGTTGTAAGTTGCAGCAAAAATGATCATCCCGAGAATTGCACCGGCCGCCGCAAGCCCTGCATTCCACTCCGACCGGACATCTTCGTCCTTGAGCAGGAATCTCGCAACTACAAAGACCATACAGATGGTAAGTGTTGCGACGAGAGGATCAATCGGCCGGAAGACCAAACTGGCGGTGATATAGATGCATATGAGAACAGCGACGTTCACCAAACATTTGAGCCATCCTCGTGGGGCCAGGCGGTTAGCCTGTCGCTGTCGAAACGCTACGATGTTCATTGAGCTAGAGGTGGTCGTGCAGAGATGAGAGTTCAACGCGGTCCGAAGGCCAAAGGGCGTCTGTGAGTTGAATGGTGAAGAGGGTGGGAGGCGAGGTCGTCAGCAGTAATTTGCTCAGTTGATTGCCAAAATCCAGAATTGGACTATACCTTCAGTTGAAATTTCTTCTGCAGTACAACCCTTGCCAAAGGGAGGATGGACGCTTGGCAAATGACCTTAAACGTAACGACTACTTGGCGGAGATGGCGATCTGCATTGCAGATCATTTTGAGTACCACCGACAAGATGCTGAGTTCGAGGCGCAAGTTGCTCTTGAGGATTTCGAGAAGTTCGAAGTTTCTTATGGGGATGACGCATTCGCTTGGGACCGCGAAGCTGCACGTGAACATGCGTTCAACTGGATTGAAGGCATGAGACGCCAGAAATACGCCTGAACAAAACAAGAGCAGCCTCATGGTTTCTACCACAACCCGAGTTGGAAACTGAGCTGAGGCGGTTACTGCTCTTTACCTCAGCATTTTGGCCAGATTGTGCAAAAAATTGTCAATATGTCTCCTGGATGACCGGTCTGCGGGAAAAGCGTACATCGGAAACCTTTGTTTGAATGGCCATTTTCAGCACTTTGTAACCAGAGAGGGCCACCAGCGGCGGATTTTGTAAGTTACTTTGGTTGTTTATCCTTCGCAGGGCGCACCAGATAATGCCTACTCTGCGATTGCCTCGCGCAGGCTATTCAGCTCTCTGGCGTGGTGGTCCACCTCGCTTTCGCCGTCCCGTGGTCCGCGGGACAGGGCGCGGGCGAGGTCGAAATAGCCTTTGCCCGGAAGCTTGTCGCGTCCGCGATTGACGGCGCGGGATGCGATGAAGGGGCGGTCTGCTCCGGCGTCTTCCCGCATCGTGGATTCCAGAGCCCGGGTCACGTTGGCGATCGAGCCCGGGGTCCAGAGACCGAGGGCGCGCGCCAATGCGCCGTAGGTGATCGTGCTTTCGTCCGTGCCGAGGGTTTCCAGATGGGCACGGACGCGATTCGACAGGTCCTTCTCCTTTTTTGACGCCGCCTCGATCACGCGCGGGGGCGGGATCTCGCGGGCGGCTCCGGTTGCGTCGACTTCCGCCGCCCAAGCGCGGGTCGATGTGCGAACGATGACCCGGGTCTTACCACTGTCGGAGCCTTCGCCGGTTTCGGTCACGCCGACGATGTCTCCCCGCTGCAGCCAGGCGCGAAGGTTTTCGCCGCTGATGCCCAGCCTTGAGGCCAGATAATCGGGATCCACAATGATCTGCCCATCTTCCCATCCGATCACATCGGCGGGGATAGGCCGGTTCAGCACCGGCGATGGGCCATCATCCCGGGCATAGAACGGGGTGTCCCCTGCTTCATGGTCGGTGACATCGACGATCTTGTCGATTTCCGGCAAAGCGGCGCGCAGCATGCGTTCCACGCCTTCGCGAAGCGTCGCCGAAGACGCGGCGCAGCCTTGGCAGCCGCCAGACATGCGCAAGTAGACGGTGCCGCCCTCGACCCTGTCCACCGAAATCTGACCGCCATGCGCGGCGACGGCCGGATTGACCTGCTGGTTCAGCAGATCTTCTATCGCACTGAGAAGTGTTGTGTCGGGCGAGTTATCAGCGTGCGTATCTGGACCAAGCGGCGCGTCGGTTTCGTCGAGAACCGACCGGAGCGCGCCGGCGACGGCGGGTTTCAACAATACCCAATCCGCATCTCTGTGCTTCTTTACCCAGATCGTGGTCCCGCAGACTTCGACGCGGACCACACCCGCCAGCGCGAAGAGCGCGCGCGCCAGGGGCGCGTCCCCTGCGGCGTCGAACTGGACGGATGCGCCCGGCTGGATTGGCGCGTCCAGGATGAAGCCGACAACATCTGGATCGCTCGCCGAGGATTTCGCCCGGATGCGGCGGCGGATAGCGGCTTCAGACATCTTCAAGCTCAGTGCCGACGATCGTGTGCAGCGCCTTGAACGTGTAGATACCGGTGTCATGGCCATCGCTGAACGCCATGCCAAGCGCATAGTTGCCGACGCTCCACACGCGGGTCAGGCGGATATCCAGCGGCACATCGTCAGGGTTCAGAAGCCGCTTGCCACTCATCTCCTCCCGGCATTGCGCGCATTGGCAGGCGAGACGCAGATCGCGGTCGGCCAGCAACTGCTTTGTGCCGTCTGCCCAGCGCAAGCTGAGCGCGCCTTCGTCATGATCCAGCGCTGCGAGGCGATCGCCCGGGCCACCTTCGGTGATCGGTGCGGGGGCCGGTTTTCCCGTGCCGTCGGCAAGTGTCCATGCAAAGGGCGACGTAAGTCCGGCGATGTCACCTTGGGTTCCGGCCAACGTGGCCGCGATGCTCCGATAGGCTGCGGCCGCAGGGCTGTTCGACGCGGCGTACACCAACGGGCGGCCGTCGTCCCCGCAATCGACCACCATCGGGTCAAGCGGCACCTTGCCCAGGAATTCCACGCCGAGCTCTTGCGCGATCACCTCTCCGCCGCCCTGGTGAAAGATATGGGTCACCTTACCGCAGTCCGGGCAGGTGAAGCCGCTCATGTTCTCAATCACACCGAGGATCGGCACATTCACCTGCTCCATCATGCGCAGGCCGCGCCGTGCGATCCTCAGGCTGACATCCTGCGGTGTACTGACGACCACAGCACCCGAGAGAGGAAAGGCTTGCGCCAGGGTCAACTGGATGTCGCCCGTGCCCGGTGGCAGGTCGAGCAGCAAGAGGTCCAGCGCGCCCCACTCGACCTGCCGCACAAACATCTGCAGGTACTTCGCCACCATCGGTCCGCGCAGTATCGCCGGGTTGTCATCGTCGGACAACATGGCCATGGACATCACTTTCACACCATGGGCTTCGGCGGGCACGACCTTCCGGTCCGGCGACATCGCGGGCTTCCCCGATGCCACGCCCAGCATGCGCGGGATCGACGGTCCATAGATGTCGGCATCGACCACGCCAACGCGCAGGCCCGCATCGGCCATGGCCACGGCGATGTTTGCCGTCACCGTGGATTTGCCGACGCCGCCCTTGCCGCTGCTTATCGCGATCATGCGTGGGCTTGCGGAGGTCTCACTCTGCGTCATGTCTGTCTCCTTGCCTCAGCGGCTCGCCTGTCGGGGCATAGCTCGCGCAGAGCTTGGCGATGTCCACGAGCGCCAGTTCTTCTGCCATGCAGGCGCAATAGGCTTTGTCGTCGGCGCGCGCGAAATGGCTGCAATCCCCGCACGTTCCAAACGCGGGGACGTCCCGCTGCATGGCCAAGGTTGCCGCCAGGCGGGACAGCGTTGTCAGAAAGCTGTCGCGTTCGTCGGCCGCAAGACCGGCGATCAGGTCAATCAGATCGCGCAACGGATCACTCGCCAGCATCGTCTGTCCACGATCGGTCAGGTCAAACGACACGCTGCGGCGGTCCCGGTCGGATCTCGTCCCCACAACCAATCCCTTACGTTCCAGCGACTTGACGATCTGCGATGCCGTGCCCCGTGTCGTGGCCTGGAAGCTGGCAAAGCCCGAGGGTGTGCGGCTGCTGCCGTTGGCGCGGGCGAAAAAGCGCAGACAGGTCCACTGAGCGGCCGTCAGCCCAGAGCCCGCATCTTCGCTCCGCGCCGCACGCCCGACATGGACGAGCAGCTCGGCGATCCGGTCAGGTGTTTGCGTCTCACGTATCATGCCAAAGTGATAGCGAAGCGAAATCAGTTTGACAATCATTTGGGCTGAGAATTAGTATCGCTTCGAAATTAAGCCGTCATAGCCATGAATAAACCTGTTACACATCTCATCTAGGGTGCCCAGCGTGTCCGGATCTCCGGGATGCTCTCGGCGGAGGAGGAGCGGACGCTGATTTGCGCTTGGCAGATGCATGGCGACCGGGACGCACGCGATTGCCTGATACATGCCTTCGCGCCCTTGTCGGCCTCGGTCGCGAAGCGACACAAGCGCTGGCCTGGTGAGGCCGACCCGGATTTGATGCAACAAGCCTAGATCGGATTGATGAAAGCCGCGGATCGCTTTGATCCGGATCGCGGGTTTCGTTTCTCGACCTATGCCGTTTGGTGGGCGCGCGCCGAGGTTCAGGACTTCATACGGGCGAACAACTCCGTTATCCGACAGCCCATCCTGGCATGGATCAGGCCGCCGTGGACAGGAAGCTTGCTGAAGCGTTGGGCTTGGATCTGCGAGAGGCCGCATCTTTGCTTGAACAGGTCACGGGCGCAGATAGTTCACTGAATGTACCCGTTCAGGGATCAGATGGCATTGATCGCCTTGCTCTGCTCGAGGATCCGGCAAGCCTCCATGAGCCAGAAACTCTGGAAAACCTAGAAGCTGCGGGTCTGAGAAAGGCGCTTGCGACAGCCCTTCAGGCACTACCGGATCGCGAACGTGACATCATCATCGCAACACAGATCGCTGAACCACCGGCGACGCTGGAGGCTCTTGGCGCCCGATAAGGTGTTTCGAAAGACGGGTGCGACAGCTGCGTGAACGGGGTTTCGAGCGGCTGCGAAGGGCCTTGCAACGGTGCGATCTTAGCGTCCAGAGCTTCCTTTGAAATGCGGATTGTCCTTTGGCGGCACGCTCATGCGGCTTGAATGGACATGATCGCTGCCGTTGCAGCGAGAACCCCCAACCCGAGAAAGAGGAGGGTCCAGTCGGCGCGTCTAATCGGGGGCTGGGGCAGGTTTGAACGGGGCCGACCCGGTTGCAGCCCCCGCGCTTCGAATGACAAGGCCGCGCGCGTCGCGCGCCGAATGGCATAGGCCAGAAGTGGGATCGCCAGGGATATCACCTCGCCGGGAACCGGAAAGCGCCGCAGCGTTCCACCCAATCGGATCGCGCGCGCCATACGCAATTGCAGCATCTCGGCACGGAGATCGGGCACCATATGCATCGCCTGCATCAGGGCGAACCCCAAGGACGGGGACAGTCGCAAATGCTGCATCAGAGCACGCACAAACTGTCCGGGGTCGGTCGTCAGGACGAAGACCGCCGAAGTCATGCCGCAGGCCAGGACGCGAAAAAAGAGCACGAGTCCCGGTGCCACATCGGGTGCGCCGCCCTGTTCCTGCGCCATTTGCACCGCAAAACCCGCTTCGGCGCGAAACAGGATCGAGGTCGTAAAGAAGCCGAAACCGAACAGCGCGAAGGGCACCATCAGCAGCAGCAACCGTCGTGGCGGGATGCGGGCGTCGACCAGCAAAAGAAGCATGGCTGCCGCGAAGAGCGCGATCTGAAAGGACAGACGAAACACGACCAGCGACGCCCCGATCCATGCAAGGCAAAGCGCGAGCTTCGGCAGCGGGTGAAACGTTTTCAGCATGCCGCCTCCAACCAGTCGAGAATCGGTGCGGCCTCGGGCGGCAGCAGCCCAGCCGCCGCCAGGCGCGCGGTGTCGCGCATCAACGCCGGGCATGGGCAGTCGGACTGGACCGCGCCCCTATCCAAAAGCACCGCGCGATCCGCGACGAATAAGGCAAAATCCATGTCATGGGTGATGACCGCGATGCCACGCCGCTGCCGTGCCAGCACCCTGATCCGCCGCCCAAGCGCGGTTTCCGCGGCGCCGTCGAGGCCGACGGTTGGTTCGTCGAGGATCAGCACGGGCCATCTGTCGGTTTCCGCAAGAAGCGCCAGCGAAAGGCGGCGTTTCTGGCCCTGCGAGAGGGTAAACGGATGTTGATCCGCAACGCGCGCAAGCGCCCAATCCTCAAGAATGGGCGCAACGCCTTCGGGCGCAATGTCGAGCCCTTCGATCTCGGCGCGCACCGATTCCCGGCTGAAATGCGCTTCAGGGTTCTGGAACGCCACTGCCCCCGGTGCCCCTGTTCGTCGGCCAGCGCGGGGCGGCAACAGGCCCGAGAGACAGGCGGCAAGTGTCGATTTGCCGGCGCCGTTTGGCCCCAGAATGGCGAGGACCTCCCCCGCGCGCAGGGACATCGACACATCGCGCAGCACGACAGGACCGAAGGGCGGGGCACAATCTGCTCTGTCCAATGCGGCGATTTCCTCTCCGATCGGGATCGCGATCGGCAAGACTGTGTCGCGCAACCTTTCTGTGCGACTGCGCGGGACGCACGCTAGGGCGTCTTGCAAAGGCATGCGAGGATCGATCAGGCCGGGCATGGCCAGGTGCAAGCGTGTGGCCAACGGCAGAGCGATGCCCGCCTCGGCCAGGGCGGCGTCATGCTGGTGCAACACGTCACGCGGTGCGCCTTCGGCCATCACACGTCCATCCCGCCCTAACGCGACACAGCGATCAATTCGGTTTAGGATCGGACCCGGCTTGTGCTCCACAACCATCGTGCTGCAGCCCAGCGCCAGCAAGAGATCGGCCATCCGCCGGCCAACCGATGGCGCGAGACTGGCGGCCGGTTCATCCGCGACCGTCACCGGCGCGTCCTGCGCCAGAAGTGCTGCCAGCGCCACCATCTGCCGCTCTCCCCCCGAAAGCGTCGTGATGCGCCGGTCCGCCCAAGACTGCGGAATGCCGACGCGGGTCATACTCTTGGCGACCATCCGGGGAATTTTGGCCGCCGCAACGCTGAGGTTTTCCAGTGAGAACGCGATCTCGTCGCGCACAGTGAAGCCCGCCAGCGTCACACCCGCATCCTGAAACAGGTAGCCGCAGGTGTCCGCCCAATCCGCGGGCCTCCGGCTGTCGACCGGTTGGCCCTGAAGCCGGATCGTGCCTCTCTTGTCACCGGGGATGGAGACGGGGAACAACCCGGTCGCTGCGTGCAGCAGAGTGGATTTTCCCGCCCCGGATGCGCCAAGCAACAGCACGCGCTCGCCCGGCGCGAGGCTCAGAGACACCGGCCCGACAGCGTCGGTGATCGCCCCGGCATGACGCAGAGCGACGCGGTCATATGACAGCGCATCAGGCACGGGCGGCGCGAGTGTCCCGGTCAATCGCAAGCCCAGACAAAACGCCGGTGCGATACAGCGCCTTGATGATGTAATGCCCCAGCAGCCCGGCCAGCAGTGCGCCTGATGCCAACCGCAGCGCGAACATCGCCACCAGAAGTCCCGGTGCCAGACTGCCGTAATCGAAGCGGATCCATGTATAGGCAAAGGAGAACACCGCGGCCCCCATCCCGGCCGCCATCAGCACCGGAAGCGAATAGCGCCGCCAGCGGGTCGCGGCGAAAACGGCCTCGGCTCCCGCACCTTGGACAAGGCCGGTAAGCAAAAGAAGCAACCCGGCCGGGCTGCCCAGCAAGACCTGCACGGCGGCGGCCATGACTTCCGAGACGAGCGCGACACCGGGCTTGCGGATGATGGCGGCCGCGATGATCGACACGATGAACCAGAAGCCCATTACGACATCCATCGTGACCGGACCAAAAATCGCCTGGAGCACAAGCCAGGCCTGGACCCAGCCCAGATAAAGCACGCCGAAAACGGCTCCGAGCACGGCAATGATGAGGGTTTCACGGAGAGTCCAGACGGATGGGTTGGACATAGCAGCCTCCTGTTGGAATGGAATTGGGGGATTGATTGGGCGCGTCGGAGCGCGACCGGTCGATCAGTGATCGCTTGGCGAATTGGCCGATACCGTCACATCCATAGCGAGATGGCCCGCGTCAGGCCCGAAGCCGGTGAAAGTCTGGCTCAGGGTCTCGAACACAGGGCCTGCATCGCCGCGCAGTGCCGTACAGAAATTCTTGGAGCGATCAAACGTGCCCGAGCTTTTGAGAAACTCGATGCACCCATAGATTTCGTCCATATGGTGCCCGACCCCAAGCGGGTAGAGCGATAGCTGGGCCGCAATGGTCTGCTCCCGGATCGGCGCGACCGCGACCGTTTTGCGACGGGCCATCACGCGATTCGCCAGGCTCATCTCCCGCGGGGCCCCTGCAACGGGTACGCAAATCGGATCGTCGGGCTCGCCCGGACAGCCGCGGGACACGGTGGCGTGCATCGTCGTGTGGACACCGGATCGTGCAGCGGCGCAAAACAGATCGCACATCGCCGGAAAAAGCACCTCCGGCGGTCCCACCACGAGGGTCGACAGAGAGTCGGTTTCGAACCTCAGCCGATCGCGCCATGGATCCAGTGATTTGATTGAGTTGCGAATGATGTCGACGAAATCGTCGGACATCGGATATAATGAGACTTGCGCCCCTGAGAACATGTTCACCTCGCTCCGCTGGCATTACCCAGATCAGCTCAAGGGATCGAGGACTTGCGCCCTGCATCTCAGCCCCGACACTACGGAGCACCCCTGTGTGCGGGTATGATTTCAGTTTGTTCAGGGAACATCAAGCCGTTTTGCCAACCACATGCCTACGCTCAATCGTTCCTGACCTTCGATACTGTGCAAGAGACGGTTAGGCCTCCTAAAGAATTGGATCGCCCTTGACTGAGTTTGTTCAGACTTGTCTTGCGGAGCCCATAGAGCTGGCGAAGTACTTGCCAAAGAGAATGACCGCAGATCGTGGTTTTCCGGTCGTTTTGGTGGAGTGCAGCATCTGGTAGACTTGGCTCGCAGTCAGATTTCGTCGCCAGTCGCGTGAACTACGGCCCTTGATCCGCCAACGGTCGCTCATGGTGCGAAAAGTCACCCTATAAGGGGCTTGGCCTGAAGGCCTGATGACCGGTTTGAACCTACGTGCTGCAACCGCTTTGACGCGTCGGCATCGGGCGGCTCAGAGCCCGTTTTACCGGATGCTGCAAGGCGCATGAATGGCGGATTCGCGGATTGTGCTGCGGTGGCAGACTGATATCCTGACTTCGTTGATACCGGTCGACCGGAGCGTTTCGAAAGTCAGAAATGACGCTATCCGAACATTTAAGGCATTCTAGTCGAGCTTCTTTCCCTGGCGCGTACAAATGGTCCGGTAGTCGAGCTAGATGGACGTAAGGAACCTGATGGATAGTCAGATGCACGCAGATCATTGTGTCGATCAACTTCGCCTTATGGGCGCATTGCCGGATTGCGAGACGACTGACCGGACTCTTGCAGCTTTTAGAGCCGTTCCACGTGAGGCATTCGCTGGTCCAGGGCCGTGGCAGGTTCGCTCTGCGCTCGCACAAAACAGCTTTGCGGTACACGTCACACCTGATGCCGATCCACGATGGCTCTACCACGCAGTGCTTGTGGTGTTGGACGAGGAACAAGGCCTTTCCGTTGTCAGGGATTTTGGGACAGATTGCTGTGTGAGCTAAGAGAGGGTCT
>CALCOY010000069.1 GCA_937897325.1 uncultured Shimia sp.
GACTGCGGCAAGTTGGACCCTTGGCATGAATTGCCCTCCGATCCGCCCTCCAAGCGGACAGGCGCGCTGCTGGTTCCAGCTTCCGGGTGTCATCGCTCAGACCAACGCGCTCACTCGTGAGCGGACCTCTTGACCGTTCTTTCTTCCTTACTGAGCGCCATTCGAGATCTCATTGAGCAGATATCCGGCCATGGCGAATTCATGATAAAGTGCGTAACCAAGATTGCGGATGCGGCGCAGATTGGTCTCGGTTGCCGCCATATCGCCGCGGCTGCGTAACAAAAGCGCTTCGTAGAACAAGCCCTCGGTCAGCATGCCCCGCCGAGAGAGAGGAAGCGACGCAAACTCCGACGCCCTGAATATCGGCTCGGTCTCCAACGGATCGAAGAGCCGCGATCGCTCGACCTCGCCCAGATAGTAGCCGATCAGCATTTCCTGCCACACCGACGGATCGCCGACCTTGAGCCGCGCCTCCCAATTGGCGGGCGTGATTGTCGTCCACAACTGCTGCAGCTTCTGTTCGGCCTCATCCTCGGCATCAAGAGCCTTGGTGCCGAACATGATCATCGCGATGTAGGGTACATATCTGTGGTTCGTCTCAAGAAATCGTCGCGCCGTCCGTTCCCACCCCGACGCTCCGGCCAACGTCCGAATGCGCGCCTTGTCGAACAGATCATCGACGCTCTCGTCCGAGAAACCGTCAACGATCTCCAGGGCGTCCGACATCCGTCCGGTAGCAATCAAAAGATCAAGCTGCAGCGCAAGCGCACGGTTTCCCGACTGGTCCGGCACGGCCTCGTCCAAAGCGTCCGCTGCACGATCCAGCGCATGAAGCAACGCTGTAAGCGCGGCATAGGACTGGAGTGCAATCTCCGGCATGGAAGAGACCGCAAGCGACCGGAACGTATCTTGCGCTGCCAGAATACCTTCGGCGTCCGGATCGTTCAAAGCCCCATCGCGCAGCGCCTGCCTAAATGCGATGTTCGCTTGAGCAAAGTCCAGGATCTGTCGGTTTTGATCGCGCACGTCTGGTGCCAGGGGATCATCGTTGGTCATGTGGCGCGCATAGGCGCTGGCCAGTTGATCGGCCTTTTTCAAGCGGTCAGATCGACCGGAGAAGGAGAAACCGTAAGCAGCCAGCAGACCGATCTTGGGCTGCGCGAGATGCGTTGAAACTGCTGCATTCAGGACGAGATCCTCGCACCATTGTCGAGGCTCTTCCGCCGGGCAGGCTTGGCGGATGTCCCAGAAGGCCCGGCCGTCATCGGACGCCATGAAGACCCGATTGACCAGAGCCGCAGCGAAAGCGGCACGATCCGGGTCGTGGTCCAGGACCGAGTGATGTGCAATGATCTCCTTGGCCAGCCATTGCGCCTGATCGGTTGGCCAGAGCGCGGCGTCCGGGTAGGCTTCGATCAGCCGGTCAATTGCGTCGAGCCGCGCTTGCGGCCGGCGGTCCGGCAGGTACTGCGCCACAGCACAGATCATCAGACCACGTGCTGCCTCCGGCGTCCCACCCGACTGCGCCTCGTCGATCATCGCGGAGAGTTCCGCCCGCTCATCATGCTGCATCCACCAAAGGCGATCAATCTGGCAGTATTCCGTGACGGTCTGTCGGCGCGCCGCATGCACGAAAGCTGGATAGGCAACCAAGAACGTGTCGCGGGCCAGGTCCGGCGATGTCTCCAAAGCAGCGTCGAATGCTCTGGCCGCCTCAGACAGCTTGTTGTCGGCAAGGTAGCGCGCACCGTCGAATGCCGATGCAGCGGCCGGGTCGGCGGGCCTGTCAGGCAGCGTGGCCGGGGCCATGAGACGACGCTGCGTGTCCCACAAGCGTTGTGTTACGAAATCGACATCCATGACATCACCGACCCGGTCCCAGAAAACCAAGGACCGCAGAAGACTGTCGGCATCCCGCAACGATCGCTCGGCTGGAGGCGACCGCGCAGCGGAAAACTCGGCAGCATCGACAGCCAGTTCCCGATAAGATGGTGCAATCAAATAGCGTTGCAGACGTTTGAGGTCGGTGACTGAATATCGCTCTTGGAGCCAATCGCGCAATGGCGGTTCCAGACCATCGAGAAACGCGGCGGTCGTCTCGGCCGTGATCATCCATTGCCGGAAACTGTCGACGCGATAGGGCATCTCGTCCATCAGCGTCTCAAGACCCAGACCGGGCGGGTGTTCGATGACGACCGCCCCCTCATTCTCGGCCGTCTGATCGAAGAACTCGATCCGAAAGCTGTGATCGGGCAAAGCGTAAGCCTCGTCGATAAACCTGACACCGGGCAGCGTCTGGCCATGGCGCTCCCAATGCCAATCGCGAAGCCCTTCGACGGCTTTTTGCACCTGAGGCCAGCCGTCGGCGTCATTCGCTTCGGTAGACAGTTCGGCGCCCAGAAACACGCGGATCGGGCGCGTCTCAACGTCGGGCAGCCAGCCTATAACTTCCTGGTAAGCCTGCTGTTGCACGATAGGCGTCGGCGTGCGTGCCTCTTCAGGCGCGTCGTTCTGCAGTTCATCTTTTTGCTGAGCGACAGGAGGCAAAGCATGGGCGACCCGGGTTGCCCTATCGTTCTCATCTCCCCTGAAGATGTCTGCTTCCGAAGCATCAGGCCAGGGGCCTGCGAACCGCCCACCAGGATAGATCTCGGCGATTCCCATCTGTTCGTCTACCCGCGCGGCAAGATCTTCTGAAGCAGCATCGGGATGCTCGGCCGCAAAATCAAGAATGGTCGGCAGGTTTTTCAGGCCGCGGCCAAGTTTGATAATTTCCCAGAGATCTTCGATCAAGCGACCCTCGCGGGCGGCACGCGCTTCCTGCATGGTGCTCCTAAATTGCGCAGGAACCCGGTTAATGAGAGCATCACCGATACCGCCTGGAATAAGAACGGTAGGTCTCTTCTGGAGTTCCAACGCCGCTTTGAACGCGACTGCTCCACTTCCGTCGGTTGCGATATTTCCGGTAATCTTCCAGATCGGCAGGGTCCATCGTGGGACGTGAAAGTATTCTGCGTCGGTATCGACCCCTTCAATGACAAAACGCTCGTCGGCGATGAAATCGAAGAACGCCGCCTCCGGCCCCTGCAACTCATCTGATCTGATAAAAGGGTGATGCTCGAAGGTTGGGATCGAGATACTCAGTGGCTCTTGACCGGGTGCTGCGATTTCCACCTCATCTTTAGGGAGGTTTGGCGACGCGATAAGCTTGATGCGTCGAGGGACCGGGAACCCCCAAAGATCGGAGAAGAACTTTGCCATGTCTTCCCAGGACAGGTTGACGTACCAGTCATTCAGTGCCCGGTCGGTCGAATAGGTCAGCGTTAACGGCCAGTCTTGATCCGCTGGAATAGAAGGAAACAGCGTATCAAGGCCCGAAGTGTCGATCCCATATTTGGCCGGCATCAGATGCTCGTATTCAGTGAAGAGACGGCGCATCTCGTCAAAGCGCTCTGGCCCGGTCTCATGCCAGAGCAGATAACCCGCCACCGCATCAAAGGCGTCTTCCGAGCGGGCCGCGCGCTGGGAATCGTCCATGCCCGGCGGTAGTTCCAAGAGCGCAGCGAGATGCCCTTCCGTGTTTTCGTAGTAGATGTGCGCCTCGCGTCGCTCGACATAGACAAATGAACCGAGGCCAAGGGCGATGACGGCACAAAGCGAGGCCGAGGCGATCCGCACCCACCGCGCCTGGCGAATGCGGCGCAGAACCCTGTCGCGCCAAGGGCGGAGGATGTCGATCAGCGCATCGTGCTGGACCTCGTAGCGCTCGGCCCGGCCGTATTTGCGCGTGCGCAGCACCCGGTCGGACGCCAGTTGTTTCAGCGCCGCCTCGACGCGGGCCGGCTTGGCGTCCGAGATCTGGGCGAGGTCATCGACCGAAAACGACAGCTTCAGACCGCTTGGTGGCGCCAAAGACGTTAGAAGCCGGGCCACCAGGACCTGATCGCGCGCCCGCTTTGGCATGACCGCGTGGACGTAATCCGATAGGATCTGGTCGCGCCCGCCCAGCACGTCGGCATATAGTGCAAGGTCGAGCGTCTCGTCGCCGCGCTGCTCCGCCGCGTCCCAGATCCGGCTGCAGATGAGCTGCAGCATCGGCAGATCGAGACCCGGCTCAACCGCATGCGATCCCGGCCCCCGCCCTGCAGCGTCGCGCAGATCCATCAGCAACCGCTCCAGCAATGCTGGCGCGTATGTTTTGCCAAAGAGCCTCGCCGGTCCGGTGATCGCTTCAGTCGGATCGCTCCCCCGCCCCAGCGGCGCCAGACGGTAGGTCGAGGTGAAAAGCGACACGACATCGGTCCGGAAGGGCTCGAGCGCGGCGAGAAATTCCTCGCGCAGGCTGACCACGATGCGAATATCGAGCGCGCTGTCCCGGATGAGCGCGGCCAGCTCCTTCTTCATCGGGTCGAGGTTGGTCTGCTGATTGATCAGAAACTCTTCGAACTGGTCAAGCACAAGGATGCAAGTCCGATCGTCGGCCGCCAGAATAAGCCGGGTCAGGTCTTTGAGCGATGGCGAACCGGCCCGAGGTGAAGGCACACCGACCTTCTCGGCATGCGCTGCCAGCGCCTCGCGCAGATCATGGAGCGGGGCTTCTCCGGCCCAGGCATCGAACAAGATCGCCTGCGCCTGATCGTCTTCGAGCGCGGGGATGACCTTGGCCCGCAAGAGCGAGGATTTCCCCCGCCCCGACACGCCGTAAAACACCGTCCAGCGGCCCGAAAAGATCTTGTTGGCCAGCAGGCGCGCATCCTCGTCACGCCCAAAGAGCAGATGCGCTTCCTGCCGCTCGAAGGGTCGCAGACCGATATATGGGCTGTTGCCCTCCACCATAGCCTAAAACGCGGCCATCTGGGGCAGTTCGGCCAGAACATCACGGGCGAAATCCGTGGGTGACTGGTCTTCGGTCCGCGCACCCAGCTGCTGCCAGGCAAACCGTTCGAGCTCCGTGTCGGGCCGCCGAATGGCCGTTATCGAGCCGGATTTGCCCACGATCTGAACGGACCGGAACACCTGCATGACGATGCGGTATTGCCAGGTATCAAGCGCGTAGCCGAGGAAGATCAGCGGAAAGCGCTGGAACGGCCGATGAAACGGGGCCGGGATCTGGGTATGTTGGTTCTGAAGCCGGCTGATGAATTTCAGATGGTCGGTTTCGGTGAGGACCACCGTGTCGATTTCGAGATCCGGCGGCAGGTTGTCCTGCGCGAAAAGCGCCCCCATGGGGCGGTAGATGACCCGGTCGACATCCGGCATTGTGAATTCGTCCGAAAGGTGATGCTCGAACGCGCCTGTGTCGCGGATTACGAGGATGCGGCCATCGAGCGCGTGCTCGGAAGATGACATGATGTGGCTGACGATAGCATAGCTCAGGCCCTGCTTGGCCAAGTATTGCTCGAGCGATGTGTCCCACGATGTCGCGACGATCAAAGGCAGGGTCGGTATACCGGCAAGCATTTCAAAGACCGTCTCGTCAACCTTTGCCTGGGCGTTTCCGCGGCCCTCGACGATGTCCCGAAACTCCGCCAGAAACGCATCCCGGCTGCCACAGGCGCGCTCGACATATTCGGCCGCGGTTGCGAGCGATGCCGCCTCGCGCGGGTCTGTGTCCTCGACCAGAGCCGCCGCAAGCGACCGCGAACAGAGCTGCGCGTTGGCATCGAGTTCGCAACCGATGAACGGAATGCGCTTGCCCGTCGCAAGGGCCTTGCGCGTGAAGAGGATCGAGCTTGCGTTGCCCGCGTCGGCCTGGGACCGCGCGCGCATTTTTTCGATGTAGTGCTGCTTGTAGTCCAGCAGGGCCTTGCCGACCTTGATCTCAAAAGCGGGGAGCGAGCCCTCTGGCTCTTCGGCCGAGAAGAAGTCGGCCGGCTGGTTCAGGCCTTCGCGAAACGCTTCGAGCCATTTTTGGTCACTCTCGTTTCGGTCCCACAGATATCCGGGCCAGCACTCGTCGGCGAGAAACGGCAGAACATCTACATCGTTTTCACGAGCATGCAAAAGTTCGAGCGCGGTGATCGACGCGTCTCCGTCACCGCCCTGCTTTTTCGTAGGCACCCAACCCCGGCGCCAGGCGACCAGAAGCACGACCAGATCACATCCCTCGACCAGACGCCGACAAGCGGAGACGGTCTCCTCTGTCATGGCCCCCATGTGCTCCATCATCACAGGGGTCCATTCATGTGAGACGATGACGTCTTTCACCACCTTGCGGTGGCGCTCCAGGTCGTCGGAAGTCGACGACACAAACACCCGGATTGGTCGAGGACGAGCGCCCGTCATAGATCCGACCGAGGAATCGCGGAATAAACTTGCGCTATCAAGATCGCCTTCCGCTCCAATTCACTTTCAACCAATAGGCTGGACTAAAGCACAACTCCCCCTTACTGCCAAGGGTTGCACGCGCCGGGCCGGACCGCCGCATGAGATGCCGAGTGGGCCAAGGGCTCGTTCTAAAAGCAGATTGCACGACATTGGATACGGGCCGATGATGTGAACGCTTCTGACGGCACAAATGTGCCAAGATGGATCGACGATGATCCACAAAGAAGGATGGTCACATGATCAATCCCCTCAGAAGGCCCACATCAAGGCGACTAGACACTTTGCCGAGTTCATCGGCAGCTCGCCGTATACCGCCACAGCCGAAGATCTCCGCGCCTATCCATATCGAGAAGGGCAAGATCGGCAAGGATCGGAAGGTGATGTTATCATTCTACCTCTTGAACCATTTATGCGAAAGTTAGTTAGAGGTGCACACGAAGAGCTGGCTCTTTCCCGTGAAGTCTGGGATCAATCAGCTGTCGCCGGACCAGCTGCGTTTCGCCGTCGAGGTCGGCAAGAACTTGGCCAAGATAAAACAGCCGAGCAGCACGCCGCACAGCTTGCGCCATAGCTTTGCCAGGTCACGCCAAGCTGAGCACAACCACGCCGACCGCCCCTTTCACGATCAAGCCGAGCGAGAGCGCATATATCGAAGCGTTCAACAGCCGCTTACGCGAGGATTGCAAGACGCGCATACGGATCTCAGGCAATGTTCTCGCGCTGCTCGACTTAGGTTAACGACCTTGACCACCACTGCGCGCATCGGTGTAGTCCAGCAGCGGACGAGAAAAATGGAGACCATAGCAATTGATGCGGGATAATTCTGGAGCAGCCGACAACAGCGGGTATCCGCGCCTAGAGGACAAGATCGCCTGGTACGACAAGCGTAGCCTTTCAGCGCAACGCTATTTCATGGCAATAAAAACCGCTCAGATCGTCGTGGCTGCTTTGATTCCGGCAACAGCATTGATCGACCGCGAAAACAATTCAATCCCTGGAATACTCGGTGCGGTTGTACTCATACTTGAGGGGCTGCAGGAGCTGGGCATGTTTCGGCAGAACTGGCAGAAGTATCGTTCAAGTTGCGAGGCCTTGCGCCATGAGAAATATCTCTATCTGGCGGTTGCGGGTCCTTTCGCCGGTCTCGCGGACGATGAGAGATTGCGTCTTCTGGCCGAACGGGTAGAGCAGCTGATCTCGCTGGAGCACAGCAATTGGGTGGCTCAATTTGAGGATAATGTTTCGGAGTCTTCAGCGAAGAAGAAGCTGTAGTGTTTAACGTTGGCACCCTGTCGGCTAGGAGAATTCAGCGCTTTTCGGTGCCCTGATGACGTATTAGTGGGCGCCAAGCAGACCTTCAATTGGCCCTCGATAAAGTCGGCTGGATCCGCAGCCTAATTCTTCGCTGCGCCACATATCAATGGCAGGTTTCCCGCCGCCGCGTGGCGAAGCATATTACGCCAGTGCAGAAACTTTAGTGCTGCGAGAGCACGCTGCGTAAATTGGTAACAGGTGAGATGAGCTCGCAGCGGCCGAATGCCGGTGGAGCGATATCGCGTTGAGCCCAGGCACGACAGCGGACTTCTGAGTGCGCGGCCAAGCCCTTGAGTTTACGACACATCGCCGAGGGTAGCGTCGTTTGCGCCCTAGGCGAGGATGTTGGAGCGGTAAGCGGCGAAATCTAGGTCCGAACCCATTCCACGAACTCGAATTTCCCGCTGCTTGCGCTCGCAGCACAGGTTTTGCTGCGCATGCATCATCGTCGACGCTGGAACGCGGCGTTAAGGTCAGCCATTGGTGCCGGGCACAGCGAGGTTTTGCGAGGGAATTGGCAAAATGGTCGGCAATGCGTGTTTTCGAATTGGGCGTGCAATTGTCTGCGTGCGCTTCGGTCACTGCGGATCGACGTATTCCCACGCCGCGTTCGCGAGCCTTCGGACATACCTGTTACCGGAGCCAGCAGTGGATTTGGAGATCTGATGGTGGCAGATTTGGTCCAAGCCGGACACCGCGTTGCCGGGACCGTCCGTGATCCAGAGGAACGGAACAAAAACACAGCGCAAACCTTGCGCGAAATGGGGGTGCAGGTGGTCGACATCGACGTGACAGACGATGCCTCTGTTGAAGCTGGCGTTGCCAAGGCAGAGGCCGCGCTCGGACACATTGATGTTTCGGTCAGCAATGCGGGTGTGGGCGCTTATGGTCTGCAAGAAAACTTCTCTGGCGCAGATTTCCACCGCATCTTCGACGTCAACGTCTTTGGTGTGCAGCGGATGATCCGGGCCGTTCTGCCCGCGATGAGGGCGCGGCAATCAGGCCTCATTTTGAACGTCACAAGCCTTCATAGCCGCTTGACCGTGCCCTTCATCGGCCTCTACAACGCAGTGAAATGGGCCGTCGAAGCCCTGAGCGAGAACGACCGCTGGGAGTTAAGCCAGTTCGGCGCCGATGTCGCCGTTATTGAGCCTGTCGGGTTGCCAACGAATTTCTTTGCCAACCTCATCAAGCCGTCCTCGCGCGACCGCGACACTAGCTACGGTGAGTTTGCCGGAGCGCCAGAAGCCATGCTGCAAAGCGTGGGTGAATCTCTGGCAAGTAATCCGCTGTAAGTGCCTCAGATCGTCTCTGACGCGGTACTGGACGGCGTCCGTACAGCGCCAGTTCCGCAACGAGGTCGACAAGAGCGGCATGTCCAAACCTGTGATTACGATGAACGTAAAGGCGGAGAAGGCAACCGAAGCGCTCTTCACGGCTTGCGGGATGGAAGGCATGATGAAACTGAAGACTGCCGTACCAAATGCGGCCGAGCGCCCATTGCAGGTCCGGGACCTGTTCTGGACCTGCCCACACAATGCTGACCTGAGAGGAGCCTCCATCATGACCCACCCTGCATTCACCTCAGATTCCGTGGCAGTGATCACTGGCGGTGCCTCTGGCATTGGTCACGCTGCCGCATTGAAATTCGCCCGAATGGGCATGCGCATTGTGGTTGTCGACCGAGACACTGACAAGCTGGCCGCTGCAGTCGACGAGATAAAGGCCGCCGGTGCCTCTGATGTCATGACATCAGAGGCGGATGTGAGCGATCGCGGGCAGCTAGAGGCACTTGAACAGCAAGTCACCGACCGATTTGGCGGGGCCGACATCTTGATGAACAATGCCGGTATCGGCGGCAAGTCATCGACGCTTGGCGACGCCGCACCCTGGGACAGGATGTTGGGCGTGAACCTCTGGGGGCCCATCCACGGCACTCAAATTTTCGCCCCAAACATGATCGGGCGAGGCCGGCCCGGCGCGATCATTAACACCGGGTCCAAGCAAGGTATCACCACACCGCCGGGCAACCCGGCCTACAACGTGTCAAAGGCGGCGCTGAAAGCGTTCACTGAAGCTCTGTCACATGAGTTAAGAAGCGGCCCTGGCCATCAGATCACGGCGCATCTTCTCGTGCCCGGCTTTGTTTATACAGGCATGACCTCATCGTCTGAAAAGCCCGCCTCAGCATGGACCGCTGAGCAGACAGTCGACTTCTTTGTCGACAGCGTGAATCGTGGGGATTTCTATATTCTCTGCCCGGACAATGATGTCTCGCGGGATATCGATGAAAAACGTGTCGCGTGGAGTGCGGGAGACGTCATCGAAAACCGACCTGCGCTTAGCCGATGGCACCCTGATTTCAAAGAGGCATTCGAGGCCTTCATAGAGAAGGCTGATTGAGCATCAGATTCGACACTGATCAAAACGGGACTGCTGCATTGGGTTCTTTGCAGCCTGTGAGGCTGCTTTTTTCCCTTGGTTTCATACCGCTGCAGGGAACAAGCTCACTATGAAACGGATCTGTCCTGCAACGCCTGGGCCTTTTCTTACAACATGCCCGTTTTTGATCCTGCGCACAGTCTCGATGCCAACCAAGGTGTCTTTGGCAGCGCTCAGGGATTTAAAGCCCCATGTTGGCGTGATCATCTTCTTCAACGCGGCGTGATCACCCCCAATGCGGTTGTTCCGCCATTTGCGATCGATATGTTTGATCTCCGCTCCCGGGAACGACCAGCGGTTTACTTCATCGATAATCTTCGCGTCGCTTTGCGCCCTGTCTGTGAAGGTGACCATCGGTTGATAAAGGCGCGCGTTGTCGCATGCCTGCTTGAAAAAAGCGCGTGCGGCTTTGGTATCGCGCCTGGCGGTAAGTCGGAAATCAATGAGCTGGCCGGAGTGGTTTACGGCGCGCCACGGGTAGCGCCGCTTGCCTTCAACGCGGGCGTAAATCTCGTCCTTTGACCGGCAGTGCATTGCGTCAGAAATGTCACGAGAGGGGACGTGCCAGTCCAAACTGCGGCATGACTTGTACTTGAATGGCCGCTTGGCAATCTCCGGCTCCAATCTCCGAAACCGGCAATAGATCATTTTTTCATAGACACTTACGCTGCGTTCTTCAAAAAAGTCCAGAACGTCGCGATAAGACAATGCAAACCGACGGTACCACCGCACAGCCATCAAGATCACATCCTTCGGAAAATGGCGGCGTTTGAACGGATCTCGCTGGCGCGCCATTGGGATGCTCCTCTTACTCACTGCTTAAAATGCACCGAGAGCGGCAGTTAACGCAAAAATCCCCGGTTGCGGGTTGATCGGGTTTCGGGGCGGTCGGTTCGTGGCCATCGGGCGGTCGGTTCGTGGCCATCGGGCGGGGGGGCTTTCCGTCCGGCGGTGGGAGCTTTGTGGAAAGAAGATCAGGCGAGTTCACTGAGGCGCGTAAGTGCTTCTTTTAGTTTGCTTTCTTCTTCTTCGCGGGCGGCGAGATTGGCCTGGGTTTCGGCGACGACTTCGGCGGGTGCGCTTTGGGCGAATTTCGGGTTTCTGAGCCGTCCACGCAGGCCGCCAAGTTCCTTTTCCAGCTTGCCCAGCGTCTTTTCGAGACGCGTCTTTTCCTGAGCGATATCAATCACATCAGCAAGGGGCAGGCCAAAGTTTCCACCGGAGACACCGAGTGTGACCGTGCCTTTGGGATGGGGCTCGACCTCTTTGAGATCCTCGATTCGGGCAAGGCGTTTGATCATGACATCGTTCGCGGCCCAAAACGCTTTAGCTTCGCCTGTCATACCATTGACAACCATAGGAATATACGCACCTGCTGGGACGTGCATCTGGGCGCGGGCTGAACGGGTGGCTTCGATGATTGCGATGACCCAGGTGAGTTCGGCATCGGCGTCGGCGTTAACGAGATCGTCAATGGAGAGATCGGGCCAGTCGGCGTGCATCAGGTGGCCGTCGCGATCCCCGAGGTTTTGCCAAAGCTCTTCGGTGATGAAGGGCATGAAGGGGTGCAGAAGGATCAAGCTTTGATCGAGCACCCACCGCATCACCTGTCTGGTTTCTTTGGCTTTTTCGGTGTCGTCGCCCTGCAGCAGCGGTTTGGAAAGCTCGACATACCAGTCGCAGACTTTACCCCAGACAAAGGCGTAGAGTGCATTAGCGGCGTCGTTGAAGCGGTAGTCGATGAGGGCCTGCTGAACATCCGTGGCGACCCGTGCCGTCTCTCCGAGGATCCATTTGTTAACGGCTTCGTTAACATCTGCTTCGCGTCGGTATTGCGTCGGTATTGCGTCGGTGCCGTAGACGTCGTTCATTTCGGCAAAGCGGCAGGCATTCCAGAGCTTGGTGCCGAAGTTGCGGTAGCCCTGGATGCGGGCGGTATCGAGTTTGAGAGTACCGCCCAAGCTGGCCATCGCGGCCGAGGCAAAGCGCAGGGCGTCGGCGCCGTATTCGTCGATCAAATCCAGCGGGTCGACAACGTTGCCGGTGGATTTCGACATCTTCTTGCCCTTGGCGTCGCGGACAAGGCCGTGCAGGTAGACTGTGTCAAAGGGCCGTTCGCCGACCACGGCGTATTGCATCATCATCATGCGGGCGACCCAGAAGAATAGGATGTCCTGCCCGGTGACGAGGTCAGAGGTCGGGAAGTACTTTTTGAGGTCTTCGGTGTCGTCGGGCCAGCCGAGCGTGCCGATAGGCCAGAGGCCGGAGGAGAACCAGGTGTCGAGGACGTCGGGGTCGCGGTACAGTCCAGCATTTAGCTCACCACCGTTATCGAGGTGACGCGCTTGTGAGTCCTCTAAACTGATCGCTTCAAAAACCTCGCTTTCATAGACCCCGTAATAGTTCGCGGCCAGCTTTTGAGCGTCTGCAAATGTTGGTGCACAGAACGGCTGCAGATTGCCGACATCCCAAATCCAAGTCTGAATATAGCCCTTGCGTTCGAATTTGATGCCAAGCACTGAGATCGGGTCATCGGTTTCAATGATCTTCGGCCCATACCAAACCGGGATCTGATGCCCCCACCAGAGCTGGCGCGAGATGCACCAGGGCTCGATGTTTTCGAGCCAGTGGTAATAAGTCTTCTCGCCGCTTTCGGGCATGATTTTGACCGTGCCGTCCTTGACCGCTTCCAGGGCGGGGCCGACGATTTTGGCGGTGTCGACGAACCACTGATCGGTCAACATAGGCTCGATCACGACTTTGGAGCGGTCGCCGAAAGGCTGCATGATCGGCTTGGCCTCGACCAGGGGGATGGTGTCGGGTTCGTCCATCGGTGGGTTGTCACCCACCCTACGCGGGTTGGGGATTGTGACGGCGAGGCCTTCATCGGTGATCTGCTGCACGACCCGTTTGCGGGCTTCGAAACGGTCGAGGCCGCGCAGGTCGTCGGGGACGAGGTTAGTGGTGTCGGCCTCGGCTTCCGTCAGTGTCTGTTCACCCTTGGCGACGGCCATGGCGATCTGGGCTGCTTCGGCGTAAGGCGCACCATCGCCGCGCATGGCCCCTTTGGTGTCCATGAGGCGGTACATGGGGATGCCGCCGCGCTTGGCGACCTCGTAGTCATTGAAGTCATGGGCACCGGTGATCTTGACCGCGCCCGATCCGAAATCGGGATCGGGGTAATCGTCGGTGATGATCGGGATCAGGCGGCGGTGCTCTTTGGGACCGACGGGGATTTCACAAAGCTGACCGACAATGGGGGCGTAGCGTTCATCCTTGGGGCTGACGGCTACCGCCCCGTCGCCCAGCATGGTCTCGGGCCGGGTCGTGGCGATGGAAATATAGTCGCGCACCTCGCGCAGGGTGACGTTCCCATCTTCGTCCTTTTCGACGTATTCATATGTGGCCCCGCCCGCCAGCGGGTATTTGAAGTGCCACATGTGGCCGGGGGTTTCGATGTTTTCGACCTCGAGATCGGAAATGGCCGTCTCAAAGTGCGGGTCCCAGTTGACGAGGCGCTTGCCGCGATAGATCAGGCCCTTTTCGTACATCTCGACAAAAACCTTTATGACGGCGTCGTGGAAGTTGCCTTCGCTCCCTGCGGGCGCGCCGGGGGCACCGGACATGGTGAAGGCTTCGCGCGACCAGTCGCAGGACGCGCCGAGGCGTTTGAGCTGGTTGATGATCGTGCCGCCGGACTCGGCCCGCCAATCCCAGACCTTTTTCAGGAAATCCTCGCGCGACATGTCGGTGCGGCGCATGTTACTTTCCTCGGACAGCTTGCGTTCGACCATCATCTGCGTGGCGATGCCCGCATGGTCGGTGCCGGGCTGCCAGAGCGTGTCGTAGCCCTGCATGCGCTTCCAGCGGATCAGGATGTCCTGCAATGTGTTGTTGAAGGCGTGACCCATATGCAGGACGCCGGTGACGTTGGGGGGCGGGATCATGATGGAATAGGCCGAGGCACCCGGCTTGGCATTGGCGCCCGCCACGAAGCAGCCAGCCTTTTCCCAGGCGTCGTAGAGGCGGGGTTCGGCCTCGGCTGCATCGAAGTTCTTTTCCAGTGCCATGCGTCATGATCCCTTGCGGTTTGGACCTGTGAAATAGCGGCAAGTGGGGCAAAGGAAAAGGGGCGTGGACAATGGCGGTTTCACCGCTAGTGTCAGCCCTTGCCAGCCAGCGAAGAAGGAGCCGGGCACATGGAAAAATTCGGAAAGTCGCAGCCGGTCAAACGGGTCGAAGATGTGCGGTTCCTGACGGGGGCGGGGCGCTATGTGGATGATCTGGCGCCGGCGAATGCGCTTGTGGCTTATGTGTTCCGCTCGCCCGTGGCGCATGCGCGGATCACCTCGCTGGAGATTACAGAGGCGTTTGCGGCCGAGGGTGTGCGGGCGGTCTTTTCCGCTGCCGAGCTTGAGGCGGCGGGGATGACCATCGCGATGAACGGGGCGGTGGTCGAAAACCGGGACGGCACGAAGGGGGCCGCGCCGATGCGACCGATCCTGGCCAAGGACAAGCTGCGTTATGTAGGTGAGCCAGTGGCGGTTGTGGTGGCCGATACCATGGCGCAGGCGAAGGATGCGGCAGAGTTGATCGTTTTGGATTATGAGGATCTGCCCGCAAAGCTGGACGTGGCGCCCGGGGGGGCC
Organism: uncultured Shimia sp.; assembly: GCA_937897325.1. Classification (GTDB taxonomy): domain Bacteria; phylum Pseudomonadota; class Alphaproteobacteria; order Rhodobacterales; family Rhodobacteraceae; genus CALCOY01. The sequence continues at coordinate 14,733 of CALCOY010000069.1, forward strand.
TTGGTGCATGAGGATGTGGCCGACAATCTGGCCTTTGACTGGGGGCTGGGCGATGCGGCAGCGACCGAGGCCGCGTTCGCCGAAGCGGCGCATCGGGTCCGTCTTGAGGTCGACGACAACCGGATCATCGCCAATTCGATGGAACCGCGAGGCTGTTATGCGGAACCCGAGGGCGACCGGCTGCACGTGGCTATCAACGGGCAGGGGGTCTGGGTGCAAAAGTCCCAGCTGGCGCGCGCGCTTGGGGTGGATGCCGAGACGCTTCGCGTGACGAACCCAGACGTTGGCGGTGGCTTCGGGATGAAGGGGATGTTCTATCCTGAATACCCCGTTATCGCGCATGCCGCACGGCACCTTAACATGCCGGTGCGCTGGATGTCGGACCGGACAGAGGCGATGCTGTCGGACAATGGCGGCCGCGATCTGGTCAGCGTGGCGGAACTGGCTTTTGACGCCGATCATCGCATCACCGCCTACCGGGTGCGGACGCGCTGTAACCTCGGGGCTTACAATTCCCAGTTTGGTCAACCGATCCAGACCACGCTGTTCAGCCGTGTTCTGATGGGCGTTTACGATGTGCAAACCACCTGGCTGCAGGTCGAGGGCTACTACACCAACACCACGCAAGTGGACGCCTATCGCGGGGCCGGGCGGCCCGAGGCGATTTACGTGCTGGAACGGGTCATGGACCGTGCCGCGCGCGAGCTCAGTGTCGACCCGTGGGAGCTGCGGCGCAAGAATTTCATCAAGCCCGACCAGTTCCCCTACAGGACTGCAACCGACGAAACCTATGACGTGGGAGACTTCGACAAGGTCATGCAACGCGCCATGAAAGAGGCTGATGTCACGGGGTTTCCAGAGCGGAAACAGGCTGACGCCGAAAAAGGCAAACTGCGCGGCATTGGTCTGTGTTACTATATTGAAAGTATTTTAGGCGACCCAGCCGAAGGCGCGAAGGTTGTCTTTGAGGATGACGGTATGGTGACGATTTACGTAGGCACACAATCGAACGGTCAGGGGCATGAAACCGTCTATGCTCAGTTCTTGGCTGACCAAACGGGCATTCCAGCTGACCAGATCCAAGTCGTGCAGGGTGACAGCGACCTTATCAAAGAGGGCGGCGGCACCGGCGGTTCCCGCTCTGTCACGGTGCAGAACAACGCGACACTTGCAACGGTGTCGGTGATGACCGAGGCGTTCACGGCGTTTCTGGCGGATGAAATGGGCGTTCCCGCCTCAGGCATCTCCTTTGACGATGAGCGTTTCCGCGCCGACGGTTCGAACCTGACACCGACCATGCTTGAGGTCGCCGAGATGGCCCGTGAACAGGGCCGCGACGACCTTTTGACCCATGAAGCCCGCGCCAAGCTCGAGGCGCGCAGCTTCCCCAATGGCTGTCATGTTACAGAGGTGGTCGTCGATCCGGATACCGGTGTGACGGACGTCGACCGTTACATCGTTGTCGACGATTTTGGAAACCTTATCAACCCGCTACTGGCCGAAGGTCAAGTTCATGGCGGTGTCGTGCAAGGCATTGGACAGGCCATAACGGAACGGGTTGCCTTTGATGAGGATGGCCAATTGCTCACGGCAACGTTCATGGACTACGCCTTGCCGCGTGCCGACGACGTGCCCATGATATATTTTACCTCTGAACCGGTACCATCAACGGCCAATATCATGGGCATGAAGGGCTGCGGGGAGGCCGGCACCGTTGGTGCGTTGGCAGCCGTCGCCAATGGGGTTCAGGATGCTTTGTGGGATCGGGGTGTAAGGCAAGCTGATATGCCGTTCACACCGCTCCGAGTTTGGGAATTGTTAAGTAATGGATCTGTCGCGGCTGAGTAGAGGATTTATCGACTGGGTGAAGGGCCGCTTGCGGCCTGCGCCCAGGACACCATTGCAGCCGCGCCGCGGTCCTGTCAGCCATGTGATTATCCTCGACGGCACGATGTCCTCTCTTGAATCGGGGCATGAGACACATGCCGGGATGACCTACAAGCTTTTGCGCGAAGAAGGTCATGCTTCGGTCTACTACGAACCGGGCATTCAGTGGACCGAATGGCGCTCGGCCCCGGACGTGCTGGTGGGGCGTGGCATCAACCGGCAGATCCGGCGGGCCTATGGCTTTCTCGCCTCGCGCTACAGACCCGGGGATCGCATCTATCTTATGGGTTACTCCAGAGGCGCCTTCGCCGTCCGCAGCCTTGCCGGCATTATCGATATGGTCGGGCTTTTGAAGGCTGAGCACGCGACAGAACGCAACATTCGTGACATCTATCGCCACTACGAATGCGCCCCGGATGGCGAGGCCGCCCGAGCGTTTTCCGATCTCTATTGCCATACACATGTGACGATCGACATGCTTGGTGTGTGGGACACCGTGAAGGCGCTTGGCGTGCGGCTGCCCTTCTTCTGGAAGGTTTCCGCCGCCCGCCACGAATTTCACAACCACGATCTGGGCGCGTCCGTGCGCAATGGGTTTCAAGCGCTCGCCATGAACGAAACTCGCGTCGTTTATGCGCCGGTTCTGTGGGATTGCCCGGATGGATGGACCGGGCGGGTTGAACAAGTCTGGTTCAGGGGCACGCACGGCGATATCGGTGGGCAATTGGGCGGGTACGAAGCCGCACGCCCACTGGCGAATATCTCGCTGGTCTGGATGCTGGAACGGGTCGAAGCCTGCGGTTTACCGCTGCCGACTGGATGGGCCGGGCGGTTTGCGTGCGACGCGGATGCGCCCTCGGTCGGGCTGTGGCGCGGCTATGGCAAGTGGTTTTTGCTGCGCAAACCCCGCGTGATTGGCTCTACACCTTCTGAGCATGTCCATGCCTCGGCTCAGACAACGCTGGATCGTCCGGGCTGGATAAATTGGTGGCACGGGGCAGGTCGGCCGGTTTGACCGGCCCTTTCTTTTCGTCCCAAGTACGGGTGGGGGAGGCTCCGCAGAAGCCGGGGGCGGAGCCCCAGGAGCCGCCGCCTAACGCTCTCGGGCGATCTTCATGATGATACAGGTGGTGGATCCCGTCGCATATAGCTTGCCGTCTTCCACCCCGCGGATTTCTCCACGCGCGACCCCCGTGGAGCGGCCCGCATGTTCCGTTTCACCGATACAGTCGATCTCCATCCCCAGAGGGATCGCCCGTGTGATGTTGATCTTGTATTCCAGCGTTGTGTAGAACGACCCCTTGGGCACGCTGGTCATGACGGCGCAGGCCATCGCTGAATCGAGCAAGGTGCCATACCAGCCGCCATGAACCGTTCCCATCGGGTTCGTGACATTGAATTCAGGGGCACCCCGAAAAACCACCCGGCCTTGCTCGACCTCTTGCAAAGTATATCCCATCGTCCGCGCAATGGGCGGCCCCGGCAAACGCCCTTCGACGATCCCCCGCATGAAGTCGAGCCCTGACATACCCAAAATATCGGCCTGGCTCAGCAGATCCTCGGGCTTTTCGGCGATGCTCATATGGTTTCCCCTTTTTGACGTAGGGGAAAGCTAACAGATCAGACCAATCGGTCTAGTTCCAATGAAGGGTCGTTACGCAACGTTCTGCAGGTTTGCATCAGCCACAATGCCAAGCGCGCGGCATATGTCGCGGGTCAGGTCGGGACGGTTGAGCGTATAAAAATGCAGTTGCTCAACGCCTTCGGTGATCAATGTATCGCAGAGTTCGGTCGCGTGGGTGAGCGCGAAAAGGGCTGCGCGATCTTCACGCTCGGCCCGCGCAAAGGCCTGCGCGAGATCCGGCGCGATGGCAGCACCGCAACGCTCCGCAAAGTTCTTGGTGCGGGACCAGTTTGCGACCGGCAGAATGCCGGGCGTAATCGGAGCCGTAATCCCGGCCCGGTCGCAGGCGTCCCGAAAGCGCAGGAAGGTCTCGGCTTCAAAGAAGAATTGTGTAATGGCCTCGTCTGCACCGGCCTCGCATTTGCGCTTGAGGAATTCGATGTTCTGGGCGGGGCTGGCCGCATCAGGGTGGCTTTCGGGATAGGCGCCAACCCGGATGGCAAACTGATCCTGCGCGGCCAGCGCCTCGATCAACTCGCAACTGTCGGCGAAACCGTCGGCATGCGCTTCGAATGTGTCACCATCCTGAGGATCGCCACGCAGTGCGACGATGTCCGTGATCCCAGCTTTCGCATAAGCGTCGGCTGTCTTGAGGACGTCAGCTTTGCTGGCACCCACGCAAGTCAGGTGCGCAGCGACAGGTAGACCCGATTGGCGGCGTAGGGTCCGCGCGGCCTCTTGCGTCAGTGATTGTGTCGATCCGCCAGCGCCATAAGTGACCGAAAAGAAGCGCGGTGTGAGAGGGGAAAGCGCCTGAACTGTGTCCCAAAGGTGAAACGAAGCATCGAGCGTTTTGGGCGGGAAGACTTCGAACGAAATGGACGGCACAGGACAATTCTCCGGTTTGTGGGTTGTTTGCAAGATGCCTCAGGATGTAACTTGAGGCAAATTCATATCCCTCAACATAAACATGAGCCGCGTATGCATATCGAATTTCGCCATCTGCGCACAATCAAGGCCATTCACGAGGCAGGCGGGCTCGCCCGGGCGGCGGAACGGCTGAACATCACGCAAAGCGCGCTCAGCCATCAGATGAAAGGTCTGGAGGATCAGGCAGGGGTTGAACTTTTCGTGCGCCGGTCCAAGCCCTTGCGTCTTTCGGCCGCGGGCCTGCGCCTGCTGAAACTGGCCGAGCAGGTACTGCCGCAAATCGAGGCATTGCAATTGGAATTCACGGCGCTTCGCGACGGCGCGGCGGGACGCATGCATATCGCGATCGAATGCCATGCCTGTTTCGAATGGCTTTTCCCCGTCCTTGAACAGTTTCGACAGAGCTGGCCGGATGTGGATGTGGACATCCGCCCGGGTTTGGCCTTTGACGCGCTGCCAGCACTTCTGAAGGAAGAGGTCGATCTGGTCGTTTCGTCCGACCCCGAGGATCTGCCGGGTGTCGATTTTGTTGAGCTATTTGACTACGCGCCGGTCTTCGTTGCGGCCAAGGCGCATCCGCTCGCGCAGAAGGCCTATGTCGAAGCCAAGGATTTTCGGGGCGAAACCTTGATCACCTATCCAGTTGAACGCACGCGGCTGGACGTGTTCTCGCAACTTCTCATACCGGCCAAGGTCGAACCGGCCTCGGTCCGGCAGGCTGAATTGACCGCTGTGATCCTGCTGCTTGTGGCGTCAAATCGGGGCGTATCTGTCCTGCCCGATTGGGTCGTGCGCGAAGTGAAATACTCAAGCGACTATGTCACACGGCCCCTGACAAAAGACGGCATCACAAGGCGGCTCTATGCGGCTGTGCGCAGCGAAGACCGCGAAAAACCCTATGTTCAGAAACTGATCGCACTCGCGCGTGTCGAAGCGGAAAAGCTACAGGCGGCGTGAGATCCGGCAGATTGTCCCGGTTCTGACGGGTTAGGTCATCTTTTTCGCATGCCGCTCCGATGATCAACGCGACCTATGAAGGCGCAGGTCCGCAGAATCGGATCTCCGTTATTTTGATCCGGGCCGCGCATCTTTTGGACCTTTAGAGCTTCTGTGGACAGAAGATCAAAATCAACGGTCTCGTCAATCGCCCAGAAGTTCAGGGGTGTTTGGAGGTCGAACTTTCGCGAATGATGAAAGAGGGGTTCTGATAAAGAAATCGAAGCACAGCGGCGCACGGATCATGGTGATTTTGCAGCAGGCGGAGAGGCGTCCGCGCTTCTTATGCATACGCGGAAGCTGCAGCCCTTCCTCAAGCCAGAACCGCTCAACTTTCCTTTGATTGACCATTTTCTCGAGGGCGATTTGCAAAGCACATCTGCCCAAGGGGTGCCAGCCACAAGGCGCAGAAACCCGTCATCCCTCGGGTGCTTGAACCAATGGCGTAGCTGTGGCCGATGCCTTGCTTATGCGAACGATGGCGGGATCAAAGATACAGTCGTTGGGTAGAGAATTGATATGCGCCAACCAGGCTGACGCAAGATCGCGGGGGACAGCGGGCCTGTCCCAATTCCAACTTGAACGCGCCTCGGTCATTTTTCGAAAAACAACCGAGGCGTTTGGCTGGGCTTACTGGTTTGCATCTCGCAGAGAATCCGCTGTGCCCTGGATGAAGGCCAGGATGTTCTCCACATCTGCCTCGCCCAGATGCACATCGAAACGCGGCATTCCGTTATGAATGCCGGCCCCTTGCAGGATCCAGGCATCGGCATTCGCGAGTGTTTCAGGCGCTGAATAGCCTAGGTTCGGGATCGCGCCGCCATTGTTCACGCCCGGCACGCCGTGGCAAAAGAGGCAGTTTGCCACATAGGTGCCCACGCCCGCCTCGATGTTGGCGGGATCATAGGGCACGCCTGCGACAAGCTCGACCCGGTCAGTGGTCTGGAAGTCGGGCATCTCTGCCGTTCCACCCACCCGGAATGTGAAGACGCGGCCTGGTCCCACCCGGTCCGTAGCGCGTTGCATCAAACCATAGACGCCGCCCCAGCCAACTGCGATCGTCACGTATTGCGTGCCATCCTTTTCCCAGGTCATAGGGGCGGCCACCACGCCGGATGTGACAGGCACCTGCCAGAGCGCTTCGCCATTCTCGGCATTGTAGGCGATGAAGCGGCCATCGGCGGTGCCCTGGAACACCAGATTTCCGGCTGTGGTCAGTGTGCCGCCGTTCCAGGGCGAGACATACTCGGCGCGCCAAACCTCTTGCTGGGCCACCGGATCCCAGGCCAGCAGGTGCCCGAACGGCGTTGCCTCGGGGGCGACCACGTTGAACAGATACCCAAGGTTCCAGCCCATCCCGGACATGGTCGACATCGGCTGGTGCGCATTGAGCGACCAACTTGGATCGGTGGACTGCACCAGCGGCACGCCCTGCGCGGGAATGTAGACGAGCCCGGTATCTGGGTTGAAGCTCATCGGGTGCCAGTTGTGCGCGCCGTAGGCTGATGGGACGGTTTCAAAGGGTTCATCCTTCGACCGTGCGGCGGGGTTTTCGATGGGCCGCCCGTTGTCATCGTAGGCGGTGGCCCAGGTGGTTTCGACGAAGGGTTCGGCTGAGATGAATTCGCCATTTGTGCGGTCGATCACATAGAAGAACCCGTTTTTTGGGGCCTGCATGAGCACTTTGCGTTCCGCGCCATCGATTTCGAGATCCGCGAGGATGATGTGTTGGGTGGACGTGTAATCCCACGTGTCGCCGGGCGTGTTCTGATAGTGCCAGACATACTCTCCCGTATTGGGGTTAAGGGCGACGATGGAGGCAAGAAACAGGTTGTCGCCGCCAGCCGGGCTGCGCAGATGTTGGTTCCACGGTGAACCGTTTCCGGTGCCGATGTAGAGCAGGTTGAGATCCGGGTCATAGGCCATCGCATCCCAGACGGTGCCGCCGCCGCCGGCTTCCCAGTACTTGGCGGAGGGGTCCCAGGTTTCGGCGGCCATCTTCATGGCGTCGTTTTCGAATGGCTTGCCTGGATCGCCGGGGACGGTGTACCAGCGCCAGGCCTCGTCGCCGGTTTCGGTGTCATAGGCGGTGATGTAGCCGCGCACGCCGTATTCGGCGCCGCCATTGCCGATGATGACCTTGCCGTTGATGATGCGGGGGGCACCGGTGACGGTGTAGGACATGTCGCGGTTTTCGATCGTGTCGACCTTCCAGACCTGTTCGCCTGTGGCGGCGTCAAGCGCGTGCAGGTAGCCGTCAAATGCACCGACATAGACCTTGCCTTCATAGACGGCGACGCCTCGGTTGACGACATCGCAACACCCGCGCGAGGCAAATTCGCCCGGCACTTCGGGATCGTAGACCCACAATTGTTCACCCGTCAGCGCGTCGAGTGCATGGACGATTGACCAAGAGGCCGTGACAAACATGACCCCGTCCACGACAATGGGGGTGGCCTGAACACCACGGCGCGATTGCAGGTCGTAAGACCATTCGAGCCCCATCTCGGCGACGTTTTCTGTCGTGATCGAGGCAAGCTGAGAATATCGGGTTTCGGCATAGTTCAACCCGTAATTTAGCCAGTTGCGGTCGTAGCTGTCGTTTTCGATGATTGCGGCGGTGTTTACAGGCCCGACTGCCGCCCGGACCTGGTCTTCGGTGATCGTTTGCGCCTGTGACGTGCTGGCTATCGCAGCAATTGCTAGCGCACAGAAAAATCGCATATTTTCTTTCCTCCCTTGCTGAATGATGGATGCCCGGTTTCAGGCGGTCGTGTCTGTCATGAGGCCAAGCTCCTCGATCATGGCATCACGCATCAGGAATTTCTGGGGTTTACCCGTCACGGTCATGGGTAGGTCCTGCTTGAACCGGATGAGCACGGGTACCTTGTAGTGGGCGATCTTGCCGTCGCAGAAGCTGCGGATCGAGTCCTCAGACAGATCCTCGCCAGGTTTCGGCACGATCCAGGCGGCGACGATTTCGCCGAATTTCGGATCGGGCACGCCGAACACCTGTGCCTGGCTGATCGCAGGATGTGTGTAAAGGAACTCCTCGATCTCGCGGGGGTAGATGTTTTCGCCACCGCGGATGATCATATCCTTCAGGCGTCCGGTGATGTTGCAATAGCCCTCCGCATCGATCCGGGCGAGATCGCCGGTATGCATCCAACCCTCTGAGTCAATGGCTGCGGCCGTCTTCTCGGGCTCGTCCCAATAGCCCTGCATCACCGAATAGCCGCGGGTTTGCAGCTCTCCTTGATGATCGATGGGCACCACCGCGCCCGCCTCATCGACAATGCGCACTTCAAGATGAGGCTGGACGCGCCCAACCGAGGCGACCCGTTTGTCAAGCGGAGTGTCGGTGTCGGACTGGAAAGAGACCGGCGCTGTTTCCGTCATGCCATAGGCGATGGTGACTTCGGACATGTTCATGTCCTGCTGGACCTTTTTCATTACTTCGATCGGGCAAGGAGATCCGGCCATGATACCCGTGCGTAGATGGCTCAGATCGAAGCTGTCAAAGTCGGGATGTTCCAGCATGGCAACGAACATGGTCGGCACGCCGTAAAGCGCGGTGCAGCTTTCGTCGGCCACGGTTCGGAGCGTTGTCTCCGGGTCAAACCCTTCGCCCGGAACGATCATCGCGGCACCCTTCGTCACGCAGCCGAGCGTGCCCATCACCATGCCGAAACAGTGATAGAATGGCACGGGGATGCACAATCGGTCCGTGTCCGTCAAAGCCATGGCGGAGGTGACGAAATTGGCGTTGTTGACGATGTTGTGGTGGGTCAGGGTCGCCCCCTTTGGAAGCCCTGTTGTTCCGGACGTGAACTGGATATTGATCGGATCCCTTGGCGTCAGCGTGGCGGTGATTGTGTCCAATGCCGACGCGGACACTTGCGACCCCCGCGCCGCCACATCGTCAAATCCAAAGCAGCCGGGATGAGCGTTTTCCCCGCAGACGATCACCGATTGGAGGGCAGGCAAGGCTTTTGCCGACAGCGCGCCCGGCGCAGCCGTTGCCAATTCGGGGACCAGTTCGCGTAGCATGGCGATGTAGTCTGAGGTCTTGAAGGCCTCGGCCAGGATCAACGCCTTGCAGCCGGTCTTGCGCAAGGCAAATTCCAGCTCAAATACACGGTAAGCCGGGTTGATGTTGACCAGGATCGCTCCGATCCGCGCTGTGGCAAATTGCGTGAGCAACCATTCGACACGGTTTGGTGCCCATATGCCGACACGGTCGCCTTTTTCGATCCCGATTGAGGATAGGCCCCCGGCCAGCGCGTCGACCTGTTGAGCAAGCTCCGACCATGTCCAGCGGATGCTCTGCGCTGGAAGGACCGCCGCTTCGGCATCCGGGTGGGCCCGAACGCAGCGTGTCAGAAGATCGGGTATCGTCAGATCCAGCAGCGGCACGTCCTGTTTTCCAGCCACATGAGACAGACCACGTTGTGGCACGATGCCTAAACCGGACGCGGCTGGCGCGGAATGACCGTCAGCCATTGTTTCCTCCCCTATTTGGCATGGCATTTGCTGCCACTTGTTCTGGGCGACGACATTAGCGCCGATTGGTCGTTCGAATCTTGGACTTTTACGCCATGCCTGCCGCCGCGCTTGCGTGATATTCGCGTGGCGTCATGCCCATGCGGCGCTGAAAGCCGCGGTTGAAGTTCGAGAGATCCCGAAAACCGGCCTGAAAGGCGATGTCGGCAATACGCCCATGTATGGAACCTGTGCGGTCCAGTTGTTCGGTGACAAATCGGTAGCGTTTTGACCGCAATACCTCGCGGAAGCTGGTATTCTGCGCTTTGAACAGCCGTTGGATCTGTCTTTGCGAAAGACCGAGCCTGCTTGCCAGCCAGGGAAGGTTCAGCCCATCCCATGACAGATTGAGATCGATCAGATCGATGGCCAGATCAAAGCGCGTTGTGCTGTCGGTTACCACCGTTGCCGAAAGATCCGCATCGGGATGCGAAAAGGCATGGTGGACCAGATCGAAGAGCGTTGTTGCGCGTCCGGGTCGGCCTTCGGGTCGCAGAACCTTTGTGAGGTGGCGGCGCAGCAATCTGGCTGCATCGCTTTGACCGGTCAGCCGTTCGCCGATACGCGGCACGGCACCGCGTTCGTTGAGAAACGATTGGCGGGGCAGGTGAAAGGACAAAATGCGCCGACGCGTGTCCAGATCCTTGAGCGTGCCTTCCTTGGTGGAATCGAGCAGGACAAAATCGCCCGGTGTTAGCACGGCCTCACGGTCGTTGTGGTCGATGCCCAACTGGCCCTCCATCTCCATGACAAGGAAAATGTGTTCGGCATCATCCTGCCGGATGCCTTTTCGGTCGCGGACGATCCTGTCGATGTTGCCGGAGATATCGGCCACGTCCAAAGTGTCGAATGACTTGACCTTGATGCGTCCCGCGACGGTGTCTTGCCCGGATTTCGGCACGCCTAGATAGCTGCCGCAAATGGCGCTCAGGTCGTCATTCCAAACTTCAAACGGGATGTGACCCGTCATGGCAGCCCCCTCCCGCGCGCGCGGCGCATGTTGCAAACTGGGATAGAACTTGGCTGATTGACCTTACGTAAAAATATCGGCGCTAAGCAAGATGTCCCGGCAAAGTGTCCTTCGCCCGTAGAAATTCTTCACTAAACTGTTCGCGAGAGTGGGACCTGGAATGGTGCGGAAACAGCTTTTTGGCCTTTTGGGCGTTTCTTGGCTGCGGAGGTGAGGGATTTATGAAGCTTTGGACACGGGATGACGGGCGGGATGTTCAGCCGGGCGTTTAAGCAGGACGCGGTGGGTTTGGTGACGAGGCGTGGTGTCCGTGCCCCGCGCAAGCTTGGGGGATGTTGGGATATCTGCCACCGTTCTGCGGCGATGGATGCGTGCTGCGGAAGCTTATGGTTCGGTGGTAAATTCAATCTCCTCACGAAGCCCGATTAGATACGGGTCAATAATCGGTTCAATGATATTGCCGGACACTTGTGAACGAGCTGACTTGGACTCAAAGTTATAAGGTCTTGGATCGGTTTGGATACTCAATGAAATGGTTCTCGCTGATATCCACAATAAACTCTGCAGTGACCGGCCGGAAGGTGGAATTGTCAAAGATGTGAGCTCACTCTTTGATTGTGGTCCAATTTGCCGCCGAAGAAGTGCCTGCTGGTTATATCTACATCGTCGTAATTGGCCGGTCTACTCATCAATTTATCGCACCTTTCCGCGCCGCTCTAAGACTATCCCACATTTATCTAGATAGTACGTGGTTGTATTTGATGCTATTGTTGCGGGTTTCAGATCACACTCAATAACGACAACAAGCCTTATTCTTTCTACTTCACCAAGTAGTCGCATCAGCTTACTGATCGGAAGGTGTTCCAATTTCACATCACAGCAGTTTGGATCAAGCTTCATTAACTTACTTGAGCTTGGTAAACTTGCACCTCATGAACCTTTTGAAATACTTTCTTCGTAGCCATGTGCGATTTCTAAGAAGTATTTTGTCAAGGACTTATAATTCTCTTCATTTGCGCAGACACCTGACGCATTCATTTGTAGTGGAAAGAAAATAGATATGCACATTGATACTATGACTTTTGATCCAGAAAATTTTCTGGAGCGATGGCCTTTCGACAGCTGATTGCAGTCGCTTTGCGGTTCCGGCATTTCTGTTAGATATTGAGTTGACATTTTTCTATTGTCTATTTTTAGATCTGCGTCCGTCTATTTAAGGAACTAATACCTATTGATCGTAAGGCTCCGTACTCAACCATAGCGATCAGGTGTATTGAAGGAAAGATTGATTTTTCGATATTGTGCGAAATAAGTATTTCTGTTTTTGATAGTTGGGCAAGGACAGATTTATCAACTGAGCGCTTTGCCGATCTCGCCTTTCAGTGCACGATATTCTCGATCCGTTCTTAATGCCCACACGCCTCCCTCCCGCATCGCCTCTCGTCTAGCGCGCCTGAGCCTTCTGCTGGGATGGGTATCAGCGCGAGGGGATGTCTATGGGCACTCAAAACAACGTTAAAGAAGACATTGGCAGCGTACCGCGCTGTCAGCGATGTGGGTCATCTGTCGTATCGCGTTGCGACGGCCCGCCAATCTTTCATCCTGCCGGACATGATCTTGATCGCTGCCCGGCGGGGCATTGCGCATTAATGTCCCGAGAGGGTCGGTTGCGTCGCTTGTATCGGCGCTTGTCGTATTTGGCCGGGATGATCCGAGCGTCATGGCCGCATGCAATCAGTTTGGGCGCCAACCATTGAGATCGCGCGCAGGTTTCCATGCCAATCAGTGCGGGATCAGCAGCATCAAAGAACCGTAACAATGTCTCTCGCGCGATGAATTCGACGTCCTGCAATGTGGATAGCGACAACATGAACGACCTTCTTCCCAATATCGATGCCGGATGCAGCAGCTTCGGGGTTTGGTTTTTACGCATCCGTCAATCCTCGTAGATTTCAATTGCGCCAAACTGCCGGGACAGCGGCTCATGACACGGGGCTTCGATCGACAGGTCGCCGAATGCCAGATCCGCATCGCCGTCATAAACGTCTACACTTGGCCCGGCATACCCCTCACTGAGGCCATGGGACGAGTCTGTTCGGGGGAAGGGGCAGTCTGGAAATCAACCCGTTTGCACAACAGAGCCAAACAGCGGTATCGAGCTTGGGCTCACCATTTCTTGCAGCCAGTTCGAACAGGTCTGAAATGGACATAGCTGACACGCCGCAGCCATCGGACGGGTCCTGGTAAGGCGATGACGGAGCTTTCAGTGCTGATCGATAAACGCGCATTGCCTGCGCGTACAAGTGCGTTGCGCAATCTGGCAATCAGGCTTCTGATGTGCATGACGCCTTCGAAGATTTCCGGGCGTGGTCGCTTTGTGGAAAACAAGGAGCCTCAACATGAAAGTATCGCCACTATTCTTTACGTTCAGCGCCTTTGCGTTTTTTGCGAGCGCGGCGTCAGCGGAAGCGCCCCAGTCGGCGGGCATTCTGGAGTTTGGGCCCGACAACACGCTTTTTGTGGCCAACGCTCTGGACGCGACAATCCATGCATTTGCACTTGAACAGAGCGGTGCCGCACCCGAACAGGATACGGCGTTCAACCTGCTTGACCTCGATGCTCTGGTCAGCGCTGCGCTAGGGTCCGAAGGGCGTTTGATGTATGGCGATCTTGCAGTACATCCGACCACCCGCGACGCTTATGTGTCCGTGATGGCGATGATCGACGGTGTTGAGACGGCTGCCGTGGTGGCAATTGCGCGCGATGGCACTGTGCAAATGTTGGATTTGGACGCACTCAAGTCGACACGCTTTGAGCTCGAAGATGCAGCAGACGAAAGCGTCAAATTCTGGCGTCATATTCCAGCTCCAACCCTGACGGTGACCGATCTGGATTACGCGAACGGGGAGCTGTTTGTCTCTGGCCTGTCCACCGGCGAATTCGCCTCAACACTGCGTCGGGTGCCTTTCCCGTTTGACGCGACGGCGTCCTCAAGCGGTATCGAAATCTATCACGCCGCACACAACCAGAATGAAACGCGTGCGCCGATCCGAGCGATGACCGTGATTGACGTGGGCGGCGTTCCGACCGCGGTGGCGGCCTATACCTGTACGCCACTGGTGACGATACCGGTGGACGCTCTCTCGGATGGGGCAAGTGTGACCGGGAAAACCATCGCTGAGTTGGGCTATGGCAATACGCCACTGGATGTCATTTCGTTCGCTGCGGCCGACCAGCAGGGGAACGTGTCGGACTATGTGTTGGTTGTGAACCGTGAAATGGACGCGGATCTTATCACACTCGACGATCTGACGGCGGCAGCGGCGGGACCGGGTCTGTCCGAACCGGTGCCCTATCTCGGAGCGACATCGGGGGTGCGGACGGTGCCTTTGCCACTGTCGGGTGTTGTGCATGTTGCAGATCAGGATTCGCAATTTTTGCTCGCACTGCGCCGCGATCTCGATACCGGGGCGATGGAACTGGTGTCGTTCCGCAAGGGCTCGTTCTTTCGGCTGAGCGACTTCATCAGCGAGTACAACTTTCCTGACTACGCCTATGCAGATGATCCGATGTCGACAGGGGTGCGCATGTTCCAGAACATGCTTAAAACTGACGAAGGTTTTCCCGGTCAAATCCGTCAATGACACTGCGGCCGCGCACGGCGCTTGCCGCCGTCTTTTTGACGACCAACGCTGCGATGGCCACATGCCCGGACACAAATGCCGGACGCGTTGATGTATATCCGACCTCCGATGTGCTGCCTGCAAACCTGCTTAGGATGTATGTCTACTACCCACGCGCGATGAAGGCAGACGAAGGCCTACAACATGTGCGGCTCAAAGACCAAACGGGAAAGGTTGTGGATGAGGTTTTCCTTGGCAATCGCGCCGACCTCTGGTCACCGGATCGCCGACGTCTAACGCTTTTGCTTGATCCTGGGCGGGTGAAAACAGGTCTTGTCGCGAACGCGGTTTTGGGGCGCACGTTGGTTCCGGGGCAGTCATACACCCTGGTTGTGTCCGGTGACGCAACCGATATGTCCGGCTGTATTTTGGGGGCAGATACCAGATATGACTTTGTTGTTGGAGCGGAGGATATGGAGCCGCCCGATCCTGCAAGTTGGTACGTTGCCCTACCGACGGCGAACAGCATGGATACGCTGAGCGTGGATCTTGGCAGCTCGCACGACCACCTGTCGTTGGCGTACCGCTTGCGGGTCGTAGATCATGAAGGTGCTGCTGTGCCGGGTGCAATTGCGCTTGGTCGGGATGAAGCGGTTTGGGCGTTTAGGCCAGATGTGCCCTGGGCGGGCGTTCCATACCGGTTGACCATCGACGAACGTCTGGAAGATTTGGCTGGCAACCGGCCCGGCGTCCTTTTTGACCGGCCGCCGGATCAGGACGCCAGGCCTTGGGCCCATAGCATACAGATCATTCCCAAACCGCCGCCGCGGAAGTAAAGACGTGTGATGCTTAGCAGGCTATTCCAAAACTGGGCATATGCGGCACCCCCATTCGCCCTGCTTGTCTTGGGGCTTTACCCATTTATTAGCGCAGAAATTGAGTTGTCTGTTTTCCTGTCCCTGCCTGTTTACATGCTGCACCAATATGAAGAACATGATGACAACCGGTTCGCCCGTTACTTGAATGCATTGATTGGAAAAAATCGCCGCGGGCTGGTGCCAAGGGATGTTTGGGTCATCAACGTAATCTTTGTTTGGTTTCTCCTGCTTGCTGTATTCTATCTGACCAATGTGTCTCCGGGCTGGGGCGTTTTGGCAGCCTATCTTCTGGCCATCAACGGCCTGGTTCACTTCGCTTGGGCCCTCAGGTTTCGCGCGT
This sequence comes from uncultured Shimia sp., assembly GCA_937897325.1. Lineage (GTDB taxonomy): Bacteria > Pseudomonadota > Alphaproteobacteria > Rhodobacterales > Rhodobacteraceae > CALCOY01. The sequence continues at coordinate 30,523 of CALCOY010000069.1, forward strand.
ACAATCCAGGGCTTTGGACCGCGCTTGCACTGTTCATCCCGAGCGCAATCTGGATTTTTCTGGAGGTATCTGCCGACCTGACGACCCACCTGATCTCGGCGTCGGCAGTGATTGGTCTTCATGCTGGGATCATGATCCTTGCCCGGCGGCCAGCTTAAGCATTCCCCAGTTTTCGGCCACATGGCGAACAAATGACGTGGGGCGACCGGGCCGATGGCGGAGAGGAAGGCCTTCTTGCAGCGGTCGTATCGGGTCCGCACACGCCGCCAATCCTTCGGCCTTCCGAACAGGATCCCGACCACCGCCCGGCAGGGCACCACGCGGTGATGTCCCGAGAGGGCACCGACCGTCTTGCTTCGCCGCCATCGTTTCCGACGGATGTTGAGCATTGTGTGCGGCCCATGGGCAGCGGGCGCATCGCGCCCTCGTATGCCATTGCGATTGACGAGGACAATCCCGCTCGGCACATGCCGGTCCTCACCGCGCGGCGGGCCATGGGACCTGGGAAAGAAAAGCTCAAGACGCGCCATCCGCACATCGCTCAACCAGAAAAGATCAGACACTTTCCCCGCGCGCTTCCAGAGCCGTGAAGCACACAGCACAGCGCATATCAATGGACCCTGAGCCTAGGTCGCGATCACAAGCGCCTTGAGGCACGCGAGCATCGACTGGACCTTATCGGTGCGGTGTACGTCGACATGGGTGACCAGCCAGCTTTCCACTTGCCATTCAGGCAGGGCAGGCATGACCTGCTCAAGATCGGGCAAAGTACGGGCGTAGGTCGTCGGCAGGAAACCTATGCCTTCTCCGCTGCGGAGCGCATCTTCGAGAACTTTGGGATTCTGCGATATCAGTACCAGCTGCTCAGGATCAACATTCTGCGCGAGCCATACCTCGAATGGCGCCGCACTTTGCACATTCGGGTTGCCGACAAAAACATGACCGGTCAGATCTTGACTATTCGGCTTGCCCAGGCGGTCAATATAGCTGTGATGGGCGAACAGCGCAAAATCCAGCGTGCAAAACGGCTGCACGACATAGTCTGCATTGGTCGCCTTTTTGCCAACGCGCAAGGCGACATGCGCCTCTGCCAATTCCAACCGCGCCAGCTCGTCTCCGGTCGTTACACGTACCCGCGTTCTCGGATGACGGCGACGAAACTCCAGGATTGCCGGTAAGATCAGGTCTGTCAGGGGAAAGAGCGTCGCAACAATAACCTCCCCTTCAACATCGGCGCTTTGCACCCGCACCCGACCAAAGAAGTCCTTAAGCATGTCAAAGGACCGTTCGGCGATCTGCAGAAACTCGCGGCCAGTGTCGGTCAGTTCGTACCCACGCCGGTGACGCAAAAACAGACGTGTGCCGATCTCGGCTTCAAGCGCGTCAATGTGGCGGTTCACTGTCGCGCGATGCACGCCAAGCTCTTGCGCCGCTTTGCTGACGGTGCCTGCCTGCGCAACGCTGTAGGCTGTTCGAATTTCATTCCAATGGTCCATCATGGCCTCCTGATGCGCATTTATGCGGGCATATCCGCAATTGAAGGGCCCTTAAGTTGCATGAAAGCGCATCAGATGCGCTTTTGGAGGTGTCGAGGCACTGAGCGCATGCGGCTAAGTCGACAAAGACCTTCAGAAGAGCCACACCATGAAAATCCTCGACCTTGCCGCATGCAACCAAAGCCAATCTATCAATGGCGCATGGGTCAGCTGCGCCGCAGCCTGGCTGAGCGCGTGGGGATCCGCCGTTGAAATCGCGTTTTTCGACATCAACGAAATGAGAAATGCCGATCTGTTCGATCGACCGGGAAAGGGCCTATGGCGTGCAACCGATGGCCCAGTCTTTTCTTTGACAAGATCGGAGCGGCCGGCACGCTGATGGTGTCCTGTGCCGAGCATAATGGCTTTATCACTGCCGGTGGCTTTGTTGCAAAATCGGCTGAGGGATTCACTGTTTGAATCCAGAATGATGGCTGGAAGGTATGAGCAGTTGGCCCCTACGAAGTACAAGACCACGAACTGGTCGACTTACAATGACGCGTTGAAGCGACGGGGATCGCTTGAGCTTTGGTTTGATCCTGAGATGGTTTGGGTACTGCCGCCGGGCGGCAAGCGTGGGCGGCAGCAACAATTCAGCGACGCGGCGATTCAGGCCTGCCTTACCCTGAAGGTATTGTTCGGGATGCCGCTCAGGCAAACGACCGGGTTCGTCCAGAGCCTGTTGCGGCTGTTCGGTTTGGAGTGGGCGGTCCCGGACTACAGCATGCTATGCCGTCCATTGCCCGGCAGGCGATTGCGAAGCAATCTGCCGAGAGGGGCCAGCAGACCCTGAATGTCCGTCTTACGTATCGCGGAGGAACGGGGCCGCTGAACATTCTGATCCCCTCTCGGGATATCACTGCGTGATGCCCTGCCGGGCAGTGGACCGCACGGGCATCAGATCCTAGGGTGAGGGCGAGTGGAACGCGCGCAAGTATGGTGGCCCGAAACGGCGCATTTGGCGCAAGATACACATAGGGATCGATGCAGAAACGATGGAAGTCCGGCCCGTAGAGGTAACGACCAGTAACGTCGGTGACGCGCCGATGCTGCCCAAATTGCTCAACCAAATCCCGACCGATCAAGACATTGGGTCCGTAGCTGCCCCCTCGGCAGATTGCTTTGCAATCGCCTGCCGGGCAATGGATGGGGCATACGACACGCGCAAATGCCACGACGCGATTGCCGACCGCCATGCCCACGCTGTCATACCACCGCGCAAGAACGCCAAACCGTGGAAGCCCACAACCCAGGGAGCCATCGCCCGGAACGAAGCCGTCAACGCGTCGCGATACCTCGGTCGCGCTATCTGGCGACGGTGGAGCGGCTACCATGGCCGAAGTCGCGTCTAAACCAAGATGCACTGCGTGAAACTTCTCGGACAATCCCTGATGTAGAGAGATTTCGACCGGCAGGTCGCTGAAATCCAGGTCCGCGTCGCGGTGCTCAACCGCTACACTGCTCTTGGCATACCCGTCACCTTGCCTGCAGGATAAATGTGCCCGGGGAAAAACGCGAACGTTTCGGTCGCCGCCTTTCTGCTTGCAGCAATGGCAGGGGACTTCGTTAGTGTCAGTGAACGGATGCCCATCAGTGTTGACGTGAGCAACAAAGCTGAAAAGCGCTTTACTGAGTCCGTTAAAATTCTTGAACACGCCTTTGAACCGGACAATCCCCAGGACCGTCTTGCGGCGTTGAATTCAGTGGCCGGTACGCTCGTTCGACAAATCGTGAAACGCTGATTGAAGTCTCGATCGCTCATCGCTTCATACGCGGTTGCCTTGAACTTCTGCGGACGCGGCATGGGATTTTCGCGGGCGAGGTCATTTGGGGCGGATTTTAGGGCCGTCGCCAACTTCCTGCGCAGGGCCTACATGGCTGGTTTTTCCGCTGCCGAGCAGCACTGGATGCCACGCGCTTGCAGCGAGAAATCTCAAGGTTCAAGTCGGGCTCAGTCACATTTCGCCGCACTTTGTTCGAACGACCGCTTTGCTGACCCCGCAATGGCATCGAGCGTTCCGATATGTGAAGTCGTCCACGTTCAATATCCTTGCTATTTTAGCGCGACGATGTTGACCGATGGTCCATGATGGATATTTGAAAGCCAGATAGGGGAGGGCTGCGGTTTTGACCTATAGTTTTTCGACAGGATGAGCCGAGCGTTGGTCCTTTTTGCACATCCCTGTCACGAGAGTTTTTCGGCATCCCTCCATCAAACCGTGGTCGAGCGATTGGACCGAGCGGGTTGGGACATTGATAACTGCGATCTGAATGCTGAGGGTTTCTCACCGGTTTTGACGGCTGAAGAGCGTCGGGCCTATCATGATGAGGAACAGAATATCGAACCGGTCCGCGCTTATGTTGAGCGGCTAGAGGCAGCCGATGCGCTGATCCTGGTCTTCCCGGTCTGGAACTTCGGATACCCCGCCATACTAAAGGGGTTTCTGGATCGGGTCTTTCTGCCGGGGGTGTCATTTCGCATTGAAGGGGGCAAGCTGCGCCCTAATCTCACCAACATCAAGAGACTGGCAGCCGTGACGACCTACGGCGGAACCCGGACACGCGCCTATTTTGCAGGCGATCCCCCGCGAAAATGTGTCACGCGGGCTATAAGATACGTATGCCAACCGGAAAAGATGCGATATCTTGCGCTTTACGACATGAATCGGGCCTCGCAGGCGAAACGTGCGGCATTCCTCGCACGTGTGGCCCGAGAGATGGAGGCATTCTGACATGCGTGCGCTGGTGATCTATTGCCATCCGAAAGAAGGAAGTTTCAACGCGGGCATCCGCGATCTTGTTTTGGAGAAATTATATGAGTCCGGGGCCGAAGTGCGCCTGACCGACCTTTACAAACGCGACTTCAATCCGATTCTGCCGGAGTGCGAATTGGATATCTACCTTGATTGTCCCAAAAATCAGCAGCCCGTCGAGGCGGATGTGGCTGATCTTCGATGGGCCGATACGCTTGTCTTCGTGTATCCGACCTGGTGGTATGGGTTGCCCGCGATGCTGAAGGGCTGGCTGGACCGCGTGCTTCTGCCCGATGTGGCATTTCTGATGCCCGATGCCGAGAACAGCGATATCCGTCGGGGCCTGACGCACATCACACGGCTTGCGGCATTCACCACCTGTGGCGCAAGCTGGGGCCTCACGCAGATGATGGGCGCGCCGGGCAAGCGGACGATCATGCGCGGCGTGAGATCGATTTGCAGCACCCGTTGCCGGACGGCCTTTGCGGCGCACTACCTGATGGACAGTTCGACCGAAGCAAGTCGGGGGGCGCATCTTCAGAAGGTGGCTGCCAAGATGGACCGCTTCGTCGATCAGGGGCGTGAAAATCTGCGTACGGCGCAAGCATGATCCCGATCTTCGATTGGGCGCGCTTTGACAGCGATAAAGCAGGCTTTGTCGCTGAATTGGGCGCGGCCTGTCGGGGGCCAGGCTTCTTTCTTCTCAAGAACCACGGCGTTTCGCGAGACCTTCAGTCGCTGGTCTTCGAAAACGCCCGCGCTTTCTTTGCGCTTCCGAAGCCCGACAAGCAAAAGATCTCGATACTGAATACACCGCATTACCGCGGGTGGGCTGCTGCAGGTGTTGAATCACTGGATGAGACACGACCGGAGATCGACACCAAGGAGACTTTCAATATTGGCTATGATCTGCCCGAGGATGATCCTCGTGTCGTGGCAGGCGAGCCCTTTCGAGGTGTAAATCAATGGCCGGAGATGCCCAGTTTTCGGGATGCGATGTTGGCGTATTACGATGCCGCGCTTGATCTAGGGCGAGACATTCATCGGGCATTTGCGGTTGATCTGGGTCTGCCGGAAGACACGTTTGCCCGTACCTTTGATGAGCCTCTCGCGGCAATGCGCCTTCTTTACTACCCGCCCGCCAGCGGCGCCGAGAATGAGATCGGAGCCGGTGCGCATACGGATTACGGTGCCATAACGCTTCTTATGACGGATGGAGAGCCAGGCCTTCAGGTGCGCCCCCGAAACGGCGACTGGATGGATGTGCCGCATGTAGATGGCGCCTATGTGGTCAATATCGGCGATTGTCTGATGCGCTGGACGAACGATATCTACGTCTCGACCCCGCATCGCGTTCTGCCGCCCAAAAGGCAAAGGCTTTCGATTGCATTCTTTGTCGAGGCCAATCCCGATACGATCATTCAGGCATTGCCGGGCACCGGTATCGCAAAATATCCCCCGATCCGGGCAGCAGATTATCTCGCCTCGCGGCTGGAGGCGACCTATGCCCCGAAAGAACCTGCCGAATGACAGCCCATTTCTGGGCCGACATGCGTGGCTCTGACTTTGATGATCTTGACCCTTCGCGCACGATTGCCGTATTGCCGACGGCGGCGATAGAACAGCACGGGCCGCATTTGCCCCTGGGCACCGACGCACTGATCATGGAAGGGATGCTATCTACCCTCATGACAGCCTGCCCGGAAGACCTGGATGTGCGGGTTCTGCCCATTCAAAGCATCGGCAAATCCAACGAACATCTTTGGGCCAGTGGTACCCTGACCTTGACTGCACAAACCGCGCTCAGCGCTTGGACTGAAATCGGTCTGTCCGTGGCGCGCGCGGGCGTTCGGAAGATCGTTCTGGTCAATTCGCATGGCGGCAACCTTGATCTTGTCTCGATCCTGTCGCGGGAGTTGCGCGTGCAGGCGGACATGCTTGCGGTCAAATGCCAATGGGGCAGCTTCGGTGTGCCCGATGGGCTTTACTCCGAGCAGGAGCGCACCCACGGAATTCATGGCGGCGATCTTGAGACGTCGCTCATGCTCGCCTTCAGACCCGGGACGGTGAACATGGATCAGGCGCGAGATTTCCGCTCGACCGCCGAGACATCTGCGATCCCGCCCATCGGCCCCGTTTCCTACGGGTGGATCGCCAGCGATCTCAATTCCGACGGCACGGTGGGGGAGGCGTATCTCGCGACGGCCGAAAAGGGACGGGCGACCGCCGATCATCAGGTCGGGGGATTCATTCAGCTTTTGCTGGACGTGGCGGCCGAGCCAGTGTTCTGACCGGTTGCGCCTTTACAGTAGCCGTTTGCCCATCCCACATTTTTGTCTTGCTACAGGCAATTCGATAATCCCACGCATCAGGTGTTTCCGAGACCCGACATCGGGTCAGACGGCATACATCCCCGGCCGGGACAAATCTTCATTTGGCGGCATCTCAACCCACTTGACGGCCACCAACTCGTCTTTGACCTCGTCCGGCGGCAGGTACTGGATCCCAAGGTCTGCCAGAATGGCAGCCTTGGCGGGTGTGACGGGTTCGACCACAAGACGCCCGACCTTGGGCGCAAGTGCGAACTTCCCGCCGACGCCCACCGGCGCATGACGGCAGCGCTATGCTATAGGCGAGGTGACCTGTTATTAGTGGAAGACGGCAGGATCTTCGAAGCCGGGACAATTCTCAACCACTGTTGCCGTTTGCAAATGGGCGAATTCCTGCGGGGCCTCAGGGGCAAAGTGCTGGGCGACGGCCCAGGATTTTGGTCGCGGCCCGCTTGGGGCGCGGATCATCTCGCCAGCTTGGACGCCTCCTTGGCAAGGTCCTCGATCCCCGCCCAATCTCCGGCTGACACCAGATCTGTCGGTGCGACCCATGACCCGCCCGCACAGACGACGTTGGGCAAAGACAGGTAGGTTTCTGCATTTCCCGGGCTGACCCCACCTGTTGGGCAAAAGCTGATCTGGGGCAAGGGCGCGCCAATGGCTTTCAGGGCCGGGGCCCCGCCTGATGCTTCGGCGGGAAAGAACTTCAACATGTCGTAACCGCGTTCGAGAAGCTGCATCGCCTCACTTGCCGTGGCAGCTCCGGGCAGCAGCGGCAGGTCTTCCTCTTCGCAGGCCCGCATCAGCGCGTCCGTGGCACCAGGCGACACACCGAACCGTGCGCCAGCCTTCTTGGCGGCACGCACGTCTGCTGGGGTCACAAGGGTGCCAGCCCCCACAATTCCGCCTTCCACCTTGGACATGGCGCGGATCGCGTCAAGGGCACCAGCGGTCCGAAGTGTGACCTCAAGGGCGGGCAATCCGCCTGCCACGAGAGCCTCGGCCAAAGGAGCGGCCGAAGCGGCATCGTCCACGACCAGAACGGGCACGATCGGGGCGGCTGCGCAAACCTCGCGCGTCATCTTGCTGGCGTCTTGGGGTGTCATGGTCTTCCTTCAGAATATGCACGCGCCCGCCTCGGCTCCGCAGGCCGATGCTCGGAAGCTTTCGAACAATTCGCGGCCCAAACCGCTATGAGACGCGCTGAGGTCAGCAGTTGCCGCCGGACGCTCCAATGCTGCGGCGTCCAGGATTTCCAGCGTTCCTGCAACCGCATCGAGCCGAACGACATCGCCATCGCAAAGTTTTGCGATCGGTCCGCCATCCAGCGCTTCGGGGCACACATGGATCGCTGCGGGAACCTTGCCAGAAGCCCCCGACATGCGCCCGTCAGTGACCAACGCCACCTTCTGGCCACGGGCCTGCAGCACCGACAGGATCGGCGTAAGCGAATGAAGCTCGGGCATCCCGTTGGCCTTCGGGCCCTGAAACCGCACGACGACGATCACATCGCCGGTAAACTCGCCCGCTTTGAAGGCCGCTTTCACATCGTCCTGGTCATGAAAGACGCGAACAGACGCTTCGACCACGCGGTGCTCATCGGCCACCGCCGAAACCTTGATGACCGCCGCGCCAAGATTGCCGTCCAACCGCTTTAAGCCTCCCGTTGACTGAAAAGGATCCGCAGCCGGTCTCAGGATCTTGTCGTTGAGCGTCTCGCCGCTCCCGTTCTCCCATACAAGTGCGCCGTCCTTCAGCTTGGGCTCTTGCGTGTAGTGTTGCAGCCCGTCGCCTGCGACCGTTTTCGTGTCGGAATGCAATAGCCCGACCTCAAGCAATTCTCCAATCATGTAGCCAAGCCCTCCGGCCGCATGGAAATGGTTCACATCCGCTAGCCCGTTCGGGTAAACCCGTGCCATTAGGGGCGTGACTTCAGACAGATCTGAAAAATCCTGCCAGTCCAGTAGGATACCGCCCGCTTTGGCCATAGCCACGAGATGAATGAGCAGGTTGGTTGAACCGCCCGTCGCATGCAGGCCGACGATCCCGTTGGCAAAAGCCTTCTCGTTTAGGATGTCACAAACGGGTGTGTAATTGTTGCCAAGTGCGGACAGCGACAGCGCCCGCCTTGCACCCTCCGCCGTCAGGGCGGCACGCAGATCCGTGCCCGGATTGACGAAGCTGGAGCCTGGCAGATGCAACCCCATAAACTCCATCAGCATCTGGTTGGTGTTGGCCGTACCGTAGAAGGTGCAGGTGCCCGGCCCGTGATAGGCTGCCATTTCAGCAGCCATCAGCGCGTCGCGCCCGACCTCTCCGGCTGCGAATTTCTGGCGCACCTTGGCTTTTTCATCATTGGGCAACCCGCTGACCATCGGGCCAGCTGGCAGGAAGACCGCTGGCAATTGTCCGAAACTCTGCGCCGCAATCACCAGGCCAGGCACGATCTTGTCGCAGACGCCCAGAAACACGGCGGCGTCAAAGACGTTGTGTGAAAGGGAAACGGATGCGGCCAGCGCGATCACATCGCGGGAAAAAAGGCTCAATTCCATGCCGACTTCACCCTGGGTCACCCCATCACACATGGCCGGTACGCCGCCCGCGACCTGTGCTGTCCCGCCGCCCGCGCGCACCGCCTCACGGATAAGCGCAGGGTAGGTCTCAAATGGCTGATGCGCCGACAGCATGTCGTTGTAGGCGGTGACGATCCCCAGATTGCCTGCTGTACCTGTAGCCAAAGCTTCCTTGTCTGCACCACTTGCCGCGAAGGCATGTGCTTGCCCGCTGCAGGACAAATGCGCCCGGTTCGGACCATCGCCTGCCAGTCGCTTCATCCGCTCAAGGTATGCCCCGCGGGTCGTGGCGCTGCGTTCAACAATGCGGTCTGTGACGGTTCGAAGCGTGTCCTGGATCATGATGCGCCGGGCCTCTGATGCTGGGGCGATCTGCGAGGAGCTTAGCACGGCTATGTCAAAGCGCCATGTCACAAGCGGGATCTGAATTTTGTTAGCGCTAACTTTCACAAAAGTATGACAGCGTCAAGACAGGTCGCCCGTCGGCCGCCGAATACTTTGTCAAGTCAATTGGACGCGCTTACACTTTGCGGTGGCGCAGGCCGACTGCACCAGCCACCATGTACGTCCGCTGAGGCATTTTGCATCAGGCGGAGACAGCGCTGCCGGGTCATGATCCGCCTTCTCCTTTGATTGTCGCCTTGCCACAGCGCTTCATCACCGAGTTTGAACCCCGCTTGCCGACCTGACGCCCGACAGTTTGGCTTGCCGCAAACTTTAGTCCTCGATCAAGTCGAGATCCGACCGGTCATAAACATGTCGCCCATCCTCCGAGGGCAGGGCGCGCTTCGCCGCCCAGACCTTGCGCACCAGGTCCAGCGTTGCACCGGGATTGTCTGCCAGAAAGTCGCGTGTGTATTGGTTGAACTGGTTGTGATGCGCGATCTTGCTTTCATATCCCGACTTCTTCGTCTCGGTCTTCAGGCGTTCGTATTCGGCGACCGCATCTGCCAGCGTCTTGCCCACATTCTCTTTCATCCAGGCCATAAACGTGGTGTTGAAGCTAAAGCTGTTGCCGACCTGTGACTTGAAGAAACGCCGCACGTTCTGGCTGTTGCGGTAACTGTCCGTGATCAGGGTTTCGGGGGACAAGGCTTCGGAATGCCAGTCAAACCGCGACGTGATCGTCGGTTTCTTGTCACCGGGAAAAGCCGTTTCGCCTGTGTCGCGGTGATGTGCGAGCCGATCGAGGATCAGGAACTTTCCGCCCGTCGATTTCACGCCGACGCGCTTGGCTTCGGCGACCAGTTCCTCCTTCAGCCAGTACCACCGCCGCAATTCCGCCCCGCTGGTGATCACGCTTATGTCTGGCCGTTCCTCAACCATCATTCAGCCGCGCGCAGACCTTCGAGACCACCGACGAGCGACGGTATCTTTTCCTTGAACTTGAAAAAGCCCGCTGTCGCATAGGGCCATGCCGCGCTGTCATAGTCCCGCTGGACCAGCCGCAAATCGACGGCGTTGTCATGCCCGCGCAAGCCGCACAGCACATCCGAATTTGGGCCAACGGGTGCGTAAGGCGCCACCATCTGCTCTAGTTCGTGTTCTTCAGCCCACGCGACCAGATCGTTAACGCTCTCTGAATGGCCGACGGGCCCAAATCGCTCGCCAAAACGGACAATCGTGTCATCTGCGGCGGCTCTTGCAAAATCAATGACATGCGGCGCGACCTTGAGAGGCGACAGCTTTGCTCGGCCATTCAGAACCGTTGTCGCGACAGGGGTCAGACCTTGGCTGAACACAAAGCCCGGTGACAGATCATCGTCATGCAGGACCAGGCCAGTGCGCAGGGCGGGATCAAACGTCTGGCCGGGCATTAAGGGCTGCCGGTCCGGTGCCGGTGCTCCGCTAAGCGCGGGCGCATCGGGTGCCAGATCGGTCGGTCGGAACCGCCCCTCGGTGTATTTCGCGATGTTCGAGGGCCGTGCTAGATATGTCTTGCCGCGCGTTTGCAGCCCGCCAACCCACCGCCAGGACAACGTGTTCGACGCCGGATCGCCATCCAGCAGGTGTCGCAGGAAGAAATCCGCGCCAAGCTCCCAAGGCAGGCCAAGTGTGAAAATCCAGATCGAGGCGAACCACATGCGCGCATGGTTGTGCATGTATCCCGTCTCGACCAACTCTTGCGCCCAGGCGTCGAAGCATTCGATCCCGGTCTCGCCCTTGCAGGCGGCCTCCCATGCATTTCGCAACCCTGATTGGGTCTGGACGTCATCCAGAACGCGGCTCAGATCACGCTGATAGGCGGTCCAAACGCCGGGCCGCATCTCAAGCCAGCCCTTCCAATAGGTCCGCCAATAGACCTCCTGCACGAACTTCTCCGCCCCTCGCAGGCTGTGCCGTCCCAGAACCGCTTCAAGAACGTCGCTTTCCGTCAGAAGCCGCGTGCGGATATAGGGCGAGAGCTGCGACACACCGTCATGCCGCCCCGGTCCCAGATCGTGGTTTCGGCGCGACATATAGGTGCGCCCCGCATGCGGGACAAAGCGGGCGAGCCTTTCCAATGCGGCGATCCGGGTGGGCGGGAAATGATCAAGTGCATCACTCATGACGCCGGACCTATCGCGCCACGTCACGCATTCAAGCGGTCTGCTTGCGCTCTTGCAGGTCCCGGGGGGCGATACTAAGACTCAGGTAACACCTTTGCCGGTATGGTCCGGCAATGACAGACGAGGCGGAATTCATGTTCGATCCAGTAAACCAACTAACCAACAATCTTGTGCCGATGGTGGTCGAACAGACCAGCCGGGGCGAACGCGCCTACGACATCTTCTCGCGGCTTCTGAAAGAGCGGATCGTGTTCATCAATGGACCGATCCACGACGGGATGAGCCACCTGATCGTGGCCCAGCTGTTGCATCTTGAGGCGGAAAACCCGTCGAAAGAGATCAGCATGTACATTAACTCGCCAGGTGGCGTCGTAACATCCGGTCTCTCGATCTACGACACGATGCAGTACATCAAGCCGAAGGTGTCCACCTTGGTGATCGGGCAGGCGGCCTCGATGGGCTCCGTGCTGCTTGCGGGTGGAGAGCCGGGCATGCGTTTCTCGCTTCCCAATTCGCGCATAATGGTCCACCAGCCATCCGGCGGGTATCAGGGCCAGGCCAGTGACATCATGATCCATGCGGCCGAAACACAGAAGCTGAAAGACCGGCTCTATGACATCTACGTCAAGCATACCGGCCAGACGAAAGAGTCCGTGGAGCAAGCGCTTGATCGGGACAATTTCATGTCGCCCGAAGAGGCGAAAGAGTGGGGGCATATCGACGAAATCGTTGAAAACCGGACCAAGGGTGACGACGACAGCGACGGATAGTCCTCATGGGGCATTTTTGAATTGTAGACCCTCCGGGGCTCGCCTAAGCTATGCGAACGACGGCGGGGGGTCGAAGCGACACGACAATCTGACGGCAATAGGCCGGAAAGGTGCTGGATATGGCAACGAATACGAGCGGTGACAGCAAAAACACGCTGTATTGTAGCTTTTGCGGCAAAAGCCAGCACGAGGTCCGCAAACTCATTGCGGGACCGACTGTATTCATTTGCGACGAATGCGTCGAGCTTTGCATGGACATCATCCGTGAGGAAACAAAGGCCAGCGGGCTGAAATCCACCGATGGTGTCCCCACTCCGAAAGACATCTGCGGTGTACTTGACGATTATGTGATCGGTCAGGCAACCGCGAAGCGCGTTCTCTCTGTGGCCGTCCACAACCATTACAAGCGCCTCAATCACGCTCAGAAGGGCGGCGATATCGAACTGGCGAAGTCCAACATCCTGCTGATCGGCCCCACCGGCTGCGGCAAGACGCTTTTGGCTCAAACCCTGGCACGTATCTTGGATGTGCCGTTCACGATGGCTGATGCGACCACACTGACCGAAGCGGGTTATGTGGGCGAAGATGTTGAAAACATCATTCTGAAGCTTTTACAGGCTTCCGAATATAACGTGGAGCGCGCGCAGCGCGGCATTGTCTACATTGACGAGGTCGACAAGATCACGCGCAAGTCCGAAAATCCCTCTATCACGCGCGACGTCTCTGGGGAGGGTGTGCAGCAGGCGCTTCTCAAATTGATGGAAGGGACAGTCGCTTCCGTGCCCCCACAAGGCGGGCGCAAGCATCCCCAGCAAGAGTTTCTGCAGGTCGACACAACCAATATACTTTTTATCTGCGGTGGTGCCTTTGCTGGTCTCGACAAAGTGATCGCGCAACGCGGCAAGGGCTCTGCCATGGGTTTTGGGGCAGATGTGCGTGACAATGATGAACGCGGCGTGGGTGAGATTTTCACGGATCTTGAACCGGAGGACCTTCTCAAATTCGGCCTTATTCCTGAATTCGTTGGTCGCTTGCCTGTTCTCGCCACGCTTGAGGATCTGGACGAGGACGCGCTTGTCACCATCCTGACCCAACCGAAGAATGCTCTGGTCAAGCAGTATCAGCGCCTGTTTGAACTTGAAGATACGACGCTCACCTTCACGGATGACGCCCTGCAGGCGATCGCGAAACGCGCCATCGAACGCAAGACCGGCGCGCGGGGTCTACGATCCATCCTGGAAGACATCCTGCTCGACACGATGTTCGACCTACCAGGTCTCGACAGTGTCACGGAGGTGGTGGTGAACGAAGAGGCGGTGACATCCGATGCAGCGCCGCTCATGATCCACGCAGATGCCGACAAAGAACCCGCAACCGCTGGCTAGTCTTTCTTCGTCGATGTTTGCCTACCAGATGGCTGTTCTGGCCTGTAGACGTGATGCTTCACATCTCATGCGTCTTGGTCTTGGTCGTTGCCGCAATCGCCGATGCAGAATGCCTACACCTGATGGGCCCACAAGATTGATAATCCGCAATATGCTGATGACTATTTTGAGGGCTTTCTACCCTACGGTAAGGTCTTTGAAAGCCGCGCTTGGCATGTTGGATCTCATCCTATTGCAGAGCACACGTTCAACCGCACCTAAGCCATAGTCGGCCTCTCGCCCCACGCACCGAGATCGCCCTCTGAACGACCAGCTTCGCGCGGGCGGCCTTCGCGATATGCATGGCCGTACGCGTTGGGGTGGGCCACGCCTCAGGTTCCCGCTGGGTTTGATTGAGATGGCTTGCCAGAAACATTTGTGCAATGCGCACATCTCTCTGAGGATGCGTTGATTGGCCAAGCGCGAACATCCTTGACGCAGCCGGGCGATTTTTTCGCGAAGCCTTCGACAGAAGATCTCTACACCAACAGCCCTATGCAAAACGTGGCTGCAAAGATCCGCTTCGGAGATTGACGTGTCCAAAAAAGCGGGAACGCGCTTTGGCTGATTGAAGCTGCAGATCAATGTCTGCGCCATACCGCTTCGGCACAGTCCGGTTGGCATCCCGTGCCTTCGCCGACCTCTTGGCAAGCCTTAGGGAGCAGGAAGTCCTTTTAGGGTCGGAGCTGATCGCGTCCTTCTGCAACCAACCGGTGTGAAGTGCTGTTCGGGCAGCAGACCAGGCGGTCGATGCCGTCATGGCCGTAGGCCTGCCGCACCCTATCCCCGTCTTATCGGAAGTGTTGTGTCAAAAAACGGCGGCTTCCGGGAGGAGGTGGAAGCCGCCGCTCTTGAAACCTGACCGGCTCAGGGAGGAGGAGGAGACGGCGCAGGTGTTCCCAATTAGAAAAATGCGGCGACATCAGGGAGGAGGTAGATGCCGCCGCCAACTTACAGACGTCCCAGGGAGGAGGAGAGGAACGCCTGATCTTGGTGTCAGCGGTTCAGGACCCCCTTTGCCGCTTCATGTGCAATTCTCTTCAACTCGGATCGATGCATACCCAAATCCGCCAGTTCACGGTTGGACAATGCGGTTAGTTCAGCGAGTGTTTCGCGATAGACGCGGTGCTCAGCTCTGCGATCTGCTGCGCCTTGAAGCAGTTGAGCGATGGCATGCAGCCCACGTTCCAAGACGTCTTCGCGGCGGTTTATTTCGTTGTAGTAGGCCATTGTGGGGACCTCCTGCTCGTTACAACAACATCTTGAATACAAAGATAGGCAAATGCTGCGATTGCACAATAGCCTCTCAGGCAATGCTGCCATGCAGCAAATGCATGAAGCAGCTGCTGAAAATTTAAGCTTTCTGCCTCGCTCCGATCTGTTGCTGCCCGCTCTGTGATCTGCTCTTGCACCCGGAGGAAAATGTGCCACCTAAACGATCAGGGTGCCGGGAGATGGAACATGCCGTTAACGCGCGAAGAGATCGAGGATGTTCTCTCAAGGATTGATCTGCCGGATGGTGGCAACCTGATCAGTCGTGACTTGATTCGCGCATTACAGATAGACGGCAGTGCCGTCCGCTTCGTGATCGAAGCGCCGGATCCCGAAAAAGCAGCACGCATGTCAGCCGTCCGTGACGCGGCCGAGTCCGCAATTCGCGCCCTTGAGGGCGTGACCGAGGCGCAGGTGGCGCTGACGGCCCACGGGTCCGCCGCCAAGAGGCCCGCGCCCAGCCTCAAAATCGGCGGCCATCCCAAGCCACAGGAAGGGCCGACCAAGCCCGCTGGCGTCAAACGCATTCTCGCGATTGGCTCCGGTAAGGGGGGGGTTGGCAAATCGACCGTCTCCTCCAACCTCGCGGTGGCGCTGGCGCGGGCGGGGCGAAAGGTTGGGCTGTTGGACGCAGACATCTATGGGCCCAGCCAGCCCCGCATGATGGGCATAAACAGGCGCCCCGCCAGCCCTGATGGCAAGACGATCATCCCCCTGAAGGCCCACGGTGTCACACTTATGTCGATTGGGTTCATGCTGGAGGAGCGGAAGGCCGTCGTCTGGCGTGGCCCGATGCTGATGGGCGCGCTTCAGCAGATGCTGGGGCAGGTGGAGTGGGGCGAGCTTGACGTGCTGATCGTCGATCTTCCCCCTGGAACCGGCGACGTGCAACTGACCCTTTGCACAAAATCCGAACTGACCGGGGCCATTGTTGTGTCGACGCCCCAGGATGTGGCCCTGATCGACGCGCGCAAGGCGCTTGATATGTTCGCGACGCTCAAAACACCCGTGCTGGGCCTTATTGAGAACATGAGCGTGTTCCATTGCCCCCAATGCGGGTATGAGGCTCACATCTTCGGGCAGGGCGGCGTCGCAAAAGAAGCGGCTGACCTCGGCGTTCCGCTGCTCGGTGCGTTGCCGATCGATCTCGACACTCGGCTTTCGGGCGATGCGGGCACGCCCGTCGCCACCACCGACAGCCCCATGGCCCAGGCCTATGCCCGCATTGCAGAGGGTCTGATCAAGGGTGGGATGGCCTGACATTATGGGTGTCGACTGTCGCAATGACCGACGGGAAATCATGGGATTCGGCGACAGCTCGTGATGCGATTCCCCTGATTTGAGGACAAATCGGTCATTTGAACAACGAATTCGCCGAGAAAAGCACACTTTTTTGCGCTGATATCCAACTTTTTTGGGAATTCGTGGTCAGCCATCAAGATGCCGCGTAACCTCTATATATTGTGTCCATTCAATCACGTATGACTACTTAGGCCGTCTACGTAGTGGTTTCAGGCTTTTAAACGCGTTGCTGTGTGATTTGAATAGGGCGGGCTCAACTTCTGTACCCATAAAAAACTATTGCTTCCCATCAATTCCCGTGGCATCCCTTTTGTATCAGATGAAGACGGGACGGGGCACCAAACGACCCCACGCAAAACCAAACAAGAGCAGGTTCATACAGGCATCTCGCTTTCATCAGACCAAAGATCCGGCGCGCGAGCGAGCAGACATCCCCCCAGGTGGCGCGCGTGACTGGACACACCCCAAGCGGGGCGAGGCAGGCGGGTTGATCAGTGGCAGCAGATCAGCCCGCCCCTTTCGTTTCGGGGGTCGGCAGGACGAAGGGACGGACAGGCGTGGCGCGCAGGTTCAGAGGTGAAAGCCACCACAAGGTGGACGCAAAGGGCAGGGTATCGATCCCGGCATCCTTTCGCCGTGTGCTCGAGGCCGCTGACCCAAACTGGCGCGATGGCGACAATCCTGAACTGGTCATCGTATATGGAGACCACCGTCGTAACTATCTTGAATGCTACACGATGGAGGCCATCGACGAGGTTGATGCCAAGATCGATGCGCTGCCCCGGGGCTCGATGGAGCGCAAGATGCTCCAGCGTCTTTTTCACGGGCAATCCTTTCCCACATCCGTCGATGAGACGGGTCGGCTTGTCCTGCCGGCAAAGCTGCGCCAGAAGGTCGATCTTGATGCCGAGGCCTTCTTTATCGCCGCCGGTGACACATTCCAGATCTGGAAGCCCGAAACCTACGAGGCGGAAGAGCTGTCGCGCACCGAAGACTGGCTGGATGAACTGCCGGACGATTTTGATCCGCTCTCCTTCCTCGATCGGTCCAAGGGAGAGGCGTGATATGGCTGCCGCTGCTGCCGCTATGTCTGACGCCGCACCGCACATCCCTGTTCTTTTGCGCCCGCTTCTGGCGGCTGTTGCGCCGGTGACGGGCCGCTGGCTCGACGGCACTTTCGGGGCAGGTGGTTACACGCGGGCGCTGCTGGATGCCGGGGCCGATCAGGTGATTGCTGTGGACCGCGACCCCAAGGCCTTTGATCTGGCCCGGGACTGGGCCAGGACGTATGGCGAGCGCTTGATTCAGCAACCGGGTGTCTTTTCCCGGCTGGACGATTATGCGCAAGATCTCGACGGCGTGGTGCTCGATCTCGGCGTCAGCTCCATGCAGTTGGATCAGGCAGATCGCGGTTTTTCTTTTCAGAAGGATGGCCCTCTGGATATGCGCATGTCGCAATCAGGCCCTTCCGCCGCCGATTTGGTGAACCGCGCGGATCAGGTCGAACTGGCCGACATTCTGTTTCATTTCGGTGAAGAACGCGCCTCCCGCCGGATCGCAAGGGCGATCGTCGCCGCCCGCGCCGCCGCGCCCATCATGACGACCTTGGCGCTGGTCAGGATCATAGAAGGATGTCTGCCGCGTCAGAAACCCGGCCAGTCCCATCCCGCAACGCGCAGTTTCCAGGCCTTGCGCATCGCGGTAAACGCGGAATACGAAGAGCTGTATCAAGGGCTTATGGCGGCAGAGCGGGCATTGAGGCCGGGCGGCAAACTGGCTGTCGTCACCTTTCATTCGGTCGAGGACCGCATGGTCAAACGGTTCCTCACTGTGCGGACGGGCGGGGCAGGGCGCGCCAACCGCTATGCGCCGGAAGAGGCCAGGTCAGAGCCGCAATTCACCCAAACCAGCCGCAAGGCCATTGGTCCCGACGATCATGAGCTGACGGAAAATCCGCGCAGCAGGTCGGCCAAGCTGCGGGTGGCGATCCGCACTTCGGCCCCGGCGGGCCGCGTGGATCCCAAGGCCATTGGTATGCCCCAAACGCCCGAGAGGGGGAGATAATGCGCACGCTTTTTTTCGTCCTGACCATCGCGTCCGTGATCGGTCTGGCATTCTGGGCCTACCGTGAGAATTACGCCACCCGCGAAGCACTCGCTGGGGCTGAACGCATGCGTGATGAAATACGCGCCGCCCATAGCCGTCTGTCCGTGTTGCGGGCCGAATGGGCCTATCTAAACCGTCCCGACCGGCTCCGCGATCTTGCCGATCTGAACTTTGATCGCCTTGGCCTTTTGCCTCTACGCCCTGATCAGTTTGGCCGTATCGACGAAGTTGCCTATCCCGCCCCGCCCGAACAAAGCCGGCTTGAGGCGATCGATGTCTCCCTGCGGGAGGACAGCGAATGACCCGCACGCCACTTCGCCCTCTCGCGCGCATTCTTTCAGCCCGTGCGGCCGGTGAAAACCCCAACGTGATCGAGCGCGAAAACATCCGCAAACGGCATGAAGAGATGCACGACAAGATGCGCCAGCGGGCAGAGGGGCGACTGTTCCTGTTGGGCCTTTTCTTTTTCTGCGCTTTCGTGGTGGTCGGCGGGCGAATGGGCGCGCTTGCCACGTCAGAGCCCACCGAACCCCGCGCGAGCGCCCCGGGTGCCACTATCTCGGCGGCGCGCGCGGATATCGTTGACCGGGACGGGCGCCTTCTGGCAACGAACTTCGAAACACATGCGCTTTATGCCCAGCCACCGCACATGGTTGACCCGGAGGCGGCTGCTGAAAAGCTTGTTCAGATATTCCCGGAGCTAAAGCCGGAGCGTCTGATCAAGGACTTCACGGGCACGCGCAAATTCGTCTGGATCAAGCGCAAGATCAGCCCCGAACAAATGCAGGCTGTCCATGAAATCGGCGATCCCGGTCTGCTGTTCGGCCCGCGGGACATGCGCCTTTACCCCAATGGCCGGCTTGCCTCCCACATCCTTGGCGGTGCGTCTTTCGGCAAAGAGGGCGTGAGCGCCGCTGAAGTCATCGGTGTGGCTGGCGTCGAAAAACAGTTCGACGACTATCTTCTTGATCCCGCCAACGGCAACCGTCCGCTGAAGCTTGCGCTCGACTTGCCCGTGCAGGCCGCCGCCGAACGCGTGCTGTACGGTGGTATGCGCCTCATGAATGCCAAGGGGGCCACCGCGATCCTGATGGATGTGCGGACGGGTGAGGTTGTCTCGCTTGTCTCGCTGCCTGATTTCGACCCCAACAATCGCCCGCGTCCACTGACGCGCGGCGATCAGTCTGAAAGCCCGCTCTTCAACCGGGCGGTGCAGGGGGTGTACGAACTCGGCTCCACCTTCAAGATCTTCACCGCCGCACAGGCCATCGATCTGGGGATCGTTAACCGAAACACGGTGATCGATATTCGCGGCCCTCTGCAATGGGGTCGCTTCCGGATCCGCGATTTTCGCAATTACGGGAAAGAGCTGACGGTCGAAAACATCATCGTCAAATCCTCCAACATCGGCACCGCTCGGCTTGCCCAGCGGATTGGCACGCCCCGTCAACAAGACTTTCTGCGTGATCTGGGCTTCTTCAAACCGACCGAGTTCGAGATCCTCGAGGCCTCCTCGGGCAATCCGCTTTTGCCGCGCAACTGGTCCGAATTGTCGACAATGACGATTTCCTATGGTCATGGCCTCAGCGCCTCGCCCATGCATCTGGCCACGGCTTATGCGGCCATCGCCAATGGCGGCTACATGGTCAAACCCACGATTCTGCGCCAATCTGGCCCCCGCATGGGCAAGCGCGTGCTCAGCGAACATAGCGCCCGCGTGGCCCGCCAGATGCTGCGCAAGGTCGTGGCCAACGGTACGGCGAGCATGGGTGAAGTGACCGGGTATTCCGTCGGCGGCAAAACCGGCACAGCGGACAAGCCGATGCCTCGGGGCGGCTACTATGAGGACAAGGTGATCGCGACATTTGCCTCGATCTTCCCTGCGCATGATCCGCAATACGTCCTTGTCGTCACGCTAGACGAACCTGTTGAAACCAGTGGTGACGAACCTCGCCGTACGGCTGGCTGGACCGCCGTGCCCGTCGCCGCCGAGATGATCAAGCGGATCGCCCCGCTTCTGGGCGTCCGGCCCGGCGTTGAACCTGCAATCCGGGCTGATATAACGCCTGCCAGCAGTAACTAGGCCGGAACTGGCAACATGGACCCGAAAGCAAAACCCTTGTCGGCGTTGGGTCTGATGGCACAAGGCGGGTCCAATCCGCCGATCACCGGGCTTGCCGTCGACAGCCGCGACGTTAAGGAAGGCTACCTCTTTGCCGCCATGCCTGGGACCCGAATGCACGGCGGCGAATTCATTCAATATGCCCTGCGCATGGGCGCTGCTGCAATCCTCACCGATGCCGAAGGCGCGCAGATTGCACGGGCCGAGCTCGATGTGTCGCGAGCTGCTCTTGTGGTCACTGAAGCGCCGCGTGAATTGCTCTCTCGTTCTGCAGCACTCTGGTTTGGCGGGCAGCCTGAAAACATGGTTGCCGTAACCGGCACGAACGGAAAAACCTCGGTCTCCACCTTCGTGCGTCAGATATGGATCGAAATGGGTCTGCAGGCCGTCAATCTCGGCACCACAGGCGTCGAAGGGGCCTGGACCACCCCGCTTGCACATACAACGCCCGAACCGATCACCTTACACCGCGTTCTGGCAGAGGCTGCCCAAAACGGCATCACCCATGCCGCGATGGAGGCGTCGTCCCACGGCCTCGACCAGCGCCGCCTGGATGGCGTCGTGCTGAAGGCCGGCGGTTTCACGAATTTTACGCAGGATCACCTCGACTATCACAGGACGTTCGAGGCCTATTTTGACGCCAAGGCAGGTCTTTTTGCCCGCGTCTTGCCCGAGGACGGCACGGCGGTGATCAACATTGAAGATGCGCGTGGCGTCGACATGGCCGCCATCGCGAGGGCCCGAGGTCAGAACGTCCTCACGATCGGGCGGGAGAGTGGCGATCTGTCGCTGTCGGGCCAGCGGTTTGATGCGACCGGTCAGGACGTGCTGTTTCACCATGACGGCAAAGGCTATCAGACGCGGCTCTCCCTGATCGGGGGATTTCAGGCCGAGAATGTCCTGATGGCCTGCGGCCTCGTCATCGCCTGTGGTGCTGATCCTCACCGCGTGTTTCAGACGCTTCCGTATCTCACAACGGTACGAGGACGTATGCAGCTTGCAGCGGCGCGCGAAAACGGTGCGACGGTCTTTGTGGATTACTCCCACACGCCGGATTCCGTGGCGACCGCGCTCAGGGCCCTGCGGCCACATGTGCTGGGTCGCCTGATTGTCGTCGTCGGCGCAGGCGGGGATCGCGATAAGGGCAAGCGGCCATTGATGGGTCAGGCGGCGCATGACAATGCTGACGTCGTCTTTGTCACCGATGACAATCCGCGCAGCGAAGATCCCGCCACCATCCGCGCCGCCGTGATGGATGGCGCGCCTGAGGCGACCGAGGTTGGCGACCGGGCCGAGGCCATTCTGCGCGCCGTTGACACCCTAGAGCCCGGTGACGCGCTTTTGATCGCTGGCAAGGGGCATGAAACGGGCCAGGTTGTGGGCGACGATGTTCTGCCTTTCGATGATGTCGAACAGGCCAGCGTCGCGGTCGCCACGCTTGACGGGAAGCCCGCGTGACACTCTGGACCGCATCAGACGCCGCCGCCGCGACAGGCGGCGAAACGATGACCGATTGGGCGGCTAAGGGTGTCTCCATCGACACCCGCACGATCGAGCAAGGCGATCTCTTTGTGGCCCTTAAGGCCGCGCGCGACGGACATGACTTTGTGTCACAGGCAATTCAGAAAGGTGCCGCGGCCGCCCTCGTTGATCACGTGCCAGAAGGTGTGACCGATACGGGCCCGCTGCTGATCGTTCCGGACGTACAAACGGCCCTCGAGGATCTGGGCAAAGCGGCGCGCGCCCGCACAAAAGCGCGCATCGTCGCCGTAACCGGCAGCGTCGGCAAGACCTCGACCAAGGAAATGCTGCGCGCGATCCTGTCCGATCAGGGCCGCACACATGCCTCGGTCGCCAGCTACAACAACCATTGGGGCGTACCTTTGACGCTGGCCCGGATGCCTGCCAACACGGAATATGCGGTGATCGAAATCGGCATGAATCACCCAGGCGAAATCGCGCCGCTGTCGCAGATGACAAAACCCGACGTCGTGCTGATCACCACCGTTGCCGCCGCACATCTTGAAGCCTTTGACCACATCGAAGGGATCGCTGTGGAAAAAGCCTCGATCATCGATGGGCTTGGGCGGGGTGGGGCTGCAGTGCTCAACAACGATTGCTCGACCGCTGCGATCCTGCAGGCCAAGGCATTTGATGCCCATGTCCGCGACATCGGTTTTGGCGAACACGGGTTCGATTTCAAACTGCGCGAGGTCACGCTTCAGGGCGAGACAACGATTGTTCAGGCACTTGCCCGCGATGAGCCGTTGCTTTTCAAGATCGGCGCCCCCGGTCGACACTTTGCGATGAACGGTCTGGGCGCTTTGGCAGCGGTCGAGGCGCTTGGCGCAGATCTGGCCCTGGCCGTTCAGTCTCTGGGCCGTTGGTCCCCTTATGATGGCCGCGGTGCGCGTGAGGTTATCGCACTCGACCCGGTTGAGACACATCTGACGCTGACCCTGATCGACGACAGCTACAACGCCAATCCAACATCAGTTGCAGCCGCCCTCGAAGTGCTTGCGGCAGCGGAAGTCACCCACGACATCGGGCGCGTCAGCAAGGGCCGCCGCATCGCCTTTCTGGGCGACATGAAGGAATTGGGACCGAAGGCCGAGGCCATGCACCGCGATCTGGCCGATTTGCCCAGCGTTCAGGACTTAGATGTGGTTCATTGCGCCGGCCTGCTCATGCGCGACCTTTATGACGCACTTCCCGATCACCAGCGCGGCCTCTGGGCCGAGACATCGGAAGAAATCGCTGCCCAGACCCCCAGCCGTTTGGACAGTGGCGATGTGGTTCTTGTCAAAGGGTCGCTTTCGATGGAGATGCGCCGCATCGTTGACGCGATCCGAAAAATGGGTCATCCGGCGGCCTCAGATAACGAACAAGATCATGCGTGAGGCGGACTTCAGATGCTCTATTGGTTGACCATCCTGTCGGATGGCGGCGATTTCTTCAATCTTTTCCGTTACATCACCTTTCGCGCGGGCGGGGCGTTTCTGACGGCACTTGTCTTCGGCTTTCTTTTTGGCCGCCCGCTGATCGCCGTTCTGCGCAAACGTCAAGGCAAGGGTCAGCCCATTCGCGATGACGGACCAGAGGGACACTTTGTCAAGGCCGGCACGCCTACCATGGGAGGGCTGCTGATTGTCGGTGCGCTTTTGACCTCTACACTGCTTTGGGCCCGGCTTGACAATGCCTTTGTCTGGCTCGTGCTGTTCGTGACGCTGGGCTTTGCGCTTGTGGGTTTCGCGGACGACTATGCCAAGGTCTCAAAAGGCAACCACAAAGGCGTGCCGGGCAAGCTGCGCCTTGCCATTGGCTTCGTAATCGCGGGCGTTGCCACCTACTGGGCGATGTATGTCCATGGTCTGAACGATCTTGATCTTGCGGCCAGGGTCGAGGATTACGATCCGCTTTCCGGACGCCTTGCCTTTCCCGTGTTCAAGGACGTTCTGCTGAATTTCGGGCTCATGTTCGTCCCTTTCGGCATGATCGTCATCGTCGGCTCTGCCAATGCTGTGAACCTGACCGACGGGCTCGACGGTCTGGCGATCATGCCCGTCATGATCGCCGGCGGTACGCTTGGCATCATCGCCTATGCCGTTGGCCGCGTCGATTTTACGGAATACCTTGATGTGCACTATGTGCCGGGCACAGGCGAATTGCTGATCTTCACCGCTGCTCTGTTCGGTGGTGGCCTGGGCTTTCTGTGGTACAATGCCCCGCCTGCCGCCGTTTTCATGGGGGATACCGGCTCTCTTGCCTTGGGTGGAGCGCTTGGAGCCATAGCCGTCGCCACTAAGCACGAGCTTGTCCTCGCCATTGTGGGGGGGCTCTTCGTGGTCGAAGCGCTTAGTGTCATCATTCAGGTGCTGTACTTCAAAAGCACAGGCAAACGGGTCTTTCTGATGGCCCCGATTCATCATCACTACGAGAAGAAGGGATGGGCAGAACCTCAGATCGTTATCCGCTTCTGGATCATCTCTCTCATACTGGCAATGATCGGCCTAGCGACCCTCAAGGTTCGCTGATAGCGAGAAGAATTCACCCAGCAGTAGAAAAATTTGCGGATTTTTGCCTATAACTTCAATATCTTAGGTAGATCTTGGCCACAATAGGGCCAATTTGGACAAATTTTACATAATTTCTCCCCAATCGCCTAATAGCACCATGTCTAGAAACGGGGTGCAGTGGCCCCGAACCCATTCACATTACTGTCCGGACCGGGCAGCTCTATCAAGGAGAGCTCGCATGCGCCTCGCCCCCATGTCAAAAACAATTGCCTTAACGGCAGGTCTCGGCCTTGCCAGTGGTTTGTCTCTTTCAACATCCGTTTCTGCCGGGGATCTGGCCTTTGACGGCAGCAAAGTGCGGGTGAATCTGTCCAACAAGCTGAACATGCTGGGCCAGAAAGTCGCTGCTGCGGCTTGCAACATCGATGCCGGTTTTGCTGTTGAAGACGCTAAAGAAGAACTTGTCGCGGCCCGCCGCGATTTTCAAACCATCATGAATGGTCTTGAAAACGGTGATGTTGTTCTGGGTATTCCCTCTGCCGAACGCCGTGCCGCCTCGCTTCGCTCGATCGCCAATGTGAAACAGGCCTGGGCGCCGATCGACGCGGCTGTCGAGGACATGCTGCAAGATCAGAACATCGATGCGGCGGCATCGACTATCGCTTCTGCCAACATGCCGCTGCTCGAAGCGACCGGCATTCTCGCATCTGACATCGTCGGCCAGTACAGCAACCCGCACGAGATGACGCAAAGTGATGCGATGTCTTTGCGCTTTGCGGGCCGCCAGCGCATGATCTCCTACCAGATCTCGAAGGAGGTTTGCGGGATCGCGACTGGTACGGACGCCTTTGGCGAAGCCGCAACGCTTCAGGAGCAGGTCAACATGTACGGCCTGTCGTTGGATGCGCTGACCAACGGCATGGCGGCCGCCGGGATCAACCCACCCCCGAACGAATTGATTACCAAAGAACTCACCAAGGTATCCGAAGAATGGCGGGCCGAGAAAGCGAGCATCGAAACCGTACTCAGTGGCGGCGCAACGGGCGGTGATCAGGTGATGGCTGTTCGGTCTTTGTCTACGGATCTCGTCAAGGACATGAACAATGTTGTGACGCTCTACATGTTGTCGAGCCAGAAAACCGATGACGTCTATCGCGTTGCACTCAATGCCTATGCGGAAAACGAATTGTCGAAATGGCTGACAAACGAAACCTTGATCGAAGCGATCAAAGCCCAGAACGTCGCCCATGCCAGCCTTGGCCAGGATGATATCGACGCGCTCGACCAGACGTGGCGCGCCGAAGCCAAGGCTGATGGTGGGGATCTCATCAATGATCTGATCGGACGTCCGGCCTCTGCCTGGCTGCGCGACAACCAGAACGCCACCGCCGGTTTCGTGACCGAAGTTTTTGCGATGGACAATCTCGGGCTCAACGTCGCGCAAAGTGTCGTGACTTCTGACTATTGGCAGGGCGACGAGGCCAAGTGGAAGCAGACCTACGGCAATGGCAGCGGCCAGATGCATGTCAGCGAGGTCGAGCTTGACGAAAGCACCGGCGCCTACCAAACGCAGGTTTCGCTGCCAATCCACGACCCCGAAACCGACGAGATGATCGGTGCGATCACCTTCGGCATCAATATCCAGTCTTTGCTCTGATATTCCTTTCACCAGGCAAAGCGGAACGGTCCGGATCGGGCCGCCCTTTTTCGTCGTTAAAGCCGAGGATTGTGCGCCGTGTTGACTGCGCAAAACACCGATGGTCGTACCGACAAGACACCGACGTTTTGCCGACGTGAAACAGATAGGCACTTTGCCTTGTTTTTCTGGCATCAATTGACGCTTTCGTCGGCGTCGGGCAAAATCATCGCTGCGCCGCGCACGCGCCATTCACCTTTTCAAAGCTCCGGCAATCCTCTAGCCCTGTCCCGCGAAGAAGTCGGAGGACGCGCATGATCCCTGTCCGTGGCCTGGAGAGCCAGAAAGTCGCCGTTCTGGGGTTGGGTCGATCCGGGCTCTCTGCTGCGCGCGCCCTCAAGGCAGGTGGCGCCCATCCGCTTTGTTGGGATGACAATGAAGAGGCCCGCGACAAGGCCGCCGGCGAAGGCTTCGAAATTGTTCGCTTCCGGGATGCAACAGACTTCGAGGACATCGCCCGTTTGATCACCTCGCCCGGCATCCCGCATCTCTATCCAAAACCCAACGCGGTTATCGCGGCGGCAATGGCGGCCGGAACACCCGTCGACAATGACATCAGCCTTTTCTTTCAATCCTTTGCCACGCCCGATTGGAACCGCTTTGATACCAGCCCGAAGGTGATTGCGGTGACGGGATCGAACGGCAAATCCACAACGTCCGCCCTGATCCATCACGTTCTTGAGGCCGCCGGACGCAATGCGCAATTGGCCGGAAACATTGGACGCGGGGTGCTTGACCTTGAGCCGGCCATCGACGGCGAGGTCGTCGTGTTGGAGCTTTCCAGCTACCAGATTGATCTTGCGCGCAACCTCACGCCGGACGTCGCCGTATTCACCAATCTCAGCCCCGATCATCTGGATCGCCATTCAGGTATGGGCGGCTATTTCGCTGCAAAGAAACGACTTTTTACGCAAGGCGGCCCGGATCGCGCGATCATCGGGACAGATGAAATCGAAGGCCAGTTCCTTGCCAATGTGATGTGCGAGGGCCCGTCCGATGACCGGGTCATCCGTGTGTCCATCGCCCAAAAGCTGTCGGGGCCCGGGTGGTCCGTCTTTGCGCGCAAAGGGTTTCTGAATGAGTTCCGAAAAGGTCGGCAAGCCGGATCGATTGATCTGCGCGACATCGCAGCCTTACCCGGCACGCACAACCATCAAAATGCCTGCGCGGCCTATGCCGCTTGCAGGGCCGTGGGGCTGGCTCCACGTGTCATCGAGGCCGGATTGCGCAGCTTCAGTGGACTGCCCCATCGTAGCGAGGTGATCGCTGATCAATCGGGCATCCGCTACGTCAATGATAGCAAGGCGACGAATGTGGATTCCGCACTCAAAGCCTTGATGGCATTCAAGAATGTCCGTTGGATCTGCGGTGGACTGCAAAAAGAGGGCGGGTTGGACGCGCTCCGGCCCGCGATGGATCATGTGCGTAAGGCTTATGTGATCGGGCGGGAGGCCGCAGGTTTCGCCATGCAGCTTGATGTCGACACGCAGGTTTGCGGGGATATGGCCGTAGCGGTCACCGCCGCCATGCAGGAGGCGGAGCCGGGCGATGTGGTCCTTCTGGCTCCCGCTGCGGCGAGCTTTGATCAATACAACAATTTTGAGGCGCGGGGCGCGGATTTCACCGCCGAGGTCCGCGCGCGCCTCTAATCTCGCGAAACGAGCCTGAAACGCCACTATTTCCAATAAAACAGGGCCATTTACCGACCTTTGGTGCTGGTATGCACAGGCAATTGCCGCTATCATGCTATGAGATCCCGCAAAGGGACGCACACAGGCAGAGCAAGGCGACAGATCATGACAGAAATGGTCTATGGGGCGGTTCCGGCGCAGCATGGGGAGCCGATCCTGCCAAAATGGTGGCGGACGATCGACAAATGGTCGCTTAGCTGCGTCTTCATCCTTTTTGCCATCGGCTTGCTTTTGGCCCTCGCGGCCTCAGCTCCTTTGGCTGAGAAGAATGGATTCGGAACCTTTCACTATGTCATGCGGCAAGGGATCTTTGGATCGGTCGCCCTGATCGTCATGATCATCACATCGATGATGTCGGCGGTTCTGGTGCGGCGCTTGGCTGTCATCGGATTCTTGCTCTCATTCATCGCCTTGGCGCTCCTGCCGTTCCTCGGAACAGATTTCGGCAAGGGGGCTGTTCGCTGGTATTCGTTGGGTTTTGCGAGTGTTCAGCCCTCGGAGTTTCTTAAGCCCGCCTTCGCGGTTGTTGGGGCTTGGATGATGGCGGCAAGCCTTGACCTCAATGGTCCGCCAGGTCGTACGTGGTCGTTCGGCCTCTGTATTGTGATCGTCGTTATGCTGGCCCTGCAGCCCGATTTCGGTCAGGCTTGCATCGTATTATTTGGTTGGGGCGTTATGTATTTCGTCGCAGGCGCGCCGATCGTGCTTCTTGTGGGTATGGCGGCGGTCACGGTCTTCGGAGGCGCGCTGGCGTATTCCCATTCGGACCATTTCGCTCGGCGGATTGATGGATTTCTCAGCGCAGAGGTCGACCCGACCACGCAGCTTGGCTATGCTACAAATGCCATCCGCGAAGGGGGCCTTTTCGGGGTCGGAGTGGGCGAGGGGCAGGTCAAGTGGTCATTGCCCGACGCACACACCGATTTCATCATTGCGGTGGCTGCTGAGGAATATGGGCTGATCCTCGTGCTGATCATCATCCTGCTTTACATCAGCATCGTGTTGCGTTCGCTGGCCCGCCTGATGCGCGAACGCGATCCCTTCATTCGGCTGGCGGGCACGGCGCTCGTTTGCATGTTTGCGGTTCAGGCAATGGTCAATATGGGCGTCGCGGTGCGCTTGCTGCCCGCCAAGGGTATGACCTTGCCATTTGTCAGCTACGGTGGCTCGTCTGTCATTGCGTCGGGTATTGCCATCGGGATGCTTCTGGCCTTCACCCGCAAGCGTCCCCAGGGTGAAATCAGCGATCTCCTGAGGGGGCGGCGGGGATGACCGCTTCGCTGCTCATGATCGCGGCGGGCGGAACGGGAGGACACATGTTCCCTGCCCAAGCTTTGGCAGAGGCCATGCTCGCCAAGAGTTGGCGCGTCAAGCTCAGCACCGACGCCCGCGGGGCGCGTTACACCTCTGGTTTTCCAGAGGCGGTCGAGATCAGCGTGGTGGGCAGCGCGACCTTCGCACGCGGCGGGATCATCGACAAAGCCACGGTGCCCTTTCGCATCCTTGCGGGGGCTTTTTCTGCATTGAATGAGATGCGTTCTGATCCGCCTGCAGCTGTCGTTGGCTTTGGCGGCTATCCCGCCATTCCCGCAATGAGCGCCGCAACCCTTCTTGGCCTGCCGCGCATGATTCATGAACAGAACGGCGTTCTGGGCCGGGTCAATCAGCTCTTTGCAAAACGGGTCCACGCTGTGGCCTGCGGCACTTGGCCAACCGATCTGCCCGAGGGTGTCGAGGGGGTGCATATCGGCAATCCGGTCCGCAACGGTGTGCTGGAGCGCGCACAGGCCCCCTATATTCCGCCTGGCGATTATCCTATGTCGCTGCTTGTTCTGGGCGGCAGCCAGGGCGCACGGATCCTCTCGAACGTTGTGCCATCGGCTATCGCTGCTTTGCCCGCAGACTTGAAACGCAATATCAGGGTCAGCCATCAGGCCCGGCCCGAGGATCAGATGCGCGTGGCCGAGTTCTACAAATCCGAAGGCATACCGGCCGATGTCGAAACCTTCTTTTTGGATGTCCCCGAACGCATGGCTGAGGCGCAATTAATCATTTCACGCTCTGGCGCCTCAACCGTGGCGGATGTCAGCGTGATTGGGCGGCCCGCGATCTGGGTGCCGCTGGCACAGGCCATCCGCGACGAACAGACGGCGAATGCGCGTCAGTTGGTCGATGCCGATGCGGCCATCCTGATGCCGGAATCACGCTTCGTGCCCACTGCCCTGGCCGAACAGATCGAGATGGTTCTTACCAGCGAGCGCGGCGCGACACAGATGGCGAACGCTGCCTTCACGTGCGCTGTACCTGACGCAACGGAGCGGCTTGCTTCTTTGGTAGAAGATTTGGCACAGGCCCCGGCACAGCACGAAAGAGCATGACATGAATGCAGCGACAAAACTGCCCGGCGACGTTGGCCCGATACACTTTGTTGGCATCGGAGGCATCGGCATGTCGGGCATCGCCGAGGTGCTGTTAAACCACGGCTATGTCGTTCAGGGATCCGACCTCAAAACGTCAAAAATCACCGATCGCCTGCAACAACTCGGTGCACATATCTTTGAAGGTCAGGCCGCAAAGAATATCGCAGAGGCCGAAGTTGTCGTAATCTCTTCGGCCATCAAGCCTGGCAATCCGGAACTGGACGCGGCGCGTGCGCGCGGGCTGCCGATTGTGCGACGCGCTGAAATGTTGGCAGAGTTGATGCGGCTGCGGTCCAATATCGCGGTGGCTGGAACGCACGGCAAGACGACGACGACGACGATGGTCGCCACGCTTCTGGACGCAGGCAAATTCGACCCCACCGTGGTCAACGGCGGGATCATACACGCTTATGGCTCCAACGCGCGGAAAGGCGATGGCGAATGGATGGTGGTCGAGGCCGATGAAAGCGATGGAACTTTCAACAGGCTGCCCGCGACCATTGCGATCGTTACAAATATCGACCCTGAGCATATGGAGCATTGGGGCAGCATCGAAAACCTGCGTCAGGGCTTTCTGGATTTTGTCTCGAACATTCCTTTCTACGGCGTGGCTGTTTGCTGCACAGATCACCCCGAGGTCCAGGCATTGGTGGGCAAAATCACGGATCGTCGTGTGGTGACCTATGGCTTCAATGCGCAGGCCGACGTGCGCGCCGTCAATCTGACCTACAAGTCTGGTGTGGCCTACTTCGACGTGCTGCTTCAGACCGAAGATGCTGTGATCGAAGGCTGCAGCTTGCCAATGCCGGGCGATCACAATGTTTCAAACGCGCTGAGCGCGGTTGCCGTGGCCCGTCATCTGGGCATGAAAAAGGATGAGATACGCGAGGCGCTCGCGTCCTTCGGTGGGGTTAACCGTCGTTTCACGCGGATCGGTGAGATTGATGGCGTGACCATTATCGACGATTACGGGCATCATCCAGTCGAAATCGCGGCCGTTCTGAAGGCGGCTCGGCAGGCCACGGATGGCCGTGTGATCGCCATCCACCAGCCGCATCGCTATTCCAGATTGGCCAGTCTTTTCGACGATTTCTGCGCCTGTTTCAACGAGGCGGACGTGGTCGGGATCGGCGATGTGTTTGCAGCAGGTGAGGATCCTATCGAAGGGGCCAGTCGAGATGATCTGGTCGCTGGCCTCATCCGCCATGGCCACCGGCACGCGCGCGCGGTGGTCTCCGAAGATGATCTGGAGCGTCTGGTGCGCGAACAGGCCCGTCCTGGCGATATGGTTGTCTGTCTTGGGGCGGGAACGATCAGCGCCTGGGCCAACAATCTTCCCTCACGCCTGCAAAAGGGCGCGGCATGATCCTTTTTGCGCTCCTGCAAACGGCCCACCTTGCTCTTGCGGGCATCCTTACAGGCTATGCCGCCTGGCGGCTCGGCGCGTTGGGCGTTCTGGTCGGAGCAGCCGCATCCTTCGTTATCTGGTTGAGCTACTGGACGCTTCGGGTTTTCTTGGTGCCTGGGTTTTCGTCCTTTGACGGGATCGCGCATCTGATGATCGGTGCAGCGACAGTCGGGGCGATTTTTCTTACCCAGATGATCCTCGGCGTGCTGGGCGGTTGCGTACTGGGCCTTGGACTGCGCCTCCTACACGGGGAGGGGGCGACTTGATCCTGCTCTGGGCATCCGTTCTTTGGGTGATCGCGGCGACGATTGTCGCCCTGTTGCCTATGCGGATTCAGTATGTTCCCGGCATTGTCCTTCTTTTGGCGGCACCTGTTCTGATCATTTGGATCGGCATTGAAGTTGCCTGGTGGGCGGCCTTCCTGAGCCTTCTGGCGTTCGTTTCGATGTTCAGAAATCCGTTGCGTTATCTTTACAGACGCGCGCGGGGAGAACGCCCCGAGGTCCCAAAATGAGCGGGTCACTGGTGCTCGCCTGCCTCTGGGCCTTTGCGGCAAATGTCATCGCAATGCTGCCGAGCAAGGACTATCATTGGAGCAATGCCTACAAGCTCATCGCAATCGGCATACCGATCCTGGGTTTTGTCACCTGGCAACATGGGCCTTGGGTGGGTCTACTCGTGCTGGCTGCGGGGATGAGCGTGCTGCGCTGGCCGGTTGTTTATCTGACACGCTGGGTGCGGGATAAGCTCTCAAAATGATATCGAAGAGCCCATATTATCATATTTATATCAGAGGGTTAACGTCCTCTTCTCATGCGATTTATCAAGTGCGTCATCTGTATGGTTCAGCCTCAAGATGACCTATCCGATGCCCAAAGTACGCGGCACGTTGACCCCCGACAAGGTTTTGGCAGATCTGACTTGGCTGCGGGTCGGCGGCCCCGCCGATTGGCTGTTCCGACCCGCCGATGTCGAGGATCTTGCCGATTTCTTGCGCGATCTGCCTGCGGGCGTGCCGGTCTTTCCCATTGGCGTCGGTTCCAACCTGATCGTGCGCGACGGCGGATTGCGCGCGATTGTCATTCGCTTGGGTCGGGGGTTCAACGACATCTCGGTCGAAGGGTGTCAGGTCCAGGTTGGAGCTGCTGCTCTGGACGCACATGTGGCCAAAAAGGCAGCGGATGCAGGTGTGGATCTGACATTCCTGCGCACCATCCCTGGAAGTATTGGCGGGGCCATAAGGATGAATGCGGGATGCTATGGAAGCTACATGGCAGACGTCTTGCAAAGCGTGGATATCATCTTGCGCAGCGGTGAAAAGATGACGCTCACGCCCGCCGATCTCAAGTTGTGTTACAGGCAATCCGATTTGCCCGAGGGCGCCGTCCTGATCGGCGCGGTCTTGAAGGGACCGCAAGGTGATCCGCAAGAGTTGCATGCGCGGATGGCGGCGCAGTTGGCCACGCGTGACGCAACCCAACCGACCAAGGACCGCAGTGCGGGCTCGACATTTCGCAATCCTGCGGGATTTTCGTCGACCGGTCGCAGCGATGACGTGCATGACCTCAAGGCTTGGAAGGTCATCGACAATGCAGGTATGCGGGGCGCCCGAAGAGGTGGTGCACAAATGAGCGAAAAGCATTCCAACTTCATGATCAACACGGGCGATGCGACCGCTGCCGACCTCGAATATCTGGGCGAAGAGGTGCGAAAAAAGGTTTACGATTCCAGTGGCATCACGCTAGAATGGGAAATTATGCGCGTTGGTGATCCGGGCTAGATGCCGATCCCTAAGCGTAAACCAAATGGCCGAAAAAAATCGGTCGAAAAAGGGTGAAAAACACCCGAGTTACAGAGGCACATCGTGGGTCGGTCGAGCAGGCAACCCCCGAAAGTGGCGGTGTTAATGGGCGGCATCTCGGCTGAGCGCGAGGTGTCTTTGTCCACCGGGCGCGAATGCGCCGCCGCCCTGAGGGGCCAGGAATTTGAAGTGGTCGAGGTCGATGCTGGCCACGATCTGCCTGTTGTGATGTCTTCCCTTTGCCCGGATGCGGTCCTGAACTGTCTGCATGGCCGCTGGGGCGAGGATGGCTGTGTGCAAGGTCTGTTGGAGTGGATGGGTGTGCCCTATTCGCATTCCGGTGTGCTTGCCTCTGCATTGGCGATGGACAAGCAGCGCAGCAAACAGGCTTTTGCGGCAGCCGGTCTGCCCGTCGTCGACGGTCGCATCGTGTCCCGCGACGAAGCGGGCAGTGATCACATCCTGCAGCCGCCCTATGTTGTGAAGCCGAACAACGAAGGCTCCAGCGTCGGCGTTTACATAGTTCACGAGGCTGCAAATGGCCCGCCGCTTCTGGACGACACCATGCCCGCTGAGGTGATGGTCGAGGCGTTTGTGCCTGGGCGCGAATTGACCACGACCGTTTTGGGGGACCGCGCGCTGACCGTGACCGACATTCTGATGGATGGCTGGTACGACTATCACGCCAAGTACACGCCCGGTGCGTCGCGGCACGAAGTGCCAGCGGATGTTCCAGATAGCATCTTTGCGCTTTGCCTCGACTACGCCCTGCGCGCGCATGAGGCCCTTGGTTGTCGCGGGGTCAGCCGGACCGATTTCCGCTGGGATGAGAGCAAGGGTCCAGACGGGCTTTTTCTCCTGGAAACCAACACCCAGCCGGGGATGACGCCCACCTCGCTGACACCCGAACAGGCGCAGGTCTGCGGCATGTCTTTCCCTGAATTGTGCCGTTGGATGGTGGAGGACGCCTCATGCGACCGATGAGCCGCCATGCGGACAAGTTTCGTGCCGATCCCGCACCCTCCAGATGGTCATGGCGCGTTCAGCGGCTGATGTTGACGCCCGGCTTCAGGCTGTTTCTGCGCGCCGGTCTGCCATTCCTGCTGGCGGGCGGCTTCACGTTGTGGTGGCTGTCGCAAACCGACAACCGGCAGGCGATCTTGGACATGGTTGCCGATCTGCGCACCAAGATCGAAGAGCGTCCGGAATTCATGATCAATCTTATGGCGATAGATGGGGCAGATCCGAATGTATCAGCAGCCATTCGGGCGCTGATCCCGATCGACTTCCCTGTATCCTCTTTCGATCTGGATTTGCCCGCAATCCGACAGACCCTTCTCGCTCTGGACCCGGTGCGCGATGTCTCGCTGCGAATCCGCCCCGGCGGGGTCTTGCAGATCGACGTAGATCCACGCGTCCCGGCGCTGATCTGGCGCGAGCCGAGCGGTTTGACGCTTTTGGACGAAACTGGCGCACGCATTGCACCGCTGGTTGCCCGGGTTGATCGCCCCGATTTGCCTCTGATCGCAGGTTCCGGTGCCGCCGAACAGGTGCAAGAGGCTTTGGCCCTCATTTATGTCGCCAAACCTTTGGGTGATCGGTTGCGCGGCGTGGTCCGGGTGGGTGAGCGGCGCTGGGATATCGTGTTGGACAGGGGGCAGCGCATTTTGTTGCCCGAGACCGGCGCGATCCGCGCGCTAGAACGGGTCCTGTTGCTGGAAGATGCACAGGAGATGCTCAGCCGGGATGTGGCGCAGGTCGACATGCGGCTTGGTCCACGTCCCACATTGCGGATGACGGCAGACGCGACCGCGGAATGGTGGCGCATCCGGAATTTCAATTCAAAGATAGAGACGAGCGAATGATGGACCCTTACGCCAGCCAACGTGCGATGCGCCAGATGCGGAAAATGGCGATGCAGCGTGGAGTTGTAGCGATCCTGGATGTCGGAAGCTCAAAGATCTCTTGCCTCGTGTTGCGCTTCGATGGTGTAGGTCGGCCGTTTGACGATGGCGAGATCGGATCTCTGGCCGGGCAATCGGGCTTCCGCGTGATCGGCGCGGCAACCACGCGTTCGCGCGGCGTTCGCTTTGGTGAGATCACCGAGATGCAAGAAACCGAACGCGCGATCCGCACAGCATTGCAGGGGGCACAGAAGATGGCCGGCATAAGGGTCGATCATGTCATCGCCTGCTTTGCCGGGGCGGAACCGCGCAGCTATGGCTTGGATGCCCGGATCGACATCGATGGTGATGTCGTCACAGAAAACGACGTGGCACTTGCCCTTTCGGAATGCGAAGTTCCGCATTACGGAGAGGGCAGGGAGGTACTGCACGCCCAGCCTGTTAACTTCGCGCTTGATCATCGCTCCGGCTTGATGGATCCGCGCGGGCAGATCGGTGATACGCTTTCTGTTGATATGCATATGCTGACAGTCGATGCCGCGGCCGTTCAGCATCTGGCGCATTGCATCAAGCGATGTGATCTTGAACTCGCTGGGATCGCGTCTTCCGCCTACGTTTCGGGGATTTCTGCGCTCGTCGAGGATGAACAGGAGCTGGGCGCGACTTGCATTGATCTGGGCGGCGGGGCGACAGGCCTTTCGATCTTCATCAAGAAACACATGATCTACGCGGATGCCGTGCGCTTGGGCGGGGACCATGTGACCTCGGACATCTCGATGGGGCTGCAAGTGCCCATGGCGACTGCAGAGCGGATCAAGACATTCTTTGGCGGGGTTCACGCGACAGGTGTCGATGATCGCGAGCTGATTGAGATCGGCGGCGAAACAGGTGATTACGAACATGACCGACGGACGGTCAGCCGGGCGGAACTGATCGGGATCATGCGGCCGCGGGTCGAGGAGATACTGGAGGAAGTGCGCGACCGGCTTGATGCCGCAGGCTTTGATCATCTGCCCAGCCAGCAGATTGTTCTGACCGGTGGTGGCAGCCAGATCCCCGGTCTGGACGGGCTCGCCAGTCGCATCCTCGGACACCAGGTTCGTCTGGGCCGTCCGCTTCGCGTCCACGGCCTTCCGCAATCGGTCACTGGGCCCGCTTTTTCGAGTGTTGTTGGCCTCGCGCTGTTTGCGGCGCATCCCCAAGATGAGTGGTGGGACTTCGATATTCCGACGGAACGCCACCCAGCACGATCGCTGCGTCGGGCGGTTCGCTGGTTTCGGGACAACTGGTAGCCGCAACATCTCGTGCCAGCGCGGAAATACAGGCCTTTTGGGCGGGAAATTGCCCATATTTTGCGGTGTTTTCGCGGTTTTTGCGTGACGTTGCATAAATGAATCGGTAGTGTTGCCAGAAAGACATGAAAAAAACGCACGACAAACGGCGCACAAAACAGGCGGATCACGAATGACACTGACATTGAGCATGCCCGGGCATGATGAGCTTAAGCCAAAAATCACCGTCTTCGGGGTCGGTGGTGCTGGCGGCAACGCGGTCAACAACATGATCGAAAAGCAACTCGACGGGGTCGACTTCGTCGTGGCCAACACGGATGCGCAAGCGCTTGCGCAATCAGCCTCGGGCAATCGGATTCAGCTTGGTATTAAGGTGACGGAAGGGCTTGGCGCCGGGGCGCGCGCAAGTGTTGGTGCGGCTGCAGCAGAAGAGTCCATTGAACAGATCGTCGACCACCTCGCCGGCGCGCATATGTGCTTTATCACGGCTGGCATGGGCGGCGGTACCGGGACAGGGGCCGCGCCGATCATTGCCCAAGCTGCACGCGAACTTGGTGTTCTGACCGTTGGCGTCGTGACAAAACCGTTCCAATTCGAAGGCGCCAAGCGGATGCGTCAGGCCGAGGACGGTGTCGAGACGCTGCAAAAGATGGTCGACACGTTAATTATCATTCCGAACCAGAACCTGTTCCGGCTCGCCAATGAAAAGACCACTTTTACTGAAGCGTTTTCGATGGCGGATGACGTTTTGTATCAAGGCGTCAAAGGCGTCACGGATCTTATGGTTCGTCCCGGTTTGATCAATCTGGACTTTGCTGACGTACGCGCGGTTATGGACGAGATGGGCAAAGCGATGATGGGCACGGGTGAATCGGAGGGCGAAGATCGCGCTATCCAAGCCGCAGAGAAAGCCATTGCCAACCCGCTGCTGGACGAAATTTCGTTGCGCGGGGCCAAGGGCGTCCTCATCAACATTACGGGCAGCCACGATTTGACCCTGTTTGAGCTGGACGAGGCCGCCAACCGAATCCGCGAAGAAGTTGATCCGGATGCGAACATCATCGTGGGTTCGACGTTGGACTCTGACATGCAAGGCAGCATGCGGGTGAGCGTGGTGGCGACTGGCATCGATGCAAGTGAGGCTGCGTCGGACATTCCTGTACCGCGGCGGAGCCTTTCGGCGCCCCTGACCACGACGGTTTCCGCAGAAGAGCCTCAAGCCGAAGAGGTTGAGCGGCAACCAGAACCGGTGGAACCCGCCGTCGCTGCAGAGGTCGCCGTCGAAGAACCTGGTCTTTTTGAAGAGATGCCACCTGAGGCTGCATCTGGGCAATTGGTTGAAGAAGAGCCAACATATGCCGCAGCCGATGATGGTCTACCACCGCCGGCCTATCAGCCGGAAGTCGCTGCATTCGAACCGCATCCGGAACGTCACGAGGCAGAGCCACAGGCCGTTGCTGAGCGTGAGCCGGGCACGCCATCGCCCGAAACCATGGCGCGGTTGCGAGTGGCCGCTGAAAAAGCGTCGCCACGGCAGCTACAGGCCGCAGCACAACCGGCAGAGCATGAACGGCCTCGGTTCGGCATCAATTCGTTGATCAATCGTATGACCGGTCATGGCGATCATGCGTCCGACGCTCCCCCCCCTCAACCCCGTCAGCAGCCCCCGGTTAGTCGTCAAGCTGCACCCGCAGCAGACGAAGCGGAGCAGGATCGCATCGAAATTCCTGCGTTTTTGCGGCGCCAGGCGAACTAACGCTGCGTCACAAATCATCCCTAGAGGCGCTCAGTGGGCGTCTCTTTTTCGTTTTTAAATCAGTGCGTTAAAGACTTCCCGGCGTTTTTTTGCCGGTGCCTGATACCCATGTTTCAGACCGTTACAAAGAGTGAATTGTTAACATCTGAGCTCCTTCGTAACTGTTTAGCGCAAACAACCAGACAATGGTGAGCAGGTTGCAGACAACAGTTAAATCTTCGGTCACATTCCGTGGAATGGGCCTCCATACGGGTCGCGTCGTAAAAATGACGATACTGCCCGCTTCGGCGGAGCACGGCATTTGGTTCTCTCGCACGGATGTGTCGGGATTGGATCCACTTGTGTCTGCCCGATGGGATGCCGTGATCGAGGGTTCGCAATTGTGCACGCGTATCACCAATTCCGACGGTGTTACGGTGTCAACGATCGAGCACGTTATGGCTGCTCTTGCGGGCTGCGGCGTGCAGAATGCGCTGATTGAAATCAACGGGCCGGAAGTTCCGATCCTTGACGGGTCATCCCTACCGTTTGTGCGTTCGATCATGCAACGCGGTCTGCGCAGATTGTATGCGCCTGTACGCGTCATTGAAGTGCTCAAGCCAGTGCAGGTGGAGAACGGTGCGGCAATGGCGCGTTTGTCTCCATCCGACGTCATGCAGATCGATTTTCACATTGACTTTGCGGACACATCAATTGGCCAACAAAGCAAATCGCTGACGATGGAAAATGGCAGCTTTGTACGTGAACTCAGCGACAGCCGCACCTTCTGCCGGAGCAGCGATGTGGATGAGATGCGCGCCAATGGTCTTGCATTGGGCGGCACGCCCGGTGTGAATGCCGTTGTGTTTGACGGTGATCAGGTGGTCAGTCCCGGCGGGTTGCGCCATATGGACGAACCTGTTCGTCATAAGATGCTGGACGCGCTCGGTGATCTGGCATTGGCAGGCGCTCCGTTGATCGGCCGCTATGAGGGTGTGCGTGCTGGTCATGCGCTCACCAACCAATTGCTACGCAAGCTTTTTGCGACGCCGGGTGCTGCCCGAATGGTAGAATGCTCTCCCTTCCAATTGGCCAATCTGCCCGGCGCAGGGTTGGCCTGGGATGAAATTCCTGCTGTAGCGTGACGGCTATACCCTGCTCAAATCGGCATTTTGCCCCTCGACAAGATATGATAGAGCAAGGCAAACAGCTCATCGAAATGGGCGGGTAACCGATTGAAGGGTCGAGGCATGTCGGGCATCAGAACCGCAATGCGCATGGTTGGGGTCGTTACGCTGGTTGCAGCGCTCTCGGCATGCGGTGATAGGGGACGACCCACAACAGGCGGCATTTTCAATCAACAGGAAGTACCGCTCGAAAGCTTCTCTGCCCAGCAGATATTTGAGCGTGGCGAATACGAGTTGGAGAACCGCCAGCCCGATGAGGCCGCCTTTTACTTCTCTGAGATTGAACGTCTGTACCCCTATTCGGAGTGGGCCAAGCGCGCGTTGATCATGCAGGCTTTCGCATATCATCGCGATCAGGATTATGAAAACAGCCGCTCGGCCTCGCAAAGGTTCATTGATTTCTATCCTGATGATGATGATGCGGCCTATGCTCAGTATCTGTTGGCACTGAGCTACTATGATCAGATTGATGAGGTCGGTCGTGACCAGGGTCTGACCTTCCAGGCTCTGCAAAGCTTGCGGCAGGTGATCGAACGCTATCCGGATAGTGAATACGCGAAGTCATCCGTGCTCAAGTTCGACCTTGCCTTTGACCACCTTGCGGCCAAGGAGATGGAGATCGGGCGTTACTATCTGAAGCGCAACAACTTCTCGGCCGCGATCAATCGCTTCCGTGTTGTGGTCGAGGATTTCCAAACGACAACACATACGGCTGAAGCGCTGCACCGGCTGGTGGAGGCGTATCTGTCTCTGGGTCTGACGGACGAGGCGCAGACGGCAGGTGCCATCCTTGGCTTCAACTATCAGTCGACTGATTGGTACGAAGACAGCTTCAAGCTTCTCACTGGACGAGGGCTCGAACTGGAGGCTGCCGGGGACAGCTGGTTGCGGAAAATCTATCGCCAGATGATCCAAGGCCGGTGGATCTGACCGGACAGACGCCTGGCGTGTCTTTTGGATCGGTCTGATGCTGCGCACGCTTGAAATCAGTGACATGCTGATCATCGACAGGCTCGACCTCGAGTTCCAGCCTGGCCTGAACGTGCTGACTGGTGAAACAGGTGCGGGAAAATCTATCTTGCTTGATGCACTTGGTTTTGTCTTGGGCTGGCGCGGTCGTGCGGACCTTGTCCGGCAGGGGGCAGAGCAAGGAGTGGTCGTAGCCTCTTTTGATCTCCCCGCGGGTCATGCGGCGCGTGATATCCTGCACGAAGCAGGGCTGCCCGTTGAAGACGAATTGATCCTGCGCCGGATCAACACTGCCGATGGCCGCAAGACGGCATGGGTAAATGACCGGCGCTGTTCAGGCGAAGTGCTGCGTGGCCTTTCGGATACATTGCTTGAACTCCACGGTCAGCACGATGACCGTGGCCTTTTGAACCCCCGGGTACATCTTTGCATTCTCGACACCTTTGGGGGATATGAGGATTTGCGGAGCACCGTTAGGTCGGCCTGGAATATCCTGGTTGGTGCGCAAAGGGCGCTGTCATCCGCCCAAGACAGCATCGCAAGCATCCGCGAG
The DNA here is from genome assembly GCA_937897325.1 of uncultured Shimia sp. Classification (GTDB taxonomy): domain Bacteria; phylum Pseudomonadota; class Alphaproteobacteria; order Rhodobacterales; family Rhodobacteraceae; genus CALCOY01. The sequence goes on from CALCOY010000069.1 coordinate 71,931, forward strand.
GAAGAAGAGTTCTTGCGTCACGCCGTGGCTGAGCTCGATCAGCTTGCCCCTCAACCGGGCGAGGAGGCCGAGCTTGATACGCGCCGCCGCCTTATGCAAAGCGCGGAACGTATCCGCGAAGACATCATTAAGGCGCACGGGGTTTTGACCGAAGACGGCGCAGAGGCCGCGGTTTCGAATGCGATGCGCTGGCTGGATGGTGTCGCAGACAAGGCTGAGGGCACGCTGGATGAACCGCTCTCTGCCTTGGGGCGCGCGCTCAATGAGGTGGACGAGGCCGTTGGTGGCATCTTGGTGGCGCTCGATAAACTGTCATTCAACCCGGTTGATCTGGACGAAACGGAAGAACGGCTTTTTGCGATCCGCGGCCTGGGGCGCAAACATGACGTGGCCCCCGATGAGTTATCGGTTTTCGCTGACGGATTGCGCGGTCGTCTTTCTGTCTTGGACGCCGGAGCTGCCGATATCGCCGCGTTGAAACAGGCCGTGACTGAGGCGCAGGGTGACTATGATCAGGCTGCAGAAGCCCTAGCCGATGCGCGGAGCGCGGCGGCGCTAAGGCTGGACAAAGCTGTGATGGAAGAGCTTGCGCCCCTAAAGATGGAACGGGCCGTTTTCGAGACAAAGATCAGCGAAGCCCAACCCGGCCCGGATGGCCGCGATGAAGCGATGTTTACGATAGCGACCAATCCCGGCGCACCTTCCGGCCCCTTGAACAAGATCGCCTCCGGCGGAGAGCTCAGTCGTTTTCTCCTGGCCCTGAAAGTTTGCCTCACGCAGGATCAAACGGGCCTTACCATGATCTTCGACGAGATCGATCGCGGCGTCGGCGGGGCGACAGCAGACGCTGTCGGGCGCCGCCTCGCTGATCTGGCTGAGAATGGTCAGATACTTGTTGTCACGCACTCGCCTCAGGTTGCCGCACTTGGTGCACATCATTGGCGCGTCGAAAAAAAGGTCAACGGGCAGATGACCACATCGAATGTCGTGCCGCTGGCCCCTTCGGACCGGATTGACGAAATTGCGCGGATGCTGTCCGGCGATACGATTACGGATGAGGCACGCGGTGCCGCCCGCGCCCTTTTGCAAAGCTAAGCACGGATTGTTGTTCAGATACCGGCTTTTATGCCCGCGAGCCATGGCCTAGACAGGAAAATGCGCACACGTACGCTTTAGGGCTCTGCCAATGTCGTCCATATTGTCTCAGCAGCTCGATCTCGCTGTGACTGCCTGCAAGGGCGGCATCCGTGTGTTGCGCCATCGTGGACCAAGCCAGGTGCAGTTCTGGTTCATTGCGCTTGCCATCGGTATTACTGCTGGTTTTGCGGCGCTTTTCTTTCGCAAAGGTATTGAGCGTTTGCAGGCCTGGCTCTATGGCACCGAGGACGTTCAGCACCTGCACACCTTCGCGTCATCTTTGCCGTGGTACCTGATCCTGATTATTCCCATCATCGGAGGGTTTCTGGTAGGCATAATCCTTCAAACATTCACCAAGGATGGACGCGCGCGCGGTGTGGCAGAGGTGATCGAAGGTGCCGCGATGCGCGACGGACAGGTTGAAACGCGGGCCGGCCTTGCCTCGACCCTCGCCGCGTTCATTACGCTTTCCTCGGGCGGATCCACGGGGCGGGAGGGGCCGGTCGTTCATCTGGCGGCCATCATCTCAACCAAGATAAGCCGCTGGATCAAAGCCGATGGCATAACGGGCCGCGATCTTCTGGGATGCGCCGTGGCCGCCGCCGTCAGCGCGAGCTTTAACGCACCCATTGCGGGCGCGCTTTTTGCTCTTGAGGTCGTTTTGCGCCACTTCGCGGTTCATGCCTTCGCCCCGATCGCCATTGCCGCTGTAGCTGGCACTGTGATCAACCGGATCGAATATGGTGGTATTACGGAATTTGCCCTGCAGATGCCCAGCCAGCTTCAGTTCTATGTGGAGTTGCCTGCATTCCTGATACTCGGGTTGCTGTCCGGACTCACGGCAGTCGTGCTCATGCGGTCGATCTTCTGGGCCGATGATATCGGTAATCATCTCCAAGGTCGGTTCAGTTTGCCGCGTTGGCTGAGGCCGACGATCGCCGGTGCCCTGTTGGGCGGGCTTGCGATTTTCTTCCCACACATCATCGGCGTCGGGTATGAAACCACATCGCTCGCCCTGGGCGGACAACTTCCGCTGGGCGATGTTGTTCTCTTCGCGATGATGAAAACCGTTGCCGTTGCGATCACCATGGCGGGGCGCATGGGCGGCGGCGTTTTTTCGCCTTCGCTGATGATCGGTGCATTGACAGGCCTTGCTTTCGGTTTGGTTGCGACCAGCATTTTTCCGGAAGTGTCCGGCTCTGTCACGCTTTATGCGCTTGCAGGCATGGGTGCGGTCGCAGCCGCCGTTCTGGGCGCCCCGATCTCGACCACATTGATCGTGTTCGAATTGACGGGTGACTGGCAAATAGGCCTTGCCGTCATGGTCTCCGTCTCTCTGTCTACCGCACTTTCGTCGCGCTTGGTCGACAGGTCCTTCTTCCTTACCCAACTTGAGAGGCGCGGCGTGCATTTGGCCGCAGGGCCACAAGCCTATCTTCTGTCCATGTTCCGAGTGTCGGGCGTGATGCGCCCTAAAGATGGCAAAAACTGCGCCAATTCAGACGCCTGCTGGGACATGATCGATGACGGCATTTATGTGGACGCCAACAGCACGCTGGAGGTTGCAATGCCAGTTTTCGACAAGGCGCACTTGCCCTTCATCCCGGTTGTTAGCCTCAAACCGAACGCCCCGCCCGAGCTTCAGGGCGCGCTTTTTCATGTTGACGCGCTAAAAGCCTACAACCGTGCCCTGGCGGCAACCGCCGCAGAAGAACACAGTTGAACGTCAGATCTGTTCGACTGTAATCGTATCGCCCGCATAAAATGCCACGTAGTCCTTGATTTTCGCGACACCTTCCTTGGGTTCTTCATAGCTCCAAACTGCGTTCTGCAGGGTTTGCGATTTGGTCACGACGGAAAAGTAGCTTGCATCGCCTTTATGAGGGCAATGCGAGCTTTTGTCTGTCCGATCCAGGAACGCCATCGCGATATCGCCGCGTGGAAAGTAAATCACCGGGGGGTAGGTGCCTTCGGTCAGTTCCAGGGCCTCACTGCTTTCGCCCAGAACTGCACCGCCCGCGCGTACGGTCCAGCGCCCGTCGGCCTTGCGAATTTTGATGTGATCAGCCATGACCCGCCCCCCTTAATTGATGTCATTTCGTGATGAATGACGTGTGTAACAGGTCTGTGACCTGTGAGCCAGACTAGAGCGGCCGTGTTGCCGCTTCAAGCCACGCATTTGCGGTGTTCGAAACGCGAGGTCCAATTTTCTCAAACGTTTCAGCGTGATAGGCGTTTAACCACGCGCAGCTATCGGCATCCATCATGTCAGCGACAATCAGGCGGCGGTCGATCGGCGCAAAGGTCAGCGTTCGCCAATTCAGCATTTTTCGATGCGCATCACCGCCTGCCAATGGCTCCGCCTCTTCAACAACGATAAGGTTCTCGATCCGCATTCCGAAGGCGCCTTCGCGGTAGTAGCCGGGTTCGTTCGACAGGATCATGCCCGGTTTGAACGGGACCGTTGAAAGTTTACTCAGCCTTTGTGGGCCTTCATGAACGCTCAGATAGGCGCCGACACCGTGACCGAGCCCGTGATCGAAGTCCTGATGCGCAAGCCAAAGCGGCACCCGCCCGATCGCTTCGATGTCACGCCCGGCCAGCCCTTCCGGCCATCGCAGCCGTGACATAGCAATCATGCCTAGGAGCACACGAGTGAAGGCGCGCCGCGCATCTTCGGGTGGCTCGCCAATCGCGATGGTGCGAGTGATGTCGGTTGTCCCGTCGAGATACTGACCGCCGCTGTCGAGAACCAGAAGGTGGCCCGCCTCAAGCACGGAGTCGGTTTCTTCCGTTACACGGTAATGGATCACAGCACCGTTCGGCCCCGTGCCCGAGATGGTCTCAAAGCTGACATCCTGTAGCGCGTTGTCCCGTTTCCGGATGTTCTCCAGTCGCGTAACCACCTGCGTCTCACGTGTGGTTCCCGGCTGTTTGCCGTCAAGCCAAGCCAGAAGTTCGACAATTGCCGCCCCGTCGCGAAGATGTGCTGCGGCACTGCCAGCGACTTCCGCTGCATTTTTGCAGGCTTTGGGCAGCGCGCAGGGATCGTCTCCCCAGACTGCCTCGTCTCCCAGAGTATCGGCCACGATCACCGGCACACTCGATTTTTCCAACCTCACCGGACCTTTAAGGGTTTCGAGGTGGTTCAGCAGGGCCAATGGATCGTGCTGCTGAACGTCCGCGCCGAGATGTGCGTCGATCTCCGTCAGCTTTTCGGCCGCCATGAAAAGATCCACGCGCGCATCATCATGTAGAACGCAAAACCCCTGTGCCACGGGATTGCGCGGGATGTCTGATCCGCGGATGTTCAAAAGCCAACACAGGCTGTCCGGCAGGGTAATCACTGCGGCTTTCTCGCCAGCCTCCTTCAAGGTTGCAGCCAGTCGCTTGCGCTTGTCCTCATGGGTTTCGCCGGCGAATTCCAATGGATGCGCTTTTACCGCTCCCATAGGTGGGGCGGGTTGATCTGCCCAGATGTGATCCACAAGATTGTGCGTCGGGCTCAAAGAGATGTCGGCTGGATCAAGCGTTTTACGTAAAGCTTCGATCTGACCGGCTGTGTGCAGCCAGGGATCAAATCCAACAACTCCGCCATTCGGCAACTGTTCGATCAACCAGTCTGACAAGGACGTTTCCGGCCATGGCACTGGCGTGTAAACGTCTGCGACCTGTGATTTTACCTGTGTGCGGTAACGCCCGTCGATGAACACGCCCGCGATCTGCTTGAGCACCGCACAGAACCCGGCTGATCCGGTGAAACCCGTGAGCCATGACAGACGTTCGTCGCACGGGGCCACGTATTCTCCCTGATGCGCATCGGCCCGTGGTACCAGAAATCCGTCAAGTTCTTGTGCTGCAATCTCGTCGCGTAGCGCGGAAAGTCTAGGTGGCCCCTGTTCCGGCCTTGCAGTGACTTCGAAGGTTTGAAACACCGAGTTTCCTTTCCGCCATGGCGCGGCGCTAGCTTGCCCGTTTGATCCCCATGATCCGCGCCCGTGCACGCGGGTCTTTGTCAAACAGTGCGGCGAGTTGTTCGGTCATCGCGCCGGCCAATTGTTCGACATCCGTGATCGTGACCGCGCGGTCATAGTAACGCGTCACATCATGGCCGATCCCGATAGCCAGAAGCTCAACCACTTTCTTGCGTTCCACCAATGCGATAACGTCGCGCAGATGCTTTTCAAGATAATTGGCCGGGTTCACGCTAAGTGTTGAATCGTCTACCGGCGCGCCGTCGGAAATCACCATCAAGATCTTGCGCGCCTCGGGCCGTCCGATCATCCGGCGGTGGGCCCATTCGAGCGCTTCACCGTCGATGTTTTCTTTCAGAAGGCCTTCTTTCATCATTAGGCCGAGATTGGGCCGGGTCCGGCGCCAGGGCGCGTCGGCTGATTTGTAGATGATGTGCCGCAGATCGTTTAACCGACCGGGCTGGCTTGGCCGGCCATTGTTCAGCCAGGCCTCCCGCGCGAGGCCCCCCTTCCAAGCGCGGGTTGTAAAGCCCAGTATCTCGACCTTGACGTTGCAGCGTTCCAGCGTGCGCGCAAGAACGTCGGCACAGATCGCGGCTATTGAAATCGGCCGTCCGCGCATCGACCCCGAATTGTCGAGCAAGAGGGTTACGACCGTGTCGCGGAACTCGGTATCCTTTTCGACCTTGAAAGACAGGGGCGTCGTGGGGTTCGCCACCACCCGAGCCAAGCGACCGGCATCTAGAATGCCTTCCTCGCGGTCAAACTCCCAGGACCGGTTCTGCTGCGCCTGAAGACGCCGTTGAAGCTTGTTTGCCAAACGGCTCACCGCACCCTTGAGCGGTTCAAGCTGTTGATCGAGATAGGCCCGTAGGCGTTCAAGCTCGACCGGTTCGGCAAGTTCTTCTGCGGTTATTTCCTCGTCATGCGTGTCGAGGTAGACCTTGTAGTCAGGATCGGCCTCGGACACGGGCTGGGGCGCGGGTGGCTCCAGCGGCGCCTCGCCCTCGGGCATGTCGGCTTCTTCGCCCATCTCCTGATCGGCCATGTCATCCATGCTGACCTGGGCCTGGCTGGCATCCTGCTGATCTTCTTGCGAGGATTGAGGAGACGCCTCGGCGTCTTCTTCCTCCTGATCGTCTTGACCCGTGCTGTCAGGCTCATCGGCGTCCTCTTCGCCTTCTTCGGCCTGATCTTCCTGATCGTCGTCAATGTCGTCGGGGTCATCGCCAATCTGGTCACCATAGCCAAGGTCGGTGATCATTTGTCGTGCGAATTTTGCGAAAGCTGCCTGATCGTCGAGAATATCATCGATCTTGTCGAGCGTGCCGCCTGCCTGTTCCTCAATGAATCCCTGCCAAAGTTCCATCGCGTTCTTGGCCCCGCCAGGCAGATCACGGCCCGTGGCCAGATGCCGGATCAGATAGCCCGCCGCTGTGGCCAGAGGCACCTCGCTAGACTGTTTGCACTGATCAAGGCCCTTTCGGCTGGCCTCGTGGGCGATCTTGGCGTCGATGTTTCCGGCAGTTCCGGGCATGTCACGTGCGCCCATCGCTTCGCATCTCGCAGTTTCCATCGCCTCATAGAGATCGCGGGCCATCTCCCCTTGCGGGACGTAGCGCGCATGGGTTTCACCGTTGTGATAACGGCGATTGAGGGCCAGGGCATCCGCTGTACCGCGGGCCAGCAAAACCTCATCACGCGTCATACGCCGGCTGACTTGGGGCAAGCGCATTGAATCGCCCGACAGCCCGGACGGGTCAACCGAATAGCTGACCGAAAGCTCGGGATCGTTGGCCATAACTTTTGTCGCTTCGGCCAGTGCTTTTTTGAACGGATCAGCCGGGTTGTCAGATTTTGTCATTGTCACGCTGGTGCTAGTCGTTTGCTGTCGCGTAACTTAGGGAGGTTTTGGGGCAATGACCAATCGAAAAGCGCGGTCTGCTGCTAGCTAAGCAAGACCGCTTCGCACTGCGAGAGATACGATTGTGCCACACGTTTCGCGCGGGCAGATATACGCGGGTCCGATGCGTTGAGGATCTGCTGCAGCAATTGTGCATGCGCGAGCTTTGCGTGGACGCGCAGCGACAATATGGATCGGCTGTCGATCCGATCAACATAGGGCATCAGTGCGTTTATAAGATCGACGAAAACCGCACGTCTGGCTTCGGTCTGTTCGGACCCTGGCCCATCATGATGCCATTGATGTTCGATGACCGCCGAAAGGCGCCCGGTGCAGGTTGCAAAGAACTTCACACGGTCATCTGGTGTGTCCGGCAGATCGCTCAACGCCGTAGTTGCTGCCAAGCTAAGCAGAGCGCAGATCAACGATCGACTTATGTTGAGCCATCTGGACATGACCTAAAGTTAACCCGACTGGGTTAGCCAAAACTTAGGCAGTCAGAGGGCTTTTTGCCGGATTTTATTCAACTGATGCTGGTCTTAGCTCGAATCCCATATGCCACAGGGAGAAATCCCCATCGAACGTCAGCGAAGACTGACGCTTGCGGCACTTTCAGGCAATTCTTCGTCAAACAGGCGCTGATAGAACTCCGCCACTGTCTGCCGCTCAAGCTCATCGCATTTGTTGAGAAAGCTCAGGCGGAACGCGTATCCAACATTGCGGAAAATTTCCGCGTTCTGCGCCCAGGCAATGACGGTCCGGGGCGACATAACCGTCGAAAGGTCACCATTCATGAAGGCTGTCCGGCTCAGATCAGCCACAGTGACCATTTGTTTGATGGTTTTGCGCCCGGCTTCGGTGTTGTAATGCGGACATTTCGCCAGAACGATCGCTGTTTCTGCATCAACTGATAGGTAGTTTAGGGTAGCCACCAAAGACCAGCGGTCCATTTGGCCCTGATTAATCTGTTGCGTGCCGTGATAAAGGCCTGTTGTATCGCCCAGCCCGACAGTATTTGCCGTCGCGAAAATCCGGAAATAGGGATGAGGGTGGATGACCTCGTTCTGGTCGAGCAAGGTAAGCTTACCATCAACTTCGAGAACGCGTTGGATTACGAACATCACGTCAGCGCGGCCAGCATCATATTCATCGAACACAATTGCCGTGGGATTTCGCAGCGCCCAAGGCAGGATACCTTCCTGAAAATCGGTGACCTGCTTGCCATCCTTCAGCTTGATCGCGTCCTTTCCGATCAGGTCGATCCGGCTAATATGACTGTCCAGGTTTACGCGCACTGCGGGCCAGTTCAGACGTGCTGCAACCTGTTCTATATGCGTGGATTTGCCAGTGCCGTGGTAGCCTTGGATCATGACGCGACGATTGTGCGCAAATCCCGCGAGGATCGCGAGTGTTGTGTCAGGATCGAATTTGTAGGTGCTGTCAACGTCCGGCACACGGTCGGATCGGTCGCTGAAGCCTTTCACGACCATGTCGCTGTCGATCCCAAAGACATCGCGAACAGAAACCTCTTCAGTGGGTTTTGCATTGATGTCGATTGCGCCGTCAGCCATCACGTTTCCCTCACCTACCAGACCGCTTCAAAAGGTCTGCGGCTCGTCGTGCAACATATCGCGTCGAAGGGCAAGAGGAACTGAGGCCAATTGGATGCGAACCGCAGAGCGCCGTCAGGTTGTCAGTTCGCTGAGCATGTCGTGAAGCGCGTCAATGTTGACCGGTTTGGGAAGGACCGCGTTCATGCCGAGCTCTTTGATCCGGGTCGGCTGATGGTAATTCGTGTCGGCCGTGATCGCAACGATCGGGATCGTCTGGGGTGGATCCTTTTCAAACTGTCGGATCGACAGGGCGGTGTGGACGCCCGTTAGGATCGGCATGTGAATGTCCAGCAGGATGAGATTGTAGGCCATTGGATCAGCCGTAAGCTCTGCAAGGCAAGCCGGCCCGCTGCTGACCACGACGTGCTCATGGCCCAAAACATCAAGAAATTCAGACATCATGTAACGAGTCGTTGCGTCATCGTCGACGACCATGATTTTTCGCTGGCTCATGGCGTTTCCTCGACAAGTTTGGGATCGGCACAAGGTTCTCGTCCGTCGCCGCTTTGGTCTTTTGGTTTGGTGGGCAAGGTCAGGGTGAAACGCGCGCCTCGCTCCGGCAAGTTTTCCGCGGTCAATGTTCCATGCATCAAGTCTGCGAGATCACGGCAGATGGTCAGGCCAAGCCCTGACCCTTCATGCAAGCGATCCGGGCCCTCATTGATCTGGTAGAATCGCGCAAAAACCTGTTTGAGCTTGTTCGGCGGAATACCCGGCCCTGTGTCACTCACCATGACCGCGATGCGATCGGTGTTTTCTTCCATGACATCGACCTGCATCTCGACGTAGCCGGTTTCGGTGAACTTGACCGCGTTATCCAGCAGATTGATCACGATCTGCGACACGCGCATCGGATCCACCTCTACATGTTCTGGAAGCTCAAGACCGATCCAAACATCAGCGCTGACCGGTTTTGCGGATCTTTCGATCATTGCGACCAGAACGGATCGCCATTCATTGATAATGGAACGTGTTTCAACCTTTACAGGGTGAATGGTCAGGGCTTGGGTGTCCAGACGCGTGACGTCGATGACGTTGCTAAGCTCGGCAAACAGACGTTCCGAGGCGCGATAGCCGGTGGAGGCTTGCCGTTTGACCCGCTCGGTCACGTCGCCCCGTTCGATCAGTTGAAACATGCCCATGATCGCGTTGAGCGGTGTGCGTATCTCATGGCTCATCGTCGCCAGAAACCTCGAAGTGCCTTCACGGGCCCTGTGCGCCTCTTGCTCTGCGGCGCGTCGCACATCGACCTCGCGCGTAAGCGCCGCGTGGCTGTGCGCCAATTCACGAAGGGCGGTCATGCTGCGTGCATCCGCTCGGTTGGCCCGCTGCATGAGCTTTATGCTGAGCCAGAGGCCCATCAAAAGTCCGGCCATCAGCGCCGAAAAAATCTCAGGTGTCCATGCCCAATTCTTTTCAATCAAAGATGACCGAGGCACGAGTTCCACTGAAAGAGGTCGGGAAAAAACGTTAACCGCATTGCTAGCCAAGCTCTTCGCTCTGATCCGGTTTTCGAAGTCGTCGGCAACGAAAAGATCTATGTCATCCAATCTGATCCTTGCCGCCACATTCATCAGGAGGTTGTCTTCAAGCCCCGGTACGAGGATCGAGTTGATCCATGTCGAAGCATGAAAAACAACATTGATCGTGCCAATGAACTCATCGTCACGCAGCAACGGCACAAAGATGATGAAACCGGGACCTGAACCGTCAACGAGGTCGATTACCTCTGACATTGTCGGCTCACCCGTATCTCGCGCCGTTTCCAATGCGTTCCGGCGCGAAGGGCTAAAATTCGCGATGTTGCGTCCGATGGCCCTGCTGTTGGTCGATGGCTCAACGTACCGGGCGACAAACTCTGCATCCCCGAAGCTCAGTGCGCGAAGTCCGGGAAATTCCCGCATGTAAGCTTTGGCCTGATCCGTAAATACACCTGCATCAAGACCGGTCTCCCGATCCCAATGACTGCCAAGATGAGACATCGCTGACACACGCAATTCTATGTCGCGCTTCAGGGACACTGACGCATTCTGAACTTGTGTCCCGATGATGTCGGAAATCCTTTGGTCGCGCTCTGTGTCAAGGGTCCACCAGATCGCAGTGCTCAATGTCACGATCGTTAATGCGACAACCAAGCTGTCGAGGTATCTCCCGATCCGCATCAGATAACGCCGTGCGGAACGCGGATGCTTGTGTTCTGTTCTTCCACATAGCTCACCAAAGCGCTCAAATCTTCGAGGCGAACCGGTTTGCGCAGCACCCAATCAATGCAAGGCGCGAGGACTTTGTGCTCTCCATTTGGGAATGCGGAAGTGCCGGTGAGGAGGATCGTCATAATGCCAGGCTGAAACATCCCGGCATATTCAGAGACTGAGACTGTGTCCCCATCTGGAAGATGAAAGTCGATCAGCAGCAGGTCATAGTGGTCCGTTCGCATGCAGCGCATGGCGTCTTTGATTGTCGATGCGATCGTAACCTGGTGTCTTAGGTCTTCCAGATGATCGTGTAGGACGCTGACGAGCAAATCGTCATCTTCGACAACAAGACATTTCAACCTGACAACTCCCGCGTCCGTCTTGGTCGCGGTTGTTACCCATAATTGTTGATATTCTCTTAAGCGTTAAGAGGATGTCTCAATCCTTAAAATTTCGGCTGGCCTTGATTTGATCCCACGCCCAGACAACTTCCTGAAGCTGTTCTTCCTGGCTTCGATCTCCCCCATTCATGTCTGGATGCAGTACTTTGATCAGCGACTTGTAGGCCTTGCGAACCTCTGATTTGGTCCAGTCCGCCTTGGCCTCCAGAATGTCGATCGCCCGCTTCTCGGTCGGCGGAAGCTTTCGCCCGCCTGCTTCGGCCCGGCCCGGATTGCGTGTCCCATTCGCACCGAGGATCTGATGCGGATCTTCAATGCCCAAACGAGCCCAAGCGCGTGCTTCGGGGTCCCCCATTGGCTTGGTTTCACGCTCCCAAACTTTGTCTTTGGAACGCTGCGCGTTCATTTCCGCTTCAGTGGTGCCATCGAAGAAGTTCCACTTGAGATTGTACTCACGCACATGCGTCTGACAAAACCAATAAAAGTCATCAAGCACGTCCGGCGCTTTGGGCGCCCGAAACTTACCGGGTTTGTTGCAGCCTGGATAATCGCAGATCCGCGTCGATGTCTCGGACTCTCCTGACATGCCGCGACGACCTCTGGGAGTTTTCTTCTTGGATGACGAAACAGATATGTCAAAACCGAACGGGTCTGGCTTGGGCATGGATGGGTCCTTCTCGACTCAGGCGCTCAAGTTTAGACTTTGCAGACAGAGTTTGAAGGGGGCTTTTGAAAAAAATGCGCGTGGCTGATGAGATTGAGCAGAAATTGCGGGCGGCGTTTGATCCTGTGGAGTTGAAGGTTGTTGACGACTCCGCTTCACATGTGGGTCATTCCGGGGCGCCCGAGGGTGGTCAAAGCCACTTCAATGTGCGCATCAAATCCTCTGAATTTTCTGGCAAATCTCGCATCGCGAAACACCGGGCGATTCACAGCGCATTGGGCCCTGATCTAATTGGGCGGATTCACGCACTCTCCCTTGATGTTTCGGATTAAGAGTGCCCATCAATCTTTTGGAAAGATGTCTGTTTTCCTCTCCGCCAAAAGCTGCAGGCTGTCTTTTTGAGTATCCGCACGCTGCTGAGCAGGTTTCAGCCTTCGGAAAATCAACAGATTGCGCCATTCGGTTGTCGAACCGGTCAGACCGGCCCGTTCGATAGAAGGCAGCGTTTCTGCGCGCTGATACTCCCAACCCTCAGCCGACATCTCGTTCACAAGCTCCTGAATTGCCAAGGCAAACCGTTCTTCTCCGGTTTTGACACCCTTAGCTTTGATCCCTTTGTTCGGAGCCGGAACCACCTTGTATTCGTACGTTGACATTGCTGCTGCCCAATTAATTTGCGCTCATATAGCAAGGCCAATCACCGGGTAAAAGGGCATCCGGGGGCCCATGTCGGTATCGCGTCGGTTTAACGTCAGTGTTCTGAACCGATACACGGCTTTCTTGTTAAGTGTTCTTGGCTTTCTGGCTTTCGACGAATGTGGTGACGTTCATCTCCATGTCGCAAATCACAAGGGCGAGCATCTAAGCCACTGTGCGTTTGCGATCCGTCGTAGGGCTTGGGTTGCACATGTAGTTCACGAGACGTTCGAGTTCGCGGTCCCAATTCAGCCCGGCAACGGTTTGCAAAGCCCCTTCAATGACCCGCTGCCTGAGCACATCGTCTTGCGCCGCTGTCACGATCCGTTCAGTGACGGCAGAGACGGTCGAGTCACACAGAAAAGCGTTCACTTCGTTCTTGAGTAGCCAGCTTGTGCCTTCATTGTAGTTTGTCACAGTCGCACAACCGCAGGTCATATACTCGAACGGCTGGTAGGAGGGGTGCGGCGTATATATAATTACGAGGTCTGAGTGAGAGTGCCGATACAATTTGGCCACCGCGCTGATGCTGGGCAACAAACCGTGATTTTGCAGCACCTTTTCCAGACCGTAATCCGCCTCTTGGAACGGATGACCGGCAGGTACGATCGAGATGTCGTCACCCAGCGTTGCCTTGTCCGGTTCTGAGATGCCACGCTCTGCACAAAGGATGGTGTCACGCGGGAAGCGATGATGTTTGAACGGCGATCGGGGCTGAACTCTCGATCTCAAAACCATCATCCTTGCCAACTACCATGGATAACGCAACAGTCCCCAAAAACATCGTAGAGTGGAACCATGGCGGGATCAAGAGGCGCATCAGATCGATAATGGAGTTCAAAGCAATCACATTGGCAGCGGCGACTTTGGACGGTATCGAGACGGCCCGCACGATCAGAAAAGGACAACTGGGCGAAGTCTGCCCGTTCGAAATCTTCGCAGGCCTTGCTGCCTGAACCGAAACATCCTCAGTTTGCTCTCATGGACACTGAAATGTTGCGACAGAACCGAATAAAGCCTCTACCTTTTTCGTGCCACCATGGTGATAAACTGGCCAGTTTTTTCCGTTTCGACTGGTGCCTTGCCCTCCGACAGGAGAATTTGCTTGCCATCAGTAAAGTCATAGATGTCCTGTCCTCCCCAATTCTCCATGCTCAGACCCGTCTCCCTCAGCATCTCTGTCAATTCTTCGAGCGTATAGTGCCGAATGTGAAATTTGTGACGATCCGGCTGAAAGGGAAAGAGCGTCTGGTTGGGGCTGGACAAAATGAGCGTCCCGCCGGGCTTTAGAGCTTGGGCCAGCGCCTTCAAAAAAGTCCGGCCATCTTCGACGTGTTCCAAGCTTTCCAAGGCAAAAATGAAATCAAATATGTCGGGGGCCAGCGTGAAGGGCCATGATTTGACCGCATAAAGTGTAGATGCTGTACTGTAATGGTCGTTTGCGTAGTCGATTGCGTCGGCCGAGCGGTCAATCCCAATCACCGTGTGGCCGCGTTCCGCGATCATGGCTGACCCATAGCCAGTACCGCAAAAGATGTCCGCCCCACGGAGCGAGCCTTTCAAGTGATCCAGTCCAAACGCATAGCGCGCACTGTGATCGGCACGGATACCCGACATGTCCGGCGCCACCTGACGTTCGCCCGAATGAAGGTCCCCCTCATCTTTGGATGGTGGTACGACAGAGCCAGCTGTGTTGCTTAGTGAAACGCCTGCCGAACGGCGCATTTTCGCATTGGTCCGGCCTAGATGCACGATAAATTCGTGCCCGTAGATCGTGGGACCTTTACAAATCTCTAGTGCGATCAACTCCAACGCATTCAGATCTTTGATGATCTCACTGAACGAGTCAGGCGTGAAAACCCAAACGTGGCTGTCTACATAGTCGCCAGCATGCCAGCGGTCGATAAAGCCATTTAGGCCCGCAATCTCGGGCAAAACCCGCGAAAACCGGTCTGGCGTTGGATCGTCAAACCAGCAATTGTTACCATCCACACGCACTCCGTAGCGCCGTTGATCGATGACGTGGCGCAAGCCCGGACGAGGTGCGTTTGTCGACCAGGCCTCCAGAACATCGCCCAGGGTAGAGACGGGCCGATGCAGGTCGAATGTCTTTTGTTTGTAGGGCACAGCCAAAGAGATATGACCGCCCGGCGTAAGAACGTCCGTCAGTTGATTCAGCCAGGCCACCATGTTGGGCACATGCTCGATCACGTGGGAGGCCGTCACCAACTCCACCGGGTACCAGTCTTTCAAGCTGGGCTTAAGGGGACCGCTTTCCCAAATGTAGCTGACGTCGACCAGTTTATCGACGACCTGAGGGGCAACGCCGGCATAGTGCTCTTTCAGTTCTGGCGTGGTGAGCCTGTCGACATACCGAACCCGATCGGCTGCTTGGGGTATTGAGGGGGACGCCAAAGCACCGATTTCAATTATTTTTTCGATCTCAGGGCGAAAATACGTTAGCAAATCCGATTGGCGTGTCATACCGCTAGGTCCTCGGTCGGATTGATGGATGGGACGCAGATCGATTGTCTACCACCTGGGCAGGAAAAGAGATGGCTGCGGCGACGCATGGGCTCTGGCTCATGTTTTCACCAGATAAGTGCTCCCGTCCCGTTGCTTGCCGCGCCTTCCCAAAGGTCTTTCTGCCGCTTCGTGAAATAGGCATCAAGTGTATCAGGCGCGGGTTTTGGATTGAATTCAAGAGGGTGCCGCGGATCGACCGGTGCTGCGGCAAAGATACCGCGCCCAACGGTGGCCGCTTGTCCAAAAATCCGTTCAATCGCATGGGCCGTTTCGCCATCGTTTCCTCCACTTTCAGGGGCAAAGTGAGCCAAACTCAGCTGCGCAAGTGGCCGCAAACAGGATGGGCGCACCCAAAACATCGTCCCAGCGAAGAATGCGTCATCCCCGATCCCAACTTCCTGAGTCAGCATGTCAATGAAATCGCTGTCCGAGTTGAAAGGGTATCTGTGCAAGTCCAAAAGCAGGGGCTTGGGGCCAATCATGTTCAGATCGGGTTTGGTCCGAAAGGCTTCTATGATTGTCTTCGTCCGCTCTGTGCTGCCCAAAAGCGCGCTGATCGCTTCACGACGCCATATTGCGCCAAACCCCGGCACGAGGCGGTCAGCCCGGAAGTACCCCCGTTTGGTTTGTACTTTTAGCAGTGCATCGTAATCCTTCTCAAGAATGGCGGGAAGTAGGTCAATGAAAGGACCGATATCGCGACCTCGATTTGCCACCTCGTAGAATTGTGCGTCTGGCGTTGTTTTAAGGACCATCTCCTTAATCCGCTCACTGCCCCAATCTGGTAGGGTTACAATGAGATCGAATGGCTCATCTATTTGATCTAGACTTTCGAGAATTTCAGGGACAAGATCGGTATAGTAGAGATGAGCAACAACACATATTTTGCGTCTTCTCGTCTTGAGCGCTTTGCGTGTCTCGGCAATTCTCAAATCCCGCTGCTCAATGGCGTTGTCGTTCAATTCTAGAGGCGGCGATTGTGCTGGTCCCGTCAGTTTCAGGGCAGCATCCTTAAGGGCGGAAAGGATATCTTCCTGTGGCGACGCAGGAATCGCTTTCTGCGGTGATCGCAGCTCGTCTATTCCATTCTGAGAAAAATGTTCAATTGGATCAATACCAGCCTCTTTCACGTCCGCGTGTGCTTCTAGATAGTAAACCGGATCGACAAAACGTCCGACTTGTATCAGTTTTGAGCGCCGCTCAGGCACGTCCCAACTTTTCTCCAGCCAGTCAACAAAGACTTCATCTAATTGCTCAGAAACGTGCTTCATCAGTCGCCGGAATGTGTAACGATATTTCATCATGGCGGCATCGTTGACAAGCGGCTTGGCAAGAAACTCTGTGCTGTGAACAGCAATATCAGCCACCTGCAAAAGCCTATTAAATATTTCACCTGAGGTTTTTGGAGAAATTATCTTATTGGGAGAGCGACCTTCCGAAAGACCTGATACACAATAGTGTTGGATAGGGTCCACCTGCGCCAACTTCACGTCTGGATATCGATCGTAATAGTACGATTCATTCACCAATTGACCAATCTCTATCACTTCACGAATGCTGTCATCACTCCCACCTCTAGCACTCAACCATTCAACTGTTCTTTGCGAGATCCAATAACTTCTAAGAGCTTTAGCAATCTGTTGATAAGCCTGTGACTTTCTCATCAACGGGGTCAGTCGATTACTACCTCTTTCAATCCGATTTGGATCAATGATTTCTGCTTCTTCAGGACTAGACATGCCGTAAATCATCGCAGATCCGGTTGTCGCCAGACGTCTTGGTGCGCTAAGGTGCCAGAAACCTCTGCAAAAGTCTGCGGGCGTCTCGCCTTTATCTTGGTACAGGTGATGGATTGAACTCAGCCGGGCGCAAAACTCAGATGGCTCCTTACGCACAGTGTCTGGCTGTAAATACCCGCCCAGCATGAAGCGTCTTAGAACTCCAATATTGGAAAGGTAGGTGTCTCGGTCAAAGCTATCGGATATTGCCTGATCAAGCGTTGGGAACAGATCTTTAGGTTTGTAGACCGCATCGCCAAGCACTGTTACAACTTTGTCGTAGTAGAGCGCTTCAAACCCGACCGAACTATTAACTGTGACCACGAGATCGGATATCGAAAATAGCCGTGCATTGGAAATCGAAGTGGCTTCATCATACCAAAACACAGAGTCAGAATATTCCGTCAAACTGCGTCTTGCAAAAGAGTTGGCGAGGTTCGATCCGTCGCGATACCTCCCAGCTGGATGTGGTTTTATAATTGTGAAGTAGCCAGCCTTCGAAAGTTTTGGAACAACATCAAGCACAACATCGCGGAGTGTTTCATAAGGAGAAAATCTTAAAAGATTAGCGTCATCAAAGAGTTGCAATGGCAAATAAGCAATTTTTTTGTCAATCCGCTTGAGGGCTAAGCTTTCTGGTAAGGCTTCAAATTGCTGAGAGAAGGAGATATCAGACCGATCCTCTGAATACCCAAAAAGTGCCGCGTGCCGTGTTAGCGGGCGATCATCAACAATCTGGCTCAGTTCGTGGGATGTGAGCTTTGGGACCATTCCGGATCCGTTGGTTCCATAAGGATCCATTACGATTGAACTTAAAAAAGGTGGCCGTGTACAACCCAATTCCATCGCAACGCGTGTTATGGGTCGCTCATTGACAAATTGAGCGACAGCACCGTTTTCGCCCCAATGAACGATAACCTCGAATGGAAAGATCGTCCAAAGACGTTGGAGTAAGTCGACTTGATGCTTCGTGACTTCTCCTTTTCCGGCCATGAGATCAAGCCAGACCGCCAGCCCTTCGTTGACCCAGGGGGCACTAAGATATTGCTTTAAAGTGGCTTCTTCGCCCGGCGTCGGTCGAAGCAATCGCCCTTTGTGGGGGTCCAGATTTTCGCAACCGATACGTTCAAATGTAGCATCATTAGAGAAAATGCGGACATCAAATTCCTTTGAGGTCAAAAGACTTGGAAGAAAATCTTTTGCAACATCCGAAAAATGAGTCAGTACGCCCCTAATTGGATGTGGTTCGATATATATCAAAACTCTCATGTCAGGCCTGCCAGTGCCTTGATCCCATCATTTCTCTGAAGTTCTTCTAATTTGCTAAAGTTTCGGCCAGCAAGCTCACGTCGTTCATCTGCGTGCGGTGGATGGCAAAGAAAGTGATACCATTCATTGCGCGACTTTGGCAAAGTGAGATTCTCCTCTCCAACAGCAACCATATCATGGATCGGACTCGCGACGAGGCGGCAACCGGATAAGGCGGCCTCAAGGAATTTTACGCGCGACTTGCAGCTGTTGAACTGAGTATTCTCTAAGGGGGCAATCACGGTGGAACAAGTAGCCATTAAGCCCGGTAATCGAAGAAAGTTGACCACATCTGCCGTATACACGTTTGGTAGTGCAGCAAGGCTGCCCGGAACTGAAACGGGCCCAACAAGCAGAAGGCTAAATTTCGGGTTTTCTGACAACACACGATGCAATACAGCCTCAACTATAGGAAAATCTTGATTATGACTATGGGTTCCGGCAAAATAGCCAATACTTGTAGAGGACCTTTTGAGGAACGGTGTGCGATTTTCATGATGAAGTGACAAAATGGAAGAGGGTACGACGTTTGAGGCAACCTCAACTTGGGCTTTGGGATTGTACTCTCGAACATGCGCCATGAGTGGCGCTGTCGAAACAATTACCTTATTGAAATGTCGCAGGCCTTCCAGGTTGCTCTTAAACGCCTTTATCGCTCTTTCTTTTGTCAATGTTCCGTTCTTCACGGCAGATGACACCAGCGCTAATTCCTCGTTGCCAAAGATCAGATCGTCGTAGTCTGCAATGAGAATAGCGCCAAGCTTGCTTAGGGTATCAATGACTGATCTAAATCCTACCCTTGCCGTATTAGGGCGGTGAAAAACATATACGTCATGATTGAGAAGAGGAGTGTTATGAAATTGTGCTGCGGAAACGACAGTACAATCGTAGCCTTCGGATGCTAACATCTCCGCGGGATGATAACAACGATACCGAACAGATGGATCTTTCAGAGGATTCTCTATTCGACCTGTCTCGCTCACAAAACAAATAGACGCGCGCTGCGACGACTTGTTTAACGTATTGCTCACGTCTGAAACCTCCATGTTTCAACACTCAAAGATCATAAAGAGTATTCGCATAAATTCACATTTATGACGCCGAGGAATTGGCAGTAAGACCGAACCATCCAACTGATATTGCCCCAAACGAACACGATCTGGTTACGCATTGGGGGAACTTTTATTTCAGCCAAGCCAGATTTGTATGCTGCCTTGGCATATCCTCCACGCGGTCAAAGCTGTTTGTCGTTGTGTTGATCAAGTATGGCGTTCGGTTGAGGTCATTCATGAGTTTTAAAAACTTATCCAAGCCATAAGTCTCCTCAATAAGACTGGGAACAAATTCTGCAACAATCCCACAGTCTGATCTTTCGATAAGATCGGCCATTCCTTCAATCACGAAAGCCTCCCGACCTTCGACATCAATCTTGACAAGTCCAACCTGGGGCGGATCAATTCCCAATTGATCAACGCGCTTGGCTTCTACTACTACCTCATCTGATCCATAATTTGTCGCGTTTTTAACACGAACTGCCCCAACTCTGTGTGTATCAGGTTCTGCCGAAAATCTCACGACGCCACCTGCGTTCCATGCTGCCATTTCATGCAGGTGCACAAAGCCCTGATATCCATTTAAAATAACATTATCGCGTAGCAACTTGAAGATTTGTGGGTTCGCTTCAATTGCATGAACGCGGCCTGCTGGCTTCACGATGCGGCCAGCCTCAAGACTATGAATTCCCAAATTCGCGCCAACATCAATGAATATTTTGCCTGGATTGAGAAGTTTTTCAATGGCGAATGTGACGTCTGGTTCGTAGATATCAGTGGAGATAAAGTTGACCGTGCCTAGATCTTTAAGGTCTACAATGAACCGAAGTCCTGATTTCCTTTGAAACAAGGCGCGGCCATTCCCCAAATATTTGTACTGCATCGATCATCCCCCTGATTGTTGGGTCAGAACATTCGCTAGCTTTCTGGACGGCTGACCGTTCGCGGGGTTCGGACGGTGTGCGGAGAGTAACGGAAGGCTCTGTTTTGGTTTGCGACGGACTTTAGGCTGCGCTTTGATCGGGTTGCAAGAGCAATTTCTGTCGGGTCTTCTGCACTTGAGCGGCTTGGTTTGTGCCTCCCCGCGCCGCACCAGGCGGGACTGCAGTCCTGAGAATTTTTGGACAATCTTCAGCTGGTCATTGCACGATTTGAAACTCCGATATCGACGTGGCCTTCTTTGTAGAATGTCCGCTTTAATTGTCATCTACACGCACGGTTTTGAGAGAGGCCAGTGGTCGTAGCTGGCACGTCGTAGGAGCAGACTGCCGGAATGCCTGGCGACAAAGACGCTGGTGATCCTGAGCCGTTAAACGTCCCGGTCGCCGATGCCGCCCCGACGAAAGCTCTTGCGAGGGTTATGTGCTAAGCTTGGCTTCGCGGGTCGATCGAGGCACTCGAGGATGAAGTCTGGCAGCAATTATAGGCGGTGCCACCCCAAGCCCATGCCGACTTTCCTCCTGTGTCGAGAAAAGCGAGAGGTCGAATGCGCTCAGTGGATCATCCGTTGAACCCGGTCGGAGATGACTTGTGCGGGGGTTGCCATCCGCTGTCTGGAACAAAATCGCATGCGTTCGAACCAGCTCACAAACAAGCCCGTGCGTGCGCAGATCCCTTTCGGGCCGCGCCCCTTAACCGAGGACTAGCGCAAGCAAGACGTTGCCGGTTCGATGTTGGAAATCCGTTTGCATCGTCTTGACCGGATGTTCTACTAACGGACGACGAGTGTCCAAAAACGAGCGAGCGAAATGGCCCAAATTCTAGAAGCCGACTTCGACACTATTGCCCGGAAAGCCGACCGCGCATCGACCCTAACCTTTGCGACCAGCACGGGCCTGCGACGGAGGCTGTTCGACCTCGTCCGCACATCAGAGTTGGATGGGCCAGTGGTTGAGGTCGGGTGCTACACCGGCGGAACATCGATCTTTTTGGCGCAAGCCTGTGCATTGACAGGCCGAGAACTCATTTTGGTGGACGTGTCTGACGAATTTCTTCAACGGGCCGTTTCGAACATCAAACAGATCGTTGGGCCATGCACTGTGATCCCGTTTAAGGGGACAAGTCGGCAATTTGCCACGTCAAACATGTTAACGAAACGACCGCTTTTGGCCTTCATCGACGCGGATCATCGCTATGGTGCGGTCCTTGAAGATATATGTGCGATGGCCTCTCTCGAAAATGAGCCGGTCTATTGGGCCTTTCACGACTACAGCTTGCGCGGGACGATGGGCGACCGCACCCAGATCGCGGTTGATCGCGCGGTTCACGATCAGTTTGGCAAGATTGATCCGATGGAGCGCATTGGCACGCAAACGCTTGCTGAAACAGCTCCAAATCATGGGGGTGACTTTTGGGCCGCAAATGGCTCTGAGGGCATCTTGTTCAAAAATAGTGATGCTGAACGAAAGCCGACCGCCACCCCCGCTCAGGCGAAAGCCAATCAAGCGACCGATCTTGCACCTTGGCCTGAGTGGCTTGCGGATGATTTTCGCACCGTTGATCAGCGTATCAAGGACTTGATGGGGCGCGGGCTAGACTGCGAAGGTCAGACTCAAGCGTTCGTAAAGCGGTGGTACGCCGATGCTGTGCCATCAATACGACGCCTGCGCGAGATTTTGGCCTCTGAAACGTTGAGAGACGCTTATTTCCAAGACTTTCAATCCATGATCGACGGCCTAGGCGAGGGCGTAAAAAGTGACGTCTTCTCGACTAAGGCGTGCTTTCCCGCTCAGAGCATTCTGAACGACAAACTTCTCAATATCCTTGGTTTATGTGCCCTTCGCGCGCAATTTGTCCGCAAATCGATTGAGAAGAAAAGGCGCGACGCAATCAGCGAACTGATGCGCGCCGGCAACCTTTCCCCCAAAGATTTTCAAGAAACAGATCAGCTTTTTGCAAACCTGGACACCTTTGAAGAGAACGGCTTTCTCGCGCTTTCCGTCGGTTCAGAAAGATCTTACGAGACGATTTGTCAGGAATTGTCAGACGAAGTTGTCATGAAGGACCAGTGGCTGACCAAAGTTGACGGAGATACATTGCTCTATCGGATGCCCTTGAATTCGAAAGACACGCCAGAAGCCATGTCGGTCGTGAGGAATAAAGACTTTATGCTGTCCTATTCCTTGATCTGCGGGCACGAAATCAGACCCATTCCAGTATATTCTGAGTTTGTCCACCAGGGTGGGGGCGATGAGAATGAAGATGATGCAAACAAGATTTGGCACATGGATACGTTTCACAACACATATAAGTGGTGGTGTTTCTTTTCCGGTGTGAAGAAAGAGCTTGGTCCTTTCATGTACTTCCCAGGCTCAAATAAGCTGGACTGGAAAAAGATGCTGTGGCTGTCAATCTACAGCACATACACAGCTTTCGCCAAAGAGCGGGGTGAGGTGGTGATATCCCCGCGCATTTCGTCTGCGGATCTGGAGTTTTTCGGTCTAAGTGAACCGAAGGCTTTTGACGTGCCGCCTATGACGCTCGTGATCGCAGATACGTTTGGCATCCACCGAAGATCAGAACCGGAAGTTTCTGGTCTCATCCGGCGCAGTTTTTTCGGGTGGGCTCGAAGCGAATTGACCTAAACATCACCGGATCTGCGCGGCACTGGGGCCTTTAACGTTCTGACGTGGTCGGCGCTTGTCCAGACAGATCGATGGTTGCCCGCTTCAAACGGTGCTGCACTGACTTCATTTGTTAGGGAAACACATCAGAAGCCCAGGTGTTTAATGCAACGGTTCGCTTGGGCCTCGCCCTGCCACTCTTGTGCCGTGCAACCGCGCACGAACGGGATCACCGAAAATCGGGCCGCTCTAGGTGGTGGCAGGGTCAAGCGCGCTTGGCATCCTCATATCGCAATTGCAGATGCGTCAGGCGGACAGCTTCTGCGTGACGATTTCGTTCACCGCCTTGGGGTTCGCTTTGCCGCCTGTAGCCTTCATGACTTGGCCCACAAACCAACCGGCGAGTTTGGGGTTGTTCTTGGCCTTCTCCACCTGGGCGGGGTTGGCAGCGATGATCTCATCCACAGCAGCCTCGATCGCGCCGGTGTCGGTGACCTGCTTCATACTGCGGGCCTCGACAATTCGGGCTGGGTCGCCGCCCTCTGTGTAAACGATCTCGAAGAGGTCCTTAGCGATCTTCCCTGAGATGTCACCTGACTTGATCAGTTTGATAATGTCGGCGAGTTGGCTGGGCGATACGGGGTTTTCGCTGATGTCGTGGTCTTCCTTTTTCAGCCGCCCGAACAACTCGTTGATGACCCAGTTAGCCGCCAGTTTGCCATCGCCCGACTGCCCGGCCACCTCTTCAAAGAAAGCGGCGTCCGCAGTGTCGGCGGTTAGCACGCTGGCATCGTAGTCGGTGAGCCCGAAATCGTCCATAAAGCGGACTTTCTTCGCGTCAGGCAGCTCTGGCAGATTGGCCGCGATATCGTCGATCCAGGCTTGCTCGATCTCGAGGGGCAACAGGTCGGGGCAGGGGAAATAGCGGTAGTCATGTGCCTCTTCCTTTGAGCGCATGGATCGCGTCTCGCCCTTGTCGGGATCGTACAGGCGCGTTTCCTGATCGACTCTGCCACCACCTTCGACGATGGCGATCTGGCGGCGTGCCTCGACGTCGATTGCCTGCTGGATGAAGCGCATGGAATTCATGTTCTTGATCTCGCAGCGTGTGCCGAGATGGCTGAAATCCTGTGTTTCCTGATAGCGTTCATAGGCACCGGGCAGGCAGATTGAGACGTTGACGTCAGCGCGCAGGTTGCCGTTCTGCATGTTGCCGTCACACGTACCGAGATAGCGCAGGATCTGGCGCAACTTTGTGATGTAGGCGGCGGCTTCTTCAGGTCCGCGGATATCCGGACGGGAGACAATTTCCATCAGAGCCACGCCGGTTCGGTTAAGATCGACGAAGGACATGGCCGGGTCCATGTCGTGGATCGACTTGCCTGCGTCCTGTTCAAGGTGGATCCGCTCGACGCGCACTTTGCGGGCCAGGCCGGGACCCATTTCGACGAGGATTTCGCCCTCGCCAACGATCGGATGATAGAGTTGGCTGATCTGGTACCCTTGTGGAAGATCTGGATAGAAGTAGTTCTTGCGGTCGAATGCAGAGTACAGATGGATCTGGGCGTTCAGCCCCAAACCAGTGCGCACGGCTTGTTCGACGCAGTATTCGTTGATCACGGGCAGCATGCCAGGCATGGCGGCGTCGACAAAGGCCACGTTACTGTTCGGTTCGGCCCCGAATTGAGTGGAGGCGCCCGAGAAAAGCTTGGCGTTGCTGCTGACTTGGGCGTGGACTTCCATGCCGATCACAAGCTCCCAATCATGCTTTGCACCCGCGATGACTTTGGGCTTCGGGGTATCGTAGGTCAGGTCGAGCATTGTGGTCTCCGCGCATCAGCGAATTGGGGTTTAGTGCAGCCAGAAGACGCTCGCAAGGGCGGCGGCTGAATGCGGGGTGTGCTCTTTCAGCATGATTCGCATGTCCTTGCCTTCGAAATGCCAGAATTGTCAGAGTTAAGTGACGCCTTCCATTGTGACGGGAATTCGGGTGTCAGAGCGATCAGACAGAGTTATCGCATGACGTGAACATCTGCCCACACCATATACGAGAAATTGGCTTAAGTACTGTTTTTAAATAATATTTCAGAATTTCATTTCGCCTGCTTATCGCCTCAGAAGCAACATTGCGCTACGATAAATCCAATACTGAGACTGATTAAACATCTGAATGAATGGGAGGTCCCATGTCTAATGTGAATAACAAGATCCTTGGCGCTGCAGCCCCTTTGCGTGGTTTTGCATTTTGTTTTGCGGTTCTTGCGGCGACGCCTGTTTTGGCGACGGATGGCGCGGTTG
>CALCOY010000070.1 GCA_937897325.1 uncultured Shimia sp.
GAGTGGACGATGAGAAAGACAACGAAGAGCCCTGGCGAGAAGATCGTCAAAGACATCAAGCGTGCCACCTGCAAGCAGTGTTCCAGCGAAGAGAAGATCAGAGTGGACTTGTCGCGTTTTTGTGCCGCTCCAAGTGCTCGTCTAGGCCACTTTCCGCTCGAAGGCGACGGGGCTTTTCCAGCCATCGCTGATCCTCCAATTTTGGGACAAATCTATCCCAGTTGGTGGACCACTTTCAGGGGGCAACTCCGACGGCCTATGGAGATATCGAGCTTCCGCTGATGCTCGCGCCGCTGTCACGATCCGAGCGTCGCAGACGAGTGGAAGAGGTCGCTGATCTTGTCCGCATTGATCACCGCTTAAAGCACCGACCAAGCGAGCTTTCGGGCGGTGAACAGCAGCGCGTGGCCATCGCGCGCGCCATTGTGGCGGACCCTCCCCTTTTGCTCTGCGACGAGCCAACCGGCGAACTGGATCGCGCCACTTCTGGCGAGGTCATGAACATTCTCAGGACGCTCTGTGATGAGTTGGGAAAAACCATCATCATGGTTACGCATGACCCCTCGGCTGCCGCTTACGCAGACCAAGTCTACCAGTTCGATAAGGGCCAACTCAGTGTCGCAGAAGAGCAGGCTGCATGAGCGCCCTTAGCTTCATCGGGCAGAGCATCACAGCTGCCTGGGTCCGCAATCTGGTGCTCATGCTGTCTGTTGCTATCGCCTATCGCCTCTTCGGAATGCTGGCGGCCTTCCATTTGGCATATCGCTCCACTTGCGACGACAGCGCCGACCAAGTGATCACTACGAGCAAGACCGGGTTCTCCCAGCCACTACTGATCTCTCATTTCCGGCAGTTGTAGCAGATTGACGAGGTTGGCGCTGCCAGCATCGCTTCTTGGTTTGGCGGATACTACCGCCCTCCGCGAAAGCTAATTGTCGGACAGGACGGTCATGATGGTGGGACCTTCCATGGCCGAACGGTTTGGTCGGGAACCCGGCGATCAAGTCGCCATTATCAATGAGCGTATCGCCCGAGCAGATGGAAATGAGGCTTGGAGTTTTCGCATCGCAGGCGTCTTCGAAGGTGCGACCGAGCAGATAGACACGTCCCCGCGACCCACTTCATCAACAAGCTGATGGACGTGACGGAACCGCTGCCTCTACCCGCCCGCCAGTCTATTGCATTCGACCGTTGCTTCGAGTTCCGCGAGTGGTGGAAACTCAAGTCTAACATCGGCACGCAACCCGGGTTCTGTGATCCCTTGAGCCCATGGCAGAAAGGCACCGTCGAAAACACCAACCGACGCGTAATACGGTGGCTGCTATTGAAGCGCGACATCACGGCGTACCCAAAAATGCCCCGGCTGCAAAACACCCACTGAGGTTTTCCGCGAAAGGATGATGGAAGAGATGGGACGATCCTCCTACCTTCAGAGGCAATAGGAGCCTCAATTCACATATGGCTCACAGTCACCGATGAGCGATTCACGAATACTGCTTTGCCTTCAAAAGCAAATGAAGACGAGCGGACATGGGATGAGTGGCAAGGAGCGAGCGCGGTTTGAACCGTGTGGAAGTGCTGGCGCAGGTCAATGATGAGGGTCAATCCAAACTCGGCGGCGCGGTATTCTATCCAACTGTGTCATACCATCCATGTGGTAAATTGGAAGAACTCGGCAGTCCCCGCCGTAAAACAGACAGATTTACATTTATTGTGCCGTTCATCACAGACTTAGCGATTTTGGCGCAGCATATGTAGCGCGTTTGTTGTTGGTAAACTTGGTACAAAGACTTGAAAAGAGACACGCACAGGCAAAGGGGCGGATACGGCGTCATCGCGGCAATTCTACTTGTTGTGATCGCGCTTTACGTCGGATTTCTCCAGTTGAGTGACGGCGCATACGACGCACAAGCAGCGCCCATGCAGAGCTTGGAAGACCAAGGCACCGGACGATTTAGCGGTCCAAGGGACGCATGAGCCCTTCCTGTGCGACAGATGCCACAAGATCGCCTTCGCCATCATAGATCGCACCGCGATTGAACCCACGCGCGTTGCCAGTCCAGGGGCTGTCCATCGTATAGAGATGCCAGTCGTGAAACGCTGGAGCGCCGTGAAACCACATGGCGTGATCAAGGCTCGCCGTCATGACATTGCCCTTGAACCAAGTCAGTCCGTGCGGGCGCAGTGAAGAGCCCAAAAGGTTCATGTCCGACGCGTAGGCCAACAGACAATGCTGCATCTGAGGTTTGCATCCAGCCGCCGCCTTCATTCGAAACCAAAGGTGATTTACGTCCGAGGCGGGCTCTGGCGCGAAGTAATCCCTGGGTGCAACTTCACGAATGTCGATTGGACGCTCACGAAGATAGTCTGCGCGATATTTTTCGGGCATCTTGTCGGCTGTGCGCTTCCGTTGCTCTGATCTGTCTTCCAATCCTGCCGGACCATCCACTTCGGGCGCTTTATGATGGTGTGACCAGCCCTGCTCGGTGATATGAAACGAAGCGGACATGTTGAGTATCTGTTTGCCATGCTGGATCGCCACCACTCGGCGTGTGGTGAAGCTGCCACCATCGCGGGCGCGGTCGACTTGATAGATCACCGGAATGGTCGGATCCCCTGCCCTGATGAAGTAAGCGTGCAAGCTGTGGCAGAGACGCGCAGGCACGGTTTGATATGCTGCAGAAAGGGCCTGCCCGATGACCTGCCCGCCGAAGATCCGTGTTGGCGTTTCCCCACCCGATCCGATCCCGCGGAATAGGTCGACCTCGAGCGATTCCACGCTGAGAAGCTGGATCAGGCTGTCATGTGCATCGCTCATGCGCGCGCCTTAGCGTAATCTACAAAGAAATCAAAGCTCTCCGGGTTGGCCATGGCGTCGCGGTTCACCACCGTCTCAGGGTTGGCGCCAAGAAGTAGTTTCTTGATCGGGACCTCTAGCTTCTTGCCGGATAATGTGCGCGGAACTTCGGGGATTTGGACGATCTCATCAGGAACAAATCGAGCAGAGACATCCGTCTTGATAGCCTCAAAAATTCTGAGGCGCAGATCCGCATCCAGGTGCTGCGCTGTCGACAGCACGACAAAAAGCGGCATGAAGCTGTCCCGCCCCAGGAATTCCAGATCGACGACAAGGCTGTCCATAATCTCAGGCAGGGCTTCGACGGCCTGATAGATCTCTGCCGATCCAAGTCGCAAGCCACGACGATTGATCGTCGCGTCGGATCGTCCGTAGATGATTGACCCACCGTCTGCCGTGATCTCTATCCAGTCGCCATGCCGCCAGACACCGGGATATGTGTCGAAGTAACTGGCGTGCAGGCGTGTGCCGTCTTCGTCGCCCCAGAATGAAAGCGGCATAGAGGGCAAAGGTTCGGTGCAGACCAGTTCGCCCACCTCGCCGATCACCTCTTGGCCGCCCTCATCAAAAGCACGGACGGCCACGCCAAGCGCACGGCACTGCATCTCACCCGCTCGCACCGGCATGGCGGGATGGCCCAGAACAAACGCACCTGCGAGGTCCGTTCCTCCGGCAATCGGTGCCAGCCAGACGTCCTGTTTGACCTGCGCGTAGATCCAGTCATAGCCGTCTGACGAAAGAGGCGATCCGGTCGAGCCAAGGTGACGCAATGCCGACAGATCAAGCTCATGAAGCTTTACATCTGCCTTGCGACATCCATCGAAGAACGCGGCCCCTGCCCCGAAATTGTTGATACGCTCATCCGCCACGAACCGCCAGACCGCCGAAATATCGGGATAATTTGGCGCGCCATCGAAAAGGCAGGTCGTCGCCCCGGTGGCCAGACCGCCCCATTGACCGTTCCACATGATCCAACCCGAGGACGTGAACCAGCAGTTGCGGTCACTCATCCGGCTGTCGGTATGCAAAGCCATCTTGGTCATCTCAAGCACGATGCCACCATGGCTGTGCACGATCGGCTTTGGGTTCCCGGTTGTTCCGGACGAATAGACGATCCAAAGCGGGTGATTGAATGGCACCTCCGTGGGCAGAGAGGTTTCAGGCGCATCGTTCAGTTCGGACCAGTTAATCCAATCAGAAGCCGGATCATCAAACACAGGCACCACGATCTTTTGGTCGAGCATCGGCAAGCCTTCGACGATCTGCGCCAAGGCGGCACGTCGGTCGACCAGCTTACCGGCATGCACATAGCCATCCTGCGCGATCAGCACCTTGGGTTCGATTTGTCGGAACCGGTCCAGGATGGCGATTTGTCCCATATCCGGCGCGCAGAGAGACCAGATCGCCCCTATGGAGGCTGCGGCGAGAAAGGCTATCAGGGCTGTTTCCGTATTGGGCAGGATCGCAACCACGCGATCCCCCTGCCCAACGCCCAGGCGTTGTAACTGGTTTGCGGTCCGACCCACGCGCCGGCTCAGCTCTGCCCAGGTTAATTCTGATCGGCCAAAGGTCTCTGATTGCACGATCAATGCCAGTTCGCCTTTCAGCCGCTCCGCACGGGCCAGCACCTGCGCTGCATAGTTGAGCCTTCCGTCTGGCGCCCATTCAGCGCCCGGCAGGCTGTGTCTGGTTAAGAAACGCGTTGGACGTTGGCCTTTGATCTCGCCAAAATCCCAGATCGACGCCCAAAAGGCTTCGAGGTCTGATATGCTCCACAACCACATCGCGTTGTAGTCGTCAAAGGTCAGTCGGTGCTCGTCAGCCAGCCAAGCCTCATAGCGCGCCATGCTCGAGGACCGATATCGGTCAGCGGCAGGCGTCCAGAGAACGCGTCGCTCGGTCATGTCAATGCCCCATGCACCAGCGCCTTGAGTTGAGACCGCAAGGGGTAGCTTGAGGATGGTGCCAACTGCGTGAAGAAAACCACTGACAGGTTATGAACGCGATCGATCCAGAAGAAAGTCGATGCCATACCGCCCCAACTGAAGTCGCCCGGCGATCCCGGTGTCGCGGCGCGAGCCGCATCAAGCACGACGGCCCCGCCTATTCCAAAGCCCATACCTTTCATCGGCTGTTCCGCAAAGCTTTGCGGCCCCATCGACGCGATATCGCCTGCGAGGTGATTTTGCATCATGAAATCAATAGTATACGGGCTAAGCAGACGCCCCTTTTTATAAACGCCGCCCTGCCGCATCATCTCGGTGAATTTCAGATAGTCATCTATGGTGCCAAGCAGCCCGCCACCGCCAGAATACAGCTTGGCATCCAGAAATGGAGAGCCTTTGGATCTGTCGACCTCGCGCAGTCCGTCGCCGCCTTGGCCAGTGCCTTGGTCCAGTTGCATCGGATCACCTGCTAGCGGCGTGTAAAGGGCCGCAAAACGGTCCACTGCTTTTTCCGGCACAGAGAAAGCGGTCTCGGTCATGTCGAGAGGGCCGAGTATACGTTCAGCAAAGAAAGTGCTGAGCGGCTGATCCGCGACTGCTTCGATCACACGCCCAATCACGTCGATCCCGACCGAGTATTCCCAGCGTGCGCCCGGCTGGAACGCGAGTGGCAGCTCTGCCAACTGCAGGGTCGTGTCCTGAAGTGACGGACCATCGGGTTTGAAGTTGACATCCTGCGCCTCCATCGCTTCGGGCAGCAGACCGGGGTTGAAGGCGTAGCTCAGCCCGGACGTATGTGTGAGCAGCTGTTGCAGGGTCGGAGACGGGCACGGCTCCGTCTGATCGATGTCTGACGCGCCCGGAACAAGCGCTTTGCAGTCCGCGAATTCCGGCAGAAACGTTGAAACTGGGGCATCCAAGTGGCAAAGCCCTTCCTCCACCAGCATCATCAGCCCAACCGATGTTACCGGCTTCGTCATTGAATAAATGCGCGCGACCGTGTCCCGCTCAAACGGCAAGTCACTTGCCAGATCCCGACGACCCGTCGCGTGAAAAAACACTTCTCCGCCGTTTTTCGCAATCAAGAGAGAGGCCCCGGGCAGCTTTCTATCGTCGATGTATCGCTGCATCCATGGCTTGATGCGGTCCAGCCTTTGCTGATCGAATTCCGCCATCTCCATCTCCCTGCCCCATGATTTTGTATCAGTCTGTACCGCACAGCATCCAAGCGCAAAGGCAAAAAGATTGACGACCTCTCGGGTCACGCCTAACCTTTGAAAAAACAGAAGAAAGTTCCATGCTTAAGCTGTACTTTGCCGCCAACAGCCGCGCTCTCCGGATTGCGTGGATGTTGGAGGAAATTGGCCTCGAATATACGCTTGAACGCTTTGATCTCGGTCATCCCGACATGCGTTCGGACACGTTTCGCAGCATCCACCCCATGGGTCGCGTACCGGTGCTTGAGGACGGCAACGTGCGGATCTTCGAAAGCGGTGCAATCCTAGAGTATCTGCTGGCACGTCACGGCGACGGTCGTTTCCGCCCGGCCGTGGAAAGCCCGGATTTTCCAGCCTATCTTCAATGGCTGCACTATGCTGAAGGCATGATCATGCCGCAGGTCAACGCCTACATGGTCGAGACGTTCTTCCTCCCACCGGATCGGCGATCTGAAATCCATGCAAAACGGGCCAAAAAACTTCTGGGCCAGATGATCGCGCCGTTGGAAGGCGTACTTAGTGATGCCGACTACCTTGCGGGTGCGTTTTCAGCCGCCGATGTCATGACCGGGTCGGCGGTTCTGTCCGCACAGAAGATCGGTGTGGATATGACCGACATGCCAGCACTTGCTGCCTATGCGACCCGTCTGGCGGCGCGACCCGCTTATCAAAAGGCAAACGCGTTATGAACCACATTCTGATTGTCGGGGCAGGCGACTTTATCGGCTCCGCCATAGCAAAGCGTTTCGCCGCGGGCGGCTACCGCGTTAGTGCAGTGCGGCGAAATGGCGAGAAACTCGACACGCTCTTGAAAGAGATCGAAGAGGCAGGCGGAACGGCCGATGGCTGGAGCATGGATGCGCGCGACGAAGACGATGTGCAGGCCACATTCGCGCGGGCCGAAGCGTTGGACCCCCTCGACATCGTTGTATTCAATGTCGGCGGAAACGTACGATTTTCGATCCGTGAAACAACCACCCGTGTGTTTCGAAAAGTCTGGGAGATGGCCTGTTTCGGTGGCTTCTTGACAGGCCGTACCGCTGCTGAGGTCATGGTGCCCCGCGGGACAGGCTGTATCTTTTTCACGGGCGCCACTGCGTCGATGCGAGGCGGATCTGGATTTGCTGCCTTCGCAAGCGCCAAGGCAGGTCTTCGGAATCTTGCCCAATCTATGGCGCGCGAGCTTGGTCCGGCGGGCATCCATGTGGCACATCTAGTGATTGATGCTGGCGTTGATACGGCTTGGGTCCGCGAGATCTTTGCGAAGATGGGTCGCAATGTGGATGAAATGCCCGAAGATGCACTGGTCAATCCCGCATCGATTGCCGAAGCCTACTGGACACTCGCGCACCAACCGAGAGATGCTTGGACATTTGAGCTTGATGTGCGGCCTTATGCGGAGACATGGTGATGCAAGAAATTGAGTTTCTTTATGATTTCAGTAGCCCAAACGCATATTTCGTGCACAAGGTCCTACCGAAGATCGCAGCGCGCCACGGGGCCAAGGTGATCTGGCGCCCTGTCCTGCTGGGCGGAATTTTCAAAGCCACCAATAACCAACCACCGATGATGGCATTTTCAAATGTGACCGGCAAAGTCGACTACATGCGGCTCGAGATCAAACGCTTTCTTGAACGCTATGAAATGCCATTCAGGATGAACCCTCACTTTCCAGTAAACTCACTTGCTTTGATGAGGGGTGCTGTGTTCGCCCGAGAAAAACCTTGGGAAAGCAGATATATAGACGCCTGCTTTGATGCAATGTGGATCGCGGGTGAAAAGATGGATGATCCGGATGTCATCATGCGCATCCTCGCAGCGGCCGATCTTCCAGCCGATGTTATCATGACCGCCACTCAGACACCGGACATCAAAGGTCAACTGGCCGAACTTACGGATGCTGCTGTCAAAAGTGGAGCGTTCGGATCGCCCACAATGTTCGTCGCGGGTGAAATGTTCTTCGGCAAAGACGCGCTGGATGATCTTAACTGGAGGCTGGAAACGCTAT
Source organism: uncultured Shimia sp. (assembly GCA_937897325.1). Taxonomy (GTDB): domain Bacteria; phylum Pseudomonadota; class Alphaproteobacteria; order Rhodobacterales; family Rhodobacteraceae; genus CALCOY01. Next base: position 8,029 of record CALCOY010000070.1, read on the forward strand.
CGGCCTAAGCTGCAACGCGCCAGAACGCGGCTTTGGACGATCTTACGAGGGTCGTAGACGTCCTTCACATTCAAATTGCACGAACACGGTCAAATGGCCAGCGCACCTGTTTTGGCAAGCGCTTGAAAGGCGAGCCGTGCCGCCTCGGCCCCGCGGATCACACCTCAAGCCACTCTTTGCGCACGTCTTCACGCGCTTTCAGCTCTTGCGGGGTGCCTTCAAACACAACATGGCCATGGCCCATCACGTAAACCCGATGCGCGATATCCAAGGCGATCGATAGCTTCTGTTCGACAAGAAGCGTGGCGATCCCTCGGCTGGCGATTTCCTTCAAAAGCTCGGCAACGCGTTGCACCATCTGTGGGCTCAGCCCTTCGGTCGGTTCATCGATCATCACCAGATCCGGATCACCCATCAGTGTCCGACACATCGTCAGCATCTGCTGCTCGCCACCCGACAGAACCGAGGCCTCTACATCCGCACGCCGTTCAAGGTTTTCAAACATGTTGAACATGTCCTGCAGCGACCAGCGTCCATCACCATCTTTCTGACCCGGTTTCAGACCCAGGATCAGGTTCTGACGGGTGGTCAGGCCCGGGAAGATATCGCGGTTTTCGGGCACATAACCAATGCCCATATTCGCAATTTCGAACGCCTTTCGACCGGCAATATTCTGGCCTTTGAAGCTCACCCGCCCTTGCGGTTCCACCTCGCCCATGATCGCCTTGCATGTCGTGGAGCGACCGACACCGTTTCGGCCAAGAAGGGCGACGATTTCACCTTGGTTGATTGTGATGTTCACGCCCTGAAGGATGTGTGATTTGCCGTAAAAGGCATGAAGATCAGATACATCAAGCATGTTGTGCGTCCATTGCAGAGGGTTGTGCGGCCAAAGTAATGGTGGGGGCGCTCAATGCTCTGCCTCCAATGCTTCGCCAAGATAGGCTTCTTGGACCTTTGGGTCGGCGCGGACGGTTTCAGGGGTCCCTGTTGCGATGATTTCGCCGTAGACCAGAACGCTGATCCTGTCGGCAAGACCGAAGACCACGCCCATATCGTGTTCGACCATGACCAGCGTCTTGTCTTCGGTAACCTTGCGGATCAGATCGACGATGTAATCCGTTTCCGAATGGGACATGCCCGCCGTGGGTTCATCCAGCATGATCACGTTGGCACCACCCGCGATAGTGATACCTATCTCAAGCGCCCGCTGTTCGGCATAGGACAAAACACCTGCCGGAAGATCGCGACGATTGGTGAGGTTGATCTGCTCCAGGATCGCCTCGGCACCTTCGGTCAACTCGCGCGATTTTCCGACCATGTGCCAGAAACTGTACTTATAGCCCAGCGACCAAAGAAGCGAACATCGGACGTTCTCGAAAACACTCATTTTCGGGAAGATGTTGGTGATCTGGAACGAACGAGAAAGCCCCATTCGGTTGATCTCGTAAGGGGCTTTGCCAGCAAGATCATTGCCGTGCAGCCGTACCGCTCCGTCGCTTTGCGGGAAACGACCGGTGATCAGGTTGAAAAGCGTTGACTTACCCGCGCCGTTCGGTCCGATAATCGCATGCCGCTCCCCCCGTTCGATTGACAGATCCACACCGCGGATAATCTCGGTCTTGCCGAAGCTTTTTCGCAGACCGTCAAGATGGAGCGCCGCCGTCATACCTGCATCCGATCAGGCGTATTTGCGTCGCCCCAAGCCTCAAGCAAGGCCGGGGCCGTCGCCCGCGCCGTGAAAAAGCCCGCAAGTGTTAGACCCACAGCAACGATCCACGGCAGCACATCATGCGAATTGAAGGTGATCCAGAAAAGCGTCATTTCCTCATCTCCAGCAAAAGCATGTCGATAGTGAAAGATCATCTCGATCAACGCAGCCGCGCCGAGAATGCAGATCGCGGCCGGTACCAGCGTTCTAATATATGGTAAAATCAGGCGACTGCCCTTGCCTAACCTGATTGCCGGCACGTGCATCATGATCAGGCCAGCCAATCCGCCAGGGAAGTACATTACCGTCGCGACGAAAAGCGCGCCCGCGTAAAAGGCCCAAAGCTCTGTCTCAAGGCTCAGCACTGTCTGAAGCAATGTGAACGCAATTGCACCCAGAATGGGACCAAAGAAGAACCCAACACCGCCCAGGAACGTTACCAGCAGAATGGTGCCGGACGAGGTGGCATTCAGATTTTCTTCGGTCAGAATCTCGTAGTTGATCGCAAAAAGCCCACCTGCGATCCCGGCGAAGAAACCCGAGGCGACAAAGGAGTAAAAGCGCACCCAGCGGGCTGAATACCCAAGGAATTCAGCGCGTTCAGGGTTATCCCGCACCGCATTGGCCATGCGACCAACGGGTGTGCGCGAAAAAAGGTACATTAGTGCAGCCGAGATCAGCAGCCAGAAAGCAATAAGGTAGTAGACTTCGATCTGTTGCAGGAATTCCACGCCAAACGTTGGCATTGCATATGTTCTGTCTCCGGATATCCCTTCTTCGCCTCCAAAAAACGCCACAATGATGACAGAGCACGCGGCGATCAACTCGCCCACACCAAGCGAAATCATCGCAAAGACAGTGCCTGCTTTGCGCGTGGAAAAGCTGCCGACGATCGTGGCAAGCCCCATGCCGAAGAGCCCTCCGAAGATCGGCAGAACAACCAGCGGAATGGAAGCAAAGAAGTCATCCATGTTCATGATATGAACGCAGGCAAAGCCACCAACACCCATGTAGACAGCATGTCCAAAGGACAGCATGCCCCCCTGCCCCAGCAACATGTTGTATGCCAAGGCAAAGATGATCGTAATCGCCATCTGGTTCATGATGGTAATCGCCGAATTGGCCGTGAAGATCTGCGGCAAAAGCACAAGCACGAGGGCCGCAACGATCCAGGGCATGAGCGAAAGGGTCATCGACCCCGCGCGCATATTGGCAGAGGCGGTCTGGTCGGTCATACGTCACGCTTTCCGAAAAGGCCGTAGGGGCGGAAGATCAAGATAAGGATCATCAGGATGTAGGGTAGGATGTCCGCCACCTGCGGCGAGGTGATCGTCCAAAGATCGCGCCAGGCGCTGTCCCAGATCGGATCCGGTCTAGAAAAGCCGATGAAAGTTAGAAAGTCTTCCATCCGCAAATTGTAGGCTTTGGAGAAAGTTGTCAGCCAACCAATCAGAAGAGAGGCGACAAGCGCGCCCCAAAGGCTACCGAGACCGCCGATCACAATGGTGACGAACACGATGGATCCCAGAACGAAGGCCATACCAGGGAAGGTGCCTAACACAGGCCCCGCAATCACCCCTGCGACCCCGGCAAGCGCTGTGCCCACGCCAAAGACACCCATGAAGATCAGCGGAACATTGTGGCCAAGTGCCTCGACTGTTCGAGGATAGCTAAGGGCGGCCTGAATGATCATCCCGATCCGGGTCCGGGTCAGCACGTAAAGCAATCCGATGAAGATCGCGATCGAGATGAAGATCATGAAGATCTTGTAGGCCGGGATCGAATTGCCAGCGATTGAGAAGGCGGTGAACTGCAAAACCTCGGGGATATCATAGGCCATCTGGTTCTTGCCCCAGATAAATTGCACGACCTCTTCGATCAAAAGGGCAAGCCCAAACGTAAAAATGAGCTCGGGCACATGCCCGTACTGGTGCACTCTTCTAAGCCCGTATCTTTCAACACCTGCCCCCAGAAGTCCCACCATGATTGGCGCGATGAGAAGTCCCATCCAAAAGCCAAAGGCCAAGCTGATCTGGTAGGCGAAATATGCGCCAAGCATGTAAAAGCTTGCATGCGCAAAGTTCAGAACGCCCATCATCGAGAAGATGAGGGTAAGGCCCGCTGATAACATGAACAGCAGTAGCCCGGTGACAAGCCCGTCGATCAGGTTCACGAGGACAAGATCCATTCGTCCCTCCTCTCAGGATGGCTCAGGATGGCAAGGTATTCAGGTGTCCGTCCCGGCGCCCGCGTCTGCTACAGCGCCGGGACAGCAGCGCAGATCAGGGACGGCGCATATTGCAGGTCGTTTCGCTTTCAGCCGCTGCCATCTCTACCGTCTTGACTACTTTGATCCCGAAGCCGGAATTGTCGTAGTCGAACGCGATATCCTCGTCCGTGTGCTCGTGGATATGGACGTTCTGAATGGCTTGATGGTCCTTTTCGCGCATCAGGACGGTGCCGCCCCACATGCTCTCGTATTCCATGCCTTCCAGCGCATAAGCGACCGCCACGACATCATCGGCCGTGCCCGCTTCATTGATGGCTTGGGCCAGCATCCCGATAACATTGGTGATGCGGCTTTGATCCACGTTGCCGTCTGGGTATTTCTCTTTGAAAGCAGTGTAGTAATCCGCTGCAGAATCTGATGCTGGCGGGTTCACCTGACCTTCGCCAACCAAGCGAATTGTACCTTTGCCGGTCTCACCAAAGGCGGCGGTGATCCCGCTGCCTGCGGCGTAGTAGGTGTAAATCGGGCCTGTATAGCCGTTCTCGACAATCGACTTACCGAGGCCAAGCATGTCTGCGCCCCAATTTCCGGTGATGATCGCATCCGCGTCGGAAGCGACGATCTTGCGGCTGTAAGGTGTGAAGTCCTTCACCTTGCCGATCGGGTGCAATTCATTTCCCACGATCTCAATATCAGGGCGCTTTTCGCCCAGGAACCGAACAGCTGCCGATGCGACTGCCTTGCCGAACGAGTAATCCTGTCCAATGACATAGACCTTCTTAATCTCTTCATTGGCCGCGATGCTGTCCGTAATCGCATCCATCTTTATGTCGGCATTGGCGTCGAAACGGAAATGCCAGAAGTTACATTTGTCATTGGTCAGGGCAGGGTCGACAGCCGCATAGTTCAAGAACAATACCCGATCATCAGGGTTGCGGCGATTGTGCTTGTCAATCGCTTCCGTCAGGGCATTGGCCACACCGGAAGAGTTGCCTTGCGCTATGAAGCGAATGCCTTGGTCGATAGCGACCTGCAGTTGGATCAGCGACTCTTTCGGGCTGATCTTGTTGTCGAAGCCCACGACTTCGAACATCTGTCCGTCGAGCACGCCACCATTTGCATTCACCATCGTTTCGGCCGCAAACTCGAACTGGTGCAGGCCATTGGTGCCTGTGCTGGCAAAGGGTCCGCTGAGCGGGTCGATAAAGGCGATCTTGATGTTTTCGGCCAGCCCTGCCGCGGCGCTAATGGCGAGCGCCAGCGCAGCGCTGACGCCGAGCTTGAATGATTTGCGCATATGTTCCTCCCTAGAACGCGCTTCGACCGTCCACGTCATTTCTTCTGATCGGTCAAAGATATAATGAGGTTTGCATAAACGGGGGATAAGTCAAGCGCTACCGAGGGCTAGCGAACGTAGGGTCAACTCACGTTAAAAGGACGAGGTGATCGCACGCCACCGTTCTTATGTCCGTCGCAAGTACGGCGAGGGAGGCGCGCACCCGCGCTCCCGGCGCAGCACATCAAAGTCGTCAAGCCTTAGCGATCAAACGCAGCCAGACCCATCTGGGCAAATACAGGAACGTATGCCCCTACCTTGATCGCACGCTCGGGATTGGATGCATTGCCATCAAGCGCGCGTTTCAGAACACCCTGAATGATTGCCGCCATCCGAAAAAAACAGAACCCGACATAGAAGCCGAAGTTGTCGATATGGTCGATGCCCCGGCGCCCGCAATAGGCCGCTATGAATTCACTATCGCTGGGCAGTCCAAGATCGGTCCTGTTGACCCCCCCCAACCCGCGTCCTTCCGAGCCGGCGGGCAGTTGCCACTGCATGATCACGCTGGCCAGATCTGCATAAGGATGGCCAAGCGTGGACAACTCCCAATCCAGCACCGCCCGGCATTTCGGCGCTTGCGCGTCAAAGATCATATTGTCGATGCGATAGTCACCATGCACAAGCGTACGCTGCCCATCATCGTCTGGCATTTCTTCAGCCAGGCGATCCATCAGACGGTTCATGTCGCCGATCTCTTCTGTTTCAGAGGCCTCATATTGCTTTGACCATCGACCGACTTGGCGTTCGATGTAGTGCCCTTCCGGTCCATAATCCGACAGGCCCACCGCAGTTAGATCGACATCATGCAAAGCTGCCAACACGCGGTTCATATCGGTGATTACGGCTTGCCTTGTCGCGTTGTCCTCGTCCTTCATCGTAGGTTCGTGGAAGTTCCGACCCGGCACATGATCCATGATATAGAACATAGAGCCAATCACGTCGTCATCTTCACAAAGAACATACATCCGCGCGACCGGTACGTCCGTGTCCTGCAAGGCCCGTTGCACGCGGAACTCTCGATCTACCGCATGCGCTGATTTCAGCAATTGTCCCGGAGGTTTGCGTCGCAGGACATAGTTGCCAGCGACCGTTTTCAGCAGAAAGGTAGGATTGGATTGTCCACCCTGAAACTTGCGGGCCTCAACCGGGCGGTCGAAGCCGTCCAACTTGTCCCTGAGGTAGTCGGAAACTGCGGCAGTGTCGAGCGTCTGTGTGTCTTGGGTCATTAGGAGTAACTTAGCATATCCGGATTGCTGTCGAAATGCGGGGTCGCGTTGAAACCGTGCAGCATGACTCGTCCCTTGGAAAAGACAAAGCGCGTGATGCTGCTGTTTTTGATCTGAAGGTTCAACTCCATCATCATCGGATCCGGCGCGTGAAGGCTGCGGGCGACCAACTGACCGATCACACCGCCTGAGGATATCACCAACACACGGCGCGCATCTGTCTCGGTGGCAAACCGCATGGCGTCACTTGTGCGACAGGCGAAGTCTGCCCAGCTTTCCTTGGTGCCGTGGATGTCCCCACGCTGCCACTCCAGAATAGTCTCGCGCAGGGTGCGGAAATGCGTCTTGCGATCCCCCATGACCACATCCGGCGCCTTGCCCCCGAAACGGGTGTGCAGGAGATCGTGAAAGTCATATTCGTCGAAGCCCGCGTGGATCTCAGGATTTTCGATGAACCCCATACCTGCAAGTGTTTGCTTTTGCCGGGTCAGGCTGCCGGTGATCAGGCGATCTGGTGTCCATTGCATCGCGCGAAGGACGTCGCCCACCGCTTCGGATTGCCGATGACCAAGATCGGACAACTGATCGTAATTGCTTGCCCCGAAGGAGGCCTGACTGTGACGGATAAGGACCAGTTCAGCCATGTGTCGATATTTCTTTGAAAGGGGTGGTGGGCGACACGCCCACCTTACGGGTCATGCGAAGTCACGTGCGAGCGTCCGGCCGGCAGATTCGTATTCAGCCTCCATCCGCTCAACAATCTTTGCCGCCGGCCCAATCGATCTAACCGCACCGATGCCCTGCCCTGACCCCCAGATCGTTTTCCATGCTTTGGGTTTCGAGGAACCTGAGGAGAAATTCATGGATGACGCATCAGCGGTGGGCAAGTTGTCTGGATCCATACCTGCCGCGCGAACAGAGCCTTTAAGGTAATTGCCCCAAACGCCTGTGAAGAGAGAAGAATAGACGATGTCTTCCGCACCGCTGTCGACGATCATTTGCTTGTATTCTGTTTGTGCATTCGCCTCATCCGTGGCGATGAAGGGTGTGCCTGTGTAACCGAGGTCTGCCCCGACAGCACGGGCCGCGAGAAGTGCCTCGCCGGTGGCGATGGCACCTGAAAGCAGAACGGGGCCATCAAACCATTCGCGAATTTCACGAACAAGGGCGAAGGGGGACTGTTCACCAGCATGTCCTCCCGCACCGGCAGCAACAGCAATCAGACCGTCGGCGCCCTTGTCGATCGCCTTTCGGGCAAACGTATTGTTGATAATGTCGTGCAAGACAATCCCACCGCAGGAATGGGCGGCCTCGTTTACCTCGACCCGCGCACCAAGCGAGGTGATCCAGATCGGCACCTCGTGCTTGACACAGATCTCAAGATCGCGGTCGAGGCGTGCGTTGGATCGGTGAACGATCTGATTGACGGCAAACGGCGCCGCCGGACGGTCCGGGTTTTCCTGATTGTGGCGATCAAGCGCTTCCTTGATCTGGGTGAGCCACGTGTCGAGCAAGGGATGCTCACCCTCGCTCTCACGCGCATTGAGAGCGGGAAATGATCCTACGATACCTGCCTTGCACTGGGCGATTACAAGCTCGGGCACCGAAATGATGAAAAGTGGTGCTGCCACAAGCGGCAAGCGCAAACCCTGCAAGGCGGGCGGGAGATGGTCATCCATATGGGGCATCAATTGCCTTTCCCAGAAGCGGTTGTGAATCTAGAGGTCCACCTTTCAGCAGACGTTCGGCAGTAAGGCGGGCGTGTCGCCCGCCGATGGTTGTCAGAGAACTTCAAACAATCCTGCGGCGCCCATACCGCCACCCACGCACATCGTGCAGACGACGTATTTGGCGCCCCGACGTTTGCCTTCGATCAGGGCATGGCCCACCATTCTTGCACCCGACATGCCATAAGGGTGTCCGATCGAGATCGCACCACCGTCAACGTTCAGAAGTTCATCGGGGATGCCCAGCTTGTCCCGAGAATAAAGCACCTGGCAGGCGAAAGCCTCGTTAAGCTCCCAAAGCCCGATGTCATCCATTTTGAGCCCATGTGCCTCAAGCAGTTTTGGAACTGCAAAAACCGGACCGATCCCCATCTCGTCCGGTTCGCAGCCCACCGCCATGACACCAACATAGCGCCCGAGCGGTTCCAGGCCTTTCTTCTCAGCCAGCGAGGCCTCCATCACGACCGAAGCTGACGCTCCGTCGGATAACTGTGATGCATTGCCTGCCGTGATATGCTTGCCTTCTTTCACGTGAATGCCGTCCTTGAAAACCGGTTGTAGCCCTGCGAGGCTTTCTGCAGTTGTGCCTGGTCGGTTGCCTTCGTCTTTTTCAAGCGTGACTTCGTGCTGAGAGATCTCCTTTGTTTCCTTGTCCTGCATCATCATCACGGTGGACATCGGCACGATCTCATCGTCGAACCGCCCCGCCTGCTGGGCGTCATGCGTACGCTGCTGGGATTGTGCGGCATAGGCGTCTTGCTGTTGGCGTGTGACCCCATAGCGCTCGGCCACGGTTTCGGCTGTTTCCAGCATCGTCATGTAGATTTCCGGCTTGGTCTCTTTCAGCCAGGGATCCGCCTTCACCCGCATTTCGGGTGTTTGCACCATCGAGATGCTGTCTACCCCGCCACCGACAACGATATCCATTCCGTCTTGAACCACCTGCTTTGCGGCCGTTGCAATCGCCATCATCCCACTGGCACATTGGCGATCAAGAGACATGCCTGCCACTGTGACTGGCAAACCAGCCCTGATTGCTGCCTGGCGCGCGATGTTGCTGGCCGTGTGGCCCTGTTGGAGCGCGGCCCCCCAGACCACGTCGTCGATCGCCGCCCCTTCCATACCAGAGCGTTCCACTGCATGGGTGATCGCATGTGCCGAAAGCGCCTGCGGTGTGGTCGCATTGAAAGCGCCGCGATAGGCTTTGCCGATGGGAGTGCGTGCGGTTGAGACGATGACGGCGTCGCGCATTTTGTTTGTCCTTTTGGTTCTTGACTGAGGGCGTTTCGGGGGCGCGGCCCCCGGACCCCGGGATATTTACGACCCAGAGAATATGGGATTGCGATTTACCAATTGAGCGAAAGGCCTTTGGCCTGAGCCGCCCGAACAGCGTATTTGCGGGTTTGACTAAAGGCGTCCTGAAGCTCTTGCTGATGAGTGGGTTCGGTAATGTCGGCCCAACTGTCAGCAACGGCTTCAGGCGTGATCTCGCCTTCGATGAGGTGGCCTTGCGTCTCGTAGATGCGGGTTTGTGCAAAGGTGCCTGCTCCGGCAGAGAGAATGGTCCGGGAAGGACCGTTTTCACTAACCAGATAAAGCACGCCGGGCGTGATCGTTTCGGGTTTGAGAAGTGCCAGCGCCTCGTCCGGCATGAGACTTTCTGTCATGCGGGTTGCCGCGGTTGGAGCGAGTGTATTCACACGGATGTCGTCGCGCCTCCCTTCGAGGTGCAGAACATTCATCAGCCCAACCATCGCAGCCTTGGCGGCCCCGTAGTTAGACTGACCGAAATTGCCATAAAGCCCCGAAGCAGAGGCGGTGAGCACAATGCGACCGTAACCCTGTTCTCGCATGATCGGCCAGACCGCATGACAGCAGGTCGCGCTGCCCATAAGATGCACGTCCACAACCTTGCGGAAATCATCAAGCGTCATCTTCGCCAAGGTTTTGTCGCGCAGAATACCAGCGTTGTTGATGAGGACATCGACCCGGCCCCATTCTTTCATGGTTTCGCCGACCATGTCGGTGACCTGCTCTTCGTTCGAGACATCAGCGCCGTTGGCTATTGCCTCACCGCCAATTGCCTTGATCTTTTCCACGACAGAAATGGCCGCGTCCGAAGAAACGCCCTGCCCGTCTGTGCTTGCACCGAGATCATTGACCACTACCCTAGCCCCGCGCTCGGCAAGCCCAAGCGCGTGGCTGCGGCCCAAACCAACACCCGCGCCCGTGACGATCGCCACCCGATTGTCAAAACGGATCATCAGCCCTCCATCGCCGCGCGGAAGAGATTTGGGCCCGACATAACCTGTATGCCACCTGAAACCGGCAGGATCGCCCCAGTCAGATAGCTGCCGCCTTTGCCGCAAAGAAACTGCATACATCCTGCAATGTCCTCTTCACGGCCCACGCGGCCCAATGGCACATCGTGACCAACCTTTTTGCGCATATCCTCATCGGCTGTCGCAAAAGCAGTCATGCGGCTGACGAACGGCCCCGGCGCGAGCGCGTTGACCGTCACGTGGTAGCCCGCAAGTTCCTTTCCCATGATCTTGGTCATGTGCAGAACTGCGGCTTTCGAAGCCGCATAGCTGTAGGCGCCGTCGCCAAGGGCGGCGTCCCCCATGACGGAACCGACATTGACCACCCGCGCAGGGTCATCGGGCGTTGCGGTTTGCATGAGCATCGGGAGGAGCTTTTGCGTCAGGTGAAAAAGCCCTGCGACGTTCACATTCATCACCTTTTCCCAAGCGTGATGCGGGAACTGACCCATAGGCGCCCCCCAAGTAATGCCAGCATTATTCATCAGAATATGCAACGTGTCGGTCCGTTTGCCGATCTCAGTGACAAGGGCATCTACGCCTTCCTCACTGCCCACGTCACCGCCAAAACCTTCGCAACTGCCCTTGAGGCCGAGCGCGTTCAGTTCTGTCGCAACCGCCTGACACGCGTCTTCCTTGCGGGAGGCTATGTAGACCTTGGCGCCCGCAGCCAGCAGTCCTTCTGCGGCCATGCGCCCGATTCCAGTGGCGCCGCCAGTTACCAAGGCCACCTTGTCGTTCAGTGAAAACAGTGCATCAGGGGTCATTCTTAGTCCTTATTCAGAAGCCACGCAAAGCGGCCACTTTGCCCGCATGGTAGCCATAGTCGCCCAGCCATTCAGCCGCGACCCGGGCGCGTTTCATGTAAAACCCCATGTCGTAAGCATCGGTCATCCCAATCCCACCATGCATTTGCACGCCTTCCTTGACTGCAAGTTCCGCGGTTTTCGTGGCCCGCGCTTTGGCGAGCGAGACGGCAAGCGTGGCTTCAGCCGCATTCTCGTCAAGCATTCGCCCTGCATTTGTGATCGCGGATGCTGTCACCTCGGCCTCACACCACAGATGCGCCGCGCGATGTTGGAGCGCCTGGAAAGCGCCGATCGGCACACCAAACTGCTTGCGCTCTTTCAGGTAGCCGACAGTCATGTCTAGGGCGCCAGCAGCAAGACCGGCCATTTCAGCTGCAAGCGCGGCCTGGCCTGCTTCGAGCGCGGGTTTAAGAACCGTCATTGCGTCATCGACCTGCCCCAAAACGTCGTCACCTGTGGCTGCCACGTCTTCAAACGTGATGCGGGCAGCATCACGGCTGTCGATAAGATCCATCGGATCGCGGTTGATCCCGTCCCGGTTGGCGGGCAGATCGAACAGCGTCAACCCCTCATCCGTTTTGGCAAGCACCAGCAGCCGATCGGCGGCCATGCCATCGCAAGCGAAGGTCTTTGTGCCGCTCAATCGAAAGCCGTTGCCGTCTGGTGTCGCAGCAAGCTCGGCAGCGTCAGGCTCATGCTTGGAGGTTTCATCCACGGCCAGCGCATAGATCACCTGACCCTCAGCTATCTTGCGCAACGCATCGCTGGCCCGGTCATCTGCCACCTGCCGCAGAGCGGTCGCGGCCATGACAGCCGTGCTCAAAAACGGGGATGAGACCAGCGTCTTACCCATTTCCTCAGCAAGGATTCCGGCAGCCGCATGCCCCATGTCCGAACCACCTGCGCTTTCCGGCACAAGAACTCCGGTCCAGCCCAACTCGGCCATCTGGCTCCACAATTCGGCGTCATACGTGCGGCACTCGTCCCGCATCTTGCGCAGATGCCCGATGGGGGCCGCGTCATCGAGAAAGCTGCGCGCCGCATCGGCCAGCATCACCTCGTCTTCGGTCTTTTGAAGCGACGTCATCCCGGCAACTCCAACACACGCCTTGAGATAATGGACAGCATGACCTCGGATGTCCCGCCCTCGATGGAATTGGCCTTCGTGCGCAGCCAGTCAGACGGCAAGCCGTCATGCCCGTCCCAGGCCAATGCATCAGAGCCGCCGCCCTCCATCATTAACTCATGCCGACGCTTGTTGAGCTCGGTTCCGTAGTATTTCAACATGGCCGAGGCGTCGCCGATCGGCTGCGTTTCGGCCTGATCCTTGTAGCGTTCGAGCGTCAGCGCCATAGCGAGGCTGTCGACTTCGCACTCCATTGCTGCAGCGCGCCGATCCGCCGTATCGAGCCCATGCGCCATCTCAGCCAGCACCGCACCAACAGGACGTCCGCCAAGAAGGCCGCCGCCACCGCCTGAAATCATCTCGCGTTCATGCGTGAGCAGATACTTCGCCACATCCCAACCTCTGTTTTCATCGCCGACGCGCTGATGGCGCGGCGTGCGCACGTTGTCAAAGAACGTCTCGCAAAATGGCGACTTGCCCGAGATCAGGCGGATCGGTCGCGTGCTCACGCCTTCCGTCGACATATCGATCAGGATGAAAGAGATGCCCTTGTGTTTGGGCGCATCTTTGTCTGTGCGGACCAGCGCGAAGATCCAGTCGGCCTTGTCGGCATAAGAGGTCCAGACTTTCTGCCCGTTGACCAAATAATGATCGCTGTCGATCTCGGCCTTGGTCTGAACGCTGGCCAGATCGCTGCCTGCGCCGGGCTCCGAATAGCCCTGACACCAGCGCACCTCACCACGGGCAATCGGCGGAAGATACTCCAGCTTTTGTTCATGTGTCCCAAAATGCAAAAGGGCAGGTCCCAGCATCCAGATCCCAAAGCTTTCCAGCGGCGACCGCGCGTTGATCCGCGCCATCTCTTCCTTGAGGATCTTGTCTTGTGCACGGCTAAGCCCACCACCACCGTACGCTTCGGGCCAGCTCGGGACCGTCCAACCCTTGGCCGCCATTCTGTCCAGCCAGATCCGCTGCGCATCAGACGTGAATTTCCAGCGTTTCCCGCCCCAGCAAATCGTCTCTTCGGTCACCTGACCATCGCGCATCTCTTCTGGGCAGTTGATGTCCAACCACGCACGCATCTCGGCGCGGAATGCTGCCAAATCGTCCATGGCTTGCCTCCCTCATAGCTCATGGCACTTGCCGTAACGTCCACCCGCCAGACGGGTTTACACGGACAAGCTGTCGCAGGCAGGATTGCGTAAAGCCCGCCATGATGCACCTATGCCGTTGCGTCACCGGGTCAAAGGGAGGATCACGATGAAAGCCATGCTAAGCAACGCCCCCGGCGGACCGGGCACTTTGGAATGGACCGAAACGCAGACACCCGAGCCCAAAAAAGGTGAAGTGCGCGTTGCGGTGAAGGCTGCTGGCGTGAACTTTCCGGACACTTTGATCATCCGCGATCTTTACCAGCTTAAACCGCCACGCCCGTTCGCGCCGGGCGGCGAGGTTGCCGGCGTGGTCGAGGCCGTTGGCGAAGGCTGCGAGACGCTTTCGGTGGGCGATAATGTCATCGCCATGCCGGGCTTCGGCGGCTTTGTCACGCATATATGTGTGCCGGAAATCGCATGCCTGAAAATGCCTGAGGGTATGCCCTTTGATGAGGCGGCCTCCTTCATCTTCACCTACGGCACATCGCATTATGCGCTGAAAGACCGGGCTGCGTTGAAAGCGGGTGAGACACTTTTGATCCTCGGGGCGGCTGGCGGAGTCGGTGCCGCAGCTGTCGAGCTTGGCAAGGCGGCCGGCGCCCGGGTCATCGCGGCAGTATCATCTGAAGACAAGGCCACCTTCTGCACAGAATTGGGCGCCGACGAGACGATCATTTACCCACGCGAGATGGACCGCGACGCACAAAAAACGCTGTCGGGCGAGATCAAGAAAATCGCCGGTCCAAAGGGCGTTCAGGTCGCTTACGACGCCGTGGGGGGTGACTACGCTGAGCCGGTCATACGCTCCATGGGCTGGGGTGGTCGGTTCCTGGTCGTTGGGTTTCCGGCGGGCATTCCCAGCATTCCGCTGAACCTGACGCTTCTGAAGTCCTGCCAGATCGTTGGGGTGTTTTGGGGTGCATCGGTGCGGATGGATCCAGAGGGCCACGCCGCGAACATGGCCGATCTTTTCCGGCTTTATGCGGAAGGAGAGGTCAAACCACGGATCACGGCACGCTTCCCCATGGAAGAAGCTGCAAAAGCGCTCGATCACATTGGGGATCGCAAAGTTTTGGGCAAGGTCGTGCTCACGGTTGATTGATGTCGGCCACCAGACATCGTTCAGCACAGCCTTCATGTATCGCAGGACGCAAGCATTGTGTTTTGGACTTCGGGCGGCATCGGCAGGCTCTGCCGCGTCTTCTAAAGACCTTCCAGATGGCTGGTGTCATTGAATCCGCGCACGACCATCCGCCCGTCCTGTATCACCAACCGACTGATCGACCCATTGGCGGCTCCGTGAAAGGCGAAGGGTTCCGAATTTGTTGCAATCGCCATGGCTGCTCCGATCACACCACCATGAACAAAGACCGCAATGCGCTCATCGCTATGGGCTGCCGCCAACCGCAAGAGCCCTCGCCGCACGCGTCCAAAGAATGCCGCTCGCGTTTCAGCACCCGGAATGGCCGCCCAATCCTGCGTTTCGATAACCTTGTGATAGGTCGGATCGCCCTCGGCCGCCTTGATCCGATAAAGTCCGCGATCCCAATCGCCCAAATGCACTTCGTGCAGGTCCGGATCCTCGATCGGTGTTATGCCAAGATGTCCCGCAAGTGGGGCTGCCGTCTGATGGGTCCGCCGCAACTTCGTCACGTAAAGCGCTGCAAAATTGTCCTTTTTCAGCCGTGCAGCGACGGCTTTGGCTTGCCTTTCGCCCTGCGGATGAAGCGCAGGATCACCGTGCCCGTCCTTATCCGCAAAATCCACACCGGGCCGCGCCGGTTCACTTTCACCGTGCCGAATCAGCAAAAGATCCGCCGACCCTTCGGGTGGTGCATAGACCGGTTGTCTGTACTCTGTCATCGCGCATCCTCTTTTTCTTCCGCTTAATTCAAGGAGCCCCTCCATGTCCAACCGTCAAATCGTTGTCGAAACCTTGCCCACGGGTGAGTTGACCGAAGGTCATTTCAAGCTGAAGAACGCCGCAATGCCGGAACCGGACGATGGTGACGTTCTGTTGCGCACAATTCTGATGAGCATTGATGCAGCCAACCGCGCCTGGATGCAGGGGGCCACCTATCGCGCCGCGATCAATCCCGGCGATCCGATGCCGACCTATGCCATTTGCGAGGTGATGCAGTCCAATTCCCCGCGCGTCGCGGTTGGGGACATTGTGGGTGCCGAGGCCGTCTGGACAGAGTATCTGACGGCACCTGCGCACAAGGTTCAAAAGATGCCCAAAGTTCCGCGATTAGAAAATCTATTGTCTGTCTTCGGAATTGCCGGCCTGACCGCCTTCCACGGTCTTGTTGGCGTGGGTCAGCCCATTACCGGTGAAACGCTTGTGGTATCTGCTGCGGCCGGTTCTGTCGGCGGCTTTGTGGGTCAGATTGGCAAAGCGCTTGGCCTGCGGGTCGTGGGCATCGCGGGTGGGCCCGAAAAATGCGCTTATGCAACGGAAGAATTGGGCTTCGACGCCTGCATTGACTACCGAGCTTCCGGCATGTTCAAAGCGCTCAAGGCCGCCTGCCCCGATGGGGTCGATATCTACTTCGACAATGTTGGCGGCCCCATTCTTGAGACCACGCTTGCCCTTATGAATGAACGCGGACGGGTCGTCTGTTGTGGGGCTATCAGCCAGTACGAAACCGAC
The DNA here is from genome assembly GCA_937897325.1 of uncultured Shimia sp. Lineage (GTDB taxonomy): Bacteria > Pseudomonadota > Alphaproteobacteria > Rhodobacterales > Rhodobacteraceae > CALCOY01. Next base: position 24,325 of record CALCOY010000070.1, read on the forward strand.
ACCCCGACAGGTCCCCGCAACCTGCCGGGACTCGTCGTGACAAAGCGTCTGCGGATGGAAGGATTCATCGTTTTGGACTACGTTGCAGACAATCCGAAAGCCCTGCGCGCGCTCCAGCAATGGGTGCAAAGCGGTCAGATCAAGACGCGCGAGGATGTCGTGGAAGGCCTTGAAAACGCTCCAAAAGCGCTGATTGGACTTTTGCATGGAGACAATACGGGTAAGCGGTTGGTTCGTGTCGGTGGAGATCCAGCCTGATGGCTGAGATCGACGACGCCAAGGCGGCAATGGAAGCGCAGATCGGCGAGGAAGTGGGTGTGGCGAACTGGATCACGGTTGATCAGGCCATGATAGACCAATTTGCCGACGTGACCCATGACCATCAATGGATCCATATCGATCCGGCTCGCGCTGCCGCCGAGACACCCTTTGGCGGCGCTATCGCCCATGGCTTCCTGACGCTCAGCCTCGCGAGCCGGTTTGCCTATGATTGTTTTGATCTGGCGCCAGGGCAGACCATGGGCGTGAACTACGGTTTCAACAAGCTGCGGTTTCTCAATCCGGTGCAGGCGGGATCGCGCCTACGCGGTCGCTTCACGCTCAAAGCGGTCACGCAGCGGAACGCAACAGATCTTCTACGCGAGACGCAACTAAAAATTGAAATAGAGGGTAGCGACACCCCAGCACTTGTTGCAGATTGGCTGGGGCTGGCAGTTTTTGCACAGAAAGACGCCTGAGACTGGACAGTGATGCACGGCGTTGGATAGTACATCGGACCAAAGGTAAGAGAATCCAATGACTTCCATCCTCGTGCTGAATGGTCCGAACCTCAACCTGCTGGGGCAACGTGAACCTGGCATCTACGGGGCCATAACCCTGCCCGAGATTGAAGTGATGTGCCGCGCACGTGCGGATCTTCTTGGTGTGTTGGTGGAATTTGACCAGTCGAACCACGAAGGTGTTCTGGTCGACCGTATCCAGGAGAGCGTGGGCAAGGTCGACGGGCTTGTACTGAACGCGGGCGCTTTTACGCATACCTCGATTGCGTTGCGTGATGCGATTGCAGCCACGGCGATTCCGACGATAGAATTGCACATTAGTAATGTGCACGCGCGTGAAGAGTTTCGGCATTTCAGCTATATTGCAGCGGTATCAGTAGGTTTGATCTGTGGACTGGGACCCGCAGGATACCCGTTGGCAATCGAAGCAATGGCCACGCATTTGACTTCTGAGGGCGCATGAGAAGCTATCTTCATTTCCTGGCCAATTGTCAGTCGTTAGAGCTGCTCTGGGACAAGCATTGCGCCAAAATGAACGACTATGGGTTTGACCGACTGATCTATGGCTTCACGCGCTATCGCTCAGGCACCTCGCTTGGTGATCCCGAGGATTTCATCATCCTGACCAATCATTCCAAAGAATATACAGACGTTTTCCTAGACGAAGGGGGCTATCACCAAGCTCCAATGGTTCGCTGGGCCCTTGAGAACGAAGGCGCTTGTAGTTGGGGTATTCTGGGTCAGATGGCCGATGGCAGCGCACTGAGTGACGGGGAGCGTAAGGTTTATGATTTTAATCAGAAAATGAACGTGACGGCGGGTTACACAATCAGCTTCAAATCCGTTTCGGCCAGATCAAAGGGGGCCATCGCCCTGACCGCCAAACCCGGGCTTGGTCAGGATGACGTCGACCAGATCTGGGAAGAACATGGGCGCGACATTCACCTCATCAACAATATTGCGCATCTGAAGATCCTCACCCTGCCTTACCAGCATCCGGGACGCGCCCTGACAAAGCGCCAGCGTGAAGCCCTGCAATGGGTAGGCGATGGCAAGACGATGCAAGATATTGCCGTGTTGATGGGGCTGACATCAGCCACGGTTGAAAAACATCTGCGCCTCGCCCGTGAGGCGCTGGCCGTGGAAACGACGGCACAAGCGGTCCTGAAAGCCGCTTTTGCCAACCAGATGTTTATCCTCGAAGCGTAAGAATGTTGCGTCGCGACGTTGCGACGACATTTTCGCGCCGTTACGTCGCTTCCGTCAAAAAATAATAATTTTTCGCGAGGTAAGGAATCCCGGACTTCCTTAATCGGGCGTTAAGCATCATTCTGAGCGAGTTCCGTGAGTGGTGGCTTTAGCCAGGGAACATTCGGACAGGACCCCTCGTGATTTCGAGGCTCTCCTCGCCGACCGGTTATCCGGACCCGGCTCACCCGTGTATTGTTCAGCGTGGTGGGTCGGACTTGCAGGGAAGGTGTTAATGTCTCATCCCCGTGGCGACGCGCCCTGCGACAGAAACGGAGCTGCTTTGGGGGCAGCTCCGTTTTTCATTTCTGTGGCAGATCATCCAAAATATGATCGGTCGCCTGACGGATTTCGGCCGCCATGTCGGGCGCAAGCGCTGAATGGGTGGTGCCAGGCATGATCTTCAGAAACGCGGCGGGCCAGAACTTTGCCAGATCCCAGGCGCCTCGCAGCGGGCAAGACGGATCAAAGCGACTGTGGATCATTCGGCAGGGAATATGCGCAATTTGGCCCACGTTCTTGAGCAGTTGATTGTCGGTCATCCACGCATTGTGGGAAAAGTAATGTGTGACGATCCGCGCAAAGCCCAGTCGAAAGAGCGGATCGGCATATCGCGAACCCGGATTTGAGATATCGCCGCCAAAGATCGCCGTTTCCCATTGGCACCAAGCATCAGCAGCGCCCTGCGCGTGTTCTGGGGTGCGAAGTTGGGCCGCATAAGCCCGGACCCGATCCTCGGTCACGGCTGGATCCATGTCGATTTCGGGAACTTGGGCGCAGAAAACGTCATAAGCTTCCGGAAAGATGTTGCCGATGTCACCATAAAGCCAGCGCACATCCCGCTTGGCCGTCGTTGCCACACCGGCCAGAACCATGGCGCGGACATGCGCGGGATAGGTTTGGGCATAGGCCATCGCCAGCGTGCTGCCCCAGGATCCGCCAAAGATGACCCAGGTCTCAATACCGAGATGCATCCGCAGCCGTTCGATATCATCGATCAATTCGACGGTCGTGTTGTGGTCAAGTGCGGACAGATCATGGGCAGCCTTGGGCAGGCTTTTGCCGCAGCCGCGTTGATCCAGCAGCATGACGCGATAGCGCGTGAGATCGAAAAGATCATAGTGGTTAGGTGTGCAACCAGATCCGGGACCACCATGCAAAACAAGCGCATCGACCCCCTGCCCGGCCTGTTCGAACCAAAGCTGATGACCGTCGCCAACATCAAGCATGGATTCCTCCAATTGAAAACGGCGCGCCTCAATAGACACGCCGTTCACATTCGATTGCAAGGGGTTGCTTAGCCCTGCGCGGCCTTTGCGACTTCGGCCGCGAAGTCTTCCTTTTCGACCTCGATGCCTTCACCTACTTCCAAACGCACAAAACCTGTGATCGTAGCACCCGCTTCTTCCGCTGCCTTGCCAACGGTCAGATCGGGATTGACCACGAAGGACTGGTTCAAAAGCGTGCTTTCGGCCACGAATTTCTTCATGCGCCCGACGATCATCTTTTCGATGACCTGCTCGGGCTTGCCGGATTCGCGCGCGATATCCATCTGAACCTGCTTTTCCTTCTCGACGACGGCCGGATCTAGATCAGCCTCCGACAAAGCGGCAGGGTTCACAGCGGCGATATGCATGGCAACCTGCTTGCCAAGCGCTTCGTCGCCTCCATCCATGGCGACCAGAACACCGATCTTGCCCATACCCGCTGTTGCGGCGTTGTGGACATAGGACACAACCGTCCCGCCAGAGATCTTCCGCATCCGGCGCAGGGTCATATTCTCACCTATCGTCGCGATCTTGTCCGTCACGGTGTCAGCGACCGACTTGCCACCGAGATCTGCGGCAGACAACGCCTCGACATCGTCAACGCCCAGGGCCGCATTGGCAATGCCACCGACCATATCCTGGAATTCGGCGTTCTTTGCGACGAAATCAGTTTCTGAGTTCACTTCGACAGCCACCCCGGTGATGCCGTCGACCACAACGGCCACAAGACCCTCTGCGGCTGTACGGCCTGACTTTTTGGCGGCTTTTGCCAAACCCTTTGTGCGCAGCCAATCCACTGCCGCTTCCATGTCGCCGTCGGTTTCTGTTAGCGCCTTTTTCGCGTCCATCATGCCTGCGCCGGTGCTATCGCGCAGTTCTTTCACCATGCTAGCGGTGATTGCCATCTCGGCTCTCCTCGATGTCTTTTGGTTTTGGGATGGTCTGCACCGCCCCGTACTTCAGATCTGTGACAGGCTTCAGCTTTCGGCCGGGGCTTCTTCGGCTGCAGCCGCTTCATCTGCTGCCGGCGCTTCGTCCGCTGCTGGTGCATCCTCGGCCAACGCGTCTTCCACGGGAGCTTCTTCCATTGCGCCCAGGTCGACGCCGGCCGCGCCCAGTTGCGCGCTCATCCCGTCAAGGGCTGCGCGAGAGGCCAGATCGCAATAAAGCGAAATCGCCCGCGCTGCATCGTCATTGCCGGGAATGATATAGTCGATCCCGTCAGGCGAGCAATTGGTGTCCACCACGGCCACGACGGGGATACCCAGCTTATTTGCTTCGGCCACGGCCAGCGCTTCTTTCTTGACGTCGATCACAAAAAGAAGATCCGGACGGCCACCCATTTCGCGGATCCCGCCAAGCGATGCCTGCAGCTTGCCTTGGTCACGCTCCATGCCCAGACGCTCTTTCTTTGTCAGGCCCTCGAAGCCACCTTCGGCTTGTTCGTCAATGGCCTTAAGGCGGTTGATCGATTGGGAGACCGTCTGCCAGTTGGTCAGCGTCCCGCCCAGCCAGCGGTGGTTCATGTAGTATTGGGCGCATTTCTCAGCAGCGTCTGCAACAGGCTGAGAAGCCTGACGTTTGGTGCCGACAAAGAGGATGCTGCCACCCTTTGCTACGGTATCGCGAATGACCTGCAACGCCTGATCCAGCATTGGGACGGTTTGCGTCAGGTCCATGATGTGAATGCCGTTGCGTGCGCCATAGATAAAGGGCGCCATACGAGGGTTCCAGCGCTGTGTCTGGTGACCAAAGTGAACGCCAGCTTCCAAAAGCTGACGCATGGAGAAATCAGGCAATGCCATGCGTTTCATTCCTTTCCGGTTTCGTACCTTGTCGGGGCTATCGACGCAGATGCGCCAACCGGTGGACATTTGGGGATGTGTCCCCCAAGGGCCCGAACCTCGACTGTGAAGTGCGCGCGATATAGGATGCAGCCGCAGAAATGGCAAGAGCCTATTGCGGATTGGTGCCGCGCTTATGCCCGGCCCGCACGATTGCTTCGCTTGCCGCGGCCAATGCCTTGCGGTTTTCATAATCGGCAACGCGTAACGGCGGGTGATAGACTACCTTAATCTGTCCCTGCTTCAGACGGGCAAGCGTTTCCATAAGATGCGGACCAAAGCCCATACCCCCCCACCAACCATAGCGCCGCGGGTCCACATCAGCCGGCGTGCGGTAGCTGACGCTCACGGGTTGAACGCTGATCCTGTCCTTGAGCGCTGGCGCGAAAAACGCGGCAAAAAGCGTGCTTCTAAAGGGCAAGACCCGCAATCCGTCCGTGCTGGTCCCTTCAGGAAAAAACAATAGCTTATGGCCCGCTAAAAGCCGTTCCTCGAACAGGACGGTCTGGGTTTTGGCCTCTTTCGGATCGCGGGTGATAAAGACAGTTCCGACCCCTCGCGCGAGATGCCCGATGCCAATCCAACCGGCCACTTCGGACTTCGAGACAAAGTAAATGCGCTTTGAGGCATTGAGCGCGAAGATATCCAGCCAGCTCGAGTGATTGGCGACAACGGCTCCGTCCTGCGTCATCGGACTGCCCTCAACCCTAAGACCCAAACCTATGATGCGCAGGGCATTTCGGCAAACAAAGCAAGTGATATGCGGTGTAACTGGGCGCCGGATCCCGAAAAGCGGCGCCTCGAACAAGCGAATGATCATAAGAAGCAAAAAACAGGGCAGGATAAGAAGGATTAGCCCGCCACCGCGCAATCCGACCAGCGCCCAACCAAGCGCGCCCCATTTTTCCGGTGGCGGGATGTCATCGCTTTGCCATGTCATGCTCATGCAGCGTCGGATCCGGCATAGATCCGCACTTGGCGTTGGTTCATGTTGGCCGTGTCCATGACCAGACAGACATCGGTGGTGTTGAAGGCATGATCGATATAGGCCCCCTGCCCCACCACACCGCCAAGGCGCAGATAGGCTTTGATCAATGCAGGGATTTGGCGCATTGCCTTGCGTCGATCAATCTGGTCTTTCGGCAAGATGTTCATGTCACGCGCATGACTGGATAGAGCGATCGGACGCAGCCCTTCGGGCGCGAGGTGCCTGTGATGCAAAAGGGACAGCGCTCCCGCCAACCGGTCAATGTCGGTTCCGTGAAAGCTCGCGACGCCGAACAGGACTTCTATCTCATGCTCTGCCACATACTCGGCAAGCCCCATCCAAAGGTGATACATCGCCGTCCCGCCGCGGTAAGCCGCATGAAGACACGACCTCCCTAGTTCCAGCAGTTTGCGACCTGATCCAGTCAGTTGCGAAAGGTTGTATTCATCCGCCGAATAGAATTGGCCCGCCTTGACCGCCTGATCCGATCGCAGCAGCCGGTACACCCCGACAACACGGCCCGCACTGTCATCAAAAAGTAGCATATGGTCGAAGAACGGATCGAACCTGTCCCGCTCGAGCCGAGCCTCGTGATCGACCAGCGCCCCGCCGCCCTTCAACTCTTCCACGAAGACCTCGTATCGCAGTCGTTGCGCCGCGCGCAGGTCCTCCTCGGTCGAGGCCATCGCAATGCGGAATGAAGGAGAAGCGGTTGAGATCATGGCTGGGCAGTTAAGTAATGTGCCTTGTTTTGGCAAAGAAAAACCGATTTGGCCTCGTTCGGCATTCTTTCGTTAACCTTTCAACAACTATATCGTTTCATCAAAAACCGGGAGCAAAGCGATGCGGGTGCTGTCAATGACGATCTTGCCTTCCTCTCGGAAGTTAACGGTTACCCTCGCCCCGATATTGCTTTGGACCTGACCAATCCCCCATTCCGCACGATCGGGATGGCGCACCAGCATACCAGGGGCCAGTATCGCATTGAGATCTTCCATAGGACACAACCCCGCGGCAGGAGAGAATTGAATGGCACAAAATGACGCGACCCTCGCAGCCCTGATTGGAAGCCGCATCTGCCATGACCTGATATCGCCGATCGGGGCGATCAACAATGGTCTCGAATTGCTGGGCATGACGATGAAGGACAGCGGGCCGGAGCTGGACCTGATCTCGGAAAGTGTGCGCAATGCCAGCGCACGTATTCGGTTCTTTCGCCTCGCCTTCGGCGGCGGCGGTGATCAGCAGCTTGGCCGGGGTGAGATTGCCGGCGTGCTGGACGACTTCACCCATGGTGGACGTGTCTCGATCAGCTACCACCCGACCGGAGCTTACTCGCGCACCGAAATGCGGATGATTTTTCTGGCCATTTTAAGCATCGAAAGCGCGCTGGCCTATGGTGGCGAGATTTCGGTTGACGAAACCAACAACAGCTGGACGCTGATCGGCAGGGGCGAAAAGCTGAATGTCGACCAGACCCACTGGAACCTACTCGCAAGCCCCGCCTCCGAAATCACCATCCCCCCATCGCATGTGCAATTCGCCATGTTGCCTATCGTTGCGTCAGAAGCAGGACGCCGAACGATCGTCGCCATCGACGAGACAACAGTCCGGATCAGCTTTTAACTGCGGGTCGTCCCGTCACCGCGGACGAGATATTTGAAGCTTGTTAACTGTGGTGCCCCAACAGGTCCACGCGCATGCATCTTGCCCGTCGCGATACCGATTTCGGCACCCATCCCGAACTCACCGCCATCGGCAAACTGAGTCGACGCATTGTGCATGAGGATTGCGCTATCGAGACGTGATATGAAATATGCCGCAGCCTGATCATCCTCGGTCATGATGCAGTCGGTATGGTTCGAGCCGTATTGGCGTATATGCGCAATGGCAGCATCAATGTCATCCACCACTCGCGCTGCTATGATCATGTCGAGGTATTCGCGCCCCCAATCCTCTTCGCTGGCCCGCGCCGTACCCGCGATCACTGACAACGTGGCGCCAGCCCGAACCTCGACGCCTGCATCTATCAGCGCACGCACGAGACCCTGTCCAATAGAGTCGGCCACGTCCTTGTGGATCAATAGACATTCTACGGCCCCGCAAATGCCTGTCCTCCGGGTCTTGGCGTTCATCACGACCTTCAGCGTCCTTTGCGGATCAGCGTCTTTGTCGACGTAAATGTGCACGATCCCTTCTAGATGTGCGAAAACCGGAACGCGCGCTTCACGCTGCACCAGGCCAACAAGTCCCTTGCCACCGCGCGGCACAATCACGTCGATATGGTCCGTCATTGTCAGCATCTCGCTGACTGCCGCACGATCCCGTGTTGGTACGAGCTGAATCGCATCCCTAGGCAGCCCGGCGCTGCGCAGCCCCTCGACAAGGCAGGCATAGATCGCCTTCGAGGAGTTAAAGCTTTCAGATCCACCCCGCAATATAACCGCATTGCCCGCCTTTAGGCACAGCGCCCCCGCATCTGCAGTGACATTCGGGCGACTTTCATAAATCACGCCGATCACACCCAAAGGCGTTCGCACCCGCTGAATGTTGAGACCGGAGGGTTGATCCCAGTCTTCCAGTACCTGACCCACCGGATCGGGCTGCTCTGCAACGCTGCGCAGACCGTCCACCATGCCCTGGATGCGATCTTCGGTCAGCTTGAGCCGGTCCTTCATCGCATCTGACAGACCTTTTTCGCGAGCAAAGTCCATGTCCCTAGCATTGGCCGCAACGATATCAGAGCGCTTATCCCAGACGGCATCAGCTGCATCCAGGAGCGCCGCGCGCTTCTTCTCTGCACTCGCAAAGGCCAAATCTTCCGACGCCGCCTTTGCGCGTGCCCCCAGATCGGCCATCAATACGGGGATTTCATCAAGATCTTTCATCCGATTGTCCTCATATGCTTCGGCTCAAAGTGCCATATCATCGCGGTGGATCAAAGCCGCCCGGCCCGGATAGCCTAAAAGCGCCTCGATCTCAGTGCTGTGGTGACCTTTGATCGCGTCGGTTTCATCCGCCGTGTAGCGACTGAGACCAAGGCCAAGCTGCCGACCATCAGGCGCCGTGATGGCCACCGGATCGCCACGACCAAAAGCACCTGAAACTGCATGAACACCGGCGGGTAAAAGACTGTTTCCCCTGGACAAAGCTGCAACTGCGCCATCATCCAGAACAATCGCACCAAGCGGTTTCATCGCCGCAATCCAGCGCTTGCGTGCGGTCTGCGGATCCAGCGTGGCTGCGAACCAAGTCGCCGGGGCCCCTTCATCGAGGGCGCGCAGCGGACGCAAGGCAGCGCCATGGCAGATCACCATCTGGCAGCCTGCCGCGGTTGCCGTCTTGGCCGCCATCAGCTTGGTTTTCATCCCCCCCTTGGACAGGCCCGAACCGGCATCGCCCGCCATCGCTTCGATTTCGGGCGTGATTTCATCAATGACATCAAATCGCTTGGCCGCCGGATCTTCTGCAGGATTTCCAGAATAAAATCCATCCACATCAGAGAGCAACACAAGCGTATCCGCCCCGATCGTCGCTGCGATCTGCGCCGCCAGCCTGTCATTGTCGCCAAAGCGGATTTCGTCCGTCGCAACAGTGTCGTTTTCATTGACGATGGGCAAAACACCAAAGCTCAACAATTGTTCCAGCGTCGCCCGCGAATTCAGATAGCGTCGGCGGTCACGACTGTCCTCTAGGGTCATAAGAACCTGGGCTGTCGTAATCCCATGTGGGGCCAGCGCCGTTTCATAGGCCCGCGCAAGCTGGATCTGACCAACAGCCGCCGCCGCTTGCGATTGTTCGAGCGCAAGATCACTTGGCGGCAAGCCCAGGACCCCCCGGCCCAAAGCGATGGAGCCGGACGACACGAGCACGACCTGCACGCCCGAACTGCGCCTTTGCGCGACGTCCTCGGCCAGTGCCGTCAGCCAGTCTTGTCGCAGCGCGCCTGTGTCCCGATCGACCAACAGGGCCGATCCTATCTTTACAACAAGCCGCCGTGCTGTTGTCAGGGACGCCACGGTGCGGCCTCTTCGGCTTCAGTGGCGTGATCCACATCGATCTCGCGGCGCAGAGCGCGCAAAACCTCTGTCACGCCTTCCCCTGCCACGCCTGACATCTGCAGAACCGGCCCCGCCACCGCTACGAGTGTCTTTGCTTGATCCGCTGCCAGGTCCGCGCCAAGCGCATCGACTTTATTCAGGACCGTAACACGCGGCTTTTCCGCCAGCGCTCCGCCATAGGCTTCAAGCTCGTTGATTATCGTTTGATAGTCCGCCGCTACATCATCTGCCGTGCCGTCAACCAAATGAAGCAGGACCGAGCATCTCTCCACATGGCCCAGAAATCTATCGCCGATTCCGCGCCCCTCGCTTGCCCCTTCAATCAGGCCGGGAATATCTGCCACGACAAACTCGGTCCCATCCACGCCGACAACACCCAGATTGGGATGCAAAGTGGTAAAGGGGTAATCGGCGATCTTCGGACGCGCATTCGATGTCGCCGCCAGGAATGTTGACTTGCCCGCGTTGGGCAGACCGAGCAGTCCCACATCAGCGATGAGTTTCAGACGCAGCCAAAGCGTCCTCTCGACACCCTCCTGCCCTGGATTGGCCCGGCGGGGCGCCTGATTGGTCGAAGACTTGAAATGCAGGTTTCCAAAGCCGCCATTGCCACCCCGAGCCAGTTCAACCTGCGCGCCGACTTCGGTCAGATCGGCGATCAACGTTTCCTGGTCCTCGTCCAGGATCTCGGTCCCGACCGGCACGCGCAGCACAACATCACCGCCGTCCTTGCCGGTGCGCTGACGTCCCATGCCCGGCTGACCGTTCTTGGCAAAGAAATGCTGTTGGTAGCGAAAGTCGATCAGGGTGTTTAGCCCTTCGACTGCCTCCGCCCAAACCGATCCGCCTGTGCCACCGTCGCCACCATCCGGGCCACCATATTCAATATACTTTTCGCGCCGAAAGGACACGCAACCGCCGCCACCGCCGCCCGAGCGGATGTAGACCTTTGCCAGATCAAGAAACTTCATGGATGCGTCCTAGCGCGGGTGACTTACCCCCGCAATCAGAGTTTGCGCAAATAGGTCCATGTAGGCACGTTGGCATCGCGCGCGACCGAATAGCTTTCGGCGTCGCCCAGATATTCAAACCCACAATGCGTCAGGACCTTGGCCGAGGCGAGATTGTCCTGAAAGACCGACGCGAACATAGTCGCATTCTCAAACGGGTTGGCATTTACCAAGGCCTGAACGGCATCCGACGCGAGACCTGTGTTCCAGTCGGGCGGCGCCACCCAATAGCCGACCTCGCACTGGTTTCGGTCCATCCGCTCCAGCGAGATCAGGCCCATCACCTCAGACCCGCCGGTCTTGGTGCCGTCCATCACCCAGACATCTTCGTCGCGCACATCTTTCATGGCGCGGGTGACAAAATCTTCGGTCATGCCCGGCGGAACGGGATGTGGGATCGAAGTTGTCATGCGCGCCACGCGCTTGTCGCTGGCATAATGCTCGATCAAGCCCTGATCTGACTTCCGAAGCGGGCGCAGGTCAAAACGGTCCGTTTCAATCACAGGTTGGGCAACGATTTTTCCCATTTCCATCGTCATGTCCCTCCTCCGAACACTACAAACAGAACAGACGCGACGGTCAGCGCCGCGAGGCTGTACATCAGATAAGGTTCCGCTCGCGTTCCTGCGAGGGTCTGCGCAATTCTATCTCCAGCAAATGTCCAAATTGGGTGGAGAATAAGCTGACAGGCGAGCAATATAGTGGCGATCATTGCTGTTGCGTAAACAGTCGAAGTGCCGGGCGCCACAAAACCAGTAAAGCCCGCAACAATCATCGCCCAAGCCTTTGGGTTGAGCGGGTGGACGATCAGACCAACTGCAAAGCCCGGTGCCTGATCCGCTGACCGCTCTGTAGGCAGGCGCAGGTTTGCGACTTTCCAGGCCAGCCAGATAATATAAGCAGCCGAGGCCCATTTGAGCACTTCAAACACCCAAGGGGCCTCGCTTGACAACTCCATCAAGCCAAAGCCAACAGGCCAGATGATGAACTGCTTTCCAAGGGCAACGCCGGCCATAAACGGCAGCGCGCCGCGAAATCCGTAGCGCGCACCGGTGGCAAGCAGCGCCATATTGGCAGGTCCCGGTGTGCCAACCTGTGAGGCCGCAAACACTGCAAATGATGTGACTGCAACGCTCATGACAAACGCCTCAGATCGCTGGGCAGAAGCCCAAGGATGAGGTCATCGTGCCAGATATTATCGATCAGCGCGGATTCCCGCTCGCGTCCTTCGACGACGAACCCGACCTTCTTATAGGCTGCGACCGCACGTTCATTGAACGCCAGAACACGGCAGGTTAGCCGATGCAGCTTCAACGCATCAAACACATAAGCAGCAAGCACTTGCATGGCTTCGGTCCCGTAGCCTCTGCCAAGTCTTTCTTCTGAAAGAAGGCCAATGGCAATGTAGGCCCGAAGATCCGCGCGGTTGATGCTGTGCAAGCGAACCGCCCCGATCAACGCGCCTTCAGCCTCGATCAACCAAGCATTCGGATCAGTTCCGTGCGCATCGATCCACGCTTTGGCCGCATCCTTAGTAATAGGACGTAGCTGTGCTGGATCCGCTCCGAACATCCGCTGGATCTCGGCCGAATTGCCAAGCGCAAAGCGTGCTTCGACATCTCCGTCAACTACACCCCGCAGCACAACGCGCTGCCCGCGAATACATGGACGGTCCGGATAAGCGCTCATGTTCGGGCCTCCCATGCTGCCTTGCTCAGCACCATGCGTTGAAGCGGCACCGTCTGACCTGTCGAGAGGGGGGTCGCGTCAATCACCTTGGTCGGGACAAAACCCAGCTTTTCCAGCACCCTGGCCGACCCCCTGTTGCCGACCAGATAGCCCGATATCAGATCGGCATCTTCGCGCGCAAAGTATTCGGTGACAATCGCCTCACCAGCCTCTGTCGCAAACCCCTGGCCCCAATACGGCTTGCCAAACCAATAGCCGAGCTGTTCCGCAGTTGAGATAACACCGATCAAGACCCCGTCACGAAGAACGGCAAAATGCATGTCGTCAGACGCGATCTTCCGGAGGAAATCGTCGGCGTCTTTGCGAGTGTAGGGGTGCGGCACGCGCGTGAGCCAACGGGCAACGTCAATGTCGCTCACCAGATCGGTCACCTGGTCCGCATCGCTAGGGTGAAGTTGCCGCAGCTGCAACCGCTTGGTGGTGAAAATGTCGGTCATGGGACCGCTCCAAACCAAATGAAAAGGGGACCGGCGTTTCGGCCGATCCCCTGGTAAATTCTGTACCTGTCTAGGTTCGGCTTACTCGGCGGCCTCCGCCTGCGGGAGCACCGAAATAAATGTGCGGCCTTTAAGACCCTTGTGGAAAGTCACGGCCCCTTCGACCGTCGCAAAGATCGTATGGTCTTTGCCCATGCCGACGCCGTTGCCCGGCCAAAACTTCGTACCGCGCTGCCGCACGATGATGTTTCCGGGAATCGCGGCCTGACCGCCATACAACTTCACACCAAGGCGACGGCCCGCGGAGTCGCGACCGTTCCGGGATGAACCGCCTGCTTTTTTATGTGCCATGCGTCTCTCTCCTTAGCCGTTGGCCAGTTCTTTGGCCTGGTCGATCCAGCCTTCACGCTCGATCCGGCCTTTGAACGACAGTTTCTCGTCCATAGCAGCAACGTCCTCTTCGGTCCATGCTGCAATCTGCGCGAAGGTGGTGACACCGGCCTCCAGCAGTTTTTTCTCAAGCGCAGGGCCAACACCGGATAACTTCTTGAGATCATCTGCAGCAGCGCCAGCCGCAGGTGCCTCGGATTTGGGTGCTTCGGCCTTCGCCTCTTTTTTAGGTGCGGCCTTCTTTGCGGTTTCTGCGGCTGGTGCCGCTTCAAAACCTGCGCCACCAACGGCAGCCATCACGCCGGACTTCGCTGCGCCGGACGCGAGGATGTCTGTGATCTTGACCAGCGTCAGCTTCTGACGGTGGCCCTTTGTGCGCTTCGACGAATGCTTCCTGCGGCGCTTCACAAAGTTGATGACCTTCTCGCCCTTGATCTGGTCAATGACTTCGGCCTGGACGCCCGCATCCGCCACAAGTGGGGCGCCAACGATCGGATTGTCGCCGCCCAGCATAAGAATGTCGTTGAATTGAACCTTATCGCCCGCAGCAGCTGCCAGTTTCTCGACGCGAAGCATATCGCCCGCTTGAACCTTGTACTGCTTGCCGCCGGTCTTCAGAACCGCGAACATCGCTTCTTCCTTTGTGTCCCGCGTTCTATGGCCACCCAATGGGTGTTTTGACCTTTGGCCGCCTCGAACAGCGCGCCCGATCGGGCGAGGTGAATCAAAAAAGATCGGAGTGTTCCGATCAGATGCGCGCTTATCTGCACAATGCCCAGGCCTGTCAACCCTGCCCTGTTATATCTCGTCTTCTGTCAGAAAAAGCGCCGCCGCCTGACCAAGAGCAAAAGATATATCCTCATAAGCCGCGCCATACGCCTCGAATATCGCGCGGTTCAGCCGCTGTCCGACATCCGTTTTACAGAACGCGAGATAGGTCTCGATGTCCTGGTCTTCCATAGGGGAAAGGGCAAGCGTTACGTAAGCCTGCAACCACGATACGATATCCGCACGATAAGCCGGTTCGCTGGCCCAGGTGTCAGAAAGCATATCCTCTTCGCTCAAACCCTCCATGCCGCCAGCAACGAGGCCTTGCGCGAAGCGGAGATCGGATTGCAGGGCATTCTGCACGTTTAACTCTACAAGATCGTTGATTTCGATGTAGCGCGACACATACATCAGTGGCGGATTTTCCTCGGCGATCCGCCGGGCTGCGGCCTCCACATCCGGATCCATGAAGGCGCTGCGGGCATCGACTTCAAGCTGGATAATCCATTGTCCCAGATCGGATTCCAGGAACATGAGGGCCGCTTCGACATCTGTCCCGATGTAGTGATCCGACAAATGACTGCTTATGAGCGCCTTCAGCCGCATCGGAGAATAGATCTGACGAGCCTGTTGCAACCAAACTGAACCTCCCGCCCCGCCCAGCATGTCCGCGTCAAGGTCTTTGGCGCCCTGCATGCCTTCTTTTGAGATAATCTCGACCAATTCCGGGACGTGCATCGCCGTGATGAGGCGGTCAACGTGATCCTGCGCAAGGGCTCCGCCCGACCAAAATATCATGACGCAGGTCAGCGTGATGCGATGCACGCTTAAAGATCCTGACTTGGCTGAAGCCGCGACATCGCCTGAGCCAATGCCTCGAACCGATTTGCCATCACTTCGTATTGTACGGCATTCATCAGGTCATAGACCTCTCGCATATCAGGGTGTTCCAAAGCCTCCGCATAGGCCAGCACCTCTTCATCCGCGAAGGCCTGATAGGTGTAGGCTGCCCCTTCCAGCGCAGATTGTTCAATGCCCGCGCGCATCTCTTCCTGGTCGTTGGCCAGCATTTCGCGCAGGTCGGGCTCGTCCATTGGCAGATCAATCACACCCGCTGCGGCCGCGGCCATCAGGAACCTTACCTGCACCTCCTGTATCGCCCGAATGGACGTTCCCGCACTGTCGCTTGCAGCGTTCATGCGCTGAAAGTATTCAAGGCGTGGGCTTTCCAGCCGTTCCAATCCCTCAATGATGGCTGCGCCGCTCTCATCCTTGAGCGCGTTATCCTCTTCCATATGCGACTGATTTTCGACCACGACCAGGCGTTTGCCCAGATCAGATGTGTAGAAATCAGTAGCATGTTTCAAAAGCTCATCCGTCAGCGTTTGTTCCAGAATGTCGAGCGCCAGGTCATGCATGACCTCAACCTCGAAAACCTCGTTTGTTAGGCGCTTCCACTCTGACCCGAAATCCTCGGCATCCAGCCCCAGCATTTGAGGGGCAGAGCTTGCAGAAAGTTTGATGCTTTCGAGCGCAACATCAAAACCGGTGATTTCCAGAAATTCTTCCGTCTTTGCCCGGTCCGCAGCAAGTGCTGCCCCGGCCCAGATCAGGCAAGCGACAATCGCAAAACCGGTATGTCTGACAAAACCCATGGTGCTCCCTTTCATTTACTTGAAAATTTAGAGATTTCGGCGGGGTTTTCCATGCAAATAAAGAAAAGCAGCATGCTATGTGCGAAGAGGGGTCTCGACCGTTCCGTTGTACGGCGCGTCTTCAGGTCAAATGGTTTTTGATAAAAGCGCCTTGCCAGCTTGCAGACTTGGCATTAGACGAACGTTTCAGACCCCCGCGGAGAGGTGCCGGAGTGGTCGAACGGGGCGGTCTCGAAAACCGTTGTGGGCGCAAGTCCACCCAGGGTTCGAATCCCTGTCTCTCCGCCATTTTCCAATTTTGGCCAAAATACCGAAAAAATCTCAATTTTTCAGATACTTGCGGGGTTCGAGCGCCCTCTTTTTGGGAATACGCCAAACCCTCAAAAACCACGAGGCGAAGCACTACACGCTTTGTGATGAGGTCACCTAAGTCGTTGTTTTCCAAAGCTCGTAGGGGTTTGCGAGGGTCTTACAAGCGAGTTCGAACGACCCCTCGAATGGGTATTTTTGACCACTGCTTTGTTCGACCTGATCCTGCGTGAGCAGCTTTTGCCTTTCAAGCTCGCTGATCTTGTCCTCGTAGGCCGAGATCACACGGGGGTTAGACGCATCCAGAATGCGCTCCAACAGGCTTCCGATCTTCGCTTCAATCTCGCCGAGCTTCCGTTGTGGCGTTTCTGCAGTTTGACTAGCTTGCTCCAGCCGCTGGTTCCAAGCATCGGCAAACATCGCTTTCACGATATCAAACACGCCTTTTGCAGTGTCAGGCTTTGTTGAACCCTCTCAAAGTCGCCTTCGAGCTGGTCCCGTCTGATGGATTCGCGATAACTCTCACACCCCTTTTGGGCGCACATATAATACGGATCACGTTTGCCAGTCTTGGACTTCGACCAGCAAGCTGCGAGCGGATGATCGCAATCATCGCAAAGGATAAAGCCATGTGGCGGGAAGTCTTAACTGATGCCTGGCTCACCGCGCATGGCCATCAGGCTTTGCACCTGTTGATGCGCACTCGCATCGCTCGTAGAAGTGCCTGAAGCCGTTGAGAGGTTATGCGTCGTCTGGGCGATCTGGCACTCCCCCAATTTCTTTGAAAGATATTCAAGCGTTGTCACATCTTTATTGGCAAAAGCCTGAATGCACCCGGCATTGCCAATGAACGTCTCCCAGCGTTCACGATAATGTCGCTGCAGCTGCGTCAGGTCAGCGAAAGCGGCTCCGGGGAAAAGGCTCATAGCTCATATCCATCGTCACGGTTGTCCTGATGATCTTGATGACGGTTGTTCTGACGGTCGGTGCAATTGAAATTGTGGTCATGATGATCATCATGCTGTTGATCTTGGTCAGCGCCGAGATCATTCACAATTTACATCACTTTGCTGACAGCTTGCGACATTGGGCGCGCTTCGCTAGGGTCGATGTTTCCTGGTTTTGGACGCAAAACGCATGCGCCGCTTCGCGCTAATGGCATGGACAACGGCCTTTGCCTCAGCTGGTGGTTCCTGTTCAACACGTCGATACTCTGTTCCATCAGTTTTCCGGGTCAGCAAACCGCAGGATATCATGGTCCGCCGAAGTGTCGCTGGATCTTGGAAGCAATGCTCATCTAGAAGATGGTCATTCAGAGCGCGTTCATCATAGGATCGATGGGCATCCAGCGTCGCCCATTGCGCCCAAAGCGCGAGCGTCTGAACCGCACGTTTGGAGGGCCATTGATGAAGCCGTCCGCTTTTGTCGAATTGGTTCAGCGTTCGCTCCACCAAGCGGGCGTCAATCGCGGGATCAAGTGTTCGCTTGGCCAAACGTCTTGCCGCTGCCGTCGCTGAACGCATGTGTTGAAGGTTCTGAAATCCGGCCGCACGCGCAAGCATATTCATCAAGGTAAGATGAGACGGGCTCTCTGCCCCAAGCTGACGCGAGAGTGTTCGCGCAAAAACCGTAAGGTCACCCGCGCGCAGTTCTATAGGTGATTTTGTCATTGTGCATCCAAGTCGGGCGCAGCGCTTGCTCATCGGTCAATGTCTTGACGAAACGACGCCCTACTCCATGCGATGTCGTTTTTCATCTCGTGGCAGGTTTAGCACTCCGACCGGAGCAGCGACGCCTGGGTATCTGCCGACCCTTCCCTGCCGATAAGCAATTCACTTGATTCCCGCAACCACTCTGACCGGCTAATGTTCAGTCTGTCAGGGTATTCGAACCTCTACAGCAACAGAGCACGAATATCAGTCAGCGACGGGCGGGAACCAGGTGAGTGAAGAATGATGCAGAGAGATCAAGACCCGTCCATTCAGCTTGTGATAAGCAAATGTGTAATCGGCGCGCGTCGCGTTGCCGTCTCCATCAACGAATGTGTAATGCCCCATGTCCTTGTAGCCGAGCCCGCCCGCCTTCAGGATCGGGCCGACGGCACTTTGGAACTCCACTGTCTTCCAGCCGCGTTTGAGAAATCCGCTATCCTGTGGATAGTTTGGATCTCCACCCACAAAATACGCACGTGCCCCATCTCGGTCGAGCCGGATCACATCCGCCAAGGTCGGTTTGAACAGAACCGGTTCGTCCGGATCTCCAAAATCGTACAAATCAAGAAGCGCGTCGACGTCTTGCTCGGTTACGGATTTTGCCCAGGCGCGTTGCGCTGCAACGACCTCTGCTTTGGTCATGGGTTCAAAATTACGTTCCGCCATGGCTCTGCCTTGATCTTTTCCTACTTACCCAAAGTCTGCCACCCTGATCCTGATCAGGACGCACAGTCGCTAGGGATATCGAGTGGGTAGGCGAATATGTCCGTCCAAACAAGGTTGTTCCTCTTGTCTCGGATTCTCCGCCCGCCAATGGTTCATGAAGTGCATCACATTGAAGTCGTTTTACAGAAAAGCCATCAGCAGTATCGGGGTGGTTGATAGATTGAAACGGAGTCTTAAAGCACGCGCCAACGTTTTTTATTTCACTCCCCGAAAGACAAAGCCATCAGGTCAGCCTTCAGCGGTGTCGGATCGACCCGTCCAAGCACCTGATCGACATCATTATGCGTGTTTCGCCAGATCGGTACTGCGTGCACGAGCAGATCCCGCCCCTGATCGGTCAACGCAATGCGCCGGCTGCGCTTGTCCTCGGGGTCCGGGTGCATCTTGAGAAGCCCTCGCCTTTCGAGCGGTTTGAGATTGGCCGTTATCGTCGTTCGGTCCATAGCGAGGAAATGGGCCAGTTCCCCCACTCTGGGCGGTTCGGGGCGGTTCAAAGACACAAGCAGTGAGTATTGACCATGCGTCAGACCAACGGGCCGCAAGGCCTCGTCAAAACGTCGACCGATGGCTCGCGCAGCACGTTGCAGATGCAGACACAAACACCGGTCGCGTACTTCGTGGGTGACTGTTATTGGCAGATCCGCTCTCATGGAGAGCCAATACGTTGACATCAACTTATATGTCAAGATACACCATAATGGCTCATTGATTCCTTTGAGGATGGTCTCATGAAAGCCCCCAGAACTTTGTCTTCCTGCGATCACTTGCCTTCAGGAGAATTCCTTGGATCGCTCGACTTTATGTTCAACGAACAGTTCGATGCGGAGGATGCCTAGTGGAAAAAATCCGCACCTGCCTGTGGTTTGAAAAAGACGGGGCGGACGCTGCGGCCTTCTACGTCGACCTCCTCCCCGAAAGCAGAATGGAAACCTTGCTTGCGCCGGATGGTAGCGACCCGCTGCTGATCAATTTTACCTTGGCCGGGGCACCTTATCAGATTCTCAACGGTGGCCCTCATTTCAAATTGACCGAGGCCGCATCGATCAGCGTTGTTGCCGATGGCCAGGCCGAAATCGACCGGCTCTGGACCGCTCTGACCGCTGATGGCGGGCAGGAAAGTCAATGCGGTTGGCTAAAGGATCGTTGGGGACTTTCCTGGCAAATCTACCCGCAGATCCTGCTCGACATGCAAGCGGCCGAAGACCAGATCGCCGCCGAGCGTGTCCGCCAAGCCATGTACAAAATGACGAAAATCAACATTGCCACCCTGGAAGCCGCCTTTGCGGCGCCATTATGAGAAAGGAGACCCCGTGTCTTACATAACCGTTGCCGCCTATGCCGTCCCCACGGCCGAAAAGAACGCTTTTATCGCGCATTCGAAGGCACTCACACCGCTTTTTACGAAGCACGGCGCCATCGCTGCCGTCGACGCCTGGGGGGATGACGTTCCGGACGGCAAAACAACCTCTTTTCCAATGGCCGTGAAATGCGAGGCGGACGAGACAGTCGCCTATTCGCACATCATCTGGCCGGATAAACAGACGCATGACGCAAATATGCAAACCGTGATGACCGAGATGGAAAAAGCCATGAAGAACCATCCCATGCCCTTCGATGGCAAGCGCATGATATTCGCAAGTTTTCAGTCGGTCGTCGAAGCTTAGGGAAGTAGCCAAATCAAACTTCCGCGTCCGTGAAACCGATGTCCGAGATAAGGTAAACAATCGCAGGCCTAAGTGGGCAAAATCCGCGCTTGCGCAAGGTCCACCACGGCATGAACTGCGGATGCATATTCTCGAAAGCGCATAGTGACGTATCGGCATGCACGGGGCCTCGCATTGCCGAAATTTGCGTCAGGCGTCATCTCGATAAAGCCCCTGCAATGCATCATATTCTGCATGTGCGGAAATAAGCCTACGCACTGCTTTTTTGCCGCCAAGCAAGATTGAAAGAACTCGCCTCACAAACCTTAAGTGCGATGCGCAAAGATATGATATTGTGTTAAAACCCTTCTCACTGTTCGTAGTGCACTCAACAAACACAGCGTCGATCACACCAAAGGTCTGAACACCATTCGTCCAGGTTTACAAATTGTCGCACGGCTGTAAGCCTGCGCAAGAGACTTTGAAGGTGGAGGGCCGTAGATGAAGGGGTTTGTGTTTTGGAGCATTTTGACATTGGGACTTTGCGGACAAGCGATTGCACAAAGTGATGTCGTGCGCCCTGCCAAGGTTTTTACGGTCAAGGCGTCCTCGACCGATGTTCAACGCACGTACCCCGCCATTGTCCTCCCCTCCGCTGAAGTTGAGCTATCCTTTCGGGTCAGCGGTCGCGTGGTCGAACTGCCTGTGCGGGGTGCCATGCAGGTGCTTGAGGGCGATCTGATCGCAGCGCTTGATCCGCGCGATTTTGAAACGCAGGTCGCTCAATTGGAAAGTCAGATTGATCAGGCCAACGCAGAGCTAAGTGCGCTGCGCATCGGTGCGCGCGCCGAAGAGATCATTGCGCTTGAAGCCGCCGTTGCCTCCGCTCAGGCGCAGGTCGATCAAGCCCGCGATCAGGCCGAGCGGACGCGTGAACTGGCCGAGCGTGGCGTCGCGGCCTCCGCACGGCTTGAGCAAGATGAGGCAAGTCTGCGCGTCGCAGAAGCCAACCTTCAGGCCCAAATGGAGCAATTGCAGATCGGACGCTCTGGCGGACGTCCCGAAGAGATCCAAGCGGCGGAAGCAGCCATTCGCGGGCTTCAGGCGCAATTGCAGGTCGCGCGCAACAATCTCGACTACACAACGCTTGAGGCGCCATTC
This sequence comes from uncultured Shimia sp., assembly GCA_937897325.1. GTDB lineage: Bacteria > Pseudomonadota > Alphaproteobacteria > Rhodobacterales > Rhodobacteraceae > CALCOY01. The sequence continues at coordinate 46,073 of CALCOY010000070.1, forward strand.
GAAGGGGTGATTGCCCGCCGTGATATTGAGAACTTTTCCAATGTTCAGGCAGGCCAGAGCGTGGCCCTGCTGCAAGCTCTCAATATTGTTCATCTGTCCTTTGACGTGCCCGGCCCCGATGTGACGCGCCTAACGGCAAACGGACCGGAGGCGATCACCAACAAGGTCGTCTTTGATGCGCTGCCGGGCCAGATCTTTGATTCTGAAACGGTCGAATTCTCGGTTCAAGCCGATGCCGCGACGCAAACCTATCGCGGGCGTGTGGCTGTCGCCATTCCCGAAACGGCGTTCATTCTGCCCGGCATGGTCGGACGCGTCATCGCATCGACACCCGGCAATGGTCAGGACCTGACCATCCCAATCACCGCCGTCGCAGCGGCAGCTGACGGCGCATCCTTTGTCTGGGTCGTCGGCGAAAACGACAGCGTCTCGGCGCGCGCGGTTACATTGGGCGATCTGTCCGGCGGCCATGTCATTGTCACCGAGGGCTTGGAGACCGGTGAGATGATTGTCTCGGCCGGTGTCAGCCAGATCATTGACGGTATGACCATCCGTCCGATCACGCAGATCGGGGGGTAAATCATGGATCTCGCGCGTTTCGCGATTGAAAGGCGGCTGATCTCGGCCGTTTCGACCTTTCTCATTCTGGTGGCAGGCTACTTTGCCTATACGAACCTGCCACGCTTCGAGGATCCCGAATTCGTCATTCGACAGGCACAGATCATTACGCCCTACCCGGGTGCAGGTGCTGAAGAAGTGGCCGAAGAGGTCACCGAGGTTATTGAAAATGCCGTGCAGCAGCTTTCTGGCGTGAAGGAGGTCCGCTCTGTCTCATCACCTGGGCTGAGCAATGTCACGGTCGAATTCACTATCGCCGAAACGCCGGATCACCCAGAACTGAACCAGAAGTTCACCCAGTTGCGCGCCAAGATCCGAGACGCGCAGCCAGACTTGCCCCCCAATGCACTGGCGACACAGGTCTTCGATGATTTCGGGGACGTCTATGCGGTCTACTTCGCGGTCGTGGGGGACGGTTATTCTCTGAACGAGCTCTATGAATACGCCAAGGATCTCCAGCGGGATCTGGTTACGGTCGATGGTGTTTCAAAGGTGGTTCTGAATGGGGTTCAGGACGAGGTCATCTATGTGGAATATTCCCCTGCCCGCCTGATCGCGCTTGGTCTCGCCCCGGCCGAGATTGCAGACATTCTGTCGGGCCAGAACCTTGTCACACCGGCGGGTTCCATCAAGGCGGGGCAGACACGGCTGGAGGTGCGTCCGGAAACGGCCGTGGGATCCACGGAAGCGATCGGCGATCTGTTGATCAGCAATGCGCAAACTGGCGTGTCCTTCCGGCTGTCCGACATCGCAACGGTGACGCGCGGTCTCAAGGAACCTGCCACGACGTTGCTTTATCGCGATGGTCGCCCGGCAATCGGGATCGGCATCTCAAACACGCTGGGCGGCAACGTGGTCACCATGGGCGAAGCGGTCAAAAGCCGGATGGATAACCTGATTTCTGAGCGTCCCATCGGCATCGAGATCCTCCCGATCTCGGACCAATCCACAACGGTCGCAACCTCAATCGACGACTTCGTCATGAATGTTGTTCTGGCCCTGGTTATTGTGGTCGGCACGCTTCTGGTTTTCATGGGTCTGCGGTCCGGCATCCTGATGGGCGGTATCCTTCTGATCACCGTCGCAGGCACGCTGTTCGGCATGTATTTATACGGCCTTGACATGCAGCGCATTTCACTTGGTGCGCTGATCATTGCCCTCGGGATGCTGGTCGACAATGCCATCGTCGTCGTCGAAGGCACTCTCGTCCGGGTTCAGAATGGCGAAGCGCCGGCGCCGGCTGCAAGATCCGTCGTCAGCCAAACCAGATGGCCACTGCTGGGAGGCACGATCGTGGGCCTTCTGGCCTTCTCGCCGATCGGGTTTTCACCGGATAATACGGGCGAATATGCAGGCAGTCTGTTCTGGACGATCTCCATCGCCTTGCTTTTCTCGTGGCTCATCGCGATATGGCTCACCCCATACTTTTGCACACTGATCCTAAAACCCGGCACCCAGAAAGACAGCAAAGAGAATTTTGCCCTCATTTGGTACCGGGGCTTTCTTGGCGTAGCTATTCGCCTCCGCTATCTGACTGTCGCGCTCGTTATCGGGCTTTTTGTGTCATCTGTCGCGCTCTTCAGCTTTGTGCCGCCCGGTTTTTTTCCATCCTCAACGCGCGCTCAATTTGTGATCGACTACTTCCTGCCCGAAGGCACGGACATCACCCAGACACAAGCCGACATCCTTGCGATCAGCGACCACGTGCGCCAGCAAGAAGGTGTCACAGGCACCAATTCGATCATCGGCGGCGGACATTTGCGTTTCATGCTAATCTATGAAGGCGAAAACCAGAATTCAGCCTATGGTCAGGTGCTGGTCGATGTTGAAGAGTTCGACCGGATCGACGGGCTTCGATCAGAGCTGCAAGCCTGGATCGACGATAAGTTTCCGGCCTCCAACGCCAAGGTCTGGAAGTTTGTACTGGGCCCGGGGGGTGGATCGAAGATTGAGGCACGGTTCTATGGCCCTGATCCCACCGTCCTCCGCGATTTGTCGGGACAGGCACGCAAGATCCTTTCGGATGCAGGGGCCATAGCGATCAAGGACAATTGGCGCGAACAGGTGCAGGTCATCCGGCCCGTTGTCAACACCGAAAATGCCCGACGCCTTGGTCTCACACAAGGCGACATCTCGAACGCGCTTTTTAGCCACCTGAACGGCGCTAATCTGGGGGTTTACCGCGAAGGCGACGAATTGCGCGATATCATCATGCGCCCTTTTGAGGCGGATCGCGACGATGTGGGCCAGTTGCGCGACGTTCAGGTCTTCAGTCAGGTCGCGGGCGGCTATATTCCCATCGCGCAGGTCGTCGATCGTTTCGATCTGGTATTTGAAGCTGGCAACCTGCGCCGTATCGACCGCCAGCTTGCAATCACAGCCCAGGCCGACAATGCACCGGGTGTGCTGTCGGGCGATCTTTTTGACGAAGTGCGCGAGCCGATTGAAACGATCCCGCTGCCCCCCGGTTACAGGTTGGAGTGGAAAGGGGAATTTGGCGATTCCGCGGAGGCTAACGAAGGCCTGGCGGGAACTATGCCACTTGGCTTCGGCGCGATGTTCCTTGTCACGCTCTTTCTTTTTAGCGCGTGGCGGCAGACGATCATCATCTGGCTTGTTGTCCCGCTGGCCCTGATCGGCGTTATCTACGGACTTGCCGGCAGCCAGACCCCGCTAGAGTTCATGGCGATACTTGGCATCCTGTCACTGACGGGTATGCTGATCAAAAACGCCATAGTCCTGATAGATGAAACAGACACGCAGATCGGAAACGGCAAGGCACGAATGCAGGCCGTCATCGACAGCGCCGTCAGCCGGGTGCGCCCGGTGGTCCTTGGTGTCCTGACGACTGTTCTGGGCGTTGTGCCGCTGCTTTGGGATCCGTTCTTCAAATCGCTGGCTGTGGTGATCATCTGCGGGCTCAGCTTTGCGACGATCCTGACGCTGATCATCGTGCCAACGCTCTACAGCATCTTCTTCCGTATCGCCGGCGACGAAACTGCAAAGGCTTGAAGACCTACCTGCCTACCTGTCGTCCTTCGAAGGCACGTCTTCGGCCATCTGCTCTTGTGCTGCCTGCGAGGCCGCCGCAGCGATTGCGGCCTTGTCTTCTTCGGTCAGCTCGTCCTTGCTGTCGAGACCGGGGATGGCAACGCGCACCTCACGGCGGGCAAAATCGATGCCCGCCTCACCAAAGGCCGCACTGACCCGGTTGAAGACTTCCTTGCGGATCATGAATTGCTTGCCCGGTTTGGCCATGAACTTGCCCCGGATCACCATCCCCACATCGTCGATCTCAAGCACACCTTGCGACTTGAACGGCTGGAGGAAGTCCTGCCCCAGATCCGGATGCTCCAGCATTTCGGCGCCGATCTTCTTGAAGATCTTCTTCACCTTGTTGGGGTCGGTGTCGAAGGGCACGGTAAAGCGCAACTTCATGATTACCCAATCCCGCGAGAAGTTGGTGATCTTGGGGATCTCTCCGTATGGGATTGTGTGAACCGGGCCCTTGTGATGACGCAACTGCAACGATCGCAGGGATATCTTCTCGACCGTGCCCATTGTCCCGTCGATCTCAACATACTCGCCGCTGCGAAAGGCGTCATCGACCAGAAAGAAGATGCCGGACACAACATCCGTCACCAGTTTCTGCGCGCCAAAGCCGATGGCCAGGCCCACGATCCCGGCCCCGGCAAGAAGCGGGGTCGTATCGATACCCACATTGCCAAGCGCCAGAAGCACGAAGACGACGATGATCGCCACGCGCGTCACAAACAGGATCAAGGGCAGCACCGTCGACAGACGAGATCCACCTGCTCCGCCGCCGTCCCCACCAAAGTCAGCATTGTCGGGATCGTAGCCTGATGCAGTGATTTCGGCGGCCAGCTTCCGGTTGATGTAAAGCGAGGTGATCTCGTAGATGAGATACCCCACCGCCAGGATCATCATAAACTCGATCAGCCGCCCCGCGAGTTGAACCCCGACACCCGCCGCAGCGAGGTTTGACAGATCGATCTGCCAGATTCGTGCAATGGCCAGCACCACCAGAACAAATACAATGACACGCCCGATGCGCACATAACTGCTGCGAAGCGAGGTGTAAGCCCGCTCGGCCAGGGGCCCCTCACCGGCCATTGGGGGCATCAGGTGACGGACCAACCCTCGGATGACCGTGTCCATCACCGGTGCGAAAGAGATCAGGATGATCATCCAGATATGCGGATACTTTTGAAGCAGATCGAACCGTCCGTACCCCGCCAGGATCTCGACGATCCACCAGGTCAGTACCGTTGCAAGGATCACAAACCACGGATAAGCCCGAGACGCCCATGCCTGCCCCTCGGATACATCAGACCCCGGCCCCCGCATCATCATCGTCATCCCAGGCCGGTACCGCCAGACTGCCCAGATCACATAAAGATGCACAGCGAGGTTGAGCCAGAACCCCAGACGAGAACTGCCGAAAGTCTCGCCCGTCATGACCAGAAAACCCGGCGCCCAGAACGTCAGCCCCAAAAGAAGTGCGAGACCTATCTGATGAAGATAAAGCCCCCGCGCTGTTTGCTCATCCACCGTAACGATCCGGAATGCAGGCCGTCGTGGGGCAAGGAAGAAGCGTCCGATGGCCGCCGCAATCCGCGGCAGAACCACCAGATTTCCCCAGATCGGCTCCATGTAGCGCACGATAACATCGGCCTGTGCATGGGATTCCAACATAGCCTGACCAATCAACCGGCCTGCGAGGTTTCCAATGACACCAGCGGCCAGAAAGAAGATGAAAACCGCCACGAAATCTGCGGTCAGACGCTTGCTAAGAAAGCTCAGCGTCTGGCGCAGATTCGGGTTCGTCTGATCCATATCGATGCGGGTGACCCAGTCGCGGATCATGCGCCGGAACACCAGTTCAACCGCAAGCGCGCCACTCAGAGCGATTGACATCGTGATGATCATGAAAGGCAATCCGCCCGGACCCAACTGCGCGAGAAATACGCCGAAGGCCCGCTCAATCGTATTGCCAAGCTGGGGCAATCTTCGGACTGCCTCACTCACCGAATTGACGACACCCACGGTGGCCAGGTTGAACAGTTCTGAAAGGCCTCCCGCACCTTCCGCAGCCTCGCCTTCCTGCTCTGCAGCCACAGCATCAAGCCGGTCGAGCAAAAGCTGACGCACTTCGGCATCCGACAGGGTTGACAACAGTTCGCGTGCACCCTCCCGGGTCAGAACATCCGGTAGCTCAACCGCCGCATCCTCCTCCGCCACTGCTTCCGTCCCTTGCAACAACGTCTGGGCATCAAGATCAGCGACAAAAAGAAGGCTGCTTGCCACCAAAATGAAAGCGGAAAGAAGGATGCGCAAGCTTTGTCTCCGGATATCTGGACCGCTGAGGAAAGAGTTTGTAAGCCGTGACACGCCTTGTCATCCTTTTCAATCAAAGGGTTGGCGCCCTTGCCGCAAGCGCTCAAAAAGTGTTGCCGCCACGCAAGCGCAGATCCGGATCTACAATCCGACGAAAAATCGAATGACAAACGCATTGGCCAGATCCACAAAAAAGGCCGAGACCAAGGGCAGTACGATGAAGGCCAGAGGGGCAGCGCCATAGCGCTTTGTCACCGAAGACATGTTTGCAATCGCTGTAGGAGTAGCCCCAAGGGCGAAGCCTGCAAAACCAGCACTCAGGACCGCTGCAGTGTAGTTGCGCCCGACCAGGCGAAACACCACGAAAGCGATGAAACAGACGGTCATAACGACCTGCATCGCCAATACAGTCAGTATTGGCCCACCCAGATCTGACAGCGTCCAAAGCTGCATGCTCATCAACGACATCGCAAGAAAGATCGACAGGCTGTAGTCGGAAATCGTCGCCAGCGCCCGACTGCCCGAGGGCCAAGTGATGTACGGAAAGATGTAGGGGAACGTGTTCGACATCACGATCCCAACCAGCAGACAAGGTACGAATAACGGCAGTTGGACGCCCATTTCCATGACGATCTGATGCGCAATAAATCCAAAAAATATTGCAACATGGGCCGCAAGTGTCGCGCGCATCAGGCTGATATGATTGACCACATCCGCAGGCTCGCCATGTTCTTCGAATTCAAGGCCGACAATAGGCGGCGCGTCACGCGGTCCTTCAAGCTTGTTGCGGTCAATCAGACGCTTTGCAATCGGTCCGCCGATCACCGCTGCAAGAACCAGACCCAGCGTCGCGGCTGCGATCCCAACCTCATCAGCAGCCGCAAAGCCGGTCACTTCCTCGATCTGCGGCCCCCAGGCGATAGCCGTTCCGTGCCCGCCAATCAACGCGGCTGAACCCAAAAGAACCGCAATCGGCAAGGGCAAATCGAAAAGCAACGCGCCAAGCAGTCCGACGAGGTTCTGAAGCAGCATGAAACCCAGCGTCAGAACCAGGAGCATCAGCAAGAGCCGTCCGCCCTTAAAAAGGTCTGTGATCCGCGCATTCAGGCCAATCGTCGAAAAGAACAGGACCAGAAGGTAGTCGCGCACCGACAGATCAAAAACAATCTGCTGGCCGGTCAACTGGAAAAAACCCCAGGTCATCAGCGCCACTGCGATGCCACCCGACACAGGTTCGGGGATGTTGTAGTCGCGCAGAAAAGCCACGCTGCGTGTTAGAAAGGCCCCTAGGAAGAACACAATCATTCCAAGGGTGACGGCCACGAAGGCCGGAACAATGATTTCCACAAAGAAGTCCTGCGCGCTGTCCCAAGGGCCGACGTATAGATTCCGGCTGCACAGTCAACATGAATGGACAACTTTTGCTGCCAATGCAAATACCCGGCTTGGCCGCCCGCCCTATCCTGGGCTATCCGAGGTCTCAACCTGACCGGAGGCGCGCGTGGAAAGGACAGAAACGTCACTAATTGTTCGCGCGGCCCAACCGGTTGACGGGCCGCGCATGGCCGAAATTGACGCGGCTGGCCTCGCCACCGGTCACGCAACCTTCCGGCAAGATCCATATGATTGGGAAACCTGGCAAGCCGCCTTTGCGGACGGGCTGCGACTTGTTGCGGAAAGACAGGGGGAGGTTCTGGGCTGGGCGGGCATCTCAACCACTTCGACCCGCGAGGTCTATCGGGGCGTGGGTGAGGTCAGCGTTTATGTCGCGACCGAGGCGCGCGGCTTAGGTATAGGTGACGCCCTGCTCAGCGCGCTGATCCAGGATTCAGAGGAACGAGGATTCTGGACGCTGATCGCCCAGATCTTTCCCGAAAACGCGGCCAGTGTGGCACTGCATCAGCGCCATGGATTTAACGTGCTCGCCTGCCGCAAAGGTCTTGGGCGCATGGGCTACGGCCCGCGCGAAGGTCAATGGCGCGATGTTCTATTCCTCGAACGCCGCAGCACCTTCACGGGGCAGGATTGATCAACCCCTCCAGGTCGGCCCCGCTGGGTCCTTCGTCGCCGTGATCCGATAAAGGCTCGCCTCTCCGGTCATCGAAGGGCTTAGCGCGTGCGCCTCACCGGGAAGCATCAGCGCCGTATCCCCGGGGTTTAGAACCCGCGTGCCATCTTCGGTGCGCAGCCGCCAATAACCGCGCATCGGCATCAGGACTACATGTTTGTCCTGGGCACGCATCTCGTCGGCTTCCGATCCGCGCGTCAAAAAGTCCACCGCAAACCCCGGCCGATCCTTCAAAAGCGCATCCGGCCCAATTACTTTCGCCGGTGCCTTCCCCGCCAGCGCCATCAGATCCCAGTAGCGCGCAACGTGATGTGGTACGACCTCGCCCGCAGTCACCTCCGGATAATCGGCAAGTTCCGCGTCGCCCAGGACAGGCATCGGCGTCACGTCTCCGGGCAAAGTCTCTCCCCGCTTGGTGTCGTAAAGCCGCCCATTGTCGCCCAGAACCAGACCATGCCCCGCCGCGTCCTCGATCACCTGTGGCGCCCAGATCACTCCACCCCCGGCATCGTCGCCCCCAAGGATCGCCATGATCATCCCGTAATCGGTCCCGATATTCTCGAACCCGCGGAAGATACCCGTGGGGATGTTGAAAATGTCGCCCTCCTCCAAAACAACCTCACCCGCATCGCCCCAACGCCCCCAGAAAAAGCGCCAGCGCCCCTTGAGGACAAAGAACACCTCGGCCGTGCGATGGCTGTGCAGCGAATTCCGGCATTTCGGGGGTTGTCCCGCCGCACCGATGTTGAAACCCGGCCTTTCGCGAATATGCACATGCTGATCGGGGCTTTCACTGACCCCTCCCCCGATGATCGTGAAATTCTCTTTCTGGTCACTGCCCGGCGTGTGGGCGTCGATGAAGGCCGTCTTGCAGGGGATCAGATCACCGTAGCGCACGATGCGGTCGTCTCTCATGGGATGTCTCTCTTGTTGGATTGCGGCCATCCGGCGGGCACCCGGGCCGATTTTCGCAAGATGAGCGGGGCCGCCACCCGCACGGCATAGGGCGCGGCACCAGGATCCTCGATCTGATCCAACAGTGCGGCCACCGTCGCCTCGACCATCCGGTTGGCACGCTGGCGCAATGTCGTCAGTTGATAGGCCAGCCATGCCGCCCCCGGCACATCGTCAAAACCGACGACGGACACTTCACCCGGCACATCAAGACCGAGTTCGAAGCGCAATATGTCCATCACGATAAGCGCCATGTGATCATTGGCCACGAAAACCGCATCCGGGCGTTGATCCTCAGGCTTATTAAACAGTGTGAAAGCTGCAACCTTGGTCGCCGCGTTGTCATAGCCGCCTACTGCCCGCGCAAAAAGATCGCGGTCCGCCTCTGCAAGCCCCGCGCAAAAGCCAGCCTCCCGATCCCGCTGGGTCGATGCCCCTTCCCAACCCGCGATATAGCTGATGCGCGTGTGGCCTCCTGCCGCAAGGAACCGCGCAACCTCTCGTCCGCCCGCCCGATTGTCTGAGGTGACGGAGGATACCGTCTTATCATCCTGATGGCGGTTGAAAAGAACCACGGGCACGCCCACCGCCCGGCAGCGCGCCGCCACGTCTGACGAGAGAGAGACCGATGCCAGAATGATTCCCTCGACCTGATAGTCAAGGATCTGCTGCAAGACGCCATCGACATCTTCGCGCGTGTTCGAGGCCATAAACACCAGCACGTGATAGCCCTGCGCCTGCAAGGCCTCCGACAGTTTTTCTAACGCCGTCGGGTAAAACTGATTGTCAAGATAGGCCATCATAACGCCGATTATCCGTGTCTTGCCCGAGACCATCGCCCGCGCCAGCACGTTGGGTCGGTAACCCAGTTCAGCTGCGGCCTTGCGCACCCTCGCTTCGGTTGCCTTGGCCACCGGGGCGCCGGGAGTGAAAACACGGCTGACCGCCGACTGACTAACCCCCGCAAGGGCCGCGACATGAGTCGAGGTGACCTTCCTATCAATCACTCGGCTGCGTCCCGATAGGGTGCCCCTTCCCCATAGGGCACGTTCACCCCGCCATAGCGACGCACGCGGATATTGCACTGTTCTGCATGTCCAACAAAGCCCTCGAGCATGCAGAGGCGTGATCCGTATTCGCCCATAAGAGTCGCCGCTTCATCCGTCAGAACCTTCTGATAGGAATGCGTCTTGAGATATTTGCCAACCCAAAGCCCGCCCGTGTAGCGCCCGGATTTCTTTGTTGGCAGTGTGTGGTTCGTCCCGATCACCTTGTCGCCGTTGGCAACATTGGTCCGCGGCCCGAGGAACAGCGCACCGTAGCAGGTCATGTTCTCCAGATACCAATCATCTCGATCCGTCATCACCTGCACATGTTCCGAGGCGATGTCATCAGCCACCGCCAGCATCTCGTCATGGTCTTCGCAAAGGATGACCTCGCCGTAGTCCTCCCAGCTTTTGGCCGCCGTATCGGCCGTTGGCAGGATCTTCAGGATACGCGCGATCTCGGCCAGCGTATCGTCGGCCAGTCTGCGCGAGTTCGTCAGCAAAACGGCGGGGGAGTTGTAGCCGTGCTCGGCCTGCCCCAGCAGATCCGTTGCGCACATCTCGCCATCCACAGTGTCATCGGCGATCACCATCGTTTCGGTCGGTCCGGCGAACAGGTCGATCCCCACCCGTCCGAAAAGCTGCCGTTTGGCTTCTGCCACAAAGGCATTGCCCGGCCCAACCAGCAGATGCACCGGATCAATCGTCTCGGTCCCAAGCGCCATGGCCCCCACTGCCTGAATGCCGCCCAGCACATGTATCTCGTGGGCTCCGCCCATCTGCATGGCGGCGATTACACCCGGGTTCGGTTCCCCCTTGAAAGGTGGCGTGCAGGCGATGATGCGCGGTACACCTGCCACGCGTGCCGTCGCGACTGACATATGGGCCGAGGCTACCATTGGGAATTTACCGCCCGGCACGTAGCAGCCCACCGATTGGACGGGGATATTCTTATGGCCGAGGATCACACCGGGCATCGTCTCGATTTCAATGTCCCGCATACTGTCGCGCTGCGCCTGCGCAAAAGCGCTGACCTGATCATGCGCAAAGCGGATATCGGCCATTTCGCGATCAGAGACTTTTGATACGATCGCTTCAATCTCATTGTCTGACAAACGAAAGCTGCGCGGAGTGTAGCTGTCGAATTTTTCGGACAGCTCTCGCACCGCCGCATCGCCACGCGCTTCTATGTCCTTGAGGGTTGTCTCGACAATATCGCGGATCTTGGCATCTTCGTCCGCTCGCTCCGCTTCAACCCTGCCACGTTTGAGATATGTGATAGCCATCGCCTCGGCTCCCAGGCCATTGCATACGTATGCATCCACGGATAAGAAGCGCATGGCGCCAATGCAAGGCAAAATACCCAGCGATCTCCCGGCACTCACTTTTCGTTTGAAAGAGCGGCCGTGTGCTGCGTTAACGCGGGTTTTTGCCGATATCGCACCGACGCAATGCCGACATCATACCAACGTGTAACTGATAGCGAAACGTCTTGTTTCAATTGGTTAAGAGGTCGCCTCGCATGGTCCGCGGCAAGACATCGACCACCTTCAGCGGGCACGCTGCGGCGGGATCCCGCCAGCTTTCGTCAAATTGTCGAAGACAGGGCCCATTCCTGCCCTTTTTCGGATTTAGCTAAAACGCATAACAAGTTCGAAAGATGCCGCCATGATGCACTATCGCAAACCTGTGACCAACCGCCACGCCCGGCTGTTCGAACTGCTGCGCCAGGAAAGTCAGGCCGATTTCACAACAGAACGGCTGACCGAAAAGCGCGCGCCCAAGCAGGTCGCCATTGACAACTTCAAGGTTGTCGCGATGACGTCTTTCCAGCGTAAGTCCTGAATTTCAGCCTCTAAAGCCCTGCGCAACAACGAACTTCTCTGAGCTATCGGACCGCGACGACGGCGGTTTGAAATTCGCGACCTTTGTGAATTTCTGTTTCAAGAGCTTCTGCAGATCGCCCTCGGCGCCTCCCGCCAGAACCTTCGCCACGAATGTCCCGCCCGGATCCAGCACATCGAATGCGAAATAGGCGGCCGCCTCACACAAAGCGATGATGCGCAGGTGATCCGTTTGCTTGTGTCCGGATGAAGCTGCGGCCATGTCCGACATCACCACGTCGGCACGTCCGTCCAACCAAGCTTTAACCTGCGCGTCTGCATCATCGGCCATAAAATCCAGTTGATAAAGCTCCGCGCCTGCGATCGGCTCGACCTCTTGCAGGTCTACACCCAGAACACGCCCCACGGCTTTGCCCTGTTTTTCGCTCAATGCATTCACACGCTTGACCGCCACCTGACACCAACCACCCGGTGCGCAACCCAGATCGACCACCCGCGCACCGGACATTAGGAAGCGATATTTATCGTCTAATTCCAGTATCTTGAAGGCCGCTCTTCCCCGGTAGCCCTCCGACTTGGCGCGCTTGACATAGGGATCATTCAACTGCCGTTGCAGCCAGCGGGTCGAACTGAGCTTGCGCCCTCTTGCTGTCTTCACCTTGACCTTTAGATCGCGTTGTCCGCGTCCAGAACTGTTTTTGGTCATTATGTCCTCATTGGCCCAAGCGCGACACTTAACGCGGGCTCTTGCCCAGCACGCCATCCGCGCTCATCTGCGCGTACAGCAGCCCTTCGCGCAGTCCCCGATCCGCCACCGACAGCCGGTCCGTCGGCCAACAGCGCATGAGTGCCTGCAGGATCGCTGCACCAGACATAATCAGCGCGTGCCGCTCATGCCCGATGCGCGGGTCTGCCCGGCGTCCGCCCGGCCCCATATCCAAATAGCTGCGGATCACCTTGTCGATCTGATCGGAAGACATGCGCAACCCATCCACCTTTGTGCGATCATAGCGTTTTAGACCGAGATGGCTCGCCGCAACGGTCGTCACCGTCCCGGATGTGCCTACGATCTGAAACCGGCGTTGCGGGGTCAGATCATGATAGGGCGTGAAGTCATTCAGGTTTTCCTCAAAAAACCAACTCATTAAGGCAAAGCGAGCCGAGTCATCCTCGACATCATTGAATTGCTCGCGCAGGGTCGCCACACCAAGGGGCACGCTGATCCAGTCGACGACCTGCGCCTGTGGACGATCCCTCTGACCGGTCTTGAATCCAGCATGCAGCCGCATGATCGCGTGTGGTCGATCAGTCGGCGGCACACCGCCTATGTCGATCCAGACAAGCTCGGTCGAGCCGCCGCCTATATCGACGACCAGCAGGTTTTCGGTTTTCGGACTTACCAGCGGCGCGCAGGATATAACTGCAAGCCGCGCCTCTTCTTCGGGCTCTATGATGTCAAGCCGCAGGCCCGTTTCCCGATGAATGCGGGCGATGAATTCCTTTGCGTTGATCGCCCGCCGACATGCCTCCGTTGCGACCAGCCGCATCCGGCGAACCTTGTGTTTCTTCAGCTTCTGCTGACAGATGCGCAACGCCTGAACTGTTCGCGCCATAGAAGAACGCGACAGCCTGCCGGACTTCTCAAGGCCCAGCCCAAGCTGAACCGACTTCGAGAAACTGTCGACCACATGAAAACCCGAACCACGCGGTTCGGCGATCAACATACGACAAGAATTCGTACCAAGGTCCAGCGCCGCATACAGTCCGGCGGGTCGTTTGGCACGCGGCGCGGTGGCCTGAGCCGGTTTTTCAAGCGCGTCCGCACCGTTGGGACGCTTTGGCGCCATGACTTTGCGCCTTTCATATCGAGTTGAGAAAAACGATAGGACGAGATTGCGAGCCGCGCAAGTGGCTTGACTGCAAGCCTCTGGTCCGACCCAACAATTTGGCGCCGCGTCGTTTGCGACTTTGCTTTTGTCGAAAACGTGCGAAACAGCAGGAAGCGCCTATCTTATGCAGGCAACAATCAAGGGAGAGGATTCGCATGCCCGACGTCACCATCGTTTATTGGCGTGACATTCCAGCGCAAGTCATCGTCGGCAAAGGGCGCCGCGGGGCCAAGCGCCAACTTGCGGAACGCTTCGAACAAGCGATCGACCGGGCTGCCATGAAAGTAAACGCTAAGGATACGGACGCCTATCTAGCAGAATGGCGAAAGGCCGACCCGTATCCCGTTGAGGGCGAACCGCGAGAGATTGCCCAAGCTGAGGCGACGCGACTTGAAAACGAGTATGACACCGCAAAGATCAAGGCACTGATTGACAACGACGGCTGGGCCTAGGCGCCGCATTCCGAAGGGAGACTGGGATGGCATTGCTGAAATTTCGCAGAGATGAGGGACCCGTCGCGGGCAGTCTCAGCCCCGAGGTTGAAACCTTTCTGAAGGATTATTCGATCGAGGTGATGCCGCGCACCGCCGAAAAGATCGACGATTTCCGCGCAATTCTCCCAGAAGGTACCCGCGTCTACATCGCACATATCGAGGGCACACCGATCAACGATATGGTTGCGACGGCCAAACGCCTGAATGCGCAAGGTTTCCCGGTGATGCCGCATTTTCCAGCCCGCATCATCAAGGACCGTGCGACGCTGGAGGACTGGATCGCACGATACCAGGGTGAGGCGGATGTGCGTCAGGCCCTGCTTTTGGCCGGTGGAGTCGACAGACCACATGGCGATTTCGAAAGCTCGATCCAACTCATGGAGACGGGTGCATTTGACAAAGCCGGTTTCAAACGGCTGCATGTGGCCGGACATCCCGAAGGGAACAAGGACATCGACCCGGATGGCGGGATGCGCAATGTTGAAGCGGCCCTGCATTGGAAGCAGGGCTTCTGTGAACGTACTGATGCCAAGATGGCCATCGCGACGCAGTTTGCTTTCGAGGCCGGGCCGATCATCGCTTGGGCAGATGCCTTGAAAAAAGCTGGGGTGAATTTGCCCATCCATATCGGCATCGCCGGGCCCGCAAAGCTTCAGACGCTTATCAAGTTCTCGATCGCCTGTGGTGTCGGCCCTTCCCTGCGGGTGCTGCAGCGACGGGCAAAAGATGTGACAAAGCTGCTGCTTCCATTTGAGCCGGTCGAGGTCATCTCAGATCTGGCGGCGCACAAAGCCCAAAACCCGGATTTCAATGTCACGCACGTGCATTTCTTTCCGCTCGGGGGTATCAAGACCAGCGCGCATTGGGCCATAGAAAACGGTGGATCGTCCGCCGTGCCTGCAAATGCCGCCTGAGGACCCAAAGGAATGACGCAAACCATTGTCGAATCGAAGTCAAAGACCGCAATCATCGGCTTTGACCAGCCGTTCTGCGTGATCGGGGAGCGGATCAATCCGACCGGCCGCAAGAAACTGGCAGCCGAGCTGGAAGCCGGAGATTTCTCGACAGTTGAAAAAGACGCGCTGGCGCAAGTGGCTGCCGGTGCCACGGTGCTCGATGTGAATGCGGGCGTGGTCTACAATTCCAACCCCGATCCGAATGAGACCGAGCCGCCTCTGATGCGGAAGATGATCGAGCTTGTGCAAGGCCTTGTGGATGTGCCGCTCTGCATCGACAGTTCTGTGCCCGGGGCGCTAGAGGCCGGGCTAGAAGTCTGCGAAGGGCGCCCGTTGTTGAATTCGGTCACGGGCGAAGAAGAGCGGCTGGAGGTGATCCTGCCGCTGGTCAAAAAGTACAACGTGCCCGTCGTGGCGATCTCGAACGACGATACAGGCATTTCCGAGGATCCGGACGTGCGCTTTGCGGTCGCCAAGAAGATCGTCGAACATGCTGCAGATTACGGCATTCCGGCTCATGACATCGTGGTCGATCCTTTGGTCATGCCCGTAGGTGCGATGGCAACGGCCGGCCTGCAGGTCTTTACGCTGGTCCGCCGCTTGCGCGAGGAACTGGGCGTGAACACCACTTGCGGCGCTTCCAACATCAGCTTCGGCCTGCCCAACCGACATGGTATCAATAACGCCTTTCTGCCTATGGCGATGGGGGCTGGCATGACATCCGCGATCATGAACCCCGTCGCCCTGCCCATAGGTCCCACAAAGATTGCGGAAAAACGTTCTGAAGTGAGCGCGGCTGGTATCATGTTGCCCGAAGGCATGGACGACGAAGCCTTTGTTCAGATGTTTGGCCTCGGTTCAACCAAATCGCGCCCGGGCAAGGAAATGGAAGCCATCCGAGCCGCCAATTTCCTGACCGACAATGATCCACACGGTGGCGAATGGATCCGGTTTAACAAGGCGACTGACGCCGCCGGCGGGGAAGGTCGCGGACGCGGTGGCCGCGCGGGCGGGCGACGTCGCCGCGCTTAGACGCTCGATACGATACCACTTCGGGATCAGGAAAGCCGACCAAAGGGTCGGCTTTCTCTTTTGGACGTCGATATTTCTTCTCGTCAATCCCCTGCCCGTAACGCTGTTTTAAGAAACGCTCCGATACACCCGGTGCATCTGATTGCACAGATGGAGAAATTCTATGGCCAACGGATATCAAAACGCCACCGGGGCGGGCTGATGACGGAAACCGTCAAACTTCGGCCCCGCCTTGATCTGGTTTCGGCACCCGACCTGCTGGCCGATCTGATGTCTGCGGACAAGACCGGCCCACTTGAAGTTGATGCTGGTGAGGTCATCCATCTTGGCGCCTTGGGTCTGCAGATCCTGATCGCCTCTGGACTTGAGACAAAGGCTGCGGGCGGCCAGATGCGCTTGCGGCATGTGGGTGATGATCTTGAGGAGCAGCTTCATGTCTCCGGCCTGACCATCCAAAACATCGAAGAGGGTGCGACATGAGCCTCAAGATTCTTGCTGTCGATGACAGCCGCACGATGCGCGACATGATCCGCATGACCCTCGAACCGGCGGGATTTGAAGTTCACACCGCTGACGACGGCGTTCACGGCGTTGACGTACTCAGCGGGCTGATACCGGACGTCATTATCACCGATATCAACATGCCACGGATGGATGGATTTGGCTTTATCGATGCGGTGCGTGAACAAAAGATGCACAAGGTCACGCCGATCCTCGTTCTGACGACCGAAGCCGCTCCGGAACTCAAGATGCGCGCCAGAAATGCTGGGGCCACGGGTTGGATCGTAAAGCCGTTTGATCCGGTTAAGCTGATCAAGGCTCTGCAAATGGTCGCTGGGTAAGGTCAGGCCATGTCGACCCCAGACCCAATGGCAGAAATCCGTGCTTCGTTTTTTGTAGAATGCGAAGAACTGCTCGAAGCGCTGCAAGACGGTCTCCAGGAACTGTTCGACGGCTCGGACGATCCTGAAATGGTCAACGTCGTTTTTCGGGCGGTGCACTCAATCAAGGGCGGTGCGGGTGCCTTTGGTCTAGAGGCTTTGGTCCGCTTTGCGCACCGCTATGAAACGGTTCTAGAAGCCGTGCGCAGCGGCAGTGTTGCCGTCGACCAAGATCTTCTCAAATTGTTTTTTCGAGCTGCTGATCAGCTTTCCGACATCGTGAAAGATTGTCGAAACGAAGTGCCTGTCGAACCCGAGCGCGGCGCGGATCTGCTGACAGCATTTGACGCGACACTCGGTGCCGACGTCGAAGCACCCGGTGCAGCAGTGGAAGACATCGATTTCCAACCGCGCACCATGAGCATGGAGTTCGACGAGGATGACGCGGCCACCGCTGCATATCGCATCCACTTTGCTCCCGAAGCAGAGCTATTCGAAACAGGAAGCGAGCCGCTCATCCTCATCCGTGCGCTTCAAGAGCTTGGATCATGCGAAGTCACCTGCAAACTCGACAATTTGCCGCCTCTTGATGAGATAGAGCCTGAAACGCCCTATCTGGCCTGGGACATTCGGCTGGAAACGGCCGTTGAACAAATGGAAATCGAGGCGATTTTCGAATTTGTCGAAGGTCTTTGCACACTGACGATTGACCGGGAAGTGCCTGCATCTCAAGAAGACCCGCAAGTGCCTCCGCCACCGATATACGACGAACAATCTCCCGCTGCAGACGTACCATCCCCTCCAACTCCGGGGACAGAGGCCTCGATCACGTCGGCTCAACCAGCCAAACCGCCCTCACCAAAGGCGACAGGCACGAAGTCCGTGGTGCGCGTAGATCTCGACCGGATCGAACGTTTGGTCAATCTGGTCGGTGAGTTGGTCATTAATCAGGCAATGCTGTCGCAAAGCCTTGAAACGGTAGGGCTGTCTCCTCATTCAGACGCGATGCATGGGTTGGAAGAGTTTCAGCGGCTGACCCGCGACATTCAGGATGGCGTGATGATGATCCGCGCCCAACCGGTCAAATCTCTCTTCCAGCGGATCTCTCGCATCGTGCGCGAAACGTCGGCGGCCGTAAACAAGGATGTCCGCCTGATCACCGAAGGTGAGACGACCGAGGTCGACAAAACGGTGATCGAACGCCTTGCCGATCCGTTGACACACATGATCCGAAATGCTGTGGATCACGGCCTTGAAACGACCGAGGAGAGGATCGCCGCTGGCAAGTCACCGGAAGGCTGCGTCTGCCTGTCCGCAACGCATAAATCCGGTCGTGTCATCATTGATGTCTCAGATGACGGCGCTGGCATAAACCGGCCTCGCGTTCTTCAAATCGCCATCGACAAAGGGCTCATCCCACCCGACTCCGTCCTGACGGATAGCGAGATCGACAATTTGTTGTTTTTGCCCGGCTTTTCGACAGCCAAGAAGATCTCGGACCTGTCGGGCCGTGGCGTCGGCATGGATGTCGTCAAAACTGCAATCCAGTCACTGGGTGGGCGAATCACGATCAGTTCGGGAAACGGCGCAGGCACAACTTTTTCCATTTCGCTTCCACTCACGCTTGCCGTGCTTGAAGGAATGGTCGTTCATGTGGCAGGCGAAACGCTGGTTTTGCCCCTCAATGTTGTTATCGAAACGCTCACACTGTCACCTGACAATCTGGATGAGGTCCGACCGGGCGTTTTGGTGGTGCGCGTCCGAGGTGAGTTTGTCCCACTATTCGATCTCGGCCATCAGCTTGGATATCGGGAAAGGCAAGACAGCTATATGGATGCTGTCGTCTTGCTGATCGCCCTTGAAGGAGGCGGCCGTGCGGCCGTGATCGTCGACAACATCCAGGATCAACGGCAAGTGGTCATCAAGGGCCTTGACGACAGCTTCTATCGTGCGCCGGGCATCGCAGCGGCGACGATTCTGGGTGACGGACAGATCGCGCTGATCCTCGATCCATCAGACATCATCGCGCAAACCGACGAGGCCGGCACGCACGAAAAAACGCTCATCGCGGCGGAGGCATAATATGGACGGTCACGAAACGGCAAAAAACCTTGAATTGCTTACATTTCGTCTGGGCGAGCAGGAATACGCACTGGACATCATGTCGGTGAGAGAGATCCGGGGTTGGAGCAGGACGACACCGCTCCCTCATGCGCCCAAGCATGTCAAGGGCGTCGTCAACTTGCGTGGTACCGTGCTTCCCGTCATGGATCTGGCGGTACGGTTTGGTCAGTCTCCGAAAGAGCACTGCGATCGAAACGTCGTCATTGTCGTGAAACATTGCGACACCGTGACCGGTCTTCTGGTCGATGCCGTGTCTGACATCATAACGCTCGACCAGGAAAGCCTGCAGCCCCCGCCCGATCTTGCATCAAACGGTCAGACCGGCGTCATTCGCGCACTGACATTGTTGGACGAACGTATGATCCGCATCCTGGACCTCGAAACGGTCATCGCGAATGAGCGGAGTGACGCGGCCTGATGGAAGATGCGATCAGCGCCACTGAATTCGAAGATGACAGTTTCCGGGCGCTGGCCGAACTTGCCTACACAGAAAGCAGGCTGAAACTGTCGAAGGAAAAGGCAGCGATGGTCCGCTCTCGCCTCCGCCATCGGTTGCACAGATTAAGTCTACCGGACTTCCGCTGCTACCAAGAATTTGTCTGCTCACCAGAAGGTGTCGACGAGCGCCGCTTCATGATCTCAGCTCTGACCACGAATGTCTCAAGTTTTTTTCGAGAGGCCCATCACTTTGATCTCTTAACAGCTTATGTTTCAGAGACTTTGGCGCGGAATGGCCGCACTCGCATATGGTCGGCGGGATGTGCGAATGGGCAGGAGCCCTACTCAATCGCGATACATCTTCTGAACACATTGCCTAACGTCGATAGCGCCGATGTTCGGATCCTGGCAACAGACATCGACTCAAAGGCGGTGCAATTTGCCATACAAGGGGTCTATCCTGCTCATATGATTGAAGGAATTGTGCAGTCTGATCGCGAAAAACACTTCGATCCCATTGCGTCTGATACCTTCCGGATTCTGCCGAGCGTATCCCGTCTGATCCTTTTCAAAGAGCTCAACCTTTTTGAGGATTGGCCAATGAAAGGATCCTTCGATCTGATCTTTTGCCGCAACGTCGTTATCTATTTCGACAATGCTACCCAAGAGTGGCTTTGGCCGCGGTTTCATAATGTTCTTAGCTCAGAAGGTCGGCTGCTTCTAGGACATTCAGAGCGGATTTCCGACACCGAGCGGTTCGGCTTCGGGCATCTGGGGAACACGACGTACAAAAAACTAAACCAATGGCGGAAGCCCTTATAGACGGCAGGGAGATTATAGGACATGTCACTAAGGGACAAGATCCGTGTCATGGTTGTCGATGACATGTCAACCAGTCTAGGTTTGATCACCCAGGCGCTCGACAACTTTGGTGTGCGGCATGTCTCGACTGCTGGAAACGGCGCGGATGCTCTTCAGCTACTGGGCAGACAACCAGCACATCTGATCATTTCGGACTACAACATGCCCAACATGGACGGGCTGATGCTACTTCATCACCTGCGATCCGCCGCGAAAACCAAGGAAGTGGGCTTCATCCTCATAACCGGGCGCGCCGAACAACAGATTGTAGATCAAGGAAAAAAAATGGGCATGAACAACTTTCTTCAGAAGCCTTTCGAGCCCATAGATCTGCGCAAATGCATTGAGACGATAGTTGGGCCGCTTTGATGAGTGAAACAGACTCCAATGCGCAGAGAAGATCAAACACAAGCAGTGCGCTGCGTGGCATGCACGCGCTTACCGAGGATCTTTCATCGGCGCTGGATGATGTGGAAAGAGCCGTTTTTGACAACGCATCGCATTATGCATCAGTCCATCGGGACATTGTGGCTCTGCAAAAAATCGACTTTCTGCAGCAGGTGGTCGCGGATCTTGGATTGCTGCTAGAGGCCTACTCGAAAAACGATCTGCCGCTTTCAGATGCCGCAGAACTTGTGCGCCTGGATCACGTCAGAATGCGATTATCGGACCTGCGTTCATCCAAAAATGACGCCGCTCCAAAAAATGGGATTGATCTGTTTTAGACTCCAGCATTGATCTGAGGTGAAGATCAACCTCATGCTTTCCTTTCACCAAAACGAATAGGAATTCTGGACTTCTGTGCCTTTGAACTTGGCGCACAAGTAAGTAGTCTGATTGCTCGAACGGCACCGGACAGGTTTGGCGTCCATGTTGCCTAAGAACTTATATTTGCTGCGGTTCGAAATTAGGTCGACAGTACTCTCACGCACTGAACAAGAATGGATATCCGTCCCCGCACAACCACTTTTGCGCTTGCGTCCAGCTTATTGGTCTTAAGTAGCCGAATGAACGGCCCAAGGACATGATCGTCCTCCTGGTACACTTAGCACTTGCCTCTAGTGCAACTGCTGGTGAACCGTGTCTGCCAAATCGTTTAAGGAGAAAGGTTTTGGTAGAAATACTGAATTGGGGATCGAGGCCTGATCTTTGGTCAACCGATCCTCCGCATACCCAGAGACAAACACAACACGAACATCTGGTCGGTCTTTCAACGCTTCGCGCACCCAGCTCGGGCCATCTTTTCCAGGCATTACGACGTCGGTCACAAAAAGATCCACGCTCAAAGACTCGTCTTCCAGAGTTTTCAAGGCAGCCTCGGCCGAATCTGCCTCAAGCACCGTGTACCCTCTAAGGCGTAGGGCCCGGCTTGCAAAAGCCCTCACCGGAGCCTCATCCTCCACGAGCAAGATCACCCCATCCCCATGTTTTGGTGCTGGCGCATCATATGTGATTACCGGCTCAGATAAGGGTGCGGACTGCTCTTCAAGAACCGGGAACATCAAGGTGAATTGAGTCCCGGATCCCAGCTCACTGTCGACGAAGATAAAACCTCCGGTCTGCTTGACGATCCCGTAGGCCGTCGAAAGGCCAAGCCCGGTTCCTTCGCCAGTACGCTTTGTCGTATAGAAAGGCTCGAATACCTTTTGAAGCTTGTCATGTGGGATGCCGACCCCGTCATCAATCACCCGCACACAGACATACTGGCCCTCCGGAACCGTCACACGGTCGCGATCAAGCGGTTCTGTCAAGTTGACAGACTCGGTTTCGATCCGGATTTCACCGCCATTCGGCATGGCGTCCCGCGCGTTGACAACCAGGTTCATGAGCACCTGCTCGAGCTGGCGCTTGTCGGCACGAATGGTTTGCAGGGTGGTATCCTGACTAAGGTTCAACCGGACTTTCTCGCCGACCAGCCGATTGAGCAAATGTGTCAAATCCGACAACGTATCACGCATATCCAGCACTTCCGGGCGCAATGTCTGCTTTCTTGAAAATGCCAGCAGTTGGCCCACGAGAGCGGCGGCCCGATTTGCGTTCTGGTTGATCTGCACAAGGTCGCTGTAGTCGGCATCACCTTGATCGTGACGCAGGAGCAGAAGATCGCAGTGACCTGAAATTGCCGTCAGTAGATTGTTGAAATCATGCGCGACGCCTCCGGCGAGCTGTCCAATGGCCTGCATCTTCTGGCTTTGGACAAACTGAGCTTCGAGTGTCTTTAACTCGGTCGCATCTGACAAGACGGCAATAATCGCCGGCTCCCCGTCATCCGTTATGCGATTCAAGGCGACCTGCACAAAAACCTCGCTATCGTCACCGCGCAGGCGCATGAATTCCGTGGTTTGGACGGCACGACCCCCAATTGTTTCAGCCAGCCAATCGGACAGCGGGCGGCCGAGTCCCTCCATAACATCAGATAGATGCGCGCCATTCACAAGCGCTCGCCCCACCAGGTTGGCAGCTTCCTTGTTAAAGGATCTTACAACGCCATCGGGAGCAACTTTGACCAATGCGACCGGCAACTCGTTGAAGAAGAGCCGACTGTTTTCTGCCTCTGGTCCTGGTGCGGGTAGAAGATAAAGAGCCGTGCGACCGACGCCCGCCTCGACCTCCGAAACGACGACCTTTGCCTTACCTTGCGCTGTCGTCGCTTCGGCAAGTGCGCCAGATTCGACAGGCAGATCAGTAAACACACGGTCGAGCGATTTCACACGGCCGCCAAGCAATTCTCTGGCAGCTTCATTCATATGCAGGATGGTACGACTGCGGCCGATGATGAGCATGGGCAGGCTTAGTCCGTCAGAGCCCTGTCCGTTCAAGCCGCCGCGGCCGATCGGTTCAAGCCGCCATAGATATGTTTTGCGGTCCATGGGATGTACGGCCACCCGCAAATGACCCTGACGGGTCACCAGGTCCTCTGCAGCGACGCTGCCGTTCTGCGCTTTGGTTTTCAGGCGAAAGATCAGGCCGCCTGCATTGGCGAAGGTGTTGCGAAAGGCGCCGGTCAGCGTATCACCAACATTGGCCGAGTAGGCTGAGCGTGCAGCACCGTTCATACGAAGCACTTCACCGTCATCATTCACAATGAAACTGGGGCTCGCATCGTTTTCCACAAAATCGGCTATTGTCGCCGCAACATTCCCCATCTTTAGGCGAGCAAGGAGCTTTGAACCCGTAAGAAGCACAAAGGCAGCGGCCAAGCCTGATCCTGCTGCCAGAAACGCAAGGCCAATCGGGCCGGGAGAAGACACAACACCGATGCTTGCGATCGCCACCGCGGCGATCAAGAGGATAGCCAATTGCGTCGCACCGATACGCGATATGCGACCGATTTGGCCTGCTTTCAACGCGCTGTGTGTCACACGACCCCCTTAAAAAAGACCTCGCGAAGTTTTGGCGGCAAAGGGTTAATCGCCGCTTAATTGGCGGCAGAGCCATATACAGCAGAATTTACTAAAACGCTTCGCAAAAACGCGAGAATGCCGATGGTTGTATCAAAGCCTAGGATGCTCGCCTAAGATGCGCAACGAAAAACCCATCTCCGGTTTCATCTATCGGCCACGTTTCTGTGTAGGTCATTTGCCAATCGGGATGACGGTTCAGAAATTCGTCGATCTGATCGGCATTCTCTTCCATCAGAACCGAGCAGGTTGCGTAGATCAGGTAACCATCTCTGGTGACCAGATTTTGTGCCCGGTTGAGGATCTGGCTTTGTGTGCGTTGAAACGCTGCCAGATCATTGGGCATGAGACGCCATTTGGCTTCTGGCGTACGCCGCCAAGCGCCGCTTCCCGAACATGGCACATCACAAAGAACCAGGTCGAACAGGTCAGTGTTCGCCAGGTCCGCCGAGGATACGATCTGAACGCGCGTGCCTGCGCGCGCGGCCCTTGAGGGAAGATTTTCCATACGGCCCGGATTGGCGTCATGCGCTGTGACGGTGCTGCCGACAGCGGCCAATGCAAGAGCCTTGCCGCCGCCGCCCGCGCAATAGTCGAGTGTGCGATTGGCCTTTGGAAGACCAAGAACTATGGCTTGGCTTGAAGCGTCCTGCATTTCAACCAAGCCATCGATGTAGGCATTTGATTGGCGGATCCTACGGGCGCCCTCCAAAACGTTGAGGGCCGTTGATGCTCTTGGATTGTATTGCACCTTGATGCCATCAGCCGAAAGGGCCGCCGCACCATCTGCGACCGAGGTTTTGCGAATGTTCACTCTAAGTGTAATCGGAGCACGAGCTTGAAGGGCTATCGCCGCTGCGGCCGCCTGATTTGTGAGGCTGCGTTCAAAATACGGAATTAGCCAATCAGGCAAGTTCCACACATCGCCCATGTCACCTGGCTTTTCCCATTTGGCAAGCTCTTCCACACTCAGCGGGGGCGGCGCATGCCCCTGACCGGTGAAGAGTTTGTCAAGATCGTTACTGACGGCCCTTAGACGTCCGATCATCAAGGCCCGGCCCGTCTGCCCGCCACCCTGCACCGCATCGGACCGCCAATTTCGCAGAACATCGAAAACGTGATCGCGGATGGCTGCCCGATCTCCTGATCCGGCAAACCGGCTGGCCCGGGCCCAACGGAGCAGGGCCTGCTCTGCCGGCATACCGCCAACGACGTCATCCAGAACCGAAATGGCGGCCGCAACACGTGCACCGGGCGTCATGGCAGTTCACTCAAGGATCTGATCCGCATGCAGGCTGCCGGATCACATAACCCGGTAATTCGGGCTTTCGCGAGTGATCTGAACGTCATGCACATGGCTTTCCTTGAGCCCGGCCCCGGTGATCTTCACGAAATTGCAACGCTTGCGCATCTCTTCTACGGTCGCATTGCCGGTGTAGCCCATGGCGGCCCGAAGCCCACCCACTAGCTGGTGGATGACCGTACCAGCACTCCCCTTGTAGGGCACCTGACCTTCGATCCCCTCGGGCACCAACTTGTCGCTCGCCGCATCTTTCTGAAAGTAGCGATCGGCAGAACCTCGGGCCATCGCACCCAGTGATCCCATCCCGCGATATGACTTGAAGCTGCGGCCCTGATAAAGGATCATTTCACCTGGGGATTCGTCCGTTCCAGCGATCATGCTGCCAACCATTGCACATGAGGCTCCGGCAGCGATGGCTTTTGCAAAATCGCCGGAAAACTTGATCCCCCCGTCCGCAATCACCGGCACATCGCCCGCGGCGGCTGCACAATCCATGATAGCCGTAAGCTGCGGAACACCGACGCCTGCAACCATCCTGGTCGTGCAGATTGAGCCTGGGCCGATCCCCACTTTAACCCCGTCGGCACCTGCTTCGATCAGAGCGCGCGTGGCTTCACCCGTGGCGACATTGCCGGCCACGATCTGCACCTCGTTGGAAAGTGTCTTGGCCCTACGAACAGCCTCGGCCACGCCTTCGGAGTGACCATGTGCAGTGTCAATGACGATCATGTCGACCCCCGCATCAACCAACGCCCCTGAACGCTCAAAACCCGCATCCCCCACCGTCGTTGCAGCCGCGACGCGCAGGCGCCCCAGATGGTCCTTGCAGGCTGTTGGGTTCAGAACGGCCTGTTCGGTATCCTTGAGCGTCAAAAGACCCGTCAACTTGCCGAACTTGTCCGTCACCAGCAGTTTTTCAATTCGCCGTGATTTCATAAGGCTGATTGCCTCGTCCCGATCCGCCGGTTCTTCCAGAACAGCGAGGTTATCGGACGTCATCATGACACTTACGGGCGTGTCGTCGGATGTCGCAAAGCGCATGTCGCGGTTCGTCACGATGCCGACCACACGGCCCACATCATCGACCACCGGAAACCCCGTGAAGTTGTAGCGTTCGATCAGGGCCTTTGCGTCAGCCAGCGTCTGATCGGGGCGGAGTGTGATCGGACTGTAGACAATTCCCGATTCAAAGCGCTTCACCCGGCGGATCTCGCGCGCCTGTTCTTCGATGCTGAGGTTGCGATGCACGACCCCAATGCCGCCAGCCTGCGCCATGGCGATCGCCATACGCCCCTCCGTTACCGTGTCCATCGCAGAGCTTAGCAGGGGGATGTTCATGGAAATCGTGCGCGTGACCTGTGTGCGGGTATCGGCCGTTGATGGCAGCACATTCGACGCACCGGGCACAAGCAGAACGTCATCAAAGGTAAGCGCCTCGCGAATCTCCATGGATCACCTCACTTGGGGACGTCGGTTGGCACTTTCCTATTTCACGCTGTGCGACGAATGGAAAGAGCCAAAACAGCCGCATCAGGCGCGCTCGGAATTGCCGTACAAGCATCGAAATGTGCCGTTCTACCTCTTTCCCTTACCGCACCCGACACTATTCTGCGCGATAACGAAGGATACGAGTACATGAACAGCGACCCACTTGTCATTTTCACACCCTCGGGCAAACGCGGGCACTTTCCCGTCGGCACGCCGATTCTGACAGCTGCGCGGCAATTGGGGGTGGATCTCGATTCGGTCTGTGGCGGACGTGGCATTTGTTCGAAGTGCCAGATCACGCCAGGTTATGGAGAGTTTCCAAAGCATGGGCTGACCGTCTCAGCCGACGCGCTTTCAGAGTGGAACGCGGTCGAACAACGCTACGACGACAAGCGCGGTTTGACGAAGGGGCGCCGTCTCGGCTGTCAGGCCACCGTGCAAGGTGACGTGGTCATTGACGTCCCGCCTGAAAGCCAGGTGCACAAGCAGGTCGTGCGCAAGGCCGCCACTGCCCGGGCGATCAAGATGGATCCGGCGACGCGGCTTTACTATCTTGAAGTTGAAGAACCTGACATGCACGAACCGACAGGTGACCTGGAACGTTTGGCCCGCGCCTTAAAAGCGCAATGGGAGATTGACAGCTTGCGCTGCGATCTGCCGATCCTTGCGCGCCTGCAGCCGACCCTGCGGAAGGGTAAATGGAAGGTGACCGTCGCGCTTCACAAAGGGCACAACGACAAAGAGAATCACCTTCTCGATATCTGGCCTGGCCTGCACGAAGGTGGACTATTTGGGTTGGCAATCGATCTCGGCTCGACCACGATTGCCGCCCATCTCTGCGATCTGGTGACGGGAGAGGTCAGAACCTCGTCTGGTATTATGAACCCGCAGATCCGCTTTGGCGAAGACCTGATGAGCCGGGTCAGTTACGCGATGATGAACCCAGGCGGCGACAAGGAAATGACCAACGCAGTGCGTGAGGCCATTGATACGCTGGCCGCCGACATTGCAAAGGAAGCGGGTATTGATCCCAGCCTGATCATCGAAGCCGTCTTCGTATGCAATCCGGTCATGCATCACCTGCTTCTAGGTCTCGATCCGGTCGAACTTGGCCAGGCGCCGTTTGCCTTGGCCACGTCCGAGGCAGTTTCGCTTGATGCGCGAGATCTCGACCTTTCAGCGATCAATCCCTCTGCCCGCCTGTTCCTTCTGCCCTGCATCGCCGGGCATGTAGGGGCGGATGCAGCGGCAGTGGCCCTGTCGGAACAACCGGGCCAGTCTGAAGATCTGGTCCTTGTGGTCGATGTCGGAACCAATGCCGAAATCCTTCTGGGCGACAAGACTCGCGTTCTGGCCTGTTCTTCGCCCACAGGCCCGGCATTCGAAGGCGCGCAGATCAGCTCGGGCCAACGGGCCGCTGCTGGGGCCATTGAACGTATAGAAATTGATCCAGACACGAAAGAACCCCGCTTCCGCGTGATCGGATGCAATCTCTGGTCCGATGAGGATGGCTTCGCCAGGGCAACCGCGCAAACGGGCATCACAGGCATCTGCGGATCCGGAATCATCGAAGCGGTGGCCGAAATGCGCATCGCTGGCCTGCTGGACGCCTCTGGCCTTATCGGTTCAGCGGCGCAGACCGGCACATTGCGGAGTGTCGCAGAGGGGCGCACGAATGCCTACCTGATCCATGACGGCACGGCCGATGGCGGCCCGAGGATCACGGTCACCCAGGGCGATATCCGCGCGATCCAACTGGCCAAGTCGGCCCTTTATGCGGGGGCCCGCCTGTTGATGGATGAACGTGGTGTCGATCACGTGGACCGCATCGTTCTGGCCGGTGCCTTCGGCGCGCATATCTCTACGAAACACGCCATGGTCCTTGGCATGATCCCGGATGCACCGCTGGACAAGGTCACAAGTGCGGGAAATGCCGCTGGCACGGGCGCCCGCATCGCCCTGTGCAACATCGCGGCCCGGTCGGAGATCGAAACCATGGTACGGGATATCACCAAGGTCGAAACAGCCATCGAGCCGAAATTCCAGGAACACTTCGTCAACGCTTCGGCCATCCCGAACAGCGCCGATCCATTCCCCATCCTGAACTCTGTCGTGACCTTGCCCGATGTCAGCTTCAACACAGGCGGAGGTGAGGCCGGGGGCCGTCGCAGGAGACGCCGGGGATGAGCAACGCGGATCAGGCAGAATTCTGGACCGATGTTGCCGGCCACAAATGGGTCACACACCAGCACGGCATGGATGCAACCCTAGCCCCAGTCCTAGATCTGGTTCTGGCAGAGGCAGATCTGCAAACAGGGGAACACGTGCTCGACATCGGCTGCGGCGCAGGCACCAGCACATTTGCGGCGGCCGACTATGTTGGCGATCAGGGTCGCGTGACCGGGCTCGACATCTCGCCAACCTTGCTGAAACACGCACGCACACAGGGCGCCGACAAACCCCAGGCGCGGTTCGTCCAAGCCGATGCTCAGACCCACGCGTTCGATCATGCCTATGACGTTATGATCTCGCGATTTGGCGTTATGTTCTTCGCTGACACGGCTGCCGCTTTTGCCAACATCACCAAAGGATTAAAGTCTGGCGCACGTATGATCATGGCAGCCTGGGGTCCTGCCCCGCAGAACCCATGGTTCATGGATGCTGCCGCCGTCGCGTCAGATGTGATGGGCAAACCTCCAAAGACGGATCGCACCCTGCCGGGGCCCTTTGCCTTCGAAGACGCACAACGCGTGATCCGAATGCTTGAGGCGGCAGAATTGCAAGACGTCAAATGCGATGCAAAATCCCTGCATCTCACACCTTCGGGATCTGCGTATGATGTCGCTTTGCAAAGCACGCATATCGGTCCCGCCCAAAGCATACTGTCTCTCTTCGAAGGCAACGAGGCCGATCGAATGCGTATCGCGAAAACGCTCGCCAACACGTTTGCAAGTTATGGCACGGCTAACGGGCTTCGCATCCCGGCTGTGATCAACCTCATTACCGCGCGCGCACCTTGATCGCTTGACCCTAAGATCCCGACCGATTACCCCCAGGGTCCGGGCGGGTATGGTGAAAAGGTATCACGCGAGCTTCCCAAGCTTAAGTTACGGGTTCGATTCCCGTTACCCGCTCCAGCCCTTCTTATCGCTCAGAATACGGGCTCGCGCCCAAGACGCTATTGGGGCACCAACAGGAAGGTTGCAACAGCATCGCAATCGCGGCCCCCATCGGGGCCACAAAACATCGCTTGCCCGCGCAGCACGCACCTTTTCACAAAAGCTCAGCCGACCAGTTCAAGACCAGAGAAGAAGTAGGCGATCTCAACCGCTGCCGTTTCAGGCGCGTCCGATCCATGGACCGAATTCTCGCCCACGCTCTCGGCAAACTCGGCCCGGATCGTGCCTTCGGCCGCATCCGCCGGATTGGTCGCGCCCATGACTTCTCGGTTCTTTGCAATAGCACCTTGACCTTCGAGGACCTGGGCGACGATCGGGGCTGAGGCCATGAATTCGCACAATTCATCATAGAACGGGCGCTCTGCGTGCACCTTGTAGAATTCACCCGCCTGCGCCTTGGTCAGATGAATGCGCTTTTGCGCCACAATCCGCAGACCTGCCTCTTCGAATTTCGCGTTGATCTTGCCAGTCAGATTGCGGCGCGTCGCATCGGGTTTGATGATGGAAAAGGTCCGTTCCAGGGCCATGGGTCTCTCCGTTGGTCAAGCGGGCCCAAGCCGGGCGCCGGATATTGAAATCGCGGCTCCGATAGCATGGGGGTCTGACCTTGGAAAGGGGCGTTGCAGGTGACCTTCGCAACCTGCTAAGGCCCCGGTATGCTGCGGATCAACGACATAAGTTATGCGGTTGCTGGCCGGCCCCTCCTTGAAACGGCCAGCGCAGTGATCCCGTCGGGCCACAAGGTCGGCCTCGTAGGTCGCAACGGGACTGGAAAGACAACCCTCTTTCGTCTGATCCGCGGCGAACTGGCATTGGAAAGCGGCGCCATCTCCTTGCCAGCGGGCATGCGGATCGGTGGTGTCGCACAAGAAGTGCCCGCCAATCAGGTCAGCCTGCTCGACACTGTGCTTGCAGCTGACACCGAACGCGCGGCCCTTCTGGCCGAAGAAACCGATGACGCAGCCCGTATCGCCGAGATTCAGACCCGCTTGGCCGACTTGGACGCCTGGAGCGCCGAGGCGCGCGCGGCCACGATCCTGAAGGGGTTGGGCTTCGACGAGGCTGATCAACAGCGACCATGCTCGGACTTTTCAGGGGGTTGGCGGATGCGCGTGGCGCTGGCGGGCGTTCTTTTTGCACGACCAGATCTGCTGCTTCTGGACGAGCCGACGAACTATCTGGATCTCGAAGGCGCTTTATGGCTTGAAAGCTACCTGGCCCGATACCCGCACACCGTTCTGATCATCAGCCATGATCGCGGTCTGCTCAACCGTGCCGTCGGTGCGATCCTGCATCTCGAAGACCGCAAGCTGACCTTCTACCAAGGCCCCTATGATCAGTTCGCGCGCCAACGGGCAGAAAAGCTGGCCGTTGCGGCGGCCGAGGCCAAGAAGCAAGAGGCAAGGCGCGCGCATCTTCAATCCTATGTGGATCGCTTTCGATACAAGGCGGACAAGGCCAGACAGGCGCAATCACGACTGAAGGCTCTGGCTCGGATGCAGCCGATCGCGAGTCCACAGGAGGTGGCCCTGCGGCGTTTCGAATTTCCCAACCCGGAAGAGCTTTCGCCGCCCATAATCAACCTTGAAGGTGGGGTGACGGGTTACGGCGACACACAGGTTTTGCAGGGTCTGGATCTACGGATTGATCAAGATGATCGTATCGCCCTTCTTGGCAAGAATGGCCAGGGAAAATCCACACTTTCCAAGTTGTTATCCGGCAGGCTTCCAGTAATGAAGGGCCGCATGATCAAGGCAGCCAAACTGCGGATTGGCTACTTTGCCCAGCATCAGGTGGATGAGCTTCACGTCGACGAGACCCCTCTGGATCACCTGCGGCGCGAGCGGCCGAATGAAGCGCCAGCCAAATGGCGCGCGCGGCTTTCTGGCTTTGGCCTGAACGCCGATCAAGCCGAAACGCTGGTGGGGCAGCTGTCGGGCGGGCAAAAGGCGCGTCTCTCACTTTTGCTGGCCACGCTCGATGCGCCGCATCTCCTGATCCTTGACGAGCCGACCAACCACCTAGATATCGAAAGCCGCGAGGCACTTGTCGAGGCGCTTACGAACTACACCGGTGCGGTAATCCTTGTCAGCCATGACATGCACCTGCTTGAACTGGTGGCTGACCGTTTGTGGCTTGTGTCGAGCAGGACGGTAAAACCCTTTGAAGAAGATTTAGAAACATACCGCAAGCTTCTGCTTTCGCAGGAAAAACGCCCCCGCGAAACTGCTGCCCTCAAGCCGAAACGGCTGAGTCGCGATCAACTGATCGCATTGCGATCGGAGGTCCGGAAATCCGAGGCGCGGGTAGAGAAGCTCAACGAGATGCGCGACCAGCTCGCAGCCAAGCTCGCAGCACCGGAACTCTATGAAGATACGCGGATTGGAGAGCTTGAGACCTGGCAGAAGAAGTATGCTGAAGTCATGGATGGGCTTGACCGCGCCGAAGCTCTTTGGATGACCGCACTTGAGCGCCTAGAGGCGGCGGAACAAACCGGCTGAGGTACCGCCCATAGCGCCTGAAGCGTGCCATATACCAACCCGACCGAAACTAAGGGAACACATAGAAACAGCGCAAAAAGTCCTATCTTTTGACGTCGGTATCACGTCGGTACAGGGTCGGTGTCTATGTCGGCATGTGCCCATTAACGCGCAAGGCGATCGGACGTCTCGATTAAGGGGAAACGCCCAAGTCTCACCCATACTAGTCTGCCTCAAATCCTAACATGGTCCCTTTGATTGGAAGGGCCATGCGGTAGAGGCAGACGGGTGACGACACAAAGGTTCAGGATGTCGTCACGCTCCATGAACATGACCTGGGACCGGCGCGCAGCATCAAGACGCTCACCCAGCCAATTTCGGGCTTGTTTGGTGATCTCGCCCCCCGCCACGATCAGCGCATGATCGACCAGCACGCGCCGGTTCATTTCGGGATCGAAGATCTCATGCCCCAGCATCATCGTGGCCTGGTTCAGGATCGTCCCGATACTGCCCTGCCCGATCTTGTTGGTTCCGGATGCGACCAGCTTTCCTTTCTTAGCCTGAATGCCGAAGTACAGAACATGCAGGGTCGGCAGCGTGAACTTCATCCAGATATCCCTGCCGTATTCCAGCGCCTTATCGGTGTGCCCTGTGGCTGTGATACGATGAAATCCGAGTTGTCTGAATAGTGGCAGCAGCACCTCTTCGATCAGCTCATCCTCGGAGCATTTCGACAGATAAGCGGCCAGTTGATCCTTGCGCAGAAGCTCGGCCGTTGTGAGGGGGCGGTGCGGATTGACGATCTGGACCAGCGTATTGGTGGCGATGTGGCGCAAGCGGCCTTGTCCGTCATCATCATAGAAAGCGAGCCATCCTTCGCTGGACAAGATGACGTTGAGCGCAGCCAACGCCTTACGACGATGCGGATCGCCCTCTTGCGCTTCGTTTTTATCCAGCAGGGTCTCGATGATCCGAACGAAAGGTTCAGGCGCCATACGTGGGGCCGTACGCGGCAGGGCAAGTACCTGTTCGAGGCGGCGGGCTGTCCAACGCCCACGCGTCGAACCATCATGCCGAAAATCGAGCCCACAATGCTCGAAAAACTCGGTGATGTAGCGGCTGGAGCGATACGGAAAATGATCGACATTGCCACAGATCATGTCCGCCACGGCTTTCAGATTTCGCTTCCGCCACCTCATGGCGAGAACATAAGGTGAACAACCGTGCGTGGCAACAGCGATCAAGACCGAATGCAAGGTTGTCTCAGGCATAAGTCAAAAGATCATGATCATGAGAAGCGCGCGCTCCACATAAAATCGCAGGCAAAACAGTCTTCACCTCCCCTTGGGTGGCGATTGAATTTTTTTTGAATCATCCTGGGAAAAGCGACGCGCTTGGATTAACGACTTTGATCAGTTCAGCACATTTCGACCTACTCTAAAGATCTACGCGGTCTTTGCGGGCGTCTTGTAGCGATCAATTGCCCAGCCTGCCGTCTTCAAAGACAAACCGACCATTCGTCCTGTCGGGCAATTTGAATTGCTCTGTTAACGTCCCCTCGAAGGGTTTGAATGTGAGCGTCCACCGGACGGTCTGGCCGTCGCTACAGGTCAGCGGTACGTTGACCGTGCAGCTTACTGTGCGGGCCTGCTTTGCTTACAGAACGCCCTGACAGGTCCAATCGCCGTTCGAGGCGGAAATCTGAAAGCACTCTATGCTGCTAGCGCGAGAAGCCCAGCTGCAAAGCGGGATAATAACAAATGGATTTCATGAGTTCACTTAGGAGACTTTGCCCTTGCTGGACCATAGGTGAAAACATCGTCAGTCAGATCTGGACTTTCGTTGGCGATGGCGGACCCGATCACGCCGAATACGACATAACTGGTTGTTGCTCTGCCCTGTTTGCTTGCGTTGACAGGTTGAAGTTCGAGAATTGCTGTCTTGTTATTGGCCTCATACACGACATCTAACTTCGGGGATCGCGTTTCATAGGTCGGATGCCTTGCGACCCCCGGCGTTGTGAGAGTGACGCGGCAATACGGCGTGTCGAGTGTGCTGCGCGCACCGTTGAGTTCGGCGCCTTCCGCTGCGAAGGCGCGTAACGGCACCTCGGCCAGGCGATTGGCCTGTATTTGACGCGATGCTGCTTTGAACAGCGGTGTGGCTGGTCTTACAGCGTGCTCGCCTGTCAAAATGGGATCCGTTCAGCCCGCGAATCAGACAACCAGAACGGCCGTGAGGCCTACATGGCCTAGTGATAACTTCATTTTCCAGATCTGAAGTATAGGACTTCAGTGAGTTTGTCAGAACACAATCAAAAGTTGAAGCTCCACCTGGTTCGCTTGTGTAAGCAGTTTGTTTCCAGACTCAAGCAAATAAATTGGTCGCAGCACTAAAGGTTGGTCAAAGACGGTAGATCCCGCTGAACTTGTCTTTCAGATAGGCCACAAGAGGCGCCTCGCTGGGTTCCATGCCACTGGCGCGTTGGATCGTTTCGCGGGGTTCATAAAGGCCGCCGTGCTGCTGGAGGTTCTCGCGCAGCCAGGTCGTGGCGGGTTTGGTGTCGCCCTGAGCCAGATGCGTGTCGAGATCGGGAACAGCCTTGCGCAGCGCCGCATGCAAGCAGCCGGCATAGACATTGCCTAACGAATAGGTCGGAAAGTAGCCAAAGAGGCCGACGGACCAGTGCACGTCCTGCAGGATCCCGTTTGAGGGCTTGTCAATAGGATAGCCAAAATCGGCCTCGAACCGATCGTTCCAGGCAGATTCGAGATCATCCACCTGCAGGTCCCCCGCCATGAGGGCGCGTTCCAAGTCAAAGCGCAGAAGGACATGGAGGTTATACTGCACCTCGTCCGCTTCGGTGCGGATGAAGCCTTCGTTCACGCGGTTGACCGTGCCGTAGAACACCTCTTCGTCGGGGATGCCGAAATCGCCAAAGGCATCACGCATCTGGCCATAAAGCCAGCCCGTGAAAGCACGGCTGCGGCCGAGCTGATTTTCATATATCCGGCTTTGACTTTCATGCACGCCCATCGACACACCACGCCCCAGCGGGGTCAACAGATAGGCGTCATCAATGCTCTGCTCATAACAGGCATGCCCAACCTCGTGGATGGTCGAGTAAAAGCAGTTGAAGGGATCTTGGGGATTGGTTCGCGTGGTGATCCGTACATCGTGACCTGAACCCGAGCTGAACGGGTGAACGGCCTTGTCGATCCGCCCGTTATGGAGCGAGTAGCCGAAGGTAAGTGCCAAAACCTCGGATAAGACGAGCTGTTTGGTCTCGTCAAACGTGCCTTTAAGTTTCGCGGGGGCTTCGGCCTCGCGGATGGCCGCCCGCAAGTCGCTCAATTCAGGGCGAAGCGCATCGAACATGGCTGCCAGCTGCGCGCCGGTGGTGCCTGGCTCGTAATCCTGAAGCATCGCATCATAGATAGCGTCATTGCCAGCAAGCGCTGCCCCCTCTTGCCGTTTGAGGTCCACGACCTCTTGCAAGACCGGCAGAAAGGCTGCGACATCCTCGTCCGAGCGGGCTTGCGCCCATTTGCCCTGCGCCGTCGAGGTGATGCGAGCGATGGTGGCCGCGAGGTCAGCAGGAACCTTCGAAGCACGGTCAAAATCGCGGCGGATGTGTCGGAGATGTGACGTTTGCACCTCGTCTTGCGGCTCGGCCTGTTCGAGCCAATCGCCCACGCGCGGATCAAGGCGGCGGGCGTGCAACACACCTTCGATCGCTGCCATTTCTTCGCCGCGCTGTTCGGCTGCACCTTTTGGCATCATCGTTTCCTGATCCCAACCTAAACGCCAGGATATCAAGCGAAGCGCCTCCGTGTCGCGCTGGAAGGTCATGAGATCATCGAAGGCTGTCATGCGGAGGCTCCACGGATAGATGTTGCAATTGGGTAGGCGCTGAGAAAGCGCGCGCGGAGGATCAGAACCCAGAGGACCACCGCCAGGAACTGGTGCACGATGGCGATATACCAAGGTGCTGCGTAAAGGACGGTGACTATCCCCAGGACGATTTGCACGATAAGGGCCGCGAAGACAGCGTTGAATGCAAACCGGGTCTGGGGATGGGCCGATTTCCGCCCGCGCAGCCAGACGATCACACCGAAAAAAAGCAGCAAGTAGCCGGCACAGCGGTGGATGAATTGAACGAGGCCAGGGCTTTCGAAGTAGTTGCGCCAGATCGGCTCAAAAGTAAAGGCAGAGGCCGGGAACCACTGCCCGCCCATAAGCGGCCAGTCGGTGTAAGATCGGCCTGCATCGATGCCCGCAACGAGTGCACCGATGAGGATCTGCAAGAAGGCGAAATGCATGAGGCCGGTGGAGAGTGAGAATTGCCTGGCCTCTTTCCCGCGGCGGGCCTGCATCAGATCCCGTTCTTCCCGGCTCAAAAGCATGGCGTACCAGGCCACAAAACCGAGAATGACAAAGGCCAGACCCAGATGAGTGGCAAGGCGGTAGCTCGCCACATCGACCATGCCCTCGCCCTGCGTGACGCCACTGGCGACCATCCACCAGCCGATTGCTCCTTGGGCGCCACCCAGGGCTCCGAGAAACAGTAGGCGCGTTTTCCAACCGGTCGGGATCTGACGTCGCAGGAGGAACCACAAGAAACCGATGGCCCAAACGAGGCCAATCACGCGGCCCAACTGCCGATGCCCCCACTCCCACCAGTAGATCACCTTGAAATCGGCCATCGTCATCCAACTGTTCTGGATACGAAATTCGTCGATCTGCTGGTAAAGCGCGAATTCGGCGTCCCAATCGGCCTGGTTCAGGGGCGGGATCGCACCGGTGAAGGGGCGCCATTCGGTGATGGAAAGTCCGCTGTCGGTCAGGCGGGTCAGCCCGCCAACGGCGATCATGACAACGACTAGCGCAAAGAGCAAAATCAGCCAGACACGGATCGCGCCGCGGGCACCTTTTCGGCCCTTGTCGATCACGCCGGTCTGCGCGGTCTGGCGTTCGGTGGTTCCGACCTCTTCGAAAATGCTGCGCTTGGTGGCCATCGGCTTCCCCTTGTTTGGCCCTTAGTTATGCGCGGGCCGCGCTGTCGTCCAGCGTCAGTCCTTGTGCTTGCCGCGGACCAACTGCCGCAGCAGCCCGTGCAACATCTGGACGTCAACGCGGGTCAGTGGCATGCGGCTCCACATATTTCTGAGGTTGGCCTTCATCGACTGGACCTTGTGGTCGGGAAAAAAGAAACCCGCATCCTCCAGCTGTTCTTCAAAATGACGGGCGAGGTATTCAACCTCGGCCCCGCTGGCCCAATCAGTACCGGCCATTTCGACCTCCTGCCCTACAACATCGGTGCTGTTGCGGCGCCACTCATAGGCAGTGAGCAGAACGCATTGCGCAAGGTTGAGCGATGGGTATTCCGGGTTCACCGGGACTGTGATGATCGCGTTGGTCCTTGCGATATCTTCGTTTTCAAGACCTGCGCGTTCGGGGCCGAAAAGCACACCGACATGCTGGCCTTCGGCGATACGCTTTGCGGCCTCCTGCATGGCGGCTTCGGGGCTGAAGACCGGCTTGGTCAGATCCCGCGACCTTGCGGTGGTCGCAAAAACATAGGTGCAATCTGACAGGGCGCCAGGCAGATCATCCGTGATGACGGCGGCGTCCAGAACCCTGCCCGCCCCGCTGGCAAGGGCTGTGGCGGCAGGGTTGGGCCAGCCATCGCGGGGTGCCACGATCCGCATCCGGTTGAGCCCAAAATTGCACATCGCGCGCGCCGAAGCGCCGATGTTCTCGCCCATCTGGGGCCGGACAAGGATGAACGTGGGTCGGTCAGTCATGGCGGCAGGGCTTAGGCACCCCGCGCGCCGAGGGCAAGACCGTTTCCATCGGCGATGACTTGGGCTAGAGGGAAGCAAAACAGGACAACGCCCATGAGCGATGAAGAGCAGCCGCAGATCTATCTGATCCTCCCCCCCACGATTGAAGTGGCCACATTCCCCGATCTTCTGGGGCGCGTGCTTGATGCAGAGGCAGTGGCGTGCCTGCGCCTTGATCTGAGTTCACGCGATGAATACCGGATCGCGCGGGCGGCCGATGCCTGCCGGGAGGTCGCCCATGCGCGGGACGTAGCGATCGTAATCAACGATCACGTGGCGCTGGCGGAACGGCTCGGTCTGGACGGGGTGCATTTATCGGATGCTGGCCGATCGGTTCGGGGCGCGCGCAAGACGCTAGGGGCTGACGCCATCGTCGGCAGTTTTTGCGGGGCATCGCGGCATGACGGGATGAGCGCAGGCGAGGCCGGTGCTGACTACGTCAGCTTCGGCCCGATGGCGGGGGCGTTGGGCGACGGGACATTGGCCGAGGCCGAGCTTTTTGCTTGGTGGTCGGAGATCATCGAAGTGCCGGTCGTTGCCGAAGGCGGCATCACACTGGAGGTTGCAAGCAAGTTGAAGACGATCACCGACTTCATCGCCTTGGGTGACGAAATCTGGGAGCATGATGATCCCTCGGCACGCCTGAGCGCATTCGTGGCGGACCTCGGCTAGAGCAGCGTTCTTTCGATTACCCACCAGATGCCGATCAGGGCGATGGCCAGCGACCCGGTGATCGACACGGCGCGGAACATTACGTCTTGATCGACCACCACCCGTTCGGCATCGTCCAGATCGGCGAGCCTGGCCGCGCGTGTAGCCAGCAAAAGCAGGATGAAGGCCATTGCGATGACGGTCAGCTGTCCGACTTCCACGCCCACATTAAAGCCGAGAAGCGCGGGAATGAGCTGTGCCTCGGGCAGGCCAAACTCCTCCAGAACCGAGGCAAAGCCCAACCCGTGAAGCAGCCCGAAACCGAAGACGATCACGGGCCGCCAGACATTCAGGCGGGTCGCAAAAATATTCTCGATCGCGACATAGACGATCGAGGCGGCAATCAAAGGTTCTACCACGCTGCCTTGGATCGTCACGATATCAAGCGCGCCCAAAGCCAGTGTGACCGTGTGTGCCAATGTGAAGGCGCTGATCTGCCAAATCAGCGGACCCAGACGGGTCGACAGCAGGAACAGGCCCAGAACGAACAGAATATGATCAAGACCCTTTGGCAGAATGTGGTCAAAACCGATCGGGATGTAGCCCGCAAAGGTCTGCCATCCGGTCGCAGATGCTTCACCAATCAGCAGGATCTGTGCGCTGGTGTCACCTTCTTCCAGTTCGACGGTGACTAGATCCGCGGCGCCCTGCTGGCGCAATGCAAGCGCGCCATGCCCGTCCGGCCAGTTAACGCTCAGCATTTCGGTGCCAGAAGGCAAGCTTCCAGACAGCACCAGCCTTGAGACGCGGGGATTTTCGAGACCTGCGTCCTCGATGATCTCGAAACTGTTCTGTGTGAGGGCAATGGGTGTCCCGTCCGCTGCCAAAAGAGGCAGAGCGTTCCAGCTGTCGATGAGCGGAGCGAGACGCGCGGCGATGGCATCACGATCCTCGGCCCGCAGCACATCATAGGTGTCAGAACCTTGCGCCTCATCCGTGTCCGCAAGTCCGTCAAGGTCGATGCCTGCCAGAAACGCCTCGATGTTCAGACGGATGTCGAAACTCACCTTACCATCCGCAGCCGTCAGGTCCGCTATGGCGGGGGTAACCTCGTGCGCTCGAGCGAGTGTACTTGACAAGACCAGCACAAAAAGCAGCTTGTTCAGCAGCACAATCAAAGGCCGTATCATGTTCTTCCCCCGCATCCTTTTCATCGCTTTCTGCGCTTTTGCAGCCCCGGCTGCAAGCGCGCATGAGTTCTGGATCGAGCCCGAGGCCTACAAGGTGGCGCAAGGTGAGGAAATTACTGCAAGGCTTCGGAATGGCGAGGAGTTTTCGGGCATCAGCATCGGTTATTTTCCGCGCCGCTTCACACGGTTCGATCTCGTCTTTGGGGACGAGGTGCAAACGGTTGAGGGGCGGTTGGGAGATGTGCCGCCTGTGAAGACGGTCATCGACCAAGACGGCCTGCTCGTGATTGCACATGAAACCACGCCCAGCACGATTACTTACAAGACCTGGGAGAAGTTCGCGAAGTTTGCGGAACACAAGGATTTCCCCAAGATCGAGGCGCGTCATCAGGCGGCCGGATTTCCGCGGGAAGGCTTCAAAGAGGTATATACAAGGCATGTCAAGGCGCTGATCGCCGTTGGAGACGGCCAGGGTGCGGACCGCGCGCTTGGCCTTGCGACCGAAATCGTGGCGCTCACCAATCCTTACGCCCCGGATTTCAATGGGCTCATGCAGGTTCAGGTGCTGGACGCGGGCAATCCAAGGGCCGATGCACAAGTGGAGGTCTTTTCGAAAGCTTCAGATGACAGCGTCAAGATCACACTGCACCGGTCAGATGCAAATGGCATCGCGAGAATTCCTGTCATGGCGGGGCATGCCTACCTGCTCGATGCGGTCATCCTGCGGCCCTTCTCGGGGGATGGCGACGCCGTTTGGGAAACCCTATGGGCTGCGTTGACCTTTGCCGTGCCCGGTTGACTTGTGCCCCCTGACCGCTTGCGCCATGAAGCGGTTATGAGCGCCAGCATCGATATTCTTTGCATCGGGTCGGTCCTGTGGGACGTGATCGGGCGCTCGCCCTCGGCCATGCGGCAGGGTTCGGACGTTGCAGGTCGCATTACGCGCATTCCGGGCGGCGTGGCAATGAACATTGCTATCACGCTGGCGCGCTTCGGTCTGACCCCTGCTCTGTTGAGCGCGGTTGGTCGTGATGCGGAAGGTGATGAGTTGATTGCAGCCTGCACAGCGCGGGGCATGGTCACCAACATGGTCTATCGCTCGGAAGATCTGCCGACGGACCGCTACATGGCTGTCGAGGGGGCGAACGGTTTGATCGCAGCCATAGCCGACGCGCATTCGCTGGAAGCGGCCGGTGACAAGATCCTGCGCCCGCTGACAGACGGACGTTTGGGATCCGAAAGCGATCCTTATGCGGGTCTCGCCGCGCTTGACGGTAACCTGACGATCAATCTGCTAAGCGACATCGCAAAAAGCCCGATCCTGAAGGCGGCTGATCTGCGGGTGGCGCCTGCCTCGCCCGGCAAGGCAGAGCGATTGTCACCCTTCCTGCAGCAGGGGCGCGGCACGCTCTACGTTAATCTGGAAGAGGCAGGGCTTTTGTGTCAGCAGGCTTTCGAGACATCGCAGGCAGCGGCAGAGGGGTTGCTGAAACGCGGTGCGGCGCGGGTTCTGGTGACGGATGGCGGTGATACCGCGACAGACGGCAACGCCGCCGGCCTGATCGCCCAGACTCCGCCGCAGGTTCTGGTAACGCGGGTTACGGGCGCGGGCGACACCTTCATGGCGGCACATATCGCTGCCGAACGGCAAGGTGCTGATCGCGAGGCGGCCTTGGCCAGGGCGCTGGAGGCGGCGGCAAGTTATGTTTCAGGGGTAACACCAAAATGACTCTCTTTACACCATCTGCCGAAGTTGCAGCGGCCTTGGAGAGTGGGGCCCCCATCGTCGCACTTGAAAGCACGATCATCACACACGGGATGCCTTACCCGCAAAACCTCGACGTTGCTCGGCAGGTCGAAGCGGATGTGCGCGATGGGGGTGCTGTGCCAGCGACCATTGCCGTAATGGACGGTGTTCTGCATGCGGGCCTTAGGGATCAGCAGCTAGCGTCACTGGCGCAGGCAAAGGATGTGGCAAAGCTAAGTCGGGCGGATCTTGCCATCTGCATGGCCGAGGGGCGCACAGGTGCGACAACTGTCGCCGCCACGATGATCGCCGCACATCTTGCCGGGATCGCCGTGTTTGCCACGGGCGGGATCGGAGGGGTGCATGTGGGCGCGCAGGACAGCTTTGACATCTCAGCCGATCTGATCGAATTGGCGCAGACCCCGGTCACCGTCGTGGCGGCAGGGCCGAAGGCCATTCTGGATATTCCGAAAACACTTGAGGTCCTGGAGACCCAGGGTGTCCCAGTAATTGCCTATCGTCAGGATCAGATCCCGGCCTTCTGGTCGCGGCAATCGGGGCTTAAGGCGCCGCAACGCATGGATGATCCGGGCCGTATCGCAGCCGCCCACCGGATGCGCACGGCCGTCGGATTGCCCGGTGGCCAGCTTGTCGTGAATCCGATCCCAGAGGTGGACCAGATCACGGCAGAGACGCTCGCCCCGATCATCGCGCAGGCCCAAAGTGAGGCAGACGCTCAGGGCATCCTTGGCAAAGCGGTCACGCCCTTTCTGCTGCAACGCATTTTTGAGCTGACCGATGGCGCGTCCCTGACCGCAAACATCGCTTTGGTGAGAAACAATGCCCGACTTGCCGCTAAAATTGCCAAGCAATTGAGCGTCTTCAGCATTCCGTGACCGATCAGATGCGCATTGCCATTGTAGAGCTTATCCGCTTCACCTAACTACATCGCGATGTTGCTGGACGAGTTATGAACACACCTTTTGATCCAGAAACGCCCAAACGGC
The DNA here is from genome assembly GCA_937897325.1 of uncultured Shimia sp. Taxonomy (GTDB): domain Bacteria; phylum Pseudomonadota; class Alphaproteobacteria; order Rhodobacterales; family Rhodobacteraceae; genus CALCOY01. Next base: position 88,928 of record CALCOY010000070.1, read on the forward strand.
CAGGCATGCTGGCCCGTCTTAGGGCGTCTTTCCTGACCGGGCTGGTCGTGATCGCACCGGTGGGCCTGACGATCTGGCTGATCTGGACAGTCGTCGGCTGGATTGACGGTTGGGTGCTGCCGCTGGTCCCCTACGCCTATCAACCCGACAAGCTGATCCAGAACCTGCTTGGCCTTGATCCTTCGGTGCAGATCAACGTGCGCGGGATCGGCGTGGTTATCTTCCTGATCTTTACGGTCATCGTTGGCTGGATGGCCAAGGGCCTGATCGGTCGGTCGCTGATCCGCTTCGCCGAAAGCCTTGTGGAACGCACGCCCGTCGTTCGGTCAATCTATTCAGGGATCAAACAGATCTCCGAGACGGTCTTTGCGCAATCCGAGCGCTCATTCGAAAAGGCCTGCCTCATTGAATATCCACGACGTGGCATCTGGGCGATCGGTTTCATCTCGACCACCGCGAAAGGCGAGGTGGCAATGCGCTATGACGGAGGTGAATTGCTGAGCATCTTTGTGCCCACCACACCAAACCCGACCTCGGGCTTTCTGCTCTTTTTTCCTGCCGAAGATGTGATCGAACTGGATATGAGCATCGAAGACTCGGCGAAACTGGTGATTTCGGCAGGTCTTGTCTATCCCAACGGAAAGGATTCCGAGCCCGTCGAGATCACGCAGCCATCCGGCCCAGTCGCTAAATAAACATCTCGCGCAGATCGATACTGCTGTCCCTACCGATCGTGTCAAAGTGTCCCGTCAGAAAAGCATCGGCCGCCTTGTAGCCCGCATCGTGCAACGTGTTGATGATGTAAGCATTCGGCACGAGTTTTGTCGCTACGCTCAGGTCGTTCATCAGATCATCATCCGCGATCATGTGGACATTTACGCGGGACATGCGCCCTTCTTTCATCGTCCCGTCGTCCAGAAGGCGTTGAACGAAGTTAATCGCACGCAATTCGCGCAGAAGGGATGAGTTAAAACTGATCTCGTTTATGCGGTTCTGGATCTGCTGGGGGGTCTTCGGAACCTCGTTGCGCTCGAGCGGGTTGATATTGACCACCACAATATCGTCCGGTAAGCTTTTGCTAAACAACGGAAAAAGCGCTGGATTTCCGGTATAGCCGCCATCCCAGAAAACTTCGTTCCGCTTGGTCTCTGCATCGTAGATCTCGACCGCCTGAAAGAGAGTTGGCAGGCAGGCCGAGGCCATTATGACATCGCCGGTGACGTCCGCCGCGCTGAAGACGCGCAATTTACCGTTGCGCACGCGGGTGGTGCTAACAAACAGGGCCGGCCCCACATCCGCGCAGACACAATCGTAGTCAAGGCGTGCGACGATGTCGGTCAGGGGGTTCTGATAGAACGGCCCGTAGCTGTAGGGCGAGACCATCCGCGACCAAGCCTCACCCACGATGTAGGCGGCGGAGTTTTCCAGGGTTTGTGCCACGGCAGATGGGGCGAAAGGCCACATCCAGCGTGTCATGCCGGTGTCGTTGACCCCTGCCACTTTGGACCAGAGCCATTTGAGGTTCTCGATGGCCCCGTCGCGCCCGTTCTGGACAATGCCAGCCTTGACGGCGGCACCATTGAGTGCGCCCGCCGACGTGCCAGAGATCGCGGCTATTTCGATACTGTCATCTTCCAGCAACCGGTCCAGAGCGCCCCAGGTAAAAGCGCCATGGGCGCCACCGCCCTGCAGCGCGAGATTAATCTTCTTGGTCTTGCGTCTCGCCATAATCCCGCCCCCGGCCATTTGCCAATGCGTAGCGGAATTTTGCATGCGCAGCAATCACTGCACGAGGGCTGGAAAGGTTGTGTAAACCAATCGTTGACACGATAAACGGGAGACTATCTTTTGATTGCCAGACGGCTTTGGTGTTACTTAATCGGGGAAACGAATGACAAGTAAAACACTTGATGTGTGTATCGTAGGTGCGGGGCCCGCCGGGCTTCAGGCGGCATATCTTTTGCGCAAGAAGGGCTTGGATGTCCGGCTTCTTGAGCGTGGGTCCGGGGTGAGCGGTTTTTTTCGCAAGTTCCCGCGCCACCGTAATTTTATCTCGATCAACAAGGTGCATACGGGGCTTGAGGATCCGGATGCCCGGCTGCGTTATGATTGGAACACACTGCTCAATGATGACGGTCTGAATGTGGGGGATTTCACCAAGAAATACTTCCCGAAGGCCGACGTCTACGTGGAATACCTCGAACGTTTCGCCGAAAATTTGGGTGACGATGTGATCTTGGAGGCTGAGGTCGAGAATGTCTCGAAGTCTGGAGACATCTTCACGCTTCACTGCGCGAATGGCCGCAGCTTTAGAGCGCATCACGTGATAATCTCCAGCGGGGTCACAAAGCCATGGCTTCCAGAGGTCGCCGGGATTGACCTAATCGACAATTACATGACGTTTGATGCGACGCCCGAGCGCTTTGACAACAAGCGTGTCCTGATCCTTGGCAAGGGCAACGCCGCTTTTGAAACGGCCCAACGGATGATCGAACATGCGGCGTCGATCCACGTGATGAGCCCTAACCCGCTTAAGTTCGCCTGGAATACGCATTTTGTTGGGCATGTGCGGGCGGTGAACACGCAATTCATCGATACGTATCAACTCAAGTCGCAAAACGCGGTGGTCGATGCGGAACCGGTCAGGATCGAAAGGGACGGCGACACATTTCTGGTGACCGCAAGGATGACAGCGGCCAAGGATCATGAGATCGTGCTGCGGTATGACCATGTTGTGGGCTGCACGGGCTTTCGCTGGGATGCCACGGTCCTTGATGAAGCGATCCGTCCGAAACTTCGCCATTTCGACAAGTTTCCGGAGATGACACCGCAATGGGAAGCGGCTGAAACACCGAACCTGTGGTTTGCTGGCACGATCATGCAAAGCCGTGACTTCAAGAAGACGATGTCGGGCTTTGTGCATGGTTTCCGTCACAACATCGCAGCGCTGACAGAGTTCATTGCGGGGCGCGTCACAGGCACGCCCTACCCGACCGATGTTATAGACATGGCCGGCGAGGCCCTGGTGGAAGAGATCATCAACCGGATCTCGCTTTCGTCGGCGATGTTCCTGCAGCCGGGTTTTCTCTGTGACATTGTTCACATGGACGGGACACGGTATCGGGACATCCCTGTGGACTGGGCAACGAGCGACCCGGAAGTGCTGGGCACGGAGAGCTTGATGGTAACGCTGGAATTCGGCAATTTCGGTCAGACGCCGACACATGTGCAGCGCGCGCACACCGCCTTCGGGGGAGAACCGGACCCGTTCATCCATCCCGTTTTGAGACATTACCGGAATGGTGAGCTGATAGGGACGACACATCTGTCGGATCACCTTGATGCCGATTGGCGACGCCCCGAGGACAAGGAAGATGGTGCTGGCACAGTAACAGCGATGACTTTTGCCGATCTGGGAGAGACCTTGTCGATTGCAGAGGTCGCCCGCGATCAGATTCGGACTTTTATGCGCGATCAGGGGCTGGTCTTACCAATGGCAGCTGAATAGCTGTGGCGGGCGATATGCCCGCCCTACCTTGCCAAATATGGAAACCGTCACACGGATGGTTTCTGCCACTCCATCATCATCAGGTAGGGCATATCCGCGTAATTGTTCACCCTTTCTGGTGGACCGCCCTGCGGTTTCGGTTCGTCGAAGAGCGTCAAGATGAGCCCCTGCTGCAAGAAGAGTTGCATGTAGTGCGACAGCGGCCTGTGCCAATTCTGAACGCGCAGCCCGTCCCATTCGAACCAGGCCTTGCGCGCTTCGAGATAGCGGCCGAGTGGTCTGAGTATTTCATCCGTGTCCTTGCAGTGTCGTCGCCCGATCATGCTGCTGGAGGTCGCAAAGCTGGAAAGATTGGCGACAAGTATCCTGCCACCGGGTTTAAGGACACGCGCCATTTCGGGCACAGCCCGGTCTGTTCCATCAATGTCGATCAGCGACAGGTAAGAGACGACCAGATCGAAATGCGCATCGTGACATGGCAGATCCTCGGCAAAGCCATGCAGGTATTGGCCATGTGGATCCTGCATTTTTGCCGCGTCGATCATGGCCGACACTGGGTCAAGGCCAGTTGTGGTTACGCCCAGATCCCGCATACGTCGACAAAAGCGGCCCTCTCCGCAACCGATATCGAGAGCCGTGCTGGCTGCTGCCTGGCGCACGCGCGCAATCATCGGAGCGTCGAGAACAAATTGGCGTGAAAAATCGCCTGCGTCGCCGACCCCTTCGATCCAGTTCCCAGCAGAACTGGCCCAGCCGTTTTCATCAGGATCACGCTGGTCCATCGAAATCTAGAGCGCTGTCCAGCCACCGTCGACGCTGATTGTCGTGCCGGTGACCTGAGCCCCCGCGTCCGAGCAGAGGAACACGGCCGTGCCGCCCATCTGTTCGACCGTGGCAAATTCCTTCGAGGGTTGGCGTTCCAGCATGACGTTCTGGATCACTTCCTCGCGGCTCATGTCGTATTCTTTCATCGTGTCGGGGATCTGCTTTTCCACGATGGGTGTCAGCACATAGCCCGGACAGATGGCATTGCACGTGATCGGTTCCTTTGCGGTTTCAAGCGCTGTGACTTTCGTAAGCCCAACGATCCCGTGCTTGGCCGCGACGTAGGCCGATTTGTAAGGCGATGCTGTTAGTCCGTGGGCGGAGGCGATGTTGATCACCCTTCCCCAGCCTGCCTTGCGCATCATGGGCAGCGCGGCGGCCGAGGTATGGAAGGCCGAAGACATGTTTATGGCGATGATCGCATTCCATTTCTCGACCGGAAATTCAGGAATGCCCGCCACGTGCTGAATGCCCGCATTGTTGATAAGGATGTCGCATGAGCCTGCCTTTTCAACCAGGGCTCGGCACTGATCGTCCTTAGACATATCGGCCTGGATATAGAGGGCTTTTGTACCCGTCTCCTCGCTGATCTCGCGTGCCAGAGCATGATCTTCTTCAGTGTCGGTAAACGAGTTCAGAACCACGTCGGCGCCTGCGCGGGCAAGCTCCCAAGCAACCCCCAGACCGATCCCTGAATTCGATCCGGTAATGACGGCTGTCTTTCCGGCAAGCGAGATTTCGAATGGCATGGGAAGTCCTCCTGATCTGGGCGATGCTGCATGTGCGAAAGGTTGCGCAATCGGGTCCGGATGGCAAACGCTTTCCGGGCGCTAGATGGATGACGGCCAGATTCGAGGAGATATCCAATGAGATACATCTGGATGATGCTTTTTCTATTGTCTTCCGGTCTGGCGGCAGCGGCGCAAAGCGCCGAAGAAGAGATCCAGGCCGTCATTCTGGGCATCGCCAGGGCGGCGGATGACGGGGAATGGGATCTGTTGCAACAGAAGTTCGCCGATCATGTCTTGATGAACCAGACGTCGCTTATGGGGGAAGACGGCGGCAGGCCGGCTGAAACGGATGTGATCGGCGACTGGGCGGATCTTCTGCCGCGCTTTGATTCGACCGAACACCGCATTACCGACATTGAGATCGTCGCGGTTTCGCGGATCACAGCGCGTGCCACGTCGCGCTATCACGCGATCTACAAACGCAACGGGAGGATGTGGGAAGAAACCGGTCGTCTGAGCTATCTTCTGAAGCGTGAGCGTAACAGATGGGTGGTGACGGCAATGGATGCAGCACCAGAGCAAAACAGCGGCCCGTTGACCGATCTGCTGGAAGATGACTAAGCAAAAAAAACGCCGGCACGAAGCCGGCGTTAAGTTATTGAGGCAGGTTTCATACA
>CALCOY010000071.1 GCA_937897325.1 uncultured Shimia sp.
ACCCGGCGTCGATGTCGAGCGCCAGCGCCTCAGGGGCGAAACTGCTGCCGTTGGTCTTGAGCGTGCAGACGTAGCCCTGTGCCATCGCAGGCCCGACAAGCGCCAGACTGCAAAGCGCAGCCGCGCTCAGAATACCTTTCATGTGCTGTCCCTCGTACCGATTCCCTGACGCCAAGGTGCAACAGTTCGCGTCAAGAGAGAAGGCACTCCGCAGCGTTAGCCGGTAAAGTATGCGACAGCACTGCCCGGCGCTGCCGCCGTTTTAAGCAGGTCATGGACGTACTGTGCGTGGCTGCGGAAGCAGACAATCTGGAACGTTCGCGCATCGCGCATCCAGAACGCGGCAGGCACCTGCGCCAGACGGGTGCGTCGGAACATGCCTGGAACGAAAGCATCAGGCGCAAGGTCAACCGGTGCGAGTTTTGCCAGAACCTCGCGCGCGTGCGTCCCTTCGACGAGGAACGTGGCGCGTGCGTCCGACACGTCCACCGCCAATGCATGGGCATCGCCAAGCGTGGCGCGCATCTTGTCGACATTCGCCTCTACGGTGTCGTAGGGGCACAGCACCAGCAACTCGTCCGGCGACATCCAGGCGATGCCGCGATCCTCGACACAGTTGGCCTGTCCGCGGGCCGGCATGTCGACCGCCGCCACACCCGTGGCCGCATTCTTGACGGCCGATGTGCTCAGGTCACCGCGCAGGGTGATCATGCCTTGCGCCGGCGCCTGGGTGATGTGCGCGATGTGTCCCCCCGGGTGCGTCCCAGCCTCAGACATCCTGCTTCTCCCCTGCTGCGTCGTAAAAGACCGGGCTGACGATGCGCGCCTGATAGGTCTTGCCATCGGTGCCGGGGAATTCGATCACCTCGCCCATGCGGTCGGGCCCATGATGGACCAGCCCCATGGCAATCCCCTTGCCCAGGTTCGGCGAATGATAGCTGGAGGTCACGCGCCCCTGCACATTGCGCTGCCCGTTGGCATTGGTTCCATCCGCCACCGCATAGGCCCCGTCGGGCAGCGTGCTGCCGTCCAGCGTCTCGAGACCGACCAGCTTCCAGCGATCGGGGTCGGCCATATGGCTGCGCACATGCGCGCGCTTGCCCAGATAGTCGTCCTTTTTCTTGGACAGGGCCCAGTGCAGGCCAAGGTCCTGCGGGATCACTGTCCCGTCGGTCTCGTCGCCGATCATGATGAAACCCTTTTCGGCGCGCAGGATGTGCAACGCCTCGGTGCCGTAAGGCATCACGCCAAGGCTGTCGCCGACCGCCATCAGGGCATCCCAGAACGCTTGCCCCTGGCTTGCCCTGACAGCCACCTCATAGCTCAACTCGCCCGAGAATGAGATCCGGTAGACCCGGGCGTCAAAGCCCCCGAGCGTGCCGTCTGCCCATTCCATGAACCCCAGCGCGTCCCTGGACACATCCATGCCCCCCAGCGCCTCGAGTGCGGCGCGCGCGTTGGGGCCGACCACGGCAACCTGTGCGTATTGCTCGGTCAGGTTGGCAACATACACTTGCCAGTCCCACCACTCGGTCTGGAGCCATTCCTCCATGTGCTGGTGGATGCTGTCCGCGCCGCCCGTGGTCGTGTGGCACAGCCATGTATCCTCGTCGATACGCGCCACGACGCCGTCATCGATCAGAAATCCGTTTTCGCCACACATCAGCCCGTAGCGGCATTTGCCTGGCTTCAGCGTGCTCATCATGTTGGTGTAGAGCATGTCGAGGAAGCGGCCCGCATCAGGCCCCTTGACCAGCAGCTTGCCCAGCGTGGAGGCATCCAGCAGCCCGAGGTTCTCGCGCGTGTTCCTGGTCTCGCGCATCACTGCGTCATGCACGCTCTCGCCCTGACGCACATAGGCGTATGGCCTGCGCCACGCGCCAACAGGCTCCCAGTCGGCCCCGTTTGCTTCGTGCCAGTCGTGCATCGGTGTGCGGCGGATCGGCTGGAACACAGCGCCCCGCGCCTCGCCCGCAATCGCACCCATCGAAATGGGGGTGTAGGGCGGACGGAACGTCGTGGTGCCGGTCTGCGGAATGGGCTGATCAAGCGCATCAGAAAGGATCGCGAGTCCGTTGATATTGCTCAACTTCCCTTGATCCGTCGCCATACCCAACGTGGTGTAGCGCTTGGCGTGTTCGACGCTTTCGAAGCCTTCCTGTGCGGCCAGCTGAACGTCGGACACCTTGACGTCGTTCTGGTAGTCCAGCCACGCCTTGGCGCGCAGTGTCTTTCCCGCCCCCTGCGGCATGATCCAGACTTGCGCCAGCGGGGCTTCGGATGGGCTATCCCCTTGTGGCGCATCGGTTTTCCGAGGTGTGTGCCCGGTGGCTTTGGCCGCAAGCCCGCCACACGCATGGCCATCCCCAACGATCTCATGCAGCCCGAAGTGTCCGTTGGCCGCCCCGGCGGTGCGCACGAATGCAGCACCGTCGCCGCCCACGGGTGCTTTGTGCACATCGGGGCGGAACATGGCATAGTCGCTGTCCCATTGCAGCTTGCCTCCGCAATGCGACCATAGGTGGACCACCGGGGACCAGCCACCCGACATGGCAACCACGTCGCAGCCGATCTCTTCCAGCACCGCGCCTTCGCCGGCCTGTGCGCAGACGCCAATGCCGGTGACGCGCTTGCCGCCCATCACCGATGCCACGCCGTGGCCCATCATCACCCGTATGCCGGCGGCCCTGGCCTCGGCCATCAGCGGACTGTCTTCAGGCAAGACGCGCGCATCGAGGATGACGGGCACGTCAAGACCCGCCTTTTTCACTGCAATCGCAGTGCGATAGGCGTCATCGTTGTTGGTAACAACCGCCACGCGATCACCCGGGCTCACGCCGTAATTCACGATATAGTCGCGCACGGCACTGGCCAGCATGACCCCGGGCACGTCGTTCCCGGCAAAGCTGAGCGGACGTTCGATGGCCCCCGTCGCAGTGATCACCTGCCCCGCCTTGATGCGCCACAGACGATGCCGCGGGCCCGGCTGATCCGGCGCATGATCCGTCAGACGCTCGTATCCCAGCACATAGCCGTGGTCGTAGACCCCCGCCCCCATCGTGCGCAGGCGCAGCGTCACATTCGGCATTTCCGTCAACTCGGACACCAATTGGTCCACGACCTTATCCACAGGCACGCCGTCCACTTGGCCGCCATCCACGGGCGCGCGCCCCCCGCCCTGGGGTGCCTGTTCGAGGCTCAGCACCCGCGCCCCGGCGTCTGCGGCGGATTTCGCAGCCATCAACCCCGCGATTCCGGCGCCGACAACCAGCACGTCACAGAATGCATAGAAGTGTTCGTAACTGTCCGCATCCCGACCCTTTGGTGCCTGGCCCAGGCCCGCCGCCTGCCGGATGAACGGCTCGTAAACATGCTTCCAGAGGGGCCGGGGGTGGATAAACATCTTGTAGTAAAACCCGGCAGGCATGAAACGCGACAGCCGCGCGTTCAGCGCCCCCACATCGAATTCAAGGCTCGGCCAGTGATTTTGCGAGGTCGCCAGAAGACCGTCGAACAGCTCGGTCGTGGTGGCGCGCTGGTTCGGCTCGAACTTGCCCTCCACCCCGAGGTTGACCAGCGCATTGGGCTCCTCGACGCCGCTGGCGACGATCCCGCGCGGGCGGTGATACTTGAACGACCGACCGACCAGCATCTGGTCATTGGCGAGCAGAGCAGAGGCCAGCGTGTCGCCCGCGTACCCCTTCATCACCTTGCCGTTGAAGGTAAAGCGCATGGGCGCGTCGGTGTTGATCAGGCGGCCACCCGTGGCCAGTCGCGTGCTCATGTTTGCACCTCATCGCGGGCCCGTGGGCCGGAGCCTCCGGCGGGGATTTTTGGTGGACGGAGACGGCTCATGCGATATCATTCCATGACCATCCGGGGCGCTTGGCAGTGATGGTGTCTTGCAGCGCTTGTGGCGGGCGGGTGGTCTGGGCCGGATAAGCGCCGAACAGCTCCAGCGTCACGGTGCAGCGGGCGACTTGGAACCACTTGCCGCAGCCATAAACGTGCCGCCAGCGTTCGAAATGCACGCCCTTCGGGTTTTCGCGCATGAACAGGTAGCCTTCGAATTCGGTGTCGTCCGAGCCGGGGCCATATCGGGTCAGATGCGCCTCACCACCGGCGTGGAATTCGGTTTCTTCGGCTGTGACGCCACAACAGGGACAGGTCAGGGTCAGCATGGGCCGGCTCCTTGATGGGTGCGCACACGCAAAAAGGCGGGTGCCGCGAGGCACCCGCCATAGGCGGTTCTGGAAGGAACGGGGGTATTATTCGGTTGGCACGACCGTGCCTTCGGCTGCGGGTGCAGGCGCGATCGCGTCTTGCGTCGGTGCGCCTTCGCCACCGCCCGAGCCGAGCGAGCCGACGACGGCCAGCAGCAGGATGATGGCTGCCACGATGGCAACTGCAACCAGGATACCGCGCCCACTGACGCCGTCCCCGCGGTGAATGTTCGGGTTTGGATAGTCTGACATGAGTAGTCCTCCATCTTGTGTGGAGGCATCAGAACAGACTGGCACATGTCCTCAACCGGAGCCGGGCGGGCCGCACGATTCCAGCCGAGGCCAGCCGGTTTTGCGGCGGCCCATGCGCCGCGTCCCGCCGGTTTGGCGATTTTGCGTGACGACGCAGGGGTGTTCGCGGTACTGTCAACCCAAGTTGACAGGAGGATGCGATGAGCAAAGAGATGGGAGCCGTACTGGTCTTTGGCGTTCTGGCATTGGCCGCGCTGGTGATGTTCGTGATCGAGCGGCGCGCCGCGGCCAAGCGGCTGGAAGCGCGCGGGGGGCGCGAAGTGGACGTCGCCAACCTGATTGCCTTTGGCTCGGCTGCGGGCGAAGGGAAGAAGACAAACGAGTGACGCTCCAGACTTTTTCAAAAAGTCTGACCAAAAATCCGTGTCGGGTTTTTGCACCGGCGCGCGCATCAATGCGCCACCCCTGCCGCGACGCTTTCGTCGATAAAGCGGCCCTCGCGGAACCGCTCCAGCCCGAAGGCATCCGTGAGCGGTCCGTGGCCCTTTGCGATCAGTTCGGCCATGGCCCAGCCGGAGCCGGGGATGGCCTTGAACCCGCCGGTGCCCCAACCGCAATTGATGAACACGCCGTCGACAGGTGTCTTGGACAGGATCGGTGAGCGATCGCCCGTCACATCCACGATCCCGCCCCATTGCCGCAACATCTTGAGCCGTGAGATCATCGGGAAGGTCTCGACCAGCGCACGCACCGTTTCCTCGATATGGTGGAACGCGCCGCGCTGGGTGTAGTTGTTGTAACCGTCCGTGCCGCCGCCGATCACCATCTCGCCCTTGTCGGACTGGCTCATGTAGCCGTGCACCGTGTTGGCCATGACAACCACATCCATGCAGGGTTTGATCGGCTCGGAGACCAGCGCCTGCAAGGCCACTGATTCGATCGGCAGACGAAAGCCCGCCATCTCGGCCACATGGCCCGAGTGGCCCGCCACCACGATGCCCAGCTTGTCGCAGTCGATCGCCCCTTTGGAGGTGTCGACGCCCACAACCTTGCCGCCCTCGCGACGGATGGCGGTCACTTCGCATTGCTGGATCACGTCCATGCCCATGTCAGAACAGGCCCGCGCATAGCCCCAGGCCACCGCATCGTGCCGCGCCGTGCCGCCACGGGCCTGCCAGAGCCCCCCCAGCACCGGGTAGCGCGGCCCGTCGATGTTGATGATCGGCACCAGTTCCTTGACCCGTTCCGGCCCGATAAATTCGGTCGCGGCCCCTTGCCGCGCATTGGCATGCGCCGTCCGCTGATAACCGCGGACCTCGTGATGGGTCTGCGCCAGCATGATCACGCCGCGGGGGCTGAACATGACGTTGTAATTGAGATCCTGGCTCATCGTCTCGTAGAGACTGCGCGCCTTTTCATAGAGCGCGGCAGATGGGTCCTGCAGATAGTTCGAGCGGATGATCGTGGTGTTGCGGCCCGTATTGCCGCCGCCCAGCCAACCCTTTTCGAGGATCGCCACGTTCTTGATGCCGAAATTCTTGCCCAGGTGGTACGCCGTGGCCAGCCCGTGTCCGCCGGCCCCGATGATGATCACATCGTACTTCTTTTGTGGCGCGGGCGCACGCCAGGCCCGCTCCCATCCGGTGTGATACCGGGCAGCTTCGCGCGCGATGGCAAAGGCGGAATATCGTTTCATGGGCGCACGTCCATAGGCAGGAATCAAACCGGATCGGTGTGGGGTACGGTATCGCCTTGCGCGCGACAAAACAGGCCAACTTGCGCGGCGTTTCTTCGCAGTTTTGCGACACTTCTTGGCGGGCGTGGCGCGGTGCGGCGCCCTAGCCCCTTTTGCACGGCAGGCGCAGGGGTTACATGCGATACACTGAAGGGAGGGCGCTTGCGTGTTGATGTTCTGGATCGTCGCTGTCGGACTGGCCGTGTTTGTCACCGCAACGCTGGCTTTGGCCATCCTGCGCCGTGCACCGGATGCACGGCCGCCTGCGGCATACGACCTTGATGTCTACCGCGACCAGCTGCGCGAGGTCGAACGGGACGTGGCCCGCAACGTGCTGTCGGAGGCGGATGCAAACCGCGTCCGCACCGAGGTGTCGCGCCGCATCCTTGCAGCCGATGCGGCGATACAGACGACCGGGCACACGACCGGACGGCGCGGCGGTGTCGTGGTCGCAGCACTCCTTGTCGCTGTTTTCGTCGGCGGCAGCTTTGGCGTTTACCTGCAAATCGGCGCGCCCGGATATGGCGATCTGGCCCTGGCCGACCGGATGGAGATGGCAGAGATCCTGCGCGCCGAACGGCCCAGCCAGGCCGAGGCCGAAGCCACGCTGGAGCGCACGCAGCCCCCAACAGATGTGCCCCCCGACGATGTCGCGCTGGTCCAACAACTGCGCGAGGCGGTCGCGCAACGGCCCGACGATCTGCAGGGCCACACGTTGCTTGCGCATTTCGAGGGCCGTCTGGGCAATTTCGATGCCGCACATGTGGCCAAGGCCCGCGTGATTGACCTGAAGGGCGAGGCCGCGACACCGCGCGACTTGTCCGAATATGCCGACTTACTGGTTCTGGCCGCGGGCGGATACGTGTCGCCCGAGGCGGAGCGCGTGCTGGAACAGGTCCTCTCGCTGGATCCGACGGACGGGACGGCGCGCTATTACTTCGGGCTGATGATGGTGCAGACCGGTCGGCCCGATACGGCCCTACAGGTCTGGGATAAGCTGCTGCGCGAGGGGCCTGCAGATGCCCCCTGGATCGACGCCATCACGGCACAGATTGAAACCACCGCGATGCGGGCCGGCGTGAACTACGCCCTGCCCGCCATCGGCACAGGGCGCGGACCGAACCAAGAGCAGATCGACGCCGCCCAAGACCTCAGCCCCGCGGAACGGATGGAGATGATCCAGGGCATGGTCGCGGGCCTGGGCGAACGATTGGCCACCGAAGGCGGACCGGTCGAGGACTGGGCACAGCTCATTTCGGCCCTGGGCGTGCTGGGCCGCATGGACGAGGCGCGCGCCATCTTGATAAATGCGCGCGAGGCGTTTGGCGAGGATCCGACCGCCGTTGATATGCTTGCCCGCGTGGCGGACCGGGTCGGTTTGGAATGATCTGCCAGGACCCCGAAGAGTTCGTGGCGGCCCTGCCCGCCACCGGCGCGCTCATGGGGCTCGACCTGGGCGAAAAGACCATCGGCGTGGCCCTGTCGGACATCATGCGCGGCGTGGCCACACCGGTCGAGACGGTGCGGCGCAAGAAATTCGGGCTGGATGCGGCACGGCTGCAGACGATCATCGCGGATCGGTCGATCAGCGGCATTGTCCTTGGCCTGCCGCGCAACATGGACGGCTCCGAAGGGCCGCGCTGCCAATCAACCCGCGCCTTTGCCCGCAACTTTGCCCAGCTCTGGGACGGCCCAATCACGTTTTGGGACGAAAGGCTCAGCACCGTGGCGGCGGAAAAGGCGCTGCTTGAGGCGGATACGACACGCAAACGTCGCGCCGAGGTGATCGACCACGTCGCCGCAAGCTATATCCTTCAGGGACTGCTGGACAGGCTGGCAGCAATGACGAGGCAGGCATGAGCAACACGCCCCCCCTTTGGCAGCGCAACGAGATCGAAAGCCCGTGCGTGAAGATCTGCGTGATCCACCCCGAGACGCGGTTGTGCACCGGCTGCGCCCGCTCGATCGAGGAGATCGGCGGCTGGAGCCGTATGACCCCCGAGGCGCGCCGCGCCGTGATGGACGAATTGCCCGCGCGCGACGCAGCGCCCAAGGTGCGACGGGGCGGACGGGCCGCGCGCCTGGCCCGCTAGGCGGAATGCCACACGCATTCCGGCAGGTTTTCGACGCGAAAACCGGGACGGATGGCACCGGAAACCGCGTCGGTTTCCAGCCGTTTTCCGTGTCGGAAAACGGTCAGGCCAGCCAGGCTGTGGCCGTGTCGAACTCTGGGCGAAGGAACGCAATCATGCGTGCCGGTCCCACCGGCCCGTCCCACGGCGCCGTCCCATGCAGCGCAAAGCGGTGCAATAGAAACGCACCGCCCGGTGCGACGCGCAGCGACACCGGCGCACAGCGCGCAAAGACGACGCGGCGCGCGGCCTGATAGGCCTCTGTCACATCGACACTGGCCGGTGGCGCGTCACCTATCGCCGCTCGCAGCGCGCCTTGCATGATCGTGTGACTGCCGGGCCAGACAACCGTCGGCGCATGCTTTGACCGGTTGAGCGGCAGGCCGAGGATGTAGGCATGAAATTCCTGAGCATAGCGGCGACGGTGCCGCCCCACCGGCAGCAGACCATCCACATGCGCGGCATGCCGGAGACGGCGATACCGGTGCGCACTTTGCGCCTCATCCACGTCCCGCCCCGGGTAGCCCGGATAGATAATCGACACCTGCGCGCTGTGCATGGTCATCGGGGGCACATGCGCCTGCCAGTCGCCCACCAGCGACACACCGTCGACAGAGCCGTCAGGCGCGTTGGGCAGCGCATCTACACCGACAAACCACGTCTCGCCATGTCGCAGGTTGCGCGCGCGCATCGCGGGACACGCGCTGACACGGATGGCAGCCCGCCGCGCCGCCGCGGCCCATAGCTGCCCCGCAGCCGTTGGCGCAAAGACGGCGTAGCCGTCCTCGCTCAGCCCCACAGCGCCCGCCGCAGCATGTTCAGCGCCACGAGGATCAGAAACACCGCAAAGACACGCTTGAGCGGTTTGGGGTCCATCGCATGGGCCAGCCGCACGCCCCAGGGCGTTGTGACCAGCGTCATCGCGATGATCACGGCGAAGGCGGCCAAGTTCACGGCGCCCAATGTCAGGGGCGGCACCGGCCCGTCAATCGGCGTCAGCAGAAAGCCGATGACCGCAGGCACCGCTATCACAACACCAAACCCCGCCGCCGTGGCCACCGCCCGGTGGATCGGCACCGCAAACAGGCTCATGAGCGGCACGCCAAAGCTGCCCCCGCCGATGCCCATCAGCACCGACAAAAATCCCATGAGCGGCGACAGGATCGCCCGTTTGACGCCGGTGGGCATGGCCGGCCCCAGCCGCCAGCCCGCTTGCCCGAACCCCATATAGAGGCCAACCAGCAGCGCCAGCACACCAAAGATCGCCTGCAGCGTCGTCGACCGCAGACCCGCCACCACGAGCATGCCCAGCACCGCACCCACGACAATGCCGGGGGCCCAGCTGCGCAGGATGTCCCAGTCCACCGCACCTTTCTTGTTGTGGCTCAGCACCGAGCGGACGGAAGTCACGATGATCGTCGCCAGCGACGTGGCAAGGCACATCTGCATGAGGTCCGGCCCGTCATAGCCAAGCGTCTGAAACGCATAGAAAAACGCTGGCACCAGCACGATACCGCCGCCCACCCCCAGCAACCCGGCAAGCACCCCGGCAAACGCACCGATCACCGCCAGC
This sequence comes from uncultured Shimia sp., assembly GCA_937897325.1. Lineage (GTDB taxonomy): Bacteria > Pseudomonadota > Alphaproteobacteria > Rhodobacterales > Rhodobacteraceae > CALCOY01. The sequence goes on from CALCOY010000071.1 coordinate 9,916, forward strand.
AGGGCCAGCATCTGCAACACCAGGGACAGGTCGGGCATCACCCTACTCCGCGCAATTCGAACCGCGCGGTGCTACACCGCTTTGGCCGAAGGGGCCAGAGGGATCACCTCGGCCAGCGCCGCCTCGACCAGTTCCGGCCCCGCCTCCGGCGCTGTGGCGCCCTCACTCAGCACCCGCCGCCAGGCGCGCGCGCCGGGGCGGCCTGCAAAAAGGCCCAGCATGTGCCGCGTCACTTGATGCAGGCGGCCACCTGCCGACAGGTGCGCCTCGATATAGGGCAGCATGGCGAAGACGGCATCTTCGGCACATGTGTCGGGTCGCGTGTCGCCAAAGATGCGCCGGTCGGCGGCGCACAGGATATCGGCAGGCTGGTGGTAGGCCGCGCGTCCGATCATCACGCCATCGAGGCCACGCTCCAGCATCTGGGTCGCGTGATCCAGCGTCGCGATCCCGCCGTTGATCGAGATATGCAGATTGGGGAACAGCCCCTTCATCCGCATGACCAGATCATAGTCAAGCGGCGGGATATCCCGGTTTTCCTTGGGGCTGAGCCCGTGCAACCAAGCCTTGCGCGCATGGATAGTCACCCGCTCGCACCCTGCCGCCACGATCCGCGCCAGAAACTCGGGCAGCACCTGCTCGGGGTCCTGTTCGTCCACACCGATGCGGCATTTCACGGTGACGTCGACGTCGACCGCATCGCGCATTGCCGCCACGCACTCCGCCACACGCGCCGCATCGCGCATCAGCACGGCCCCGAACGTGCCCGATTGCACCCGGTCCGACGGACAGCCGCAGTTCAGGTTGATCTCATCATAGCCCGCCACGGCCCCCAGCCGCGCCGCCGCGGCCAGCTCGGCCGGATCCGACCCACCCAGCTGCAGCGCCACGGGATGCTCCGCCGGATCATGGTCCAGCAAATGCAACGCCCCGCCCCGCACCAGCGCAGGCGCAGTCACCATTTCGGTATACAGCAACGCATGCCGACTGAGCTGCCTGTGCAGGTATCGGCAGTGCCGATCGGTCCAATCCATCATAGGGGCACAGGATAATCTAGCGTGTTGATTTATTTGCATTTTTTGTGTATCTTCAAACTGTTGGCGGCGGATGCTGCTACGCTGGAATACGCCCCAATATCCCCGAATTTGCCCCTCTACGACGACTCATTGCACACACAGCGCACACGAAAATGGCCTCCATCACCAAGCTCCCCTCCGGTGCCTACCGGGTCCAGATCAGACGAAAGGGCCGCTACGCGAGCGAGACGTTCCTCCGCCGCGACGACGCCCATCGTTGGGCCAGCCAGGCTGAGACCCGGGTGGATCAGGGGTTGGCGCCTAAAAACACGTCCGTTTCCCGCCTCCAGACCTTTGGCGACCTCATCGACCTTCATATAACCGATATGTGCGAGGTAGGGAAACCGCCGCGTCGCAGCAAGGCCGCCACGCTCACGACGCTCAAGCGCGATCTTGGGAAGGAACGGATCGGTCACCTCGATCGGCTGAAGCTGATCGACTACGGGAAGATGCGTGCCGAGCAAGGCGCAGGTCCGGTGACACTCGGGATCGATATCGGCGTGATCAAGATGATCATCACCCATGCGGCAGCCGTGCACAGGCTAGACATATCTCTGGAACCGATTGATCTGGCGCGCGTCGCGCTCAAGCGGCTCGGTCTGATCGGCAAGGGCACGGAACGGGATCGTCGCCCCACTACGGACGAGCTGAACCGCCTCTTCCGTTGCTTCGATGACAACGAACGCCTGACCCTGCCGATGACGCGGATCGTGAAGTTCGCGGTGGCCACGGCCATGCGGCTCGACGAAATCTGCCGCGTCGAATGGAACGATCTCGATGTCGACCGCCGGATGCTCATGATCCGCGACAGGAAGGACCCGCGCAACAAGACCGGGAACGACCAGCGGATCCCCCTTTTCGCCGCCACGGGGTTCGATGCCTGGGCGTTGGTCACCGAACAGGCCAAGGAACTCGGGCAAGCTAGAGGCCGGATATTTCCCTACAACTCGAGATCGGTCGGAACCGCCTTCCGGCGCGCGTGCGTCGAGGTCAGCGTGAAGGACCTGCATTTCCACGATTTGCGCCATGAGGGCACAAGCCGCCTTTTCGAGGCCGGCTTCGCGATCGAACAGGTCTCGCTGGTCACCGGCCACAAGGATTGGAAGATGCTGCGCCGCTACACCCATATCCGCCCGGAAACGCTGCACCGGCTTGCCGCGTCGCGCGCCCCTTCCCCGCTCGAGACCCGCGCAGCCGAGTGATCCGAGAGGTAGAGGGGTGCCGTCCCGGCCCGTGACGGGTTTGGAGGTCGAGAGAGAGGCTTTCGGCCGCCCGTCGCGGAGGTTTTCCAATGAACACCGAAATCATCGACGCCGGGCGTGACATCAGCGGCGGCTACAAGGTGGATGTATCACGCGGCACGAATGTGGACCGCGTTTCGTCGGAGTGGTTCTCGCGGCCGGATGACGAGCGGTATCTGTCGCTTGACGAACTGTTCGCCTCGGTCAAGGGCCGGGCGGAGCGGAGCCGGACGCGCACGGTCGAAAGCGCAGCGATCCGGGTCGAGGCGCATCGCGACAACCCGGAGAAGCTCGGGCTGGTCCTGCCGGGCGCGGACGAACCCATTGCGCCGACCCATTGGTCGTTCGGCCAGATCTCGAGCCTCGTCGGCGCGCCCGCGGCCTATTTGCGGCAACTTCCCGCACCACTAGCGGGCATTAACCTGCAATACGGCCTTACCAATCACCGGGCCGAGCAGATCAAAACACTGGAAACCGGAGATGGCCGCACGGAATTGCGCGCTGTGACCGGCCCCGACTATGGTCGCATCTACGACCATGAACTCGTCTCCGCCGTCCAACGCATCGCAGGCGATGTCGTTGGCGACACGCGCTGGAAGGTGCCTGGCGTGCTCGACTGCTCGACGAGCGTCTACAATCCCATGGTCGATATCACCAAGGACACGACCACGCTCTACGCCTCCGATCGCGACGTGTTCCTCTTCCTGGTCGACGACAGGAACCCGATCGAGGCCGGCACGCTGCAGGAAGGCTCGCCCCATCTCTTCTTCCGCGGCTTCTATTGCTGGAACTCCGAGGTCGGCGCGAAGACGCTTGGTATCGCGAGCTTCTATCTCCGTGCCGTCTGCCAGAACCGGAATCTCTGGCGCGTCGAGGACTTCCAGGAGATCACGATCCGGCATTCCAAATACGCCGCGGGCCGCTTCGCACACGAGGCGGAGCCTGCGCTTGCCAGTTTCGCAGACTCCTCGCCGCAGCCCTTCATCCAGGGCATTCGCTCCGCGCGCGAACGGATCGTCGCGCACAGCGACGAGGATCGCACCGACTTCTTGCGCAAGCGCGGCTTCTGGAAAGCCGAGTCTGCGAAGATCGTCAAGACCGTCCTCGCCGCGGAGGGTCGCCCGCCCGAGAGCGTCTTCGATTTCGTGCAGGGCATCACCGCCGTCGCGCGGTCCAAGCCGCAGCAGGATGCGCGGCTCACCATAGAAACGCGCGCCAAGAAGCTGCGGGAGGCCGCCGCCTAGACGCACCGTTCCGCTTCGCTACCAACCATCCGTCCACGGTCCATCGCTTCCGGAGAGGAAGAGGTGGGCCGTGGCTTTCGTGACGGGTCTGGAGGTCAGAGAGAGTCTCATGGCCGCCCGTCGCGGAGAAATCCAATGACCAAGTCCAAGAAGATCACCCTCAGCGCCTCGCGCGACATCCCCTTCAACAAGCTGGTTCTGAGCGACTCCAATGTTCGGAAGATCAAGGCCGGCGTCTCGATCGAAGAGCTGGCCAAGGACATCGCCCAGCGCACGCTCCTGTCGTCGATCACGGTGCGCCCCGTCCTCGACGATGAGGGCGCGGAAACCGGCATGTTCGAAATCCCGGCCGGCGGTCGGCGCTACCGCGCGCTCGAATGGCTCGTGAAGCAGCGCCGTCTGAACAAGACCGCGCCCGTGCCCTGCATCGTGCGCACCGAAGGTCTCGCGGAAGAGGACAGTCTCGCCGAGAACATCCAGCGGGCTCCCTTGCATCCGCTCGACCAGTTTCGCGCCTTCCGGGCCATGCCCGAGAAGGGCAAGTCCGAAGAGGAGATCGCCGCGGCCTTCTTCGTCTCGGTCAATGTCGTCAAGCAGCGCCTCAAGCTGGCCGCCGTCTCGGCGACACTGCTGGGCGCCTATGCCGAGGAAGAGATGACCCTCGACCAGCTCATGGCCTTCACCGTCAATCCCGACCATCAGCGCCAGGAACAGGTCTGGGAGGCGCTCAGACAGCACTATTTGAAGCAGCCCTATGAAATCCGCCGCATGCTGACCGAAGGCGCCGTACGGGCCTCCGACCGGCGGGCGCAATTCGTGGGTCTCGACAACTATGTCGAGGCGGGCGGTGAGGTGCTGCGCGATCTCTTCCAGACCGACGATAGCGGCTGGTTGCAAGACGCGGCGCTGCTCGAGACCATGGTTACCGAGAAGCTGAACGAGGACGCCGAGGCCATCCGCGCCGAAGGCTGGCATTGGATCGAGGTCGGCACCGACTTCCCCTATGGCCACACCTACGACCTGCGGCGCATTCGTGGCGAGGCCGAGCCGATGAGCGAGGAAGAAGACAAGACCTACGAAGCGCTCAAGGCCGAATACGACAAGCTGGAAGACGACTACGCCCAGGCGGACGAACTCCCCGAGGAGGTCGACGAGCGGCTTGGCGAGATCGAGACGGCGATGGAAGCGCTCCAGAACCGTCCGATCCGGTTCGAGGCGGAGGACTACGCCATCGCCGGCGCCTTCGTCAGCATCGACAGCGCTGGCGATCTGCGCGTCGAGCGTGGCTATGTGCGGCCCGAGGGCGAACCGGCGGTCGAAGCTGAAGACGGTCCCGACGGCGAGCACGTCGATCCAGACGACGACGATGTAGTCGGTGACGCATCCGATCCGGTTACGGATCAGGATGAGGACGACGATGACGACGGCACCAAGCCGCTATCGGACCGCCTCGTCTGCGAACTGACCGTGCATCGCACGATGGCGCTGCGCGATGCGCTCGTGAACGATCCGCAGTTGGCGCTACTCGCAAACCTGCACGCGATGGTCCTGCAACTCTTCTACCGCTACGGCCAGCACAGCTGCGTCGAGATCACGCCGCGTTCCACGCAGTTTGGCTCACAAGTCCCGAACCTTGGCGAGGCACCATACGTCCAGTCGATCGATCTTGGGATCGAGACCTGGGCGGGCAATCTCCCGAAACAACCGGAAGACCTGTGGGATGCGCTGACCGAATGGGACAGTGACAGCCGCGACACGCTCTTCGCTCATTGCGTGGCGATGACTGTCAACGCCGTACAGGAGCCGCACTATCGCAAGCCACGCCAGATCTCCCATGCCGATGTTCTGGCTTCGACGCTCGGGCTCGACATGGTGAAGGCGGGCTGGACGCCGACGGCGGACAGCTATCTTGGGCGCGTGACCAAGGCGCAGATTCTCGCCGCGGTGCGCGACGCGAAGGGCGACAAGGACGCCGACCGCATCGCCGGGTTCAAGAAGCCCGACATGGTCGAAGCCGCGGAGGAGTTGCTTGCGGGCACGGGCTGGCTCCCGCAACCGCTGCGCACAGCTCCGCTTGCAGAAGAGCCTGACGAGCCGGAATTCGAAATCGTCGATGACGGCGAAGAGGCCGCACTTCAGGCCGCCGAGTGATCGCATAAAGGCAGGCTTCCGGCGGCGCGCGGTCGATGGTTCGACGCAACCGATTGGGTGATAATCCAACTGTCGCCGCCGCCTTCGCCCACTTTCGAGCAGTTGGCGACCACCAACCGAGGGAGACACTCCCCCTAACTCCCTCGACCAGGGGCCTGTCGGACGCGGCAGGCCCCCTTTTCTGCGCATCATTCAGGAGACGAACATGGACAGCCCTGCCGCAGACCTTTCACAAAAGCTCAGCCGCGAGGCCGAGGCAGTATGCCGTCAATACCTCTTCAACGGAAGAAAACACGGCCAGTATTGGATCGTCGGCGATGTCGACAACACACCCGGCCGCAGCCTCTATGTCCGGCTCACCGGACCGACCCGCGGCAAGGGCGCGGCGGGCAAATGGACCGATGCTGCCACGGGCGAGCATGGCGATCTGCTCGATCTCATCGCGGCCAATCTCAATCTCTCGACGCTGCGCGACACGCTTGACGAGGCGCGGCGGTTTCTCAGCCTACCGCGTGCCGAGCCACCCGCGACACAGCGGCAAGAACCGGCTCCGCAGGGATCACCCGAAGCGGCCCGACGCCTATGGGCGATGGGCCAGCCGATCAGCGGCACACTGGCGGAGCGCTATCTGTCCACACGTGGATTAACCCAACTTCGAAGCGTGAGCGCGCTTCGGTTCCATCCGAATTGCTTCTACTGGCGAGAAAGTGCAGGGGCGGATGGTCCACCCAAAGCCTGGCCCGCCTTGCTCGCCAAGATCACCAACACTGCCGGAACGCTGACCGGCGTGCATCGGACGTGGCTCGATCCGCAGACGGCTGAAAAGGCTCCGCTTGATCCCAACCGCAAGGCGATGGGTAATCTGCTCGGCTACGCGGTCAGGATAGGATTACCGACCGACATTCTCGCCGTCGGCGAAGGTTTGAAGACGATGCTCTCGCTGAGGTTGGCACTTGCCGGTCTGCCGATTGCCGCAGCGCTATCTGGCAATCATCTCGCAGCGTTCGATCCGCCGACCGATCTCTGTCGGCTCTATGTCGCCATCGACAATGACGAGGCTGGACAGACGGCCTTTGACGCACTGATGTACCGCTTCGCGGATAGCGAGCTTAACCTTCTACCCCTCCGACCGATGCTGGACGATTTCAACGGCGATCTTCGTCAACGTGGCGTCGAGGAGATGCGCAACCATTTGCGTCTCCAGCTCTTGCCGGTCGATATTCCGACCTTACTCGGAGTCGAGACCGACTGAAGCAGAGAACCGGTCTCGTCAGCTGTACAGGCGGAATGAACCTCACGCCACGGAGCCGTGCCTGACGGCCTTCCCGAGAGGAGCGAGCCGGAGCGGAACCCGCCCGGTCCGGCAATGGCTGCGGCGACACCGTTTTCCGCCGCCGAGGACGAGCCTCGGCTTTGCATCGCGATCCAAAACGGCGTCGCCTCCGCCATCCTACGCTGACGCTTCGGTCCCTCTGAGGAGGGATGCAGACCCGGTCGCGTCCCGCTTTCCGTCGCCCATGAAGGCCGCGCGAGGTGCGGTCACCGACAAGGGGGCCATTTCACCCATGACCCAACACGAACCCGACACAAGCTCCGCCACAGCCCTCGTCCTCGATGAATTGAAGCTCGACGACAACGAACAGGCGCAGCGACGCTCGCAGCGCAGCCAGGACGGTTCGGAAGTCCGCTCGGTCGAACTGGAACGCCTAATCGCAGAAGGACTGACGCTCACCGAACAGCGCAGTGCCTATGAGGGTATGCGTGATCTCGCCGCAAAGCAATTCGAGGCGCATCGCCGCCTGCTGGGCCGACAATCGCAAATGCCAACAGATCGTCTTCAAACCGGACTGGACCCGTCACGGCTAGGCCGCACCGTTCAAGCGGAACGATCTCCTCCTGGAGACGCTGCCAATCGGTCTGATCGTCTTCCCCGGCTCCGGCATCAGCGACAATCTCGCCGACAAGGCCAGGGTGCTCGGCATCCCGCTCTATGATTTCCGCAGCGCGAAAGGCGGGTCGTCATGACCCGTGATGCGCATATCGCATCGCGTTGCGCTCAGCGGGAGTATTCCGTTCACACCGTTGATATGCTATGCCTCAGCAGCGCCATGGCGGTGGAGGAGGCGCAGCCCATGAGAGGAGACCGCCCATGTTCGTATCCGCATTTCTAAGCATCATTGGCCTCGGCTTTCTTGTCTGGGTGCTGTTCGCATTGGCCGTGTACGCGCTGCCCGCCTTCGTCGGGGTGAGCGTCGGCATGTATGTCTATGACACCGAAGCGGGCGTGCTCGCGGCACTGGTGGCCGGGATGTTCGCTGCCGTCTTCACCTATCTCATTGGCCAGGTCGTCTTCGCCAGAGTTCAGTCCATCCCCATTCGTCTGGCCATCGGCGCGCTCTTTGCCGCTCCGGCGAGTGTCGCTGGGTTTTCAGCAATCAAGGGGCTGTCGGAGATTGGCGGCGCATCCGAAGGCTGGACGCTCGCCTTCGCGATTATCGGCGCGGGCGTCACCGCCGGAACAGCCTGGGTGCAGATCGCAATTCTCGCGGGTCCCATCGGCGAGGACGAAGTGCAGCGCAACGACGCCATGCAGGCGAGCCCGTTCGCAAATGACCTCTAAGCGGACAAAGCCAGCCTAGGTCATGGCCTATCCGACGTCGGCTTTCTAGTTGTTCGTGTGCCTTTTATCGTGCTCAGGTGTAAGGCGGATAACGGCGCTCTCTTCCGACGAGGACCAGAACCACAACGCCAAACAACAAGGTCGGAAACAGAGAAAATTCAAGCCAGCCGACGCCCTTGGCAAACCATCCACCTATCATCGGCAAGATAAATGCGATGCCATAGCCGATCAGCGTCATTCCGGCAGTTAACCGTGTAACCGCTCTTCCTTTCGCAATGGCAGCTGGCAGCGACACCAACAGAATGAGTTCCACCGAGGCAGCAAACCCGGTGAGCAATGCACCCAGCCACGAGACCCAGCCCGAGAGAAAAGTAAACCCGGCAAGCCCGACCACGGCCATCCCAGCAGAAGCTGCAATGGGACCCCGTTTGCCAATCCATCCAGGCGCCGCCAATACGACGAAGGAAGCCATCAATGGCGTTGCGTTAAAGAGCAACAGCAACCACGCGAGCGCCGCACTTTCGCCTCGCGCTTCCAGTATTAAACCCACATAGGAATTGATGACGTAGAACAGGACAACCGACCCGGCCAAAAGCAATCCATATTGCCAAACTCGCGCGTCATTCCAGCTGGGCAATGTTTTGGCTGGGGTCATATTATGCGCGGCCGTTTCCGATTTGTCGGAAGAAACGTGGGGGGTGCGCACGAAGGCAGCAGCAACCGCTATGACCAGAATGGGAATGGACCACAGGAGCAGGGCCACTCGCCAGTCGCCTCCTGCCAGCGGCAGCACCAAAGGCAAGGTCAACCCGGCACCAGACACTTCCCCAACCATCATCCCGTTCAGATATACGGCGTTTCCCAGGGCGATGTGGCCGGGCGTCCAAACCCTGGTTGCTGCAGGTAAAGCGGTTTGGAACACGGCGACGCCAAAACCCATTAAAACCGAAACCACAAACAGCATTAGGCTCGAAGGCGCGTAGCCACGTGCAGAGGACGCCGCTGCCATAAATAATACGCCAAAGACAATTGCAGCTTTCAAACCAAAGCGCTCGATAAGGAGTGCCGCTGGAATCGCGCCAAAGGCGACGGCGACCACAGGCAACATGGTCAAAGCTCCGATACCCGCAGCTTCCAGCCCATAGGAGTCAGCAATGCGGGTTGCCAATGGTGGGGCGGCCAAGACCGGTACACGAAGTGTCCAGCCAACCAGCCACAAGATGGCCAACATGACAATTGGGAATGATTGAGGGCGCTGTCCCAAACTTCAGTCCATCCACGGCTTTCTTAAAGTGTCAGTCGACTGAACATATAATCTCTAAAAATTCGCGGTAGTCGTGTTATCTAGATAGCTGTTACCTAATTTTGAGAAAATCAATGAACCGATTTGCCGAAATTGAAGCTTTTGTGTCGGTCGTCCAGACGGGCTCATTTTCAGCTGCCGCTGAACGAAAAGGTCTCGCGATTTCGGCAGTTAGCCGAAGGGTTGATGAAATGGAAACGCGCCTTGGCGTCAGGCTTACACGGCGCTCAACCCGCGGGGTTCGGACCACCGAAAAAGGCCGAGAATACTACGCTCACTGTCTGCGCATCTTATCTGATCTGGCTGAAGCAGACAACGCAGTTTCGAGCAATGACGGCCCGATCAAAGGCCTCATCCGCGTTGCATGCCCTCCCGCCTTCGGCTTACGCTACCTGGCGCCACTCGCTACCAAATTCGCGGCGTCACATCCCGAAAGCCAGTTTGACATTGAAATGAGTGATCGCCCCGTCGACCTGATCGAAGGTGGGTTCGATTTCGCAATACGCCTAGGTACGACGGACGATCCGACGCTGACGTCGGAACCCCTGTTTTCTGTGCACTATGTCGTCGCAGCCAGCCCGGCATTCTGGAATGAATACGGTCGCCCAACCAAACCGGAAGACCTGGCTAATTTTCCGGCGCTTGCTTATCGCGTCGGGCCCGATCCCGCACGATGGCGCTTTTCGCGCCCAAACGGACAAAAATTGGATGTGCGGCTAACACCGCGCATTGTCACCAACAACGGTACGGTCTTGGTCGATGCGGCCAAAGCAGGCCTAGGTGTGTGTCTGGAACCCAGTTTCGTTTGCTACGATGCCATACAGGAGGGGACATTGGAAACAGCTCTGGATGATCACCGCACATACGGACGAGACGCAGAACTGGTGCGCCCGGCAGCGCGCCCGCTATCACAGCGCGCTGAAGAATTCGCAGATACACTGCGAAGCGCTTTCGCGACTTCAGCACCTTGGAAAAACCATGGCTAGGCAATTTCTCGCGACAATCGTCAATTCGGACCTTCGAACCGAGCGCAGTTTTTGGAGCTTTGAGCTCAGAGCCGACCAATGCGATTGCAAGAGTCTTAGTGCACAGGTGCTGCTTCACAAAGAAGCCGTTGCGCGTGTTGAAACATGACGGCAGTGCGGGACGCATTTTCCCATTAACTGTCTCGCTTGATTGACCGCTTTGCGGTCCAGATCAAAAGTGTCCCTGCAAGCGCAAGGATTGCGATATAGAGAAACTCATATTCGAACCGTGAAACGTCCAAAAGACCGGCAGCGATTGCGATCTGTTCAAACACCATTCCAAAGAGCGGAAAAAAGGCGATTACCGCTGTTTATCTTTGCGCTCCTGAAACGCTGATCGCCCACAATGTCAGAAACAATGACGGCGTCCTAAGCAAAACGCCGACGAGGACACTCGATAGCAAAAGCGAACCGTCTAGCCGGCCAAGCGCTTCCCCGCCTTGAGCAACGGGAGCGACGAACTGCGCAGTTGCTGCTCGATGACAGCAGATTGATCTGACAGCGGCGGCCGTCGAGTGTGAGGTCGGATCGAAGAGTTTAGGACGATGCAGCCGTCGCCACATCAAGACCCACTTCCGTGAGATATCGCCAGAAAAATCCTTCGTTTGCGACTTCAAACAACACGGTAGACAGTCGGCGGTTTTCTGGTGCTGAAGATCGTGCGCCCGTTTGAAGTTCCACATATTGGAACAACAAGAGATCAGGCCAGTAACCCAAAAGCCTAGGTTCCTCGATGCTGATTTGAAAGTTTGGATTGGTGCCATGCCCATTCCAAACCTGTTCGATCAGATCGCTGCGCTTGAGGATGGCACCGGCAGGTTGAATGTTCTCGAATTCATCGTGCAGGACATCTGCGAAACTTGCGGCAAATGTGTCTTTGCCTTCCTCACCACGAAACCAGGCTCCGAGGAAGTCGTGCAGACGCACGACTTCCATATGTGCTACATTTAGGTGATCCAAATTCACTCGTCCGGCCCGCACCGCGATCAGTAGAATTCCACTATAGATCAAGCAGGCTCGACATCGAACTGAAACTCGAAGATTTCTCGTAGCAGCAATGCAGCAGCCTCGTTTTGCTACTGGCCAAGAGTGCCGTCTCAGGCCAGATCGTCTTTGCCTTCGATAACGTAGTGGAAGCTCTCCGAGCCCGCCGTCCGTGCATCAAGGTGGGGCTTGTATTCCGGGTCGTTCATGAAGTTCATTGCCGCTTCTTTCGAAGGCCATTCGAGAATAATCCGCAGGGCAGCTGGGGTGTCGCCACCTTCAACTTGCTCGTGGCTTGCGGTGCGAGCGAGATACTTTCCGCCGTGCTTGGCAACCAACTTGTTTGCGGTTGGCAGATAGTCGGGAATCCAGTCTTCGGTGTTCGGTGTCACTGCAAGAACAGAGTAATAGGCCATGGTTTGATCCTCATTTTGATACTGATTTGGAGATGTGTTGACCAGACATGTGACTTCATGTTCCCTAAATAAACAGGATGGAATGAGTTTCTGAATTTAGAAAACGTAAATAATGGACACTATCGCACTCCGCCTCTTCGTCTTGGCCGCCGAGAAGCTGAACATCAGTGCTGCCGGCCGCGTTCTTGGCATGGCACCTGCGGTGGCGACCGGAAAGCTGGCGAAACTCGAAAAGACGCTAGGTGCCGACTTGCTCCATCGCTCAACGCGCAAGGTCGCCCTCTCGACAGAAGGCGCAGAGTTTTTGCCATTTGCGCAGGAAATCATTGCCCAAGAGGACGCGGGTCGCGCGGCGCTTGGCCAGGGACAAAAACAGGTTACGGGAAAGCTGAGGTTTGCCGCGCCGAGTACATTCGCTCAAGCCTATATCGCGCCGATCTTGCCAGATTTCCAGAAGGCGCACCCTACCCTTTCGCTGGATCTTAGGTTCTCTGATGCTCAGTTTGATCTGATTGAAGGAAGCTTCGATCTGGCGCTGCGAAACATGGTTTTGCCCGACACAACGCTCAAAGGACGCAAGCTCGCAGACGACGTTCGGGTACTGTCCGCTGCACCGGCGTATTTGGAAAGGAACGGTAGTCCAAAGACGCCTTCCGACCTAAGAAATCATCGCCTGATTGCGTTCCGGGATCGGGTCCCACGTGAGCTGATTGCAAAGACCAAGGACGTGGGTTTGTACGACACCAGCGGAGAAAATTGCCTGCTGACTTTTGACGATGGACACAGCCACAGACTCGCAACACTAGCCGGGTCAGGCATATCTGCCAACTCGCTCTGGAACATTCACGACGATCTAAAGGCAGGTCGACTTGTTCGTGTTTTACCCGACTATGTTTTTGCAGAGGACACGTCGCTTTGGCTGATCTACCCGCAGTCCAACGTCCTGTCGCCAAAGGTACGGGCTTTTATGGATTTCCTCTTAGACCGCATCGGACGCCACCCACCCTGGGAATAGCTTGGCGACCAGAGATTTGTTTCCTCAACTTGAGCAGCTACCTGTACCAGATCACTTGGGTTGGAGCAGTGGTTTGCGTGAGGAATGGATTTTCGATCTGGCAGAACGAGAACCTGAAAGGCTGCTTGAAATGACCGATGAGGAGTTTCGAACAGCAATGGCGGAAGCTGGCTTCGACGCAGACGCATTGATCCAGCGATTTCACATATCCATTGCGGCGCTTCTTACAGACAAAAAGAACAAAGATGCGTAAAAAAGGTCTCTGCAAATTGTGTAGCTTTCATTTGAACGACTACAAAACAGATCAGCCAATGCGTCGTCCTATTGAGCGCGCTCGCGCCAGGCAGCGATTTGAAAACCGCTGCCTATGCAAGCATGGCTAGGCTTCCGAATGAAGCAGCCCACTGACCTCTCGGTCGTTCACCTCAACGTTGCGGGGGCGCAGAGCGGTGATCGCGACGGCGCAGAGTGTGAAGGCTGTGATGATGCCTGACGCGTTCACATAGAACAGTTCATGGTTGTGATCTGGCAAAACAACCAGCCGGTAGCTGAACGTCAAAGACGCAAAGAAGATGCTGGTAACAAGCGCCGTTTGGACGGTCTGCAGCATTGAGGGCCAGTTGCGCCATTTCAAGACGATGGCCAGGCCGATCCCCTGAGACATCGAGAGAACCAGACCGATGGGATACCACAGTTGGAGTGCCTCAGCTGTGACATCGTCCTCCGTGATGCCCATCCCAAAATAGAAAGCGTCTTTGAAGAAGCTCCCGTACCATAGGAACATCGTCGACATCAGAAGAAAGCTTCCGACCAGCGTTGGAAGTAAAGGGATGCCTCCGAGAGAGAAGCCGAAGACGCGTTGATAGACCTGCCGCATGATACGTGTCCTTTTTGCAGTTATGTGCGGCCTATGCCGCTCAGTTAATCCGCTCGCGAGAAAGCCTGTCGGCTGGCGTGCGATGTGCATGACCTAAGACGCGTGTTTTTCCGCGATTTGTGCCGAATGTAATCTTTTGTAAACTCGCCGAAGGTTCGAGTGAGCCCAAGGTCGCCGTCACTGCTTGTACGCTTGAGAGCTCGCCGCCTGTCAGTTGCAGAGAAACACCAGGAGTGTTCTCCCCATCGGGCTCAACCAAACGTCCCAATAAAATTGCGACCGCCAATGTAAGCATCTTCAGGGTGTCCATCGCCCGCCTCACTTTCAAAAACGCCCGGCGACGGGCCAAGGCGTGATGCCTTCTGTACATCCTGTGCGAGTTTCGGGGCGATTTCAGCTGTGCAAAGAACTGTAAAGTCTACGAACGGCAGGCCGACTAAGGCGGCTTTGATCCAGCGAAAGGGGGACGCTAAGCAAACTGGACGGCAACTTCAGATTGTGGGTGGCTGCTCACACGCACGGCTGCACCGTGCAGAGTCGCGATGCGTGCCACCAGAGGCAAGCCGAGACCATAGCCATCCTTGTTTTGCTTTCCACGGCCACGAAAGAACGGTTCAAAAACCTTCCCGCGATCACTTTCAGGGATGCCGGGACCCGCATCGCGAACGGCCAAGCTGGGGCCGTGTTCATCTTGACCAACGTCCACTGTAATCGGTGCGGCACCATGCAATCGCGCATTGTCTATGAGGTTGCGCAGGAGATGTTGGAGCATCCGGCGATCACCGTCGACCACAACACTGTTCCCATTCACCTCGCACTCGTCCACATGCTCGCATTCTTCCTTTGCAAGTTCAAGCAGGTCGACGCTTTCCCAGCCGTCGCGAGAGAAACCGGCGTCGTAACGTGCCATCGTGATCAGGTCGTCAATAAGGGCGTCGAGTTCTCGGATGTCACGCCGAAGCTCGTCGCGACGCTCTTCGGTGTTTTTTGTCTCCAGAAGTTCAACCCCCATGCGAATGCGTGCGAGGGGCGTTCGAAGCTCATGGGACGCGTTGGCCACAAAGAGCCTTTGCCGATTGACCAGATCTTCAATCGTCTCGGTGGACCGATTGAAGCTTTGCGCCAATTTCGCGATTTCATCATTTCCGTCGACCGTTAGACGGGCCGATAGGTTTTCTGGTCCGATTTGATCGACGTCTTTCTGCAACCGTTCCAGACGCAACGTGACCCGTCGGGTGATCGGGTAAATGAACCCGGCAATGACAATTGCCAACACCCCGAAAGTCAGGGTTACCGCCAACATCTCATTGGGCAGCGGGCCGCGGTTCAGTTCCAAGAGGAGTACGCGACCATCTGGCAACTGCGTCAGCCATTGCCGCTGACTATCCATCGTTTGCCATTCGCCAGGTCCAACTGTCGGCTCAACCCAAGGAACAGATTTATCCGTCTCGGCAATCAGCAACCCGGACGGTTCGTAGAGCGATGCATTGAAATCGAGACGTCCTGCGACATCCCTTAAGACTTCCTCTTGCACGGCCTGCGATGCTGTACCAGCTGGCAAGAGCATTTCCACCAACGTGGCTGAGCGTTGGAATAGACCCTCATTGAACTGATCATCGCCTAACGCGTTCCAGGCCAAGGCCGCCAAGACAGCAAACGCGGTCAATCCCAATAAGGAAACGACCAAGACCTGGAGAAAAAAGCTTCTGCCAATCAATGGTTTAATCCTGCGTTTTGGCAAAGAGATAGCCGGCACCGCGGACAGTCACCAAGCGCTTCGGGTTCTTAGGATCATCCTCGATGGCCGCGCGAATGCGCGACACATGCACATCGATCGACCGATCAAAGGCATCCGCGTCATGTCCCTGCAGTTCGTTCATTAGGTGGTCTCGCGTCATCACCCGACCTGCCCCTTTGGCCAAGGTCGTCAGGATTTGAAACTGGTAGTTCGTGATATCACGCCGCTCACCATCCAACCGGGCTTCCATCGCATCGCGATCAACCTCTAGCCGACCAAAGGTGAGAATTTCACTGGAGGTTTGAACAGTGTTGCGCCGCATGATCGCCTTAAGGCGCGCGAGCAGCTCTCGGGGTTCAAACGGCTTCGGGAGGTAGTCATCGGCACCAAGCTCAAGGCCGACAATTCGGTCGAGCGGGTCACCTTTCGCGGTCAGCATGATCACCGGCAGCGTGTGCTTTTCTGGTATCGCGCGAAACACCGCAAATCCGTCCATGTCCGGAAGCATCAGATCGAGGATAAGCGCCTTGAAGCTTCCTGATTTGATCTGGCGCAGCCCGTCAGCACCGGTCCCGGCAACCGTTACACTAAAGCTCGCCTCACTCAGGTAATCTTGCACCATCGACGCAAGTCGCGCGTCATCCTCAATCATCAACACCTTGTCAGCCATGTTGTCCTCGGGCCTAGTTCCTGTACTTGCTAGAGCTCCTGCTATTCTATCACATGTGGTTCACGTAAAGATTTGTGAAGCTAGGCGTCTCACATGATTATTGGTCTGCGCCTGGAATTGCCGTTCAACTTAACAATTCTTTACCGAGCAGCAAAACGGACGACATTTGACAGACTTAGCCCTCTCAGTGATCGAGCAGAATGACTCTGCGCCGCGATGACTGAAAGGCATCTTTATGAAGTTCCTCGCATCGGCCGCAATCGGCACGACCCTGCTCATCCCTACAGCGGGATTTGCTCAGAATTTTGGCGATGACGCCGACAGTGGACTGCGCTTTACCATCTCCGCCGGAGTGATCTCATCTCCGACATTTCTCGGCGACGATGAGCAGCAAATCAGCGTGTTTCCGAACATCACACTCAGCTACGGCAACAGGTTCACGGCCTCCCTTGATGGCGTCAGATACACTGTCTTCTCCCAAGGCGGCTTCAGCGCAGGTGTCGTTGGTGCCTATGACTTCGGTCGTGACGAAGACCCAGACGACAATCCGTTTGTCGTTGATAGCAGCGACAGCACAGACTTGGTGGGCTTAGGCGACATCGATGGCACCATCGAACTCGGCGGATTTGTTGAGTACGAGGCGCAACAGTTCTCCGCCCGTCTGGAACTGCGCCACGGCGTCGATGGCGGACATGACGGCCTCTATGGTGAAGCTGAGCTCAAGTACAATGGCTCCTTCGAAATCGGCCAAGCGCCCATCTTTTTCTCTGTCGGGCCGGTGATCACCTTTGGTGACGATGCCTATAACAGCACGTTCTTTGACGTGAGTGCGGCACAATCGGCGGCCTCTGGTCTCAGCCAATTCGACCCGGGCGGCGGCATTAACTCATACGGCCTGCATGCCAGCGCTGTCCTGCCGCTGAGCGAAAGCACCTCGCTCGTTGGCTTCGTGAACTATGACCAATTGGCGGGTGATATCGCCGACTCCTCCATCGTTCAGGAGCGCGGCTCGGAAAACCAAACCACTGTTGGGCTTTTGCTGAGCTACAGCTTCTGACCCAAGACAAAACTCCACCAGTTGGGCAGCACAGTTTCGTCGTCGCTGTCCCACTCAATTCGCAGCGGGGCTCTCACCATGGCGATGAGGCTTTCAAAACGGTTTTTGGCCATCGGTACATGTGCGATGATCGGTCTCGGCGTGATCGGCTACGATCTGTCGAGGCTGCAATCCGGCCTGGAAGCGCCATCCCAAGATGTCGTGATGCGCGTCTATGCGCAATCTGAGGACTTTACTCCACCGCCACCTATCTCGACCTACGAAAGTGCCGATGTAGCCGTCACTGAAGACGTCACTGTTCGAGTGTACATGCGTGAGAACCCATCAGCCTCTTCCAATCTGTTGTTGATCCACGGTGCAGGGGGTGGCGCCTGGGCCTGGGAAGAAGTTTTTGATCAGCTTCCCGGAAATCACAATCTGTACGCCTTAAGTTGGCGCGGACACTTTGACAGCTCACCTGTTCAAGACGCCAACAGCTCTGACTATGTGCAGGACCAGCTCGCGGTTCTGCGGTGGATTCAAGACCGAAACGCGTTGCCCGTGCATGCGGCCGGTCACAGTTATGGCGCTGCAACCTTGGTCCTCATGGCAGCGCAGGACGATGTTGATCTCGCGTCTGTTCAATTGTTGGCCCCGGTGGTGCCACTCGATTACTCGCTTCTTCAAACCGCCCTGGTCCCGCTCATTGCGCCTGCCTTCATTGGCACTGCGAACGAAGCCGAAGGCGTGTTCGGCGGGATGTTTCTCTCTGAGGCGCGTATGCAGCACTGGTACGAAACCTATGCCAGTCAACCATTCTCGGAAGAGAAGCCCGGGCTCATCGCCGGGGATGGTTTATCACCACGTTGGCAGACAACTCTTGAAGACGCCTACCGTCGCCTTGGTGAGGAAAACGTACCAACGACAATCGTGATTGCCCGGTACGACAATGTGGTTGTTCCTGCTCGGCAGAGAGCCGCTGCGAGCCTTGCAAGTGCACGCGTCGAAGAGCTGGAAACAGGCCATTATGTCCAGCTCGGCAACTTGTCTCAGGACATCGTCAACATTCTTTGGTTCGAGCTTCAACCTGCACAAAGACAGATCGCGCTCGACTCCTAGCGAAAAAGCCGCTGCACGCAGCGACACACTCCAACCAAACCCCAGAGCCACAGAAGAGGTCAGCATGCCCCAGAGCGCAACACAACCATCAGAACCACAGTTCAGCACCCGAGCGCTGTACTATGCATCATTTGTACCACTCATCCTGCTTGTACTCGTCTTCGGCGCACATGCGGTGATGGGCGTTACCGGCCATCAGGACTTTCATTCGATCATCGGTGTTTTGGGCTTTGGGACCCTTTTGACATCCGCGATCGTTTTTCTCGCGGGGATCCATGATGGCGTTGTCGCCACTCTTCTCCCGACAAAGGGGAAACTCTTTCCTGCACTGCCCTGGTGGGTTGTGTTCCTGTATGCCGGGCTTTGGCCGATTACACCGCG
The DNA here is from genome assembly GCA_937897325.1 of uncultured Shimia sp. Lineage (GTDB taxonomy): Bacteria > Pseudomonadota > Alphaproteobacteria > Rhodobacterales > Rhodobacteraceae > CALCOY01. The sequence continues at coordinate 28,812 of CALCOY010000071.1, forward strand.
CGCCCTCATCTGGTTCGGCGGCCGACCGTTTGAATGGGTCGAAGTCCTCATCTTCGCGGCTTTGGCTGCACTCGCCTATTGGGCGCATACGGCCCGCCCCAAATTGACTGGCGCACTCTAGTCCGAACTCAAAATCAGAGGGGGATCCAATATCTGGGTCCCCCGAACGCGCACCACCAATCGACTTTGCAATTCTTTACCAAGCCGAAAAAAGCGCGAAATCCAGCACCCCCATCTTCATTCTGTCACCGATACTTTGAACCGCTGGAAGGACTGACAATGGCAATGGAATTGAACACCTCATTCTGTCGCTGCCCGTAAGCAGTCTTTGAGCATGTAACCCCCCCCTCCTGAGCGCCACTCACGGGACGACCCCTCCCCTCAAAGCTCAGGACCAGCACGATCCAGGCTTACTCCCATGATCCAGCAAAGCCCCGCAACCTTTGATCAGCTAAATGCCAGGGTCATCGAACCGCTGCTGTTCGTTGACGACCCGAAAGCGCATCGAGCCACTTGGGTCGCTGCGGCACTTGTCGTAGCTATGCTTGGTTGGATGGGAAGTGGATGGGTTTTTCCCGACCAACCATCCACTGTCACCGCTGAAGCCGACAGAGATGTTCCGGCCCAGTTTGTGGTGGTCGAAGCTTCTACTGCTGAGAGCATTGAGCTCTTTTTTTGCAGCCGTAGGCGACAGTCGACCAAATCAGGAAGTCTGGATCGTGCCTCGGGTGTCAGGCATCGTGACCGAAACTTCAGCCACCTCTGGCGACGTTGTGACCGAAGGCGACATTCTGAGCCGTCTCGACGACGTGGCTCAAATGGCAGCCCTCGAGGATGCTACTGCGCAGCTCGAAACAGCGTCCCGGGAGCTAGAAGTTTCGCAGGCGCTGCGCGCACGCGGCGTCGCGACTGAGGACCGAGTATCTGAGGCCCGCGCAGCCGTTCAGGCCGCAGAAGCTCGCCTTGCCGATGCACGAAACGAACTCTCAGAAACGGAAATCACTGCTCCGTTTTCGGGTCGTGTAGAAGCCGTCGACCTTGTCGATGGTGCATTTGTGCAAGCTGGCGCGGAGATCATCCAGCTCGTGGATATGTCCCAAATCATCGTGCATTTTCGTGTGCCGCATCATGCCATTTCGCAGCTTGAAATCGGCGCCGAAGTGGAAGTGTTCTCCCCAACCCATGCGCCCCGCACTGGAAGACTGACATTCCTCGGACAACGGGCAGATGAAACGACCCGGACATTCGCCGCAGAAGTGACTGTAGAAAATGCAGAGGATCCTTTGCCGGCTGGCATCAGCCTGCAACTGCGCATCCCTACTGGTACAACCACCGCCCACTTCGTCTCTCCGGCCGTCCTGTCGATGGACGCGGCAGGCACGCTTGGACTGCGCACGGTTGGGTCGGGTGACATTGCTGAATTCCAGCCCGTGACCATCGTTGACGCACAATCAGACGGCGTATGGGTGACGGGATTGCAGGATCAGGCAACCATCATCACGGTTGGACAGGGTTTTGTCACGGACGGCCAGCCCGTCACATACCAACAAGCCCAGGATGGCGCATCGCTGGCTGAAGGCTTGGCTGGCACCGATGAGGACCCAACATGACCCGCCTCATCGGCGCGGCGTTTTCCCGCGAACGGTTGATGGCCATGCTCCTCACCGTACTACTCGGCGTTGGCGTGCTGAGCTACGCTGCCATCCCGAAAGAGAGCTTTCCGGACATCCCAATTCCCACAATCTATGTCGTTGCGACGCTTGATGGCGTGTCTCCCCAAGACAGTGAACGCCTGCTTGTCGAGCCGCTTGAAACAGAACTCGCGGGTATCGCTGGTCTTACCGATATTTCTGCCCGCGCCGGTGAAGGCTACGGCAGTGTCACGCTTGAATTCGTACCAGGGTTCGATTCCGAACAAGCCTATCGCAACGTGTCAGAGGCCGTTGATCGCGCACAGCAAGACATGCCGCCAGGCATCGACGATCCGGTGATTGAAGAGATCAACACGGCCCTCTTTCCGATCATGACCATCCTTCTATCCGGAGATCTGCCCGAACGCGCACTCAATCAAGCTGCCGATGAGATCCAAGACGCGCTTGAAGCACAGTCGGGTGTCCTTGAAGCCGATATTATTGGAGCGCGGGATGAGGTTGTCGAAATCGTTCTCGACCCTGTCGCCTTGGAATCTTACCACATCACGTTTGACGAAGTGATCGTCCAGTTCAGCGCGAACAACCAGCTTGTCGCGGCGGGCGCGATTGAAGGCGAAGCGGGTCGGCTTGTCTTGAAAGTCCCCGGGCTCATTGAAAGTGCCGATGATGTCCTGGATCAGCCGGTCCTTGTTTCTGGCAGCACAGTTGTGCGGCTTGCAGACATCGCCAGTGTGAGAAACACCTTCGAAGACCCTACCGGCTTTGCACGGGTGGACGGGCAACCCGCCTTGGCCATCGAAGTCACGAAGCGCATCGGTGCCAACATCATATTCACGGCAAATGATGTGCGTGACGCGATCGAGCTTGCGCGAGAGACGCTGCCCGAGGGTCTTTCCATCACCTACTTCCTCGACGAAAGCGAAACCATCCGGACGATGTTGAGTGATCTCGAAGCGAATGTCATCGCGGCTGTGATCCTCGTCATGCTTGTCGTCGTGCTGGTCCTCGGTGGCCGTTCCGCGCTCCTTGTTAGGATTGCTATCCCAGGCGCATTCTTGGCGGGCGTAACTGCGATCTGGGCCATGGGCTTTACCATGAACAACGTGGTTATCTTTGCCCTGATCCTTGTGGTGGGCATGCTCGTGGATGGCGCCATTATCACCACAGAACTGGCAGACCGAAAGCTCTCGGAAGGGGCAGAGCCACGTGCCTCCTACCAGCATGCCGCGACCCGCATGGCATGGCCGATCATCGCCTCCACCGCTACCACGCTATGTGTCTTCGTTCCCCTGCTCTTCTGGGAGGGCCTCATTGGTGAGTTCATGAAGTTCTTGCCAATCACGGTCATGCTCACGCTTGGTGCGTCCGTCCTCATGGCCTTGGTGTTCATACCAATTGTCGGCGGTTTGATTGGAAAACAGCGCCCGCAAACCGCGCGATCAAAGAAGGCTCTCTATGCCGCTGAAACTGGGGATCCACGGACATTGTCAGGGTTCACCGGACGCTATGCACGGATATTGCACTGGGCCATTTTGCATCCGGCCGCCTCTCTGCTCACTGCCCTGGCGATGTTTCTCAGCAGCTTTTCCGTCTACGCGCAATACGGGGCCGGAATTGCATTCTTTCCTGCGGTCGATCCGGAAATCATTCAAGTTGATGTCTTGTCCCATGACGCACTCTCACTGCGTGAACGGGACGCTTTGCTGCTTGAAATTGAGGCACGGTTTCGCGGGCGCGATGAAGTCGAAACACTTTATGCGCGCGTGGCAAATGATCCTCAAAGTGCGCAGGACATCATTGGGACGGTGCAGCTGAACCTAATCGACTGGCAGTTTCGCCGGAGCGCGTTCGAGATTGCAGAAAACTTGCGTGCGGACGTCGCAGACATTGCCGGGATCAGGATTGACGTGCAAGCACAAGCTGATGGGCCAGTTCAAGGAAAGCCCATCCAGATTGAAGTCATCTCGCGCGATCCTGTTGCCCAGGATGAAGCGGTTGCGATTGTCGTTCGGGAAATGGAGTACATCGGTGGATTTGCCGACGTGACTGATAACCGGCCCTTCCCGGGTGTTGAGTGGGAGATTGACGTCGACCGCACGCGCGCAGCTGAATTTGGGGCCAATGTCGCACTTGTTGGGCAAGCCGTTCAGCTCCTGACACAAGGCATCACCGTGGCTGACTATCGGCCAGCAAGTACCGATACACCGGTTGATATCCGTGTCCGATTTCCCGCAACGAGCAGAACATTCGAGGATCTCCAGTCATTGCAGGTTCAAACCGCGCAAGGCCTGATCCCTATCGCCAATTTTACGACCATCCGCCCTGCCCCACGATCCGGAACGATCAACCGCCTCAACCGGTTTCGTGTGATGACCATTGCGGCAAACGTCCAACAGGATCGCTTGGTTGACGAACAGACGGCTCGTCTCGTCGCAGCACTGGAAAGACGCGACTTCCCAGAGGGTACATCGTGGCAAATTGCAGGAGAAGCTGAAGAGCAGCAGGAAGCTATGACCTTTTTGCTCGGTGCTTTCGCGGCTGCGATCTTTGGGATGTTTGCAATCCTTCTTCTCCAGTTCAACAGCTTCAAACAGGCTCTGGTGGTCATGTCAGCGATAGTGTTTTCCATCGCAGGCGTTCTCTTGGGTCTCGTGATCACCGGTCGACCATTTGGCGTGGTGATGGTCGGCATCGGTATCATCGCGCTTGCTGGGATTGTCGTGAACAACAACATCGTTTTCATCGACACATATAACGAGCTGCGTCGGGCCGGTATGTCAGTTCGCGAAGCAGCTCTAAGAACCGGCACGCAGAGGATGCGCCCTGTTCTTCTTACTTCCGTTACCACGGCCCTTGGTCTCATGCCAATGGTCCTAGGGATGAACATCAACTTTTTCACCAGATCAGTCACCTTTGGCGCGCCGTCCACCCAATGGTGGACCGAGCTTTCAAGCTCCATCGTGGGCAGGCTCGTCGTGGCAACAGCCCTAACGCTTTTGGTGACCCCTGCCATGCTGGTCTTGAGCGAACGTCGCCGCGAGCGCCGGACGCAAAATGGCGTTGCCATCACTAAGCCAACGTAGCGAACCAAGATGACAGGCCCCATCCAACTGCCCGAACAAAACCGCGCAATAGCCGAAGGTCAGAGCTTGGCACGGAGACGACCAGTTTCAACTATCTAGCGAACGAGATGCGGACAAAGCGGTGTCCCGATTTCTGCTACGGAAAGGCTGATCTCGGCGCCTCACAGCCCAAGTTTGATGGGGATACCCAGAAGTCCTACGTTGGGTCATCTTTCCATCTTCCTAAGACACCAGTGGTACTTACGCGAAAAGCGCCGAAGATACGTCAGGCGGCATATTGTCCATATCAAAAAGAAACTTCCATTCTCCGGTCGCGTTTCGACGCAAAGCCACCAGAACCCTACCGGTCAGGTTATCGTCTTCCGCCGAGGTGACACCGGAAGGCGGTTCAAAGTAGTAGACGCCTGACAGCAGAGCCATCGTTCCTTCAAGAAACGCAGTCTCCTCTTTGTATCGGATCGTTCCCTTGATGTTGGGCAAAACCTTCTCAAACCACAGCTTAATCTGGTCCACACCTTGCAACAAAGGGGCGACCGCGTTCGCATAGACGATTTCCGGATCATAGACCGCCACCAGCGCGTCGATATCCTTGGCATTCAAGGCAGCCAGCCATGCGTCGAGAGCGGCACGCACCCTATCAAGTTCAATAGTGTTCATCGTAACTCCTTTTCGTTGAACTCTTACGCGTTGGCCTTCATCCAGGCTTCAAACGCTTCATAAGCAGCGGGATACTTCGCTTGGAGGAAAGCGGGATCAACAGTTGGACCATCAAATGTCACCGCATCGCTGCCATTGCGCGCCGCAGTGAAGGCCGCCCAGATAACCTCGGGGGTTGGACGCCCAAGGGCTCCAAATCCATTCATCTCTTGCGGATTGATGGCCCAATGCACGAGCGTCTTGCCTAACTGATCCAAGATGACAACGCCGGGCTGGGCCATATCGTTTGGGTATTCCCCGGGGATGTCCTTGGGCGTGATCGCGATATCAAAGCGCTTTGCCAGGGTGTTTTCGACGTCGGACACGAGCTTGTAGTCCAAACCCCACTCTTCGCTCGCTTGGTCAACGCCCTCTTGCGATTGAGAAGTGATGCCAAAAAGCTCTCCGCCCAGTCCGCGCAGGTCCTTCAGGAATGTGCCGTTCAATTCGCGAAGCTGACCTTCGCAAAACGGGCACCATTTGCCGCGATAAAAGATGATTGCTGTGTATGGTCGAGATGCAGTTTCTGCATCGAACCAGTCGCTCATATTCGTTGTCATGTGCTTTGCTCCATGCTGTGATGGCAGCAACGTAGGCCTACGCCTTGATGTACAAAAGCGCACGTAGTATCCACTATATGTCGAAAATTTGTACATGAGATACATGCAAAACTGGGCTGAAATACGTACTGCTTTCCAAGTCGCGGAGCTTAAGACCATCAGCGCAGCGGCAGAGGCCCTTGGGCTTCATCGTGCGACGGTCGTCCGTCACCTAAACACTTTAGAACAAGAACTTGGCACCAAGATTTTCCACCGTCACAGCCGAGGGTGTGAACCGACAGAGGCAGGCCAGGATTTGCTGAATGTCGCGCGGGCGACGCAAGATCAATTCAACCAACTGGCCGCGCGGACGCGCAACGCATCCGGTGATCTAACCGGCGACTTTATCGTGACATCGCATGAACATGTCGCTGAGCTTTTGATGCCCACGCTGGTCCGATTTGGGTCAGAATTCCCAAACCTTCATGTCAAGTATGTCGCGAGTGCTGAGCTGTTGAAGCTCGAATATGGCGCGGCGCATATCGCGCTGCGAAGCGGGCCGAAACCGTCAGAACCGGACAATGTTGTGCTGCCGTTCACAGACTTAAGTTTCGGGCTTTATGCTCATCCAAAGTACCTTGAAGTGCACGGCAAACCGACCGGTCCACAGGACCTCAGCGGGCACAGATTTGTGCGTTGGGATACGCCTAGCAGAAGCATGCCGTTCTCGGTCTGGTTTGATGAGCACGTCCCTGAAAGCCAGGTAGTCTTTTCGTCGAGAGACCTCAGCGTTGTGGAAAAAGCGGTATCCGACGGTGTAGGCATCGGCCTTGTCGCCGAAGTGCCCTCTTCCGAGCGATACGGGTTACAATCCGTCTTTCCAACCCCTGCAAACTGGCAAATGCCGCTCTGGTTGGTCACGCATGTCGACCTACACCGTTCCCAAAAGGTCCAAGCATTTTTGGATACGCTAAAGCCGAGGGTCAAGGCGTCTGCGGGATAAACTGCGACACCTACGACAAGATGCTGCATCTCGGTCGGCAACAGCTCCAGTCGTTGATCGTCAGGCGGGTCCGGTTTCGGCGCTCTATCGTCGGTTCGCGACGTCACAACCTATCGCCGATAGAGGACCATGCCGGCATGATACAGGACCCCGTTGCGGAACTCACCGTCGGCGGTGAAGCCGGTGTCGTCCCAGTAATCGATATGATTGCCTGACACTTCGTAGCGTCCCTCATAGGCGCGTTCCCGATTGCCACGCGCCTCGACATAGCGGCCGTTCGGCAGGAGTTCGTGGCGAATATGGCCGTCCTCCGTAACCCACAGGCCGACATAGGGGTGATCGGCTATCACCGTCGTCTCTTCCGCCGAGATGGAGGCTCCGATCAGGCCTGCCGTCGCGAGCGTCGCAAGCAATGTCGTGGTCATTCTGGTTCCGATCATTGGGGTTTGCACCTTGGAGCAAGTGGCTTGGCTGCTAGGTTCGTTGTCTGCCCGTGTCATGCGGGCGACGCGGTGGGTCGGACGGTGATCTCGGTGGTGTCGACATCGTCGGGCGCTTCGATCACATGCCGCACCGCGCGGGCGATGTCGGCGGGCTGTAGCGCGATCGCCCGATAATCGTCGATCACCGCTTTCGTCTCCTCATGGGTGATCGTCGCCGCCAGATCGCTCTCAACGACCCCGGGATTGACGCAGGTAACGCGGATCTTCGCGCTTTCCTGTCGCAGCCCGTCCGAAATCGCGCGGACGGCGAATTTGGTGGCGCAATAGACCACCGCCGTCGGCACCACGTGCAAAGCACCGATCGATGCGATGTTGATGATCTGGCCGCTCTCCTCGCGCTCCATCTGCGGCAGCACGGCACCGATGCCCCACAACACGCCCTTGATGTTGACGTCGACCATACGCTCCCATTCGTCGTGCTTGCCCGCGGCGAGCGGCGAGAGCGGCATCACGCCCGCATTGTTTATGAGCACGTCGATCCGGCCCCAGAGATCGACCGCCTTTTCGGCAAATGCCGCCATCGCGGCGCGGTCGGTGACGTCGAGCATCATCGCTTCGGCCGTGCCGCCGCTGTCGTTGATGTGTTTCGCGACCCGGTCGATCCGATCGCGGCGCCGGGCGCCGAGAAGGAGCTTGGCGCCGCCCGTGCCGAGTTCTTGAGCGATGCCCTCGCCGATCCCGCTCGATGCCCCGGTGATGAGAATGACCTTTTCCATGTCGAACACCTCGTTTTCTGATTTCGACGGAGATGTGGCAGCTTTCTGGTGTCGCTGGTACTGGCTCTCTGCGATACAGAATGGTAAGCATAGCTTGACAATGAAGATTGATCTCAATCTGCTCCCCCTGTTTCTGGCCGTCGCCGAGGAGCATAATTTCCGCGCTGCCGCCGACCGGCTGGGCGTCACCCGTTCGGCCGTCAGTCAGGGAATGCAGCGGCTCGAGGACGCTTTCGGCGTCGCGCTGGCCACGCGCACGACCCGCGCGGTGCGCCTGACCGAGGCGGGCGAGCGGCTGCTTGAGGCGCTTACCCGGCCGCTCTGCGATGTCCGGGCAGCCCTCGAACAGGTTGCGGGAGATCATGCGCCTCGCGGCCACCTGCGGGTCGCCGTGACCTCGATCGCCGAGCGGTTCCTGTCCGGACCCTTGATCGCCTCCTTCGCCGAGGCTCATCCGCACGTGACCATCGACATCACCGTGACCGACGACGACTTCGACATCGTCGCCGCCGGGTTCGACGCCGGCGTGCGGCTCGGCGATGTCATCGAGCAGGACATGATCGCGGTGCCGGTCACCGGCGATCAGCGCGAGGTGGTCGTCGCCGCGCCGGACTATCTCGCCCGGCATGGCATGCCGTCGCATCCCCGCGACCTCATCCAGCATCGTTGCGTTGGCTGGCGGCCGGCGCCGGATGTCGCGCCCTATCGCTGGGATTTTGAGGAGAATGGCGTGCCATTCGACGTGGCAGTCGAACCGCAGATCACTACGAACGATCTGAGGTTCATGCTTCAAGCAGCCCTTGTGGGCGCAGGGATCACCTTCGCCACGGAAGAAACGTTCCGGCCTTACATCGAAACCGGCGAGTTGGTCCCGCTGCTGCAGGACTATCTGCCGCCGTTTCCGGGCTTCTTCCTCTACTTCCCCCAGCGCCGCAACATGGCCCCGAAGCTGAGGGCGCTCATCGACCATGTGAAGCGGGACGCCCGTTCGAACAGCGAAGGAACGCCGTCGACCCGCAGGCGTGGGTGACGGATGTTCCTCTGTCGCGCGACTGCGCGCCCGCCAGCGAAGGCACGAAGGCCGACAGGCAGGCGGTAATGGCAAGCGAAATGGTCTCCATGCGCGTGGTGAAATCTCTCCCTAGTTGGATGCTGCGTCGAAATATCCGGCGTCGCGCATGTCCCGGATCAGCCCGGCCTCACGCGGTGCCCACCCGGTCGCGGCGCGGGTCCAGTCGCTTGAGGCGGGATTGTCGAGGCCCGCGAATATCGCGAGCCAGCCGAAATGCGCCTCGGCCTGGTCCCTCGGGACGCTCTCGGCGGGAACGCCCAGAACGTTGCCGATCTCTTCGGCGATCTCGCGGAAGGCCATGCCGCTCTCACCGACAGCATGATATCGTGCGCCCGGCCGAGGCCGTTCGAGCGCCTCGCAGAACAGCCGGGCCGCATCGTCGCGGTGGACGGCGGGCCAGCGATTTCCCGTCGCCGATATAGCCGGAAACGCCGCGATCCCGTGCGAGAGCGATCAGCGCGGGAACAAAGGCGGTGTCGCCGGGACCGTGGACGCTCGGCGGAAGACGGACGACGCCCGTCTGAACGCCCCTCTCCGAATAGCTCAGGAACGCTTCCGAGGCGCTGCGCGGGATCAAGTCGATGGCGCCATCGTCCTCGGTGACGGCATCGTCCGCCCCGGTCACGACGGTGGCCGACGTGGCGATCAATGTCTTGTCCGTGCCTTCGAGTGCTGAGGCCAGCGCATCCAGCAAGCGGCCGTCGGCAGTGCAGTTCTCCACGTATTGGGAAAAGTCATGATTGAAAGCTGTATGGATCACTGCGTCTACCTGGCTCAAGGCGGAGGTGACGCTCTCGGGGTCGGCGATATTGCCACGATGCACCTTAAGCCCCGCGTCGCTTAGCGCGTTGGCGGAGCTCTCGCTGCGCGCCAGCCCAACCACGTCATGGCCTCGGCGGGTAAGTTCGCCCGCGACCGCAGAGCCGACGAAGCCCGTCGCACCAGTCAGGAATACTCTCATGATCATCTCCAACATTGATTTTAGCGTGATCTTTGTGCAGAATTTTATCCGGTTAAAGATGAGAGTTTATACTGGTATAATATCTAACGGGATCGAAGCGTCATGGACGATCAAAACCGCCTCGGCGGCTTTCTGAAGGATCGCCGCGAGCGGCTCGACCCGGCGGCGTTCGGGTTTTCGGGACGGCGGCGCACCCCCGGCCTACGGCGGGAGGAAGTCGCTCAACGGGCCCATATCAGCACCACTTGGTACACTTGGCTCGAACAGGGGCGGGGCGGTGCGCCCTCGCCGCGGGTTCTCGAAAGTCTGGCCGAGGCGCTGATGCTCACCGAAACCGAGCGAGAGCATATGTTTATGCTTGGCATCGGACGGCCGCCCAAGGCCCGGCCCGCCTCGCCGGACGGGGTAACGCCGCGGCTCCAGCGCTTTCTTGACGCGCTCAACTTGATCCCGGCCTTCGTGGCGACCCCGCACTGGGACATCATCGCCTGGAACGACGCAGCCCGGTTCGCGCTTACCGACTACGCCGCCCTCTCAAAGCACAATCGCAATATCTTGCGGAGAATGTTTCTGGACCCCGAAACGCGAGCGGCCCAGCAGGATTGGGAAGACGTCGCGCACTACCTCGTGGCGACCTTCCGGGCGGAGTCGGCGCGCGCCGGGGAAAACGATCGGGCGGCGGACCTCCTCGCCGAACTCTCTGCAGAGAGCGCCGAGTTCGCCGCGATGTGGGCATGCAACGACGTGCACTCGACGGGAGAGGGCGTGAAACGGATCCGGCACGCGCTGGCAGGACCCATCGCCTTCGAATTCTCGTCTTTCGCCGTCGATGGCCGCCCCGACCTGAAGCTCCTCACTTACAATCCTGCGGGACCGGACGATGTCGAAAAGATCCGGCGATTGTGTCGTGCCGACTAAAGTTGTGCTCCAAGCGCTGTCCACGCAGCAAGTTCATCGTCAACGATTGTCAGAGAAATACGCCACGCATCGCTCTTACGCAGAATGTAGACATGTTCCCATTGCACTATGACAGCATCGTTCTCGCCGAGCATGCGATAAGCCACTCGTGCTTGGACAACATTCGGGAAGAGTTCATCCGCTGATAGCAATTCTCCGGTTGGCTTCACGACACCTTGCTGCCGATAGAAGTCCAAGAGCGTCGCGCAGTGTTTACGGAAAGCCTCGCGCTCCATTGAAAAGTTTCCATTCGGGGATGGGAACAGTCCAACGAGGTCCCAGTGTTCAGCAATCGCATCGGCGTCGCGCCCAATAAACGACTCGATGTAGCTTCTGAAGAATGCCTCCATTTCGCTTTTGATTGTCATTTGGTACCCGTTCTGAAATTTCGCTGCTCGCTCAGGTTCCTCACTAGAGCCCGTTAAGGCTTGATCGTTACCAAAAATACGATCAGGGTCAGCAGCCCTAATCCGACCGGCAGAAGTATCTGCCCGCTCGGTTCTGCGTCGCCTGGATGTTCACTGATGGCGCGACGCAGTTTGCCGACCAAAGCGCCGTGCAACCCTGATAGCGCGAGCACGAGCAAGATCTTCATGCCGAACCAGGCGGAAGTGAACCAGCCGCCCTGCACCCCCAGCAGGATACCGAAGCTCAGCGCCAGTATCATCGCGGGCGTCGTGACCGCCCGGTCATAGGCTTTCAGCGGCTTCATATGGACCAAAGCGGGGTAACGCAGCGCCAGCGCAACCGCGACCATGCCGCCGATCCAGACGAACAGAGACAGAATATGGGCGACTTTCGTCAGGTCGTAGAGCATCGGAAATCCTCTGATTGGCGTCGCAGCCAGCGTTCGTTGACGAACCCGCCGAAGGGGATGAACGCGCCGATGAAAAGGCGCAGCGCACCGAGCCCGTTGATCAGGCCCTCCGCCCAGGACCGGATCACGAACCACAGGAAGATCATGAAGGCCAAGCCATGGATCGGCCCCATGATCGAGACCGCGGACGGGACCTCCGCCCAGTATTTGAGGGGCATCGCCAAGCAGAAAAGCGCGAGCAATGTCAGCGCCTCGAAGATCGCGGCGCGCTTGAGGCCTGTCATGAGCGTATCCGCGCACCGCGCTTGTTCTTCGCGATCTCGATCCCGGATCGAATGTGCTGGTCGCCCATGGACTCGTCCACCATGGCGACCAACTCCGGTCCGGCGGTGTCGGGGTGCCCGGTGTCGAAAGGCGGCTCGGGATTGTACTCGATCATAAGCTGGGTGATCTTCGCGACATCCTCGCCACGCAGTTCCGCCAGAAGCGTAAGGCCAAAATCGATGCCCGCCGTCACGCCGCCGCCGGTCATGCGGTTACGGTCGACGACCACGCGGTCGGAGGCGGTCTCGATCCCCATCGCTTCGAGCACGGCGTAGACGGCCCAGTGGGTCGCCGCGCGGTAGCCGTCGAGCAGACCGGCCTGGCCCAGGATCAGCGCGCCGGAACAGACCGAGGTGACATAGCGTGCAGACTTTCCCGCCTCAATGAGGAAATCGAGCACCTCGTCATCGGCCATGATGTCGTTCGTCGTGTAGCCGCCGGGCACGAACAGAATGTCCAGGTGATCCGGCACCTGGGCGAAGGTATGTGTGGGGTTCAGCGACATGCCGCTGTCAGTCGGCACCGGATCGAGCGTTTTCCAGATGAGAAACGTATCGGCATGCATGCCGAGCACAGCCTGCGGCCCGGCGAGATCGAGCAGGGTGAACCCCGGATACACAAGCATCCCGACCTTGAGCGGCGCGGGCGATTGCTTGGGGATTTCAGTGGTCATAGCATGTCCTTTCAAAGCGTCCGGGAGGATGGGGCCGCACGGCTCCCCACAGGCAGGCTGCGGTCAATCGAACGCAGGGTGACGAGGGCGACGGCGAGGGCAAGCAGGGCGCAGAGCGCGATGGCCGCGATCATCGGCAGGGCGGTCCCGTCGAAGAACAGGCCGGTCAGGACGACGATCACCGCGCCACTCAACACGTGAAGCGTGCCGCCGAGGGACGAGGCGAGGCCCGCGTTCTCCCCATGCGGATCGAGCGCCATCACCATCGTTGTCGGCACGATGACGCCAAGACAGGCATTGCCCAGAAACAGTCCGGCGATAATGACCGCAAGCGTCGCCTTTCCGGCCAGTGCGATCCCGAGCAAAAGAGCCATAAAGCCCGCAAACCCGACCGCCGCCCAACGGATCACACGCGGCATCCCGATCCTTCCGCTGAGTGGACCGGCCAATTGACCCGCCGCGAAGAAGCCCACTGCGTTAAGCGCGAAGGCCAGGCTGAATTGCATCGGTCCCAGTCCGAACTGCTCTGAATAGACGAAGGCGGCGGTGGCGATGAAGACCATGAAACCGGCAAAGCCGAAGCCGCCGACCAAGGTCAGCCCCATGAAGATCGGGTCGCGGAAGAGGGTCTTGCTCCCGCTCCAGAGTGTGCTTGGGTTCACGCGCACCCGTCGCTGCAAGGGAAGCGTCTCCGGCAGCGCCGTGACGGTCAGCAGCAAGCTCAGGCCCGCTGCGATGCCCAGCACCCAGAAGATCAGCCGCCAGTCGCCGATGATCAGCAAAACGCTCCCTGCCAGCGGGGCGAGCATGGGAGAGACGGAAATCACCAGCATCACCACCGCCATAAGACGCATGGCATCCGGCCCCGCATGCATGTCACGGATCACGGCACGCGGCAGCACCATCAGTACAGCGCCGCCGAACCCTTGCAGGATGCGAAAAGCGATCAGCCAGCTGATGGTGGGCGAGAGTGCGCAGCCGATGGATGCGACAACGAAGATCGTGAGCCCCGTGTAGAGCGGTAGCTTGCGCCCCGCCTGGTCGGACCAAGGGCCGTAGATAAGCTGCGCCACCCCGAAGGCGGCGAAATAGGCGGCCAGTGTGAGCTGGGTCTTTGCTTCGTCGGCCCCGAGTCCCGCCGCGATCTTGGGCATGGCGGGGAGGTACATATCGATCGCGACAGGCCCGACCGCAGACAGGAGGCCGAGGATCAAGGCCGTCTGCAGCATGGGCGTGCCGTCTAAAAGGGTTCTAAAGCGTCGCATTGATGTAAACATTCGTTTTCTTTACACAAGCGCAGGCAGCCTGTAAACAGATGTCTACATGCAGACAGCAACGCGAAAAACGAAGATGACCGCCCACGCGAAGGATCGCGCCGCGACGGAAGCCCGTATCCTGGATGCCGCACGCACGGTGTTCGCCTTGCGCGGCTACGACGCCGCCGGATTGCGGGAGATAGCGGAAGTGGCGCAGGCGAACCTGTCGCTCATCAGCCGGTATTTCGGCGGCAAGGAAGGGCTGCTTACTGCGCTGACGGATCAGTTTGTGGCGTCACGCCGAGAGGGCGGGCTCGGCTATCCACCGCAGGACACCCTTCCCGACGAAATCTATCACTACCTGCATGCCAAACTGCGCGACGATCTGAAGGAAGAGGAGATTATTCGGCTCATTATCAGCCGGTCCGCCATCGACGCGGAGTTTCGCAAGAAAGGTGCGGAAAATCTGGACGGAAAGGCGGACGCGAATTTCCGGGAGCGCGTCGCGCGACTGCAAGATCGCGGCGCGGTCCCCCCGGACATGGACATCGACCTGCTCTTCGCAGCGGTGATGCACGTATCGTTCTCTGTAAACTTCTTCGGGGCCATGATCGGGGATAGGCCCAAGGCCGAGATCGACGCGCTCTTCAAAGGGTTCGCTACCGCGCTGGCGAAGGGTTTGCCGAGTGCGGATTCCGGGATGAGATAAGCTCTCCGCATGGCATCGTGGTGAGTTATCGTCGGCGGTTGGCTCACCGCCACGCGAAAAGAGATTCACAGCGGAACAAGACCACCGCCGGGTCGGCGATGCTGTTGCAGAACGTCACGATGGTCGGACTGCTTACGCGAAATCGTCGCGTAAGCAAAAGAAAGTCAGATTGCGGAAGTTCTATATAATTGATTTTAAAGTAAAAATTGGCGCACCCGACAGGATTCGAACCTGTGACCTTCGGCTTCGGAGGCCGACACTCTATCCAGCTGAGCTACGGGTGCTCAATTTTTTCCTACTGCTTACGCAGTGCTTACGCGAACTTTTGGCCCGAATGAAGAGCGAACCCGACATTCGCCCAAGCCGTTGTTTAGTAACTTCTTTCTTCCAGCACCTTCAAACTTCGCTGAACTTGACATCCGCCTTCGGAGGGCGGCGCTCTATCCAGCTGAGCCATGGATCCTCTCTGCGTGATCGTATAGCGGGCCAGCTGCAGACCCGCAATTGCAAAACGTCAGGCGAAAAGATCGTGCGCCAGTTCCAATGCCTCAACCAGCACATCAACCTCGGCCTGCGTATTATACATCCCGAAAGAAGCGCGACAGGTCGCGGTCAGTCCCATATGCTCCATAAGCGGACCGACACAATGCTGGCCGGCACGCACCGCCACCCCTTTCTTGTCCAGAATGGTAGAGACATCATGCGCATGTGCCGACCCGTCCAACGTGAAAGAGAAAATCGCCCCCTTGCCCGCTGCTGTGCCCTGAAGCTGCAACCAGTTCAGCCCGCCCAAGCGGTCAGCTGCATAGTCGCGCAATGTATTTTCATGGGCCGCAATCGCCTCCATTCCGTGGCCCATCATGTATTCAATCGCCACACCCAAACCGATCATCTGCACGATGCCTGGTGTGCCCGCTTCGAATTTCATGGGCGGATCGTTATAGGTGACAGCGTCTTTGGTCACTTCCCGGATCATATCGCCGCCTCCGATAAAGGGGCGCATCTCAGCCATCCGCTCTGGCTTAACGTAAATCGCGCCCGATCCCGAAGGACCGTAAAGCTTGTGCCCGGTTATCGCGTAGAAATCCGGGTCGATATCCTGCAGATCGACAGACGCATGAACCGCCGACTGGCTGCCGTCGACCAAGACAGGCACCCCCAGATCATGCGCGCCCCTACAAATGGACTTTACATCAACAACGGTCCCTAACATGTTGGACATATGCGTAATTGCGACCAGCTTTGTCCTCGGGCCTATCGCATCGAGAACGGCTTGTGGATCCAGACTGCCATCTGCGTCAACATCCACCCATTTCAGCACCACACCTTGCCGTTCGCGCAGAAAATGCCAGGGGACGATGTTGGCATGATGCTCCATAACGCTCAGCACGATCTCATCACCAGACTCAAAGCGCGGCGCGGCCCAGCCATAAGCCACCATGTTGATGCCTTCGGTTGTGCCCGAATTCATGATGATGCTGTTTTCGCTTGCTGCATTCAAAAAGCGCGCGATGATGCCCCGCACACCCTCGTATTTCTCGGTCGCGAGGTTCGACAGGAAATGCAGGCCTCGATGCACATTGGCATATTCCTCCGCATAGGCCCGTGTGACCGCGTCAATCACGACCTGCGGCTTTTGCGCCGAGGCCCCATTGTCGAGATAGACAAGTGGTTTGCCATTCACCTCACGCGACAGGATCGGAAAATCGGCGCGGATCTTTTCGACGTCATACATGCCCAAACACTCCCGCTGTGGCAGGGCCTCCTACCAGCGTGATGAGAAGCATCAGACCGATGAAGAGCGCTGCGAAAACTGCAATCAGAAGGCCAGCTGCCTTGGCCAGCGACCCGAAATTCAGACTGACATTGATGAAATGCAGCAGCAGATAAACCCCGTAAAGCGCCGCAGCCAAAGCCAGAAGCGCGGCCAGACCGGGCGAAATGAAGGTCAACACGATGATCGCCAACTGCGCGGCGGCGCGCAGAACTTGCAACCAGACGACCAAGGCCAGGATGTCGTCGAAACGGCCGCGCCCGTCCATCATGTGACCGACTTTGTAGATCACGTAAGCTGTCACAAAGAGTCCAACCGCCACCAGAAAGAATACCGCCAGCGGACTCAGCAAGGCAGTGGGCATGCCTTCGGGCAAAGGGAACATGAGCTGCGACAAGCCCCCAAGAAGCGCATTGATCGCCGCAACCGCCAGCATCGCTTGAAAAAGAACCGGACGAGGGAGTTGCCAGCCAATGATTTCCTCTGCCGTCTCCGCAGGAGATCGCAACGTGTCGATCATCAGCCGTGGCCATGTGACTGCTTGGGGCATCACACCGTCCCTTTTTCACTGGCCAGCATACCGCTGATCCAGAACCACATAAAAACGCCAAACCAAAGCAGACCGACGATCTGCAGGCCGGGCCCCGGACCGATAAACCCCGCCACAAGCCCATGCAACAGGATCAATGGGGTCGAGGCCAGCAGCGCCCAGAAAAGTGCAAGGCGCGCGCCATATGCCGTGCCTTTGCCACCCAAAAGCCGCGCCACAAGCCGCACCAGACCAGCGATGAGATAAAGAATGAGCGGCGCGATGAAAAGCCAGGCGAGCAGCGTTCCGCCCATGAGCATGTCAAGCTCTTGCCCGGTCTCATGCGCCTGGCGTGCAAGGGCAGGCATCCGGGCGATAAAAAACAGAAGGCACGCGCCCATAAGGTAAGCCAACGCGCGATCTTCTCGCTTGCCCAATGTCAGAAGGTCCTCAACGACCCGGCGCGGCCCCCGATAGGTGGCCGCAATGTCGCGCGTGATCGCCATGCGTCAGCTCTGGTGGCGCGTTAGCCAGGCCTCAAGGCGAGATACGATCTCGTCCCGGAGGTTTTCGTCTTCGATCTCCTCCACTGCTTCGGCAAGAAACGCGAGCGTCAGCAGGTTTGTCGCCTCTGCATGCGGCACACCGCGCGAGCGCAGGTAAAACAGGGCCGTCTCATCGATCGCACCTGAAGTGGAGCCATGCGAACAGGCCACATCGTCGGCGTATATTTCGAGCTCGGGCTTAGCGAGGAACTGGCTGTCATCGTCCAAGAGCAGCGACTGGCTGATCTGATAGCCATCCGTTTTCTGCGCGCCCTCCTTTACGAGAATCTTGCCTTGGAAGACGCCCGTGGCGCCGTTTCGCAGGACCTTCTTGAAGACTTGTCGGCTTTCGCAGCGCAACGCGTCGTGCGTTACAAACACGGTGTCGTCATGGTGAAAGTCACCGTCGCCCACGCAAGCACCCGCCACATGGGCCACTGCATCATCGCCGGTCAGTTCGATCACGCATTCATTGCGGGTCAGCACGCCGTTTGCGGTGAGCGTGAAGGATTTGAAAGTGCTCTCGGCGCCAAGTCTCGCGAATATGTGCGTGGCCGCGCGACGTTCGTGGTCTCTGCCCTGCGCCCGCACGTGATGGAAGGTCGCGCGATCTGCAACCTCGACCTCCATCACCTTATTGAAACGGGCCGCCGCGGGTCCGTTTTCCAGCAGGGTAAATTCCGTACCCGCATCCAGCTTGATCACGTGATGCAGAACAGCGTCCGAGCTTGTCGCTTGATGGTAGTAGATAAGTGAAATCGGCTTGCTCGGCTTGCCGGTCACATGGATCAGGACGCCATCGGTTGCAAAGGCCGTGTTCAGCGTTGCCAACGGCCGTTCGACAGGTTCCTGCCCCTCCGCCTCCAGTGCTCCGTAAAGATCCCGCGCCCAGTGAATGTCGGAATTGGCCTCTGCCAAGCGGTCGATCCGAACATCTTCCAGCGTCAGGTCATCCGAGGCCTCTGGATCGAAAACACCGTCCACGAAAACGATTCTCAACCGATCCATCTCACTAAAGATAGGGGGTTCCTGCGGATCGAATTTCGCCGCTGCGGGCGCTTCAGGCTGGACAAGCGTATCGGGCCGCGTGTATTTCCAGTATTCATCCCGCCGATGCGGTAAGCCCATCTCGCGCAGACGCGACAGAGCATTCTTGCGCGCAGCCGCCGTCCATCCTGTTTCGACCAGCGACAAATCAGCGACTCGCGCATCCGTTGCGTCAACCTTGACTTGAGGAAGTGCCATTATGCAACCTCAGCCAGGATGTCGGCATAACCGTTGTTTTCGACTTCAAGCGCCAGATCCGGCCCACCGGTTTTGACGATCCGTCCATCGGCCATGATATGCACAACGTCCGGTTTGATGTGATCCAGCAGGCGCTGGTAATGCGTGATGACCAGGAACCCCCGGCCGGTATCACGCAGCGCATTCACCCCCTCGGAAACCAACTTCATCGCATCCACATCCAGGCCCGAATCCGTTTCATCGAGAATGCACATCTTCGGCTCCAGGATCGCCATCTGCAGGATCTCGTTGCGTTTCTTCTCCCCACCAGAGAAGCCCACATTGACCGGACGTTTCAGCATGTCTGCGTCGATCTTGAGATCTTTCGCCCTGGCGCGCACGAGCTTTAGGAAGTCAGCGGCACTTAACTCTTCTTCGTCACGTGCTTTCCGCTGTGCGTTCAAAGCCGTGCGCATGAACGTCATATTGCCTACGCCGGGGATCTCAACAGGATATTGGAAGGCCAGAAACAGACCTTCGGCTGACCGCTCTTCGGGCTCAAGCTCCAGCAGGTCCACATCGCCGAGATGCGCCGTGCCATCGGTCACTTCATAGCCTTCACGTCCCGAAAGCACATAGGACAGCGTCGACTTGCCCGATCCGTTCGGGCCCATGATCGCATGGACCTTGCCAGCCTCGACCGACAGATCGACGCCTTTGAGGATCTGCTTGTCTTCTTCCTCCAGTTTCACGTGCAAGTTTTTGATATTCAGCATGTTTCCCACCTCATATGCAGGCGGCCCGCCGCGTTGGAACGTGGCAGGCCAGGAGTTCAAATATTCTCTGTTGATTCAGTTGACCAGCAGCGGCATCCGCAAACCGGCCTGTATGAGCATGTTGTCGACGTGATCCGCAGAATAGAGTTGCACCCAGATGTCCGGCAGCAGAAAGGCCAGATAGGGCTCCCCCAGATACATCAGCGGCAGACCGATCGCGATCCCGATGATATGCGGCTTGTCCCGCAGACCCAGCCCGATCATCACGACGATCATGATACCCGCGACCACGCCCCAGGATCCGATGGCCGTGACCACGGTGTCCACGAAAGTCACAGGGATCGTGTAGGGGTTGGCATAGGTGAAGGCCACCACATTGCCTACCAGCACAGCGCCCATCGCGATGATCAGTGCGATCACCAGACCGACGGGGATCTTGCGCCGCTCTTGCATGTCTGAATGACGCTTGTCCGCAGTCGCATTCATTGGTTCGACCAACCGCCCGGCCTTCGATTGATCGATACGCGCGATACGCTCCTGGAAACTCTGCTTTTGATTGTCCGACAGGTCTGACACGTTCACCCTCGCCCCAAGATTTTCCCGAATGACGTGTGCGAACGTCATGGCGAAAGTGAGACAGGTCAAGGGCAATTCCCGGTCGATCCGGGCACCTTGTCCGAATTGTCGAAAAAGTGTCGGTCATTTGACAAGAACCGCCGTGCCTGAGGCGCTGACCATCAGCATGTTGTTGATGACCTCATAGTCGAGATCGACACCCACCACAGCGTTTGCCCCAAGCACCGCTGCTCGGTCTTCAAGCTCTTTCAGGGCGATATCGCGCGCCTTGCCCAACTCCTGTTCATAGGCGCCGGATCGGCCCCCGATGATATCGGTGATTCCCGCGAAGATATCGCGAAAGACGTTGGCGCCCAGAATGGCCTCACCGACAACGACGCCTTTGTAGTCGGCGATGGTTTTTCCCTTTATGGATGGGGTTGTCGTTACAATCATGCTGTTCGGCCTTTCTTATAAGAAGGCCGAAAGCAATGGTCAGAGATCGCGCTTACTTGGCTTGGATGAAGCGCCCGTCGCGACCTGTTTGCTCTAATGGATTGCGAAACCCTTCGAGCCGCACGCCCCCGTCTGCCCGCATAAAGAGGCTCGGCGTTTCGCGCGGTGTAGGCGCAGCTTCTTCGGGCACGGGCTCTTCCTCCGTTTTGAAAAGATCCGAGAACGAAACGAAGGTTGTCACCGCGAAAACGCTGTCTGGCTGCGTGGTCTCTTTCACCTCTTCGACATACTGCGGAGAATAGATCGCCGCAGCCCATTCCGGATACCACCAGACGGCGTTGTGCATCGACAAGATGGTGATCCAAACCCCAGCCAACCGAAACAGGCCGGCTTGACGGAAGCTGTTGCCGAAGGTTGCCCCAAACAGCTTGCACAAAGCGTAGCTGAAACAGAAGTCGAACAGCGGCCGAAGATTGACGTCGCCCGGCGCCAATTGAAGGCCCGTCGGTTCGAGATAGTAAACCCGGAACATCCGCCCTAAAAGGACCGCAATCACGCCGATAAGCATTGCGCTTGCTGCCATCACACTGCGCGATGCGATCAGCGTCACACCCGATGAATCCCACCGAAAAACCGAGCCTTTGCGGGATTGGCGAGGATCCGAAATCGTATAGGTCGCGTTGAACATGGTGCGCCTCAAAGCCGAACAGATGCGTCCAGAAAACCGCATATTTGTGGCAATTTTTAGACGAACCACCCTGCTCAGGGGGCCTAAGCACATCCATTTCGGGCGCAATCTCTACCCGAGCGCGAACATATCCGTCAGACCATTCAATCATGCAAGCTTAGCCCACGGATCCTTCCAGCGAAATCGCGACAAGCTGCTGTGCTTCCATCGCAAATTCCATCGGCAACGCTTGAAGGACATCCTTGCAGAAGCCGTTGACTACCAGCGCGACAGCTTCCTCTTCATCCATGCCACGCGATCTGCAATAGAACAGCTGGTCGTCATCCACCTTGGATGTGGTCGCCTCATGCTCAACGCGTGACGAGTTGTTCTTGACCTCGATGTACGGAACCGTATGCGCGCCACATTCCGACCCGATCAGCAAGCTGTCGCATTGCGTGTAGTTCCGGCTGTCTTTTGCCTTGGGATGCATCGAAACAAGACCACGATAGGTGTTTTGCGCCTTTCCAGCACTAATCCCCTTCGAGACGATGCGGGACTTCGTGTTCTTGCCCAGATGCACCATCTTCGTGCCGGTATCGGCCTGCTGGTAATTGTTGGTGATCGCGATCGAATAGAACTCCCCCTGGCTGTCATCACCTCGCAGAATGCACGATGGATACTTCCAGGTCACCGCCGATCCGGTTTCGACCTGCGTCCACATCACCTTGGCCCGATCGCCTCGGCAATCGGCGCGCTTGGTCACGAAGTTGTAGATGCCGCCCCGGCCATCTTCGTCCCCCGGGAACCAATTTTGTACGGTGGAGTACTTGACCTCCGCATCTTCCTCCACGACGATCTCCACCACCGCGGCGTGAAGCTGCGACGTATCCCGCTGCGGTGCCGTGCACCCTTCAAGATAGGACACGTAGGATCCCCTGTCGGCGATAATCAGCGTCCGTTCAAACTGTCCTGTGTTCTCCGCGTTGATCCGGAAATACGTGCTCAGCTCCATCGGACAGCGCACGCCCGGCGGTACGTAGACAAATGAGCCATCCGAGAAGACCGCCGAATTCAACGTCGCGTAGAAATTGTCTGACACAGGCACGACCGAACCCAGGTACTTTTTCACCAATTCCGGATGTTCCTTGATGGCTTCCGAGATCGAACAGAAGATAACGCCCGCTTTCTTCAGCTCTGCTTGGAAGGTCGTCCCGACCGAGACAGAGTCAAACACCGCGTCAACGGCCACCTTTCGACCCTCTGCTGGCGCATCTTCGGCCCCCTCAACGCCCGCGAGGATCATCTGTTCCTTAAGTGGTATCCCCAGCTTTTCGTAGGTCGCCAGAAGCTTCGGATCGACCTCGTCCAGCGATTTCGGCTTCTGCTCCATGCTCTTCGGCCGGGCATAATAATACTGATCCTGAAAATCGATCTCCGGATAGTCGACCATCGCCCATTCAGGTTCCTTCATCTGCAGCCAACGCTCATAGGCCGCAAGCCGCCATTCCGTCATCCAGGCAGGTTCGTCATTCTTTTCCGAGATCAGCCGCACGATGTCTGGCGTCAGGCCCTTTGGCGCATACTCCATCTCGATCTCGGTCTCCCACCCGTACTTGTAGGTGCTGACCTCGCGAACCGCATCCACCGTTTCCTGGTCGACGCCTTCCTTAACGAGTGTGTTGTCCATAATGGCTTCCTCTCTCTGACGTTTGGCTCAGGCCGCCCGCGCCTCGTGCTTTTTCAGTTTTTCCGTCCATACATCGGCAAATCGCAGGACGTCTTCTTCAGTGGTCTCCAGCCCCAGCGAAACCCGGATCGCAGATGCGGCCTCATCTTCCGAATATCCCATAGCCTTAAGAACCCGGCTGGCCTTGACCTTCCCGCTGGAACAGGCTGATCCTGACGATATCGCAAAGCCCGAAAGGTCCATCTGCATCACCTGGGTCTCACCCTTCCAGCCCGGCGTGATGAAGCAGGATGTGTTCGGCAGCCGCGCAACATCTTTCCCAACAAAAATAATCCGGTTTGAAGCCGCCTCAAGGGCACTTTCTAGAATATTTCTAAGTTTCTCGACGCGATCCCACGCACCCGCCTCTACATCTCGTGCCGCCGCCGCAGCCGCAGCCCCAAATCCAGCAATACCAATGACGTTCTCCGTCCCAGAGCGCCGCCCCATCTCCTGCCCGCCGCCCTCGACAAGCGGGTTGCGCTCAACATCGTCAACCCCTGTTCGAATGATCAGCGCGGCAGCACCTTTGGGACCACCAATTTTGTGAGCTGAGATCATCGCTGCATCAGCGCCAGACGTTCGGAAGGAAAACTGTCTTTTGCCCCAGATCTGCACGGCATCACAAAGCAAGCGAGATTCCATTGGAAGCCGCTCCGCAATGTAAGAAAAATCACTCGGCACATCTTGTAAAACGCCCGTTTCAGAATTTGCGGCCTGTACAGCGAATGCATCTAGCGGATTAACAGCCCCCAAAAATTCGGTGTCAAAATCGTGGGCGATATCCAAAACACCTGATGAGCAGGTTCGGAACGCATAGTCGATGTGTTTGTGCGCCCAAACGGCGTCGTGCTCCACTGCAGCACAAACTGTGCGATATTCACAACCAAATGCCTGAACAGCCGTTTTGGCAGACTCGGTCGCGGACCCCGTGAATACAATCTCTTGTGTTTCACAGCCGACCAATGCCGCCACCTGCCCGCGCGCGCGTTCCACGATCGCCTTCGCATCACGCCCCTCTGCATGGACACTCGATGGATTGCCCACCACATCCATTGCCGCGATCATCGCATCGCGCGCCTCCTGGCGCAAAGGCGTGGTCGCATTGTGATCAAGATAGACGCGCCGCACGCCCCTGTCCTTTCTCTGGGTCACAAATATCCCGGGGTGTTTGAGGGGCAGCGCCCCTCAAGCCCGCGCGGCAAGCGCAGACAAGACAAATGCGCCGAAGGCGCGCCAGAGGATCAACTCTCCTCATCCATCCACCACAGCGAAGATGTTGGGGACCGCAGGACAAGGCGCCAGATCGTTCTCGATCACGTCCGAAAGCCGGGTCTGGTGCAGGAAGACATAGACATGGGCGCTCAGCCCCTCCCACAGCCGATTTGTCAGCGATTGCGCTCGGCTGCCGGAAAGCCCGCCAGAAGCACCTGCGCCTTTGTGCATGGCGTCAACCGTTTCATCGACTGCCGCCAGCACTTCGACCACCCGGATCTCTGAAGCCGGCCGCGCCAGCCGATAGCCTCCGCCAGGCCCGCGCACCGATTGCACCAGCTCCGCGCGTCGCAATTTCACGAAAAGCTGCTCAAGATAAGGCAGCGAAACATCCTGGCGCTGCGAAATCTCACCCAGTGAAACCAGCGCATCCCCTGGCTGCATGGCGATGTCAGCTAGAGCCACCATCGCGTAACGTCCTTTGGTCGATAATTTCATGAGCCACGCACCCCCGATTGACCTTCGCCGCCTAAGGTCATACATCCGACGCCACCGCACGATAAGCGGACACGCCCAGTATTTAGAACAGTTCTAAAGTGATGGGAGGTATTCGTCAAGAATGTCCATCACTCCATGAACCGCGAGGACAGACGCAGATATGCCCGAGGTCATCTTTCCCGGACCCGAAGGTCGCCTGGAAGGCCGCTACCACCCCCAAAAGGAACGCGACGCGCCGATCGCTATCATCCTGCATCCCCATCCGCAATTCGGGGGAACGATGAACCACAAGGTCGTGCACAAGCTGCACTATACCTTTTTCAACATGGGATTCACCGTTCTTCGCTTCAATTTCCGCGGCGTCGGGCGCAGCCAGGGCGAATATGATCAGGGTGTGGGAGAATTGTCAGATGCGGCCTCCGCCCTCGACTACCTTCAGTCGATGAACAACAATTCCAAACATTGCTGGGTTGCGGGTTTCTCCTTCGGCGCGTGGATCGGCATGCAGCTTCTAATGCGCAGACCCGAAATCACCGGTTTCATCTCGGTATCACCGCCCGCCAACATGTACGACTTTTCGTTCCTGGCCCCTTGCCCGTCTTCCGGGCTGATCATCAACGGCACCGCCGACCGCGTGGCCCCGCCTTCGGATACCGAGGCACTCGTCGCGAAGCTTCATGAACAAAAAGGCATCACGATCACGCATACGCAAGTCGAAGGTGCCGGGCATTTCTTCGAGGAACCGCATCTCGACACGTTGGTCGAACACACGACCGACTACGTGAAGCGCCGCCTGACGGAGACATCGCGCTAATGACGGACGTCGTCGAACTTGCGAACAAGCTGGCCGAGGAATGCCTGGCCGTGCAGCGTGAGGTCGGCGACGAAAGGCTTTTTATGGAAGTTGGCACCGTCATCGGCGCCTCCTCCCAGACCCTTGAAGAGGCCTTTCTGACCGCGATCCGCACAAGGATGGCCAACGACAAGGCACGCGAATTCCTCGCCCAGAAGCTCAAGAGCCACCGGGCGCAGACTTAGCTGCGCTCACGGCGGCGGCGCAGGACCAGAAGTGTCAGACCCGACAACAACAGCAGACCGCCCGCAGGCAGTGGGATCGGCGTTATGAAGTCCCGGTAGGTCGCGACAGCCACATCCGGCGTGTCCGTGATGATGCCGTCCAGCCCAAGCGCATAAAGCTCCTGATACTGCATCCCGAAGTCAATCGGCGTCGACGGGTCCAGAAGCCAGTCGTAGTAAGTGTCCAACGCAACGCCGTCCGGCAGGCTCAGCGTCCACACATAGGTCTCAAGACCTGCCAGGCTGGCCGCCTCAACAAAATCGAGCTCCGCCGGGTTCACGAATTCCTGAAACGGCGCATCCGTCGTCAGGTAAAGCCCGGCAAACAGCGCCAGACCGTCCAGATCGCCATACAGATCCGCGACCAGCGCATTTAACCCCTCTTGAGTTTCGGGCGCGCCATCCAGCGTCAGCATGAGCGCATCAAGCTGGTATGTCGGCACGTCCAGATCGGTCCCCGCCAACCTGGCATCAATCTCGGCCATGAACGCTTGCGAGAAGGATTGCACAACCACCGGCGAAGCCCCTTCGACATAGCCGCGCGTCTCCCATTGACCAACAAGTAGATCAATGATCAATGCCCGCTCGCCCGGGCTGCCATCTTCTTCCAGCTTTACCTCAGTCAGTACCTTCTGACCGTCCAGCTTCCCTTCCGCCAGATCCAGCGCCTCGTCATAGCTTGGTATGCGGTAGACGTAGTCTGGCGCTTGCCCGACAGGGTTCGCGGGATCCAGCGCCAGTTCATTGCGCACGCCTGCATCATTCGGCGACATTTCCAGCGTCAGTATGCGCAACTCGTCCATGTCGAAGTCGCGCACGTAAAATTCGCCATCTGCGCGGGCCCGCTCCGGCCCGAAAAGATCCTCCACATTGGTGGATTCGCTCAATGTCAGATCGTGATACACCGCAAGCTGATCGTCCCGCGTCAGAACCAGGTCGAGCTCGTACCCCGTCGCCCCCAAATCCGCGCCGACCTCAAACGCCTCCAGCGTGTTTTCGAAGGACAGATAGCTTGCCCCGCGGTGCGACCAGATCTCCGGCCCCATGGTTGCTGCTGACGCAATCGTCGGCATCGCAACGAAAGCCGCCAAGAAAGCCGTCTTTATTCGTTCCATTTGTGAGTACCCCATTCATCCTATCGACCCGGCAAATGCCAAAGGCATGTAACGGGCCGATGTCGGAAACATGACGGTTTGAGCCAAAATCACCGACGGCGCGGTAGGTTGCGACAAATCCGTATACCGTTGCATACCGGCTGGTCAAAACGACTGCCCTGCGGTAATGCAGCCGCAGAATCTTCCTAACGCGCAAAGGACCTCCCCATGACCAAGATCAAGGTGGAAAACCCCGTCGTCGAAATGGACGGGGACGAGATGACACGGATCATCTGGCAATTCATCAAAGACAAGCTGATCCTGCCCTATCTCGATATTGATCTTCTCTACTACGATCTCGGGATCGAAGAGCGCGACCGTACCAACGACCAGATCACCATCGACAGCGCCGAAAAGACCAGAGAGGTTGGCGTCGCAGTCAAATGCGCAACCATCACCCCGGACGAGGCGCGGGTCGAGGAATTCGGCCTCAAGCAAATGTGGCGCAGCCCCAATGGCACGATCCGAAACATCCTCGGCGGTGTCGTCTTCCGCCAACCCATCATTTGCCAGAACGTGCCACGCCTTGTACCCGGCTGGACCCAGCCCATCGTCATCGGGCGTCACGCCTTTGGCGACCAGTACCGCGCTACGGACATGAAATTCCCAGGGCCGGGCACGCTGACCATGAAGTTCGTTGGCGACGACGGAACAGTCGACGAACGTGAGGTTTTCAAGGCTCCCGCTTCGGGCGTCTACATGGGCATGTACAATCTGGATGAATCGATCCGCGACTTTGCCCGTGCCTCCATGAACTACGCCCTGAACCTCGGCTGGGATTGTTATCTGTCGACCAAGAACACCATACTTAAGCAATATGACGGCCAGTTCATGATCCTCTTCCAAGAGGTCTTCGACAGCGAATTCGCCGAAAAGTTCAAAGAGGCCGGGATCACCTACGAACACCGTCTGATTGACGACATGGTCGCTTGCGCCATGAAATGGAATGGCGGCTTTGTCTGGGCCTGCAAGAACTACGACGGCGATGTGCAGTCGGACACTGTGGCTCAAGGGTTCGGCTCTCTCGGTCTAATGACCTCGCAGCTGATGACGCCGGATGGCAAGATCGTGGAGGCCGAAGCGGCTCATGGCACCGTCACACGTCACTACCGCCAACATCAGAAGGGCGAGGAAACCTCGACCAATTCCATCGCCTCGATTTACGCTTGGACGGGTGGTCTGAAACACCGCGCCAAGCTCGACGGGAACGAGCCGCTGATGAATTTTGCAACCACGCTCGAAAAGGTCATCGTTGACACCGTGGAAAGTGGTCACATGACCAAAGACCTCGCGCTGCTGGTTGGTCCGGATCAAAAGTGGCTAACCACTATGGGTTTTCTCGAAAAGGTGGACGACAACCTCAACAAGGCACTTGCAGGATAGCATACCAATGGCCGCTCCCAAACCGGGCGGCCATTTTCATTTGACCTCTGCGCGAAAGTGACAGCCATGCCGGTGCACTATATCTATCTCATCATCGCCATCGCCGCCGAAACCGTGGGCACGACAGCCCTGCAGGCAAGCGCGCAATTCACCCGGCTGGGTCCGACGTTCCTCGTCGTGGTCGCCTATTGCCTCGCCTTCTACTTCCTCGGTCTTGCGCTAAAATACGTCCCAGTGGGCATCGCATATGCCATCTGGTCCGGCCTAGGTATCGTGTTGATCGCACTCATCGGCTTCACGCTCTTTGGCCAACGTCTCGATCTGCCCGCCATCTTGGGCCTCAGCCTCATCATTGGGGGGATCGTCATCATCCAGCTTTTCTCCAAGACGGCTACACATTAGCGCTTTGGTATGAAAGGACACCGCGCGCGGCGCTAAGCGCGGGATCTAAGTGCGCCGCACCGACGCAATACCGACGTTCTACCGATGCGATACAGACCGCCGACAAGCCTTGTTTTATTGGCTTAATCGCCCCACCTTTCGGTTTCGCGACAACCAGCCCACCGAACGTTGCGCGACACCCCGCAAAACGCGCCCTAGCCTTTTCTGAATATGCACGCTATGGCCCGGCCTACCACTGAAAAGGCTGCCTTATGGACCTGCGCAACATCGCCATCATCGCTCACGTCGACCACGGCAAAACGACCTTGGTCGATGAACTTCTCAAGCAATCCGGGGCCTTCCGGGAGAACCAAGCCATCGCTGAAAGGGCCATGGATTCCAATGAGTTGGAGCGGGAACGCGGCATCACCATCCTGGCCAAAGCCACCTCTGTGGAATGGAAAGACACGCGCATCAACATCGTCGACACTCCCGGCCACGCAGATTTCGGGGGCGAGGTCGAACGGATTCTCTCGATGGTCGATGGGGTTGTTCTGCTTGTTGATGCCGCTGAAGGACCGATGCCGCAGACAAAATTCGTGACGTCCAAAGCGCTCGCTCTGGGCCTGCGCCCTATTGTGGTGCTTAACAAGGTCGATAAGCCCGACGCCGAACCGGATCGCGCCCTGGACGAAGTCTTT
Source organism: uncultured Shimia sp. (assembly GCA_937897325.1). Taxonomy (GTDB): domain Bacteria; phylum Pseudomonadota; class Alphaproteobacteria; order Rhodobacterales; family Rhodobacteraceae; genus CALCOY01. Next base: position 58,437 of record CALCOY010000071.1, read on the forward strand.
GATCTTTTTGCGAATTTGGGCGCTGATGACGATCAACTGGATTTTCCCGCGATGTACGCATCTGGCCGATCTGGCTGGGCCGATATGGAGCTTGATGGCCCACGCAAAGATCTCGCGTCGCTTTTTGATCTGGTCGTAGATCACGTGCCCGCGCCCGCGCAGATCGCAGCGAAAGATAAGCCTTTCCAGATGCTTGCGACAACGCTTGGAAGCGATCCGTTTATTGGCCGCATCCTCACAGGCCGGGTGGAGGCCGGAACGCTGAAGACTGGGGAAACCGTCAAGGCGCTCAGCCGGGATGACGGGCTGGTCGAGAACTTTCGTGTAACAAAAATCCTTGCGTTCCGGGGCCTTGCGCAGCAATCCATTGACGTGGCAGAGGCAGGCGACATCGTCAGTCTGGCTGGAATGTCGAAAGCCACCGTTGCAGACAGCATCGTTGCACCATCAATCGGCGGCGCACTTCCGGCACAGCCCATTGACCCGCCCACAATCACCGTGACGTTTGGCATCAATGACAGCCCATTGGCGGGCCGCGACGGCAAAAAGGTTCAGTCCCGCGTGATCCGCGACCGGCTGCTTAAGGAAGCGGAAAGCAACGTCGCCATAAGGGTGACCGACACGCCCGGCGGCGAAGCTTTCGAGGTCGCCGGCCGCGGCGAATTGCAGATGGGCGTGCTGATTGAAAACATGCGCCGGGAAGGGTTCGAGCTTTCGATCTCCCGGCCGCAGGTGCTGTTCCGGGAGGAAAGCGGCCAGCGGCTTGAACCGATCGAAGAAGTCACAATCGACGTGGATGACGAGTATTCTGGGTCGGTCATCGAAAAGATCACAGGCGCCCGCAAGGGCGATCTGGTTGAGATGAAGCCTGCCGGGTCCGGCAAGACGCGCATCGTTGCGCATGTGCCCTCGCGCGGGCTCATCGGCTATCATGGCGAATTTCTGACCGACACGCGCGGTACAGGGGTCCTCAATCGCGTCTTCCAGGGCTGGTCCGCTTACAAAGGACCGATCCCGGGACGGCGTGCAGGCGTCCTGATCTCAATGGAGAATGGCCAGTCGGTGGCGTATGCCCTCTGGAACCTCGAAGAGCGTGGGCGGATGTTCATCGGCCCGCAAGCCAACGTGTATACTGGCATGATCATCGGCGAACACAGTCGCGACAACGATCTCGAAGTAAACCCGCTCAAGGGAAAAAAATTGACAAACGTGCGGGCCAGTGGCTCTGACGATGCGGTGCGGCTGACCCCACATGTTCAGTTTTCCCTCGAAGAAGCAATTGCTTACATTGACGATGATGAACTGGTCGAGGTCACACCAAATGCGATCCGGCTCCGCAAGCGATTCCTAGATCCGCATGAACGCAAGCGTATGGCGCGAGCCTCCTGAGGATATACTGGGGCTCTGCCCCAGACCCCGGGATATTTGAGGCCCAGAGAAGATAGAAAGATCAATCGGTCGTTTCGACGATGACGATCTCTCGCTCGGAAGCGGCCTTTGCCCAGGTTACAGCCTCCTGGTATCTGGTGTCATTGTAGGCGGCAAGCGCCGCATCTACGTCCGGAAAGCGGGCCACCACATTACGCGCGCGGCCTTGCCCTTCGACCTGCTCGACCCTGCCACCCCGCGCGATGAAAACACCACCATGGGCGGGGATCACCTCGGAGGCGACCTCAATGTATTTTGCATAGGTTTCGCTGTTCGTCACGTCGACCCGCGCGATCCAAAGTGCCCCCATCTCAGCCTCCAATAACGGCTTTCGCCGCAGCAATGGCAGCGTCTGCATTCTCAATGTCTTTCGCGCCACCTTGCGCCATGTCTGGTCGGCCGCCGCCGCCACGCCCCCCAAGTTGTTCCACAGCCGCCTTTACAAGATCGACGGCCGAAAGTGTCGCTGCCTTGTCCTTTGTCACACCGGCTGCCACGGCGACTTTTCCGTCGGCCTCGGCGATCAGAAGGATGGCACCTGAGGAGAGGCGCATCTTGTGATCATCGATAAGCGCAGGAAGGTCTTTGCCCGTCACACCATTCAGCACCTGCGCGAGGAAGGCCGTTCCATGGACATTCTCGGGATCTGCACCGCCCGACCCGTCACCCGACATCGCCAGGTCGCGGCGCAATTGTGCGACCTCGTTGGTCAATGCCTTGCGTTCTTCGATGAGTGCGCGCACTTTCGCACTGGCGTCCGACGCAGGTGCTTTGAGCGCATCTGCCACCTCAAGAAGTCGGCCCTCCTGTTTGCGCAAAGCCATCAGAGCCGCCTGCCCCGTTAGCGCTTCGATCCGGCGCACGCCAGAAGAAGACGCTGTTTCGGACTGGATCGCAAAAAGACCGATCTCACCCGTCCGATCCACATGCGTGCCGCCGCAAAGCTCTAGCGAATAGGTGTGCCCGTCTGTCCCTTTACCAGAACCGCTTTGGCGACCCATCGAGACCACGCGGACCTCTTCACCGTACTTCTCCCCAAAAAGCGCCTGAGCCCCCAAAGTATGCGCATCGTCGGGCGTCATGATCCGTGTTTCAACCGTGGAGTTCTGACGAATATAGGCATTTACATCCGTTTCGACCTGCTGGAGTTCGTCCACTGACAAAGACTTGCTGTGGCTAAAATCAAACCGCAAACGGTCGGAGGCGTTGAGCGACCCGCGCTGCGCCACGTGATCACCAAGCGCGTCCCGCAAGGCCTCATGAAGAAGATGCGTGGCCGAGTGATTGGCACGGATGGCGCGCCGTCGCCCGTGATCAACTTCGAGTGCGACCGGATCATCTGTTGCCAGTCTGCCGCGCACCACCGTCACATGGTGAGCAATCACGGCGCCGCCAGCCATACGTTGCGTGTCCGTAACCTCGGCGTATTCGTCTTCGTTCGCCAAACGCCGGACAATACCGGTATCGCCCACCTGCCCACCCGCCTCGCCGTAAAACGGTGTTTGGTTGAGAATAATCCAACCTGTTTCGCCTTCATTAAGCGTGTCGGTCGATTTGCCATCCCTAACCAGCGCAGAGACCTGACCTTCCGCGGCTTCCGTTTCATAGCCAAGGAAATCCGTTGCTCCCTTCGTATCGGACAGATCGAACCAGATGGCGGCATCCATTGCTTCGCCTGAACCCGTCCAGGCCGCACGTGCCTTGGCCTTCTGTTCGGCCATCGCCGCATCAAAGCCCGCCACATCGACCGCGCGCCCCTTTTCGCGCAAGGCGTCCTGCGTGAGATCCAGAGGAAATCCGTATGTGTCATAAAGTTTGAAAGCTGCGCCGCCGGATAGGTCTTCACCCTCGGCCAATCCGGCCAGTTCGTCGTCCAGCAATCGCAAGCCGCGATCTAGTGTCTGGCGGAAACGCGTTTCCTCAAGCTGTAACGTTTCTGCGATCAGCGCCTGCGCTTGGCCGAGTTCGGGGTAAGCAGCACCCATTTGTTGCACAAGCGCGGGGACAAGCCGGTGCATCAGCGGGTCCTTTGCACCCAAAAGATGGGCATGGCGCATGGCGCGGCGCATGATCCGGCGCAGGACATAGCCGCGCCCCTCGTTTGACGGCATAACTCCGTCTGCCATGAGGAACGAGGTCGAGCGCAGATGGTCTGCGATCACGCGATGATGGGTTTTTCCACGCCCGTCCGGATCGATCCCGGTAGCGTCTGCACTGGCCTCGATAAGGCTGCGCATCAGGTCGGTCGCGTAGTTGTCGTTCGTACCTTGCAAAAGTGCAGCCACACGTTCGATACCCATCCCCGTGTCGATCGATTGCGCGTCGAGGTCGCGCCGGGTGCCATCGGCGAATTGCTCGTATTGCATGAAGACAAGGTTCCAGATCTCGACAAAACGGTCGCCATCTTCGTCGGGACTGCCGGGCGGCCCCCCCCAGATGTGATCTCCATGATCGTAGAAAATCTCTGTACAGGGTCCGCATGGGCCGGTGGGACCGGCCGACCAGAAATTGTCATCCGTCGCGATGCGAATGATTCGATCATCGCTGAGACCCGCATGCTTTTTCCAGATCTCAATCGCTTCTTCATCGGTATGATACACCGTCACAAGCAGGCGATCCTTGTCGATACCGAATTCTTCGGTCACGAGATCCCAGGCAAACGGAATGGCATCTTCCTTGAAGTAGTCGCCAAAGCTGAAATTACCGAGCATCTCGAAAAACGTGTGGTGCCGCGCCGTATAGCCGACATTGTCGAGATCGTTATGCTTTCCGCCAGCGCGCACGCATTTCTGCGCGGTGGTCGCGCGTTTGTATTCGCGGGTCTCAACACCCGTGAACAGGTTCTTGAATTGCACCATGCCGGCAGCTGTGAACATCAAGGTCGGATCATTGCGAGGGATAAGCGCGCTAGAGGGTACGACCGCGTGACCTTGCTTTTCGAAGTAGTTCAGGAAGGTTGATCGAATGTCGTTGAGCGTGGGCATGAGACTGGCCTTGAGGCTGCGAATTCAGTTTCCTTGAGATAGCCCCGCCTCGCGGTAGTGTCCACAAACGAAACAAGGCGCCCCGTCGGGACGCCCTGCTCCAGATTTTTTTTATGCCTTCAAAACCACGAGGATCTCAACTGTCCCGATCAACGTCTCTTTCAGGCCTCCAGGATGTCGTCATCCCCGGCCCGTTCGCCTTCGGGCATATCGAAATCAAGGCCATGGGCCGCGCGGATCTTGTCTTCTATCGCGAAAGCGATGTTCGGATTGTCGCGCAGATATTGCTTGGCATTTTCACGCCCCTGCCCGATCCGTTCATCCCCGTAGCTGAACCAAGCGCCGGACTTTTCAACCACGCCAGCCTTCACGCCCAGATCCAGCAATTCGCCGTTCTTTGAAATCCCTTCGCCATACATGATGTCGAATTCGACCTGCTTGAAGGGTGGTGCCACCTTATTCTTAACAACTTTGACACGGGTCGCATTGCCGACCACCTCGTCACGGTCCTTGATCGCGCCAATCCGACGGATGTCGAGACGCACGGAAGAATAGAATTTCAACGCATTGCCACCCGTCGTGGTCTCGGGTGAGCCAAACATCACGCCGATCTTCATGCGGATCTGGTTGATGAAGATGACCATGCAATTCGATCGGCTGATCGAACCCGTCAGCTTCCTCATGGCCTGGCTCATCAATCTGGCCTGAACACCAACACTGCTGTCGCCCATATCGCCTTCAAGTTCAGACTTTGGTGTCAGAGCGGCGACCGAATCGACGATAACCATGTTGACCGCGCCCGAGCGTACGAGCGTGTCCGTAATCTCAAGCGCCTGTTCGCCTGTATCAGGCTGTGAGATCAGTAGTTCGTCCAGATCGACGCCCAGCTTGCGCGCATATTGCGGGTCAAGCGCATGCTCGGCATCGACAAACGCACAGACCCCGCCTTGGCGCTGTTGTTCGGCAACGCAATGTAGCGTCAGGGTTGTCTTACCGGATGACTCTGGTCCGTAGATCTCGACGATGCGGCCCATTGGTAGACCGCCAATGCCAAGCGCGATATCGAGGCCCAAGGAACCGGTCGAACTGGCCTTGATGTCCTGAATGGCGTTTTCGTCGCCCAACTTCATGATCGAGCCTTTGCCGAATTGCCGCTCGATCTGGGCCAGCGCCGAATCCAGCGCCTTCTGCTTGTCTGCGTTCTTCTTACTATCCATTGTCAAAAGATCTGCCGTTGCCATTTGCTTGGTCCTTTATTGTCACACCCTTTTGGGTCCCGCAATGTTCGCGGTTCTGCTTCGATGTTCCTCTTTGGTTCTTATGTGTCCAAAACAGGAACATTTCAACAAAAATTCGCAGGATCGACTTTTGCTGGCCGGGGTTAAAGAGTGGTGTATGTCAACGGAATAATCTCGAGGGTCCGACGGATGATGATCTTTTTCAAGGCGCGGCTTGCGTTTCTTGCGGTTCCCAAGACCGGATCCACAGCCTATCAGAGCGCGCTCAGACACCATGCGGACATGATCATCTCCAATCCGCCTGCACTAAAACATGCGCCGGTCTATCGCTACAATCGTTTCATCCGACCCATGTTCGAAAAAATCTGTGGTACCGAACTTGAGGTGATGGCGCTGATGCGCGAACCGGTCAGTTGGCTGGGCAGTTGGTGGCGATACCGGCAACGACCGGCCATGGAAGGTAGACCGACTGCCACGGTTGGGGTAAGCTTCAATGACTTCATTGACGCCTACATGCAGAATGATCGACCAGCTTTTGCCGATGTCGGCGCACAATCGGTGTTTCTCGAACAACGCCCCAATGGAACCGCTGTCCGCCATCTGTTTGCCTACGAGGACGACGCGGCCGTCCATGGCTTTCTGCAAGAGAGGCTGGGCATCACATTCTCATTGGAGCGCGAGAACGCCTCGCCAGAACTAACTGTCTCTCTGTCGGCCGATGTCGAGGCACGGCTCCGACGGCACAGCGCGACTGACTTCGCTCTTTACACCTCGATCCGGCACGGTCAGGTCTGAGTCCTCAAAGAGCTCCAGTTGGCTTTGTTCAGGGCGCGGCGTGGGCGGTGGCAAGTCATCCTTGATACGTTCTGTCGACATTTTCTGCATGACCCGGCCCGTAGCTGGCCAAAAACGAAGGTTGCGGGCCTGCTTTCCGCCAAGAGAATGGCCAAGGCAATCGATCTCTTCATCAGCCAGATATTTCATGGTGAATTCGGCATTCCTCCAGCCCACATCTGACAGACCGGAAATCATGCAAGCCCCGCCAAAAGCCTTGGCGACCAGCCGGTCTCGCCTGGCACCCTGCTTTACAAGGGCATTGATCAGCAACTCCATTGAGTTGATCCCTGCAACGTTGGTGTATTTCGATCCGACCGATTGCGCGGCCCGTAGCATGTGGTTCATACCTCCGATCCCCGCCTTGGGATCCCAGATACAACAGGCCACGCAGGATCCAAGAAGCGTCGTTATGACGATCTCGGGCCGGTTGCCGATGGCGAATTCACCTTGCGTGATATGGATCCTGTTCTCCATCATGTAACCTGCTTCACGCTTCGCTGGGCCATCAAAGATAGAAGTGTTTTCGCCATATCACTCAAGGGCACCTCTTTCATGACACCGCCAGCGGCCTTCGCCGCCTTGGGCATGCCGTAGATTGCGCATGTTTCTGCGGATTGACCGACAGTCGTCGCGCCTGCCTCGCGCAATGCTTTCAACCCCTGCGCGCCATCCGCACCAAGACCAGTCATTATAGCAGCCCCGACCAGCCGACCCTGTCCCACCGCTGACTGAAAGAGATCATCGACGGCCGGTACATGGTTTTCGCCACCAGCCAGCGGCTCAAGGTACGTGTGCCATCTCCCATGCCGAAAGCTAACCAGTGTCTTCTTGTCTTCCGAATGAGCGAAGCGGATCTGCCCTCTTTGCAACCGTGCGCCATCTTGAACCATCGCAATATCAATGGGAAACATTTGTCGCAGGCGGGTTGCAAAGCTTTCTAAGAACCGTTGCGGCATATGCTGAGCAATCACGACAGGCGGAATATTAGACCGCAATCCGGACAATAAGACCTCCAACGCAGTAACACCGCCTGTGGACGAGCCCACAAGAATGATCTGATCATCGCCCAAACCAACATAGGGCGACGCTGGCGCAACAGATCGAGTGGATGAGTATACTCGCGCCTGGCTGGCAAGCATGACGCGCTGTCGTATGTCATCTTCATCCAATTGGCCTGGCAATATGGGCTTCGCCATGCAGTCGGATGCACCAAGCGAAAGCGCGCGAATTGCAGTATCGCTGTTTGGGCGTGTGAGACCAGAAAACATGACGACTGGCATAGGACGCCTTTTCATCAGACGGTCCAGGAATTCCAGGCCGGACATATCCGGCATATCGACATCAAGGATAAGAACATCGGGCCTTTGATGCACAATCAATTGACGTGCTTCCTCCGCACATCCCGCCTCAGCAACGACCCGAAGGTTCGGATGGGCGTCCAGAACCAATCTCAACCACCTGCGAATACTGCTGGAATCGTCGACAACGCCGACCCTGATATGATGCCTGGCGCCTTGCACGGATCAGACAAATTTCGGCAATTGAAAAAGGCCAATAACCAAAGATGTTTGTGAAGACACGCCGATCTCATTTGAAAAGGATGAGGATTGAAGAAACACGCAAAAACACTTCCACTGATCAACACAACACCTGCACCATGCCGGTCTCCGGTGAAATCTCCCTTAATCAATCACTGCGAAACCGCGAAGGTCGAGACATTGATACGCAGAATACTGCGCCAAACTATCTCGATGTTTCGAGGTATTGGCGACAAATCCGCCAAAGAACCAAAGTAGTGGCGCAATGCGTATACGCGCGACGTCGCCGACTGCAGCCGCGCATTGCGACGCTATGTCCTTGACCGGACACAAAGCGGAGGAGTGTTTGGTCTGAAATGGCTCGAAACCAAGTCTTGGTACGCGCTTTGATCCAAGTGGCTTTGTTATCGAAACCGTTCCCGTTTCTTCCATTGATTGGGTTTCATTAAAGACCGATAGAGCGGATCCTTCGCGAGTAGAGAGTGAGACCGGTGGTTTTCGTGCTCACCCACAGTGGTGTACGGCTAAAGCGGGCAAGCTTTGAAGGTGCACCCGCTGCCATGCGGGAAGATCGTAGTGGCGGGTTCCATGGCATCATCGGGGAGCTGCAAAAATCCGCGGCCTGCCTATCTCATCCGCTGCTGGCAGAAGCCGTCTCCGGTCCGTTTGATTTTGATCCCGGTGATCTCTGCAAGGATGACGGGCGCACGCAGGCTTACCTAATGGTGCCGCCCGAGTTTCTGGAACTCTGGGCACCTGTCCTCAAAGCGATCTTTGTTGGCTGCATGGTGGAAAAATCCAAGCGACCAAACGCGCCGCGCCAGCTCTGGGTTCTGGATAAATGCGGGCAGCTCGGGCGCTTCCCGGTCATCCCCGAGATGTTTGCCTGTGGGGCGGGGATCTCCACTTGGTTTTCCCAAATTGTTGCTTTGAGACGCCCGTCTCGAAGGGTTTCAAGCGGTTGATTAGACGTGTTTGATCGTTCCATGGGTTTTCTTCTTTCTCATGGTTGGGGATTCAGTTTTCAGGAATGTCAGTCGTGCTTTTGCGGACTTAACTTCTGGTCTGCATCGCAAAAGAACGACATCGGACGATAACACAGGATTGATTTCCTTTTTAGATCAAAATTATTTTTTTATCAGCATATTAGCGATGTCTTATTTGTTTAGCCGTCATGATTTTTGCTTGGTGCAGACGGTTTTCCGGGTTGCGTTTTTTTGCGGAACCAATCCTCTTCAAAGAGCTTGCGACTGGGCGGTGCGAAAGACGGACACGGCGCCGGCAACACATGCCGCATTGTCTTCGGTTTGTGCCCATCGCTGTATTTGATGTCCCGGAACCGCTCGGGTGTTTCGTGCGAGATGATCTGCGCCGCCCGTGCGCCCGTGCGCTCTTGAACTCATACCTGGACAGCCCCGCATCGCGGTAAAAGCCGGGCATGATGGATGGCAATTCCCCCCCCGCCGTAGGTAGGCAAAGGACAGCGCCGAGTGATTGAATTTCGGGGCGTCGGTCATGCCGGGAAGCCTTCAATGTACGACCACAGGCCATCGGCGTATTGCTGCAGGTGAGCGAATTGGTCTGGAGCAGTTTCGGTAATGACCTTACGCTCGCGCGTCCTTCAGTGGGTCTGAACCTGCACAGAGTCCAGCGGCGGTGATAGGGGTTGGGATGAAAGCGCCCCGCCATCCAGTTCTGTGTCCAGTAGGGCTTGCGCCTGGCATAGAGTGACCCTGGAAGATCATCGCAGAGGATGTAGAGACCATCGCGCTCTGTGCGGGTGACCTCGTCAGGCGTCCTAAGTGCCCGGGCATGTTTACGCTTGAAGCGCGTTTCCTGCTCGATCTGGACGAGCTGCTGCGCCCCGGCGAATGGATCAGCCCCGCCAAGAACCCTACAGATCAGCTCCTGTTCCGCCGCAAGCTGTCCGCCGCCAGAGCCGCGTTTGCCGACATCTGGGACGTAAAGCTTGAGCGCGTCCAACAACAGGCCGCGCTTTACCAGGCGAAGATCAAGGAGAGCGACACGCAGGTTGAGACGCTGCCGGGTCGTCTTCTCGACGCCGAAACCAAAACAGTTGTCCAGGCCTACGAGGGAAGATTACCAGACTGGAGGAAGAAAAGCTTCTCCTATCCGAAAGAGCTGCGGGATCAGGCCGTCCGGTACGGCGCTTCCCACAGATGTTCGAGCTCGCCAGCGCGTTTCCTCTAAACCCTTGTAAAGTTTGGAAAAGTGGTCGCTGCGAGTTGCAGCGACTCGTGCTCAGGCTGACGTTTTCGAAGCGCTTGGCCGATGTCCGGGATCAGGGGTTTCGAACCCCGGAATTATCTTTTCCATTCAAAGCACTAGGGGGTAATTTCGGGGCTAGTTGTAAAATGGCGGAGCGACAGGGATTCGAACCCTGGAGACGGTCTCCCGCCTACACACTTTCCAGGCGTGCGCCTTCGACCACTCGGCCACCGCTCCGTTCGGGCGGTGTAGCCCGGCCCCGCCTTTAAGTGCAAGCCTGAAATCCAGCTCAGCCCTCGCTTGGCTTGGGTTGGTGAGGCGTATCAACGAACGGTTCAGCTTTCTCGCCCATGTCCATACCCAAGGCTTCGGGGTTGCGCAACCAGACGTCGCGTTGCGCGAATGGTATCTCAATGCCCTCTTCCACAAAGCGCTCGGCTATCTGATGATTGATCTCGTTGCGCACGCTCAGGGACCAATTGACATCCCGCACGATCATCCGAACCTCGAAGTCCAATGAACTGGCACCAAATCCAGCAAATAGGATCATGGGTGCGGGATTGGCCAAAACCATCGGATGCGCCTCGGCGATTTCACGCAGGATCTGGTCGATGCGGCGCGTATCCGAACCATAGGCGACCCCAATTGGTACGATGACCCGGCCAACCGTATTTCCTCGCGTGTAGTTCGTGACGGTTCCGCTGACCAGATCCGCATTGGGCACAATGACGTCGGTGCGGTCAAAGGTTTCGATCCGTGTTGAGCGCACTGAGATGTCGCGTACATAACCCATCTGGCCACCAACCTCGATCCAGTCGCCCTCGGAAATCGGGCGTTCTATCAGCAGAATGATGCCAGACACGAAGTTTGAGACGACGGTCTGAAGACCAAAACCGATACCGACTGAAAGCGCCCCTGCGACAATCGCAAGGTTTGAAAGGTCGATACCGGCCGAAGTGACGGCGATGATGGTCGACAGGAAGATACCTATATAACCAAGACCGGATACGACCGCTGTCTGTCCACCCGAGTCAAGCCGTGTTTTCGGCAAAACAGAGGATTTCATCGACCCCTGAATGGTACGAGTCAGGAAGTAGCCAATGATGAAGACGACAATCAACGTGAGCAGGCTTCCCGGGGAGATCGTCGTTTCACCGATTGAAAACCCCACACGAGCGCGCGCCCAAAGTTCGGTGAGGTCAGTGACCCGCGCGCCCCATATGAGGGCGAGGAACGGCAGCGACAGGATAATCAGGGCAAAACCCAAAAGCGTCGGGATCAGGCCATCAGCCGTGGCGTCCCCGCGCGAGACAATGACGTAGAGACGGCGCACCACCTCTTGCAAGAGCGATACGATCCCGAACAGCGCAATCGACATCACCGTCGGGAAAATCAGCATCTCCGCGGCCGAGGCGTATCCAGCCGCCGCCAGAAGTGTTGCAAGCAGCGCAACGATCTTAAGTATTCGGCCTAGAAGACCAATCAGGCGAGTCCGATAATCGCTTTCAGCCGAAAGATTGGCCTTGGCCGGATCGTGGCGCCGGAGCAACTGCCCGATCCGGAATGTCATCAATGAGACGAAAACGATCAGGGGAAAGAAAAGGACCGCCTGCGTTCCGGGGCTAAATCTGTCAAGGTCGCTCAATCGTTCGAACAAAAGCCCGACTGCGAAACAGATCCCCAGAAGCGTGGCATAGGCCCGCCCTTCGGAACGCCGATTGCTGTCCAGCCCAAGCGGCGTCTCGACCTCGTCTGCGATGGGAAAAATCCGACTGCCCAACCAGCGGACGAGGAAAACCGCTAACCCCATCGGAACGAGGGCGCCCAGAATGACCTCGCCCCGAGGACCATAAAGCCCCGAGACGCGCGCGGCCGTAATCAGGGCGATCAATCCGGCAACGGGCAACAGGATCTGGCCAAGAGAGACGACAAAGCCTGTCACACCGGATGCCCGGCTGTCTTCATAGCGCGCGATCCGCACAGCAAGCTTTTCCATCCAACCGCGAGATCGCACAACAAGGACGATGCCCAAAACGGCGAGCAGCAGGATGACAGGCAAGTTATCCTGCGCCACGGTGCGTTGATTGGGGTTGTTCCAAGCCGCGCGGACGTCTGCAATGCTGTCCCCGACCGAGTCATTCAGATCGGCCAGCGCCTGCGGCCAGAGCGTTGGGTTCAAGGGAATTGGTCCCGCATCCAGAAGCTTGTCGGCCTGACGTGTCCGTATGATGGTGTCAATTTCGGAAATGATGCCGTTTGCGCGCGAAAACGCCTCTTCTGCAGTGCGGCGGGGCGTAGTCAGGCGGTTGAGTTGTTCGTTCAGCTCGGCACGTCTTGCCGCAATCTCAGCCGCCTCGTCCTGACCTTCTTCAGGGGCTGGGCCCAAGGCGGCAATCTGTTCCCGAAGTGTGCCGATCCGGCTGTCATTGGCGTTTAGCTGCGCCTGGAACTGTGATCGCCAGCCATTGATCTCGGCCCGCAATCGCGAAAACGCCTCGTCTGATGCACTCGCGCGTTCAATGGCCGCCTCTGCCCGTGAGGCGACGTTTTCCCAAGCCTCGTAGTCAGGAGGTCCTGATTGCTGCTGTTGCTGCGCCACAACAGCTACCGGCGCAATGCCCGCGCAGACCAGTGTCAGCGCCAGCAAAAGAAGCCGAACAAGTGTCATATTAGACGTCCTCGAACACACCCGGGATCGTCGACGGTGATGCACTCAGCCAGCTCGGCAGCGGCAAACCCTTCTCCTTAAGGAAATCCGGATTGAAGACTTTGGACTGATAACGTGTGCCGTAGTCGCAAAGGATCGTGACAATCGTATGCCCCGGCCCTAACGCCTTGGCCAATCTGATCGCACCGGCAATGTTCACGCCTGTCGATCCCCCCATGCACAAACCTTCATGCTGGAGCAGATCGAATATGATCGGCAGCGCCTCGCTGTCTGGAACATTGTAGCTAAAATCGGGCGTGAATCCTTCGAGATTGGCTGTGATACGCCCTTGCCCGATCCCTTCGCTGATCGATGAACCGCTCGAGGTGAGTTCACCCGCCGTGTAATATGAATGCAGCGCCGCACCGTCAGGGTCGGCCAATCCGATCTTAACGCCCTTGGGCTGAAGCACTTGCGCCACACCGGCCAACGTCCCGCCCGAGCCGACGGCGCAAATGAAGCCGTCAACGTTGCCGCCTGTCTGTTCCCAGATTTCCGGCCCAGTTGTGTCGATATGGGCCTGGCGGTTGGCGACATTGTCGAACTGATTGGCCCAAATTGTGCCGTTCGGCTCTGTTCCGGCAAGCTGGTTGGCCAAGCGTTCCGAGTAATGAATATAGTTGTTTGGGTTGCGGTAGGGCGCCGCGGGCACTTGAACAAGCTCTGCGCCTGCGAGGCGCAGCATGTCCTTTTTCTCCTGACTTTGTGTTTCCGGGATGACGATAACCGTCTTGAAACCCATCGAAGCGCCAACAAGTGCGAGCCCTATTCCGGTATTGCCCGCAGTGCCCTCCACAATCGTGCCGCCGGGTTTCAGATCGCCCCGTTTCACCGCATCCTTGATGATCGAAAGCGCAGCGCGGTCCTTGACTGATTGGCCGGGGTTCAGGAACTCTGCCTTACCCAGAATGTCGCATCCTGTTTCTTCGCTTGCCTTGCGCAGCTTGATCAACGGTGTTCTGCCAACGGCGTCAGCCAGATCAGAAGCAATGCGCATGGTCGAGATCCTTCCCTAAAACTCTCCTTCGGGTGTAAAGGCCTGCGTGACAGACCTCAAGCGGCAGCCGCCTAGGAGACGGCACGCAGCCGGGCGCGATGATGTGCAAGCCAATAGGTCAAAAGGGTCACGGGTGTATTGGCGGTTTGCCGATCCTCAGCCATGCTCAGAAGGTCATCGAAAGGCATTACATGGGCCCTAATGTCTTCGCCTTCGGCGACTACGCCGCCCTCGCCCGCAGCCGTATCAGGCAGATCGCAAATGCCGACAAAGACGTGGAAGAAATCGGTCGATGCGCCCGGGGAAGCGTATCCTTCTGCAACCGGTTCAAGCTGCCGGAACGTCAGTCCGGCCTCTTCCATCGCCTCTCGGCGCGCAGTCTCGCGAGGTGTTTCGCCGGGGTCCACCAGACCTGCGACGGGCTCCATTTGCCACAGCACAGGATCCTGCCGCGCTAGCGGTCCCATGCGGATCTGCTCAACCAACAGCACCCGGTCCCGTTCGGGATCGTATGGCAACACGATCGCCGCGTCAGTGCCCACAAAGACCTCCCGCTCCACGAGTTCAGAAGTGCCTCCATCAAAGCGCTCATGCTTCAGCAGCACCCGGTCAAAAGCGAAGAAACCTGAATACTCGCGGGATCGTTCGATCAGCTCTAGGTTGCCCCGCATAACATTGGCGCCATGACGCCCCGATTGCGCCAGAAGACATGATGCAGCGCGGGCTCGAATTCGAGGAAATATCTTTGCCACATCGGCCGAGGATCTTTTGCCATGATATGACATGACCTCCTCTGCGGCAAAGCAAGTCAGTTCTGCCCATTGAGCGGTCCAAACCTCCAGCGACCAGATATCGTCATCCGCCTGCATATCGTCGGGCGGCATGTAGACATCAGCGACGTCCCCGTCTGTCAGAACGAAAGGTCTGAGCTCATAGCCAAATCCGCCCTCGTAATAACTCAGACGCTCAATGTCGGTTTCTGTCAGGCCGCTCACCTTGACGCCCCGGCTTTGCCAGCCGGGTTGTGGGGTGATTATCGGGTATGCGCCATCAGGACCCGAGAGCGTTAAGTAGTCGGCCAATCCCACATCCTCAAATACCAGATCACCGACGGGGTGGCCCAGAACGATTTCAAGGAGTGGAAGATGGCGCAAAGTGCCGTAAAGGAAGAGACTCATCTCAGCGCCAGGTGCGCGATGCGCCCTCGGCCAAAAGTCCGGCGAGGATCCCCCCAAACGCCAACGATCCCAGAACCGGCACTGTCGCCATTAGAAAAAACCAATCGGCTCCAATTTCGAAGATGGCGATCAGCGACTCAAAGGCGTTGTCAAAACGGTTGCGCATGGCAAGACGCACCATCTCGTTGCAGGCTTGAACGAACAAGCCCCAAAAGATGAGCATGAACGCACCCGTGATGCCCATGTTTATCGCTGAAACAAGCCCCCTTCCGGCCCGAGAGCCGATGATTGTCCAGCCTACCAATGCACCTAAGCCGGCGTTGATCCAGAAGAAATATCCGACATAGACTTCGGACTCGGCTTGCTCCTCCAGCAGAGGCACGATCATACCTGAAACCACAAAGCCGACGATGCCCAACACCAGCGCGGCCGTAAGACGTGCTGCGTCAGGCATGATCCCATCCGTTGTATATCATTGTTCTAGCCGGGTTTTCTGATCGTGATCTGCGTGACATCACAATTGGCACTATCGAAGGTCGCCGCGCAAGAGGTCAGATAAAAATTCCACATGCGGCGGAAGCGGTCATCAAATCCCATATCGGCGATCTGATCCCACTTCTCGTTGAATGTCTCATGCCAGCGACGCAAGGTCAGGTGATAGCTGGGCCCGAACTCAACGGATCTTTCAACAGCGAGGCCAGCCCGGACGATCTGTTCGCGCAAGGCTGACGGACTTGGCAGCATACCTCCCGGAAAGATGTATTTCTGAATGAAATCAACGCCGCGGCGATAGACCTGCCATCGGCGATCCTGAACAGTGATGATCTGCAACGTGGCGTTCTTGCCAGGTTTCAACCGCTCGCGCAAAGTGCTGAAGTATGTCGGCCAATACCGCTCTCCCACGGCTTCGAACATCTCAATGCTCGCGATGCCATCGTAGCTGCCGCGCTCGTCCCGATAATCCTGCAGCTTCAAATCCACAAGATGTGAAAGTCCTGCACTTTCAATGCGCTGCCGGGCATATTTAAACTGCTCTTCGCTGATGGTGAGGCCAGTCACCCGCAAGCCACGCTCTTTCGCGGCATATTCAGCAAACCCGCCCCAACCGCAGCCGATTTCAAGGATATGATCGCCCGGTTGCGCACCCATCTGATCGACCATGCTCGCGTATTTGGCGATCTGTGCTTTTTCCATGCTTTCCTGACCTGTCTCGAAAAGCGCGGACGAATAGGTCATCGTATCGTCAAGCCACAGCCCGTAGAATTCATTGCCCAGATCGTAATGGTGGCTGATGTTCTTTTTGGCCTGTGCCTTGTGGTTGCGTTGCAGCCAGAAGCGGAACTTCTCGAAACGCCTGACAAGGCCCATACCGGGAAATCCGTCATAGATGTCTTCGTTATCGGCATGGACGAGGTCCATGAAGGCTTGCAGGTCAGGCGTGCTCCACCATTCGTCGAGATACGCATCGCAAAAGCCGAGATCGCCCTCGCGGATCAATCGGGCAAATAGATCAGAATTGTGAATGTGAAGCTCTGCGACAGGGCCAGGGTTCTTGCCCTGTGCTCGAAAGACCCTTCCATCCGGTAAGACAAAGTCGATCCGACCGTTGTTCATGTTATGCGTCATGGACATGACATGCGCAAAGTACCGTGGCAGATGCTTCTGCCCTTCCGTTGTGGTCAGGACCATCCCCGCTCCCCGTTTTGTATTATTGTAAAGCTACGTTGACAGATCACCTGGCACAACACTAGAAATCTCGGTTTTCGTAAGCACTTAGCGCCCGCTTGCGGCCTTCGTCGGCGGCAACAATCGGATCTGGATATGCGTCCTGCGGCGTCATCCCCCAATGTCGCGGTATGGCTTCAAAGTACCTGAGCGCATCCTCATGCGGATTGGAATGCCCTTCCGCAATCCAGCGGCTGACATACGCGCGTTGCTTGTCAAACTTGTCGAGCTGGGCGACCGGATTGAATACCCGGAAATAGGGTGTCGCGTCGGGGCCAGACCCGGCCGACCATTGCCAACCCATGGCGTTAGAGGCCGGATCCCAGTCGATCAGGCAATCCTCAAACCAGTGGAGACCAATCTTCCAGTGCGTCATGAGGTGCTTGCACAAATAGCTTGCCACGATCATGCGCCCGCGGTTGTGCATCCGGCCTGTCACGTACATCTCGCGCATGGCGGCATCCACAAAGCGAATACCGGTGCGGCCCCTCTTCCAAGCCCAGACTTCAGCCTTTTGCGCGTCTTCGTTCCAGGGGAAATCGTCCCACGCCTCGCGCCAGTTGTCAGATACGATGTGGGGGGTGTGATGCATCAAGTGATATGCGAATTCACGCCACACCAACTCCTTCAGAAAAACCTCGGCGCCGCTTTTACCCTCTTCAAGTGCTCGAACACCGGCATGCCAGCACTGATGCGGGCTGATCTCTCCAAGCGCCAGGTTTTCCGAAAGGTTTGAGGTGCGATCTTCGGAGGGAATGTCGCGCCCTTCGTTGTAAGTGGCCACTTTGTGCGCCATGAACGCGTCCAGCCGGGTTGCTGCCGCCTCTTCCCCAAGCTGGACAAAAGGCCTTACGACCTGAGCGCCTCGGTTCATTCCAGCGCCAAGCGTCCAATCCTCTAGGGCGTCGCTTTCCGGCCATGTCTCAGGCGCCTGAATCGAGCCTGGCGTGCTAAGCGGAGCCTCAACATCCCGATCCTTCACGGACTTCCAGAACGGTGTGTACACCTTGTAGAAGCCACCCGATCCGGTTTCGACCGTCC
Source organism: uncultured Shimia sp. (assembly GCA_937897325.1). GTDB lineage: Bacteria > Pseudomonadota > Alphaproteobacteria > Rhodobacterales > Rhodobacteraceae > CALCOY01. The sequence goes on from CALCOY010000071.1 coordinate 76,339, forward strand.
AGGGTTCGAACATCAGATGCCCTCCAAAGCTGCGCGCGTCGATCCCTTCAGCCTTGAGCGTCTCCTTGACCTTGGTGTCGCGCGTGACTGCCACAGGATCGTATTGGCGCGTCCAATAAACTGCCCCTGCCCCGGTTTCCTGTGTCAGCTTGCGCAAAGCATCCAGCGCACCACCACGTCGCAGAATCAGACTGCTCCCCCTTTTGATGAGGCTTTCGGCCAGTGTCTCAACCCCAAGACCAAGGCGCCATTTCGATGCAGCCCCATATCCGTCCACAAGATCGTCGCAGATGAAGACCGGAATAACGGGCGCGCCGGACTTGCAGGCTGCGGTCAGGGCGGGATGGTCCGACAGCCGCAAGTCACGGCGAAACCACATCAAAATCGGCTGACGGCTCATTTTGACCTCTTTTAACTCCTTACGTTCCGACGGGTGCGTCGGATCAAATGCACCACCTTGCCCTAGGGGAAGCTTCTTCCATACAACAAAAAGGCCCCGGCAATAGATCTCGCCGAGGCCAATATTGGTTAGATGTTCTGACTATTCAGCGGGTGTTGCCGCTCCGTCCATCTCTCCGATCGTCGTTGGAACGCCGGCTTTCTCTCGACGTCCATCGTTCCAGATTGCCTTGATGAGTGCCAAACACATCATCACCATCACAACCGAGAAAGGTAAGGCGCCGATCACCATTGCAGTCTGGATGGCTGAAGTGCCGCCAGATAGCAGCAGACCGGCCACCACAAGGCCAAGCGCACCGCCCCAGAAGAGGATGTGTGGGCGCGCCTTTGGTCCTTCATCGCCTGCCGCGTTGATCGTGTTCACAATCAGAACGGCCGAGTCTGCCGACGTGACAAGGAAAGTCATCAACAAGACCACTATCAGAACCGCCATGCCCCAAGCCAAAGCCTGTGCAATTGGGGCCAGCATGAATTCGGTCATGGCGAAGATCTTGTCACCGTTGCCCGCATCCAAGATCACGCCATCCGCGCCGCCGTTCAATTCAAGGTCGATGGCTGTGCCACCCGCCCAAGCGAACCAAACAAAGCACATCAGCGATGGCACGATCATGGCGCCCAGCACGAATTCGCGGATTGTCCGGCCGCGTGAAATACGCGCAAGGAACAAGCCCACGAAAGGTGCGAATGCGATCCACCAGGCCCAATAGAAGACCGGCCACCAGCCCTGCCATTGTGCAAGCAAGAAGGCTTCGGACCCTTCGACCCCGTCGGATTGATAGACGTTGAAGCTGAGGCCAGGCAACGCAATCAGATAATCCCAGATGCCAACAAAGAAAGCCGTCGCACCGAAGAATGTCGCGCCAAACAGGATGAAGAAGCCGAGCAGAACAATCGACAGAACCATGTTGATGTTCGACAACCACTTGATGCCCTTGCCGACGCCAGAGAGCGCCGAAAGGGTCGAGGCGCCCATGATAACCAGCAAGGCCACGACAATGCCGAATGTATTCGGCGTATTTGTGATGCTTTCACCTGCTGCGTTGACGGCATCCGCGCCATGGACAAGGCCGCCAATGCCAATGCGGGTCAGTCCAGCCACAAACTGATCAACGCCAAAACCCAATGTTTGCGCCACACCAAGGATGGTCGCGACCACGGCAACGATGTCGATGATATGTCCGATGATGCCCGACAGCGACTTACCGAAAAGCGGCGTCAGCGACGATCTAATGGTAAGTGGTAAACCGCGACGATAGCTGAAGAAGGCCAAAGCAAGCCCCGCGACAGCATAACAAGCCCATGCGCCCAGCCCCCAATGCAGGAAAGACCAGACGTAGGCGTCACGCACATTGTCTGCACCAAGCGCAGTCGTCTCGCCCGAAATGACCGAAGGGTTGTTCTGAAAGTGCGCCACGGGTTCAGCAACCGCCCAGGTCAGCATGCCGACACCGATACCCGCCCCGAACATCATCGAAAACCATGAGAAATTCGAGAATTCCGGCTCTTCTCCTGGTTGGCCAAGATTGAGCCTGCCGGCCGTCGGCCATAGCGCCAAGCCTAGGCATACGATAATGAAGAAGGCGACCACCCAAATGTACCAGGCCGCGAAGTTTGCCAGAATAACACTGTTGAGATCGCCCAGGATCCGGCCGGACTGTGTCGGCCAAAATATACACCAGACGACAAGCACGCTGATGATGATCTTGCTGATGACTGTGACGTCAACACTGAACCCCCGATAAAAGCCGCTATCCGCGGTCTTGATCGGAAGATCAGACAGAGGAGGTTTTATTGTCATGTTCCCTGTTTCCAACTTTTTTGTTTATTGGTGCAGAGAGCGTAACACATAATTTTCAAAGGCAACACAATTTCTGCGTGATCGGCAAAAGTGTGAACAGGTTTATATGATTTAAAACAAGGTCTTACGGCGCAGCACTTCATCGCACGCGCCGCGATGTTGCCGATGAGTAGCCAAACTTAGCCTATGTGAGACGCGATCTTCTCTGCAATCTTTTTTATGGCATCCATGTCACCGGCCTGCCCTGGTGGCCGAAGTGCTACACCTTCGTGGCGTGGCAAGATATGAAAATGCAGGTGAAAAACCTCTTGCCCGCCGGGGCCTTCGTTGAATTGCTGGATCGTGATCCCATCCGCCGACAGGCCAACCATTGCGGCATTCGCCACTTTCTTGACGCTGGCCATAACGCTGGTCAGTTGCGCCTCCGAGGCATCCAGAACGTTCCGGCATGGCGTTTTGGGGATCACCAGGCAATGCCCGTCCGCACGCGGAAAAATGTCCATAAAGCACAAAGTGTCGTCGTCCTCATAAACGCGGATCGACGGGATCTCGCCCCTCAGTATCTTGGCAAAAATGTTTTGATCGTCATAGCTCATGCGTTGACATCCACGACCACGCGGCCTTTGACTTGGCCTTTCAGGATGTCGGCGCCAAGATTTGGCAGATCGGACAGCGTGGCAGGTTGCATCATTGTTTCCAGCTTATCCATCGGCAGGTCAGTTGAAATCCGCTCCCAAGCCCGGACACGATTGTCATAGGGCTGCATCACGCTGTCGATCCCCAAAAGGTTCACACCGCGCAGAAGGAACGGGATAACCGTTGTTGGCAGGGCCGCACCGCCCGCCAGTCCGACGGCCGAAACCGAAGCACCATATTTCATCTGTCCGAGGACCCGAGCCAACATGTTACCACCCACGGCATCGACGCAACCTGCCCAGGTTTCTGCCTCAAGCGGGCGCTTTGTCGTCTCGTTGATGTCGTCCCGCGGCACGATTTGCGTCGCGCCGAGGCTTGCTAGGTAGTCGCTGGTTTCAGGGCGCCCGGTGACAGCGGCGACCTCGTGGCCCAGTTTGGCAAGGATGGCTGTTGCGACAGACCCGACTCCGCCCGCAGCCCCTGTTACCAGAACCGGTCCGTCCTTGATGCCGTGATCCTCAAGCGCCATTACGGCCAGCATGGCCGTAAAGCCTGCCGTTCCGACAGCCATGGCCTGTCGCGTGTCGAGAGCGGATGGCAGCGGCACCAGCCAATCGGCCTTGACGCTAGCCTTTTGGGCATAGCCGCCCCAATGCACCTCGCCCACTCGCCAGCCGGTCAGAACCACCTTGTCGCCTGGCTTGTAACGATCGCTTTCAGAGCTTTCCACAGTTCCAGCAAAATCGATCCCCGGCACGTGCGGATAGTTACGCACCAAGCCACCACCGGGGCCAATGCAAAGACCGTCCTTGTAGTTGACCGTCGAATACTCAACTGCGACGACCACGTCACCCTCAGGCAAATCGTCAAGGCCGATCTCTTCAACAGCCGCGTTGGTTTTTCCGGTCTCTTCATCTTTGCGGACCATCAAAGCGTTAAACATGTTCGTCTCCCAATTGAGGCGGATGCCCCTGTCTGTGTCTGTCAGAGCCAGAATGTCTCCCAGACATTAGCCGCCTGAACACCGGCCGGTGTCACCACATCCAGATCGGTGCCTTCGTCCCAATGTGTCATACGCACGATGCCGATGGCCACATTGGTATTGAAATCCGGGGACCAAGCAGCACTGGTCACGTTCCCGACATGTTTGCCATCCACCATCAGCGGCCAGCGCCGATCGCATGTCGGGACGCGATCCCCGAAAATCTCAATTGCGCGGACCTGGCGGATCGGACCTTCCTGGGCCACACGCAAAAGCGCATCGCGTCCCACACAACCAATCGCGGTCTGCGTGTTGCAGAACTTGCCCAAACCGCATTCATGAGGCGTGTTCCGAGCCGTCATGTCATTGCCGTAGGACAAAAGTCCGCCCTCAACTCGCTCAATCCCATTGGGACATCCTGCCCTGACATCAAGATCTCTGCCGGCCTCCATTAGCGCCTTCCAGAGCGGCATGCCGAGGTCACTGCCCTCGACGTAGATCTCAAAGCCGCCTTGCCGGGAATAGCCGGATCGGGCGACGGCCATGCTGCGGCCCTGAAACTCAAGCATGTTGAAGCGGAAGAATCGGATGTCCCGCACCTGATCGCCGAAGACGCGCGCCATCAAATCGTCGGCCTTCGGCCCCTGAACGGCCAGGGGTGAAACATCCGGTTCGTCTACCAAGACGTCCAGTCGGAAGCCATAGGCAAGTCCCTTGACCCAGAAAAGCAAATCACTGTCGGCGATCGAGATCCACCAGCGGTCCTCTGCCAACTTGATTGCGACGGGATCATTGAGCATCCCGCCCGTCTCATCCACGATAGGCACATAGTAGCACTGGCCGGGCAGCATCCCCCGAAGGTCCCGCGGGGTGAGCATCTGCATCAGGCGTCCGGCATCGGGGCCGCGCAACTCCACTTGGCGCTCCACCGAAACGTCCCATAGCTGCACGGCGGATTTGAGGTGGCGATAATCCTCCTCGACACTTTCGAAAACGGTCGGCAACAGCATGTGGTTGTAGATCGTGTAAGCCTTGACTCCGGCCGCTTCGACCCCGTCAGAAAAAGGCGTGCGGCGCAGCCTGCGCGACGGCGACAAGAGCACCATCAGGCGTCCTCCGGCATGAAGCCCAGATCGCTCACCGGTGCCTTAAGGCCTTCCGCCGTCATCATCGCGTGGACCTGTCCTCGATGGTGCGTCTGATGATTGAAGAAATGCACGACCAATTGTGCAAGTGGCTTTCGTTGCGTCTGCTGGGTCATCCCCGAATACCAGCTTAGATCGCCCGTCAGATCGACACTGTCCAATTTGTCTGCCCACAACTTGATCTTGCCATCGGTCTGAAAGCGCTCGGCCGTCCAGACGGCAAAGGTTGGTGTCAATTGCTTGTGTTCGGCTGCCGGAACTTTGGGTGGATCCACGCGGTCATCGAACCGGTTCAGCCAGATCTGATCCCCCCACAAGATGTGGTTCAAGGTCGCGAAGATCGACCCGAAAAAAGCCCCTCTGTCCTGGGTCAGGACATCTGCATCGACCCCATCAAGCAGCGCGGTCAGTTGCGCGTTTTGCCAGGCGTTATAGCGCGCCATCATCCGCACGTAATCCGCGTCGATCACGGTTTGGGGCCTTTCCAATCGATAGGGCAAATCTCGGCCGACTTGCCGCCGAAGTCCCAGATCCGGCCGTAGTCGCGCACCTTGGACTTTGTGCCACGCGCAGCGATAATGTCAGGCCCCATCCAATATTTAGAATTGCTTATCATGACTGGATGATCAGGGCTGCTGCCGTCGATCATCTCGATCTCGCCCTGGATCTTGCGCCCGATGTAAAGCCCACGCTTTTTGCCTTCGCGCACAATTTCAACCTTCTCCCGCTCAGCCCCAACGATGTCGCTCACCAGCATCGTGAATAGGCCTGTTGTCCCGCCTGCAGCGCCCGAGAAAATCTGCAGCAAACCATTGTAGGCCTTCCCGCTTGCCCTTTCATCGACATAGGCCGCCACGCGCCAGCCGCCCTCGGCCATACGACCTGGTATGTCCACCATCAAGCCGACATTCAGTCCAGACAAATCCTCACCTTCGAAATGCCCTTCATCAATCGCAATCGCCATCCACGCCTTGCAATCGCCTTCGGTGGGCGGATGCGCGCCAAGTGACACAACGCAAGGGCAGAAGACAGTGCAGGAACAATTCAGGAAGAGTTCTCCCTTGATCACCCATTCAGTCGGGTTCATCTGACGACGCCCCGGATTTGGCATTCGGCTGTCAATACGCTGGGAGATCGGCAAGCGATCCGCGTCCGGTCTTTTCTTTACAGCCATATCTCTCCTCCGATCAGGGCCCATGCAATCCCGGCCAGGATCAATATGAAGCCCATTGGTTTTGTTACGTATTGCCCGATTTGGGGCAGCTTCTCGATCACCATGAAAAGCGTGGCGAGGCCCATCCACAAAAGGCTCATCACGCCACCGACAAAGCCAAGTGCCATGAAGCCCCAGCAGCACCCGACGCAGAACGCGCCGAGGCCCAGCCCCATGCGCAAGCCCCCCGCGAAGCCGGTCTTCCAATGGCCCAGAAAATAACTCATCGGGCTATGGCAAACCCCATGACAGACTTCTTTCGTGCGGCTGAATTGGAAAAGACCGACAACAATCATCAGGGCAGCGCCCACCAATGGCCATTTCGGTATACCAAGCATATCGATTACGCCCCCAAAAAGCAACGCAAGCTGGGCGCCGGCGATCACGGCCGCAAACAGGACCCAGACGATGAAGTATCCGAACAGAACGCCAAGCCAACCTGCGCGTGTGCCATCCGCGCTAACCATAAGTGCTTCGTAATTTGTCAGTGTGGGCACGAGTGTCGGGAGCATCATTGCGGCCATCATCACCGCCCACATCCAGAAAAGCGGCCCGAATTCAGCCATTGGCATGTACATGTCCATGCGCGGGTCCATCGCTGCCATCCGCTGGCCCATCTCGCCGGGTCGACCAATAAGGTCGAGATCCATCGCCATGGCCATCTGGTAAAGCCACCACCAAGACAGAAGGATCAGGCCAAAAAACCCGAGCCAAAGTGTGGATCTAACTAGATGCGGCATGGTCTCTCCCGCGACTCAGCACTGGACTGATAAATGTCAGACATATAAATGTATGACAAATGAAAATTGATCCTGACAACCCCGCCGATCTCTCCGCTCAGATCGCCAAGGCCATCCGTGATGCGATCGTGGCAGGTGATCTGATCGTTCATCAGCGTCTTCCGTCCGAGGCGGAACTGGCCGATCAGTTCGATGTGTCGCGACCAACCGTGCGCGAGGCGCTCAAACGCCTTGCGGCGCAGTCGTTGATCCGAACGCAACGCGGCGCAACAGGCGGGGCATTTGTTAATCATTTGCGGTTCGAAGAGGCTTACGATCAGCAGATCACCACCTCTACCCTGCTTTTGTCGATGAACGCGGTCAGCTTCGACACCGCTTGCGAGGCACGCTTTGCCCTTGAGCGCGCCTGTGCGCCACTTGCCGCAGTACGACGCAGTCCGGATCATTTGGCGACAATGCGTGCGGAGATCCATCGCCAATCACAGCCCGGTTTGTCGGATGAGGCTTTTTGCGCGTCAGACGTCACATTTCATCGCGCTCTGGTGGATGCTACGGGCAATCCGGTGCTGAGCTATCAACTTGCAGGCGCCGTTGAGGCCATGCAGCCGCTGATGAACATGATCACCTTCACCGCCCGGGATCGCTCGGCGATTATTGACCTACACCAGAAGATCGCCGACGCGATCGAGGCACATGATGAACGGAACGCCGCTGATGGGCTGCACGCACTTGAGGTGGAAACACGTACGCTTGCCCAAAGCGTCATGACCGCTCGCGCCGCTAGGTCCTGAACTCATCCACAGGCGGAAGCATCTGATTTCTGAATGAGTGGGCAGTTGCAGCTCAGGCGCTATGTCGCCATTGATCAAAGGAATGCGGCGCAATGGACACGATTAATCTCATCTCTTCGCTCATGACGATCGGCTTTGGTCTTTTCGGATTTGTCGCCCCGCGATACACCGCCTCTGCGCTGGATTTGGAGCCCACAACAAGCACTATGGGGCTCAGCGAAATGAGAGCCTCGGTTGGCGGCCTCTTTGTCATCGCGGGCTGTGCCGCGATCTGGCTTGATCAACCCCTGGGATATGCGATGCTTGGATTTGCCTTTGCGGGCGCTGCATTGGGCCGGGCAATTTCGCTGATCCTCGACAAACCACCGGTCCGAAAAGTGTTGATCTTTGGTGGCATAGAATGCGCCCTTGCCGTGGTCTTTCTGTACTTAAACCTCTGAGAAAAAAGAAAACGGCCGCCCGAAGGCGACCGCTCTGCAGCTGTTCTGAATTGCGCTAGGCCTTTTTCTGAAGTCTTCGCATTGCCGCGCCACCGGCGATAAGTGTTAGCATCAACGGCAGGCCAGCAGGAAGCGGCACGGGCGAAAGGGGTTTTGTAATCTCGTTCGACAGGAAATCGAAGTTCACATCGCCCGATCCGCTCAGCCCGGTTTTTACCCCTACTGCTGTGTTGGTTACCTCCCAAGACATCCAGTTCGAATACCCGAAATCGAGCGTCTTCCAATTGCCTCCGAAGCCCAGCTGGCCCGGCTTGTCCGGCAGCGGCCGCATGGTGATGTCCATCGACAAACCGTCAAGCGCTGTGCCTTCAACGCCTGTCACCGTCCCCATAATGGCTTCAGTTCCCATGTCGAAAAAAACGATTTTGTCCTTCATCGCGTCTGTAGCGGTGGCGCATTCCGAGCCACCCCCGCAGATCAAACCACCGCTGTGATCGGGCTTCTCAAAAACCAGGAAGTCGAAATTCAGGCTGTAACCCCGGTTTTCGGCCATCCCCGTCATGCTGAGTTTGCCGTCTGTGAATTCAGCCGACCCTTTGGTGATGTTCCACGTGTTGTCGCCTAAAAAACCCGGCAGCCAAAGTCCGTGGCTCGTGAAGGCATTTTCGATGTCATAGAAACCTTCGTAGTTGCCATCGATCGCCGGGATCGGCGATGCGATTGCTGCACTTGCTAAGAATGTGCCGGCCGCAAATGCAGCCGCCTCAATAAAACTCGTCATCTTACCTCACTCACAACAATGGGGGCGAAGATACGGCAAAGATGTGGCCGTGGCCAAAATTTTCTGTGGTTTTCCCCGCTCGGAAATCAATGTCATCCGCAACGCATCAACTGTTTCTATCATGAAGCAGACTTTGTTAACAGTTTCTAACTTAACGAGAAAAATCTGACCTGCCGGATCGAATCATTTTGGTGAAACTTAACGAATCGGTTGAACGGATTGGGACAAAGGCCCCTTTTCAGGCACGGTTTCAGCATCTATATGTCAGTTGTCCTTCGGGACTATGGACATAAACGCGCTCGTAATAAGCGGATCGGACCCGGGGGCGGTACCCGGCGGCTCCACCAATATCCTTCATTTGGGGATCATGGGGCCGAAACAGGATCGACGAACGTCTAAAGGGGTTAGCTTTGTCTCGGCGGTCTGCCACCGTTATCGGCGAAACAAGTACAATTGCAAATGACAATCGTGCTCCAGTTGCGATGGCCGCGTAAGCGGTCCGAACGACTGAAATCTAAGCCCTTGCGCCTAGCCGCGTAAGGCGGGGTTCGCAGGCACCTGGCAACAGAAGCCTGCATCCCAATTCAGCAAATCTTAAGACGGGGCGTGCCGTCCGCCGTGTTAGCAGATGCGCGAGGCGAAACAGTTAAAAAAACGTCAGATGCCTGAGAGTTGGTGTGACGAGTTCTGGATGCAGGCAAGACGCCCGCTATCCCAAAATACCAGTGCCTCTGTGCCAGCGCTGAAGGCATCAGCCGGATGATGCGTTGGCGCACAAAAATCTTGAAGACATGGCAGAAGTGATGCTGATGCATCTTGATCAGATCGGCGTCAATCTGCGCCAGACCGTTGAGCAAGACGATTGGACCAGCGGTGTTATTGAAATGGAGGCCAAGCTTGTCCAGGCCGGTTCGTCGCTTTGTGTTTCGGGTCGGGTCATAGTGCGCGGATCAACAGCAGTAAGATGACGGAGTTCAATCGCAGCTTCGATTCCCTTTCCATTTTGAACAATTAGGCGCCCAGCCTCCAGATTTGCTGGCATTTCTGATGGGAGGCGGCCAGTTGTCCTGATTTGCAGATCCAACATCAAAGCGTTGACGTCTTAGAACCTTTGTCCTAACCCGAATTTCAGGGGCCAAATGCGACTGCCCCAATTTAGGCGCAGGCCCAAATGTCGCATCCTTTTGTGCTGTCAAAGGATGCTCACATGACCTCGTCTTTCGAAATCTCCCCAAACGATCTTTGGACACTGATCGGAACGCCAAACGCGCCGACAATCATTGATGTATCCCTGAATAAGGATGTGGATGCCGACCCATACCTCGTTCCGTCGGCAAAGCGTATCTCGCACCGACAGGTCGAGCAGGCCGACAATGTCAGGTCTTGCAGCTCATATGTCTGTGTTTGCCAAAAGGGCCTTAAGCTTAGCCATGGTGCCGCCGCCCTTTTACGGACCAGGGGGATATCTGCATTGGCCCTGCGCGGTGGAAACTTTGGATGGCGGGATGCTGGCTTTCCGCGCATCGCCATCGCAAAAAGCCCAAGAACATCGTTGTTTGTTTCGCCGGATGATCCCATCCCGTCAGAGCTTGCGACGATCTGGTTTCTGATCCGCTTTGTCAGGCGCGATTTGAGGATAATTTTTGTGGCCAGAACGATGGTGAAGGACGTGGCTGATAGGTTTGAGGGCAGCTATCTTCAACAGTTTGGTCGTTCACCTGTCGAAATCGCAGATGCCTTCGATTTTAAGAACGTACTTCTGCATGTCCCGTTTTTCTCGGAACGTCCCGTCTCATGTGATTTGCAAGGCGTGCTTGGTGCCATGCAGGGCAGCGCAGGCCCGCTCAATCCCGGCATTCTGTCCGTTTTCGACGGGCTTTATTCATTGGCTCAAACAGAAAGGGCCGCGTCGTGACGCTTTCCCTCGGTACATTGATCCAGGTTTTCGGCCGGATCGGCCTTCTGTCCTTTGGTGGCCCGGCAGCACAAATTGCCCTGATGCACGATATCCTGGTGACCAAAGAAAAATGGCTGACCGAAGATCAATTCCTGCGCGCTTTGTCACTGTGTATGTTGCTTCCAGGACCCGAAGCCATGCAGCTGTGCACCTATGCCGGATGGAGATTGCGGGGCGTCACCGGGGGGATCATCGCGGGTGGCCTCTTTGTGCTCCCCGGCGCATTGGTCATTTTCGGGCTTGCCTTTCTTTATCTCCACTTCGGCAATCTACCGGCGGTGCAAGCTGCGTTTCTGGGCATCAAGGCCACCGTGATTGTCGTCGTTATCCAGGCTTTATTGAGACTGGGGAGCAAAGCGCTCAGCGGCCCGTCTGCATGGGCTCTTGCGGGTCTCGCCTTTGTTTCGCTCTTCGTCTTTGGCGTGGCATTTCCGGTCATAATCATTGCATCAGCCTTGTTCGGCGCTCTGACCTATCGCGACCAGGCAACCTCAGTCCCAGAGACGGTCCAGATGTCTTGGCCCCTGCGTACAATCGCAGTCTGGGGCGGGCTTTGGGCCCTGCCCTTCGTCATCCTTTTGGCACTGGAGCAAGACTTTCTTCTTCAAATCGCCACCTTCTTTTCGAAGCTCGCAGTTGTAACGTTTGGCGGTGCCTATGCTGTCCTTGCTTATATGACCCAGCAGGTCGTTCAGGACTTCGGCTGGATCACGACTGGAGAGATGATCGATGCGCTTGGTCTCGCAGAAACCACCCCCGGACCATTGATCCTCGTGACGCAATTTGTGGCAATCCTTGCCGGGCACGGTCAAGGTGCAGTCCCAGGCGCGCTTATGGCTGGGGGCATTGCTCTCTGGGTAACCTTTGTCCCCTGCTTTCTTTGGATCTTCGTTGCAGGTCCCTTCCTTGATCAACTTGCCGCACGGCCTCGCCTGTCATCGTCACTTGAGGCGATCACGGCTGCTGTGGTTGGTGTGATCCTCAACCTGTCGGTCTGGTTCGCTCTGCACGTGCTTTTTTTCGAAGTTGGATCGCACGGTACCTTGTCATTGCCAATCCCAGATGTCTTCAGCGTTGATGCTGCGGCCCTGTTGCTGACGATCGGCGCGGCTGTTCTGCTATTGGGGTTCAAACTCGGCCTTCCGCTGACCCTCGCGGTTATGGCCGCCTCAGGATTGGCGCTGCAAATGGTAGGTCTTTCATAAAACGAATGCGGCCCCTTTTCATGGGCGGCAAATGTCGTATGGTAAATTATCGGCTTGGGGATCGCAGTGACCGCGAAGATCGACTATGGAAACCTGATGCACGAAGCCATGCGGGGCCTCATTCGCAAGGTTTTGAAGGGCGTTGCCGAAAGTGGCCTGCCGGGGTCGCATCACTTCTTCATCACATTTGACACAAGTCATCCCGATGCGGAACTTGCGGACTGGCTTTCTGATCGATACCCGGGCGAGATGACGGTGGTCATGCAGCATTGGTATGACGGGTTGGATGTGGGTGATGAGGGTTTTGCCGTAACACTTAACTTCGGAGACGCACCAGAACCACTCTACATCCCCTATGACTCGATCAAAACATTCGTAGACCCATCGGTGGAATTTGGACTGCGGTTCGAAACGCAGGAGGATGAAGCAGAAGCGGCAGATCCAGAAAGCGCCCCATCTGCGACAGTGCCAGAGCCAGTGGTCGAATCCGTTGTCAAAGAGCCAAGCTCAAAAGACGCCGAGGTTGTTTCGCTGGACAGTTTCCGAAAGTCCTGACGCTCAGGCAGACTGGCGCACCCAGTAGACGCCGGTGCCATCAATCTCTTTGATATCAGCCACCTCGTCAGGCTGTTCGTTCTTCAAATAATCATGAACCGCTTGGCTGCAGGAATCGAGCGCGTGGTAGTCGTCGATGATTACGTAACCACCAGGGCTGACCTTCGGATACAACGCTTGCAGCGCATCCATTGTGCTTTGATACATGTCGCCATCCAGACGCAAAACCGCGATCTGATCAATTGGCGCCGTGGGCAATGTGTCTTTAAACCACCCCTTCAGGAACCTCACCTGATCATCCAGCAGGCCGTAGATACGGAAGTTGTTTGCAACCTGCTCCTTGCTGATCGCCAAGACATCGGCTGCCTTGTAAAGCATGTCATCCTTGTCAGCCACGTAGGCCGCATCGGGCTTTGGCAGGCCTTCGAAACTGTCGCAGACCCAGACAGTGCGATCCGTCGCCCCGTAGCTCTTGAGGATCGCCCGCATGTAGATGCAGGCCCCGCCCCGCCAGACGCCTGTTTCGACCATATCGCCAGGAACGCCGTTCTCAACCACCGAAGAGACGGCAAGCCGCAGATTGTCCATACGCTTGCGTCCAATCATGCTGTGAGCCACGCTCGGCCAATCCTGCCCCAGCGTCCGACGGTCGACGTCGAATGATTGATCTGCTTCGTATTTGCCGCCCCCCAGTATCTTTTTCAGCTTTCCGCGGACTGGCTTCATTGGCGGGTCTTTGTAGATTTCATTGATCAGAATATCGCGCATTAGATCGAGATACATGTCGCGTAGCGACTGCTCTGAAATGCCCATATGAATGCCCCAGCCCAATTGATCTTCTTGGATTTGGGTTATCCTCTTAGAAGGGTCGTTTCAAGGCCATGGCCCCTAGCGCTTTTGAAGAAACGTGCTGACACGGCGCTGCACTTTCCCGCCTTGAAGGATCTGGAAATCAAGGTTCAGACCCCCCTCTGCCAGCATTCGGTCGTATTGCTGCAATTCGTATTCGCCCACATCGGTCACAAAAAGGGAGTAGACAGACAGCGTATCCCCGATCAGGCGCGCCCAAACGTAAGGCTCCCCTTTCATGGGGTCGAGCGGGACAGAATGGCCGAACATATTGGTTTGCATGGCTGCAGCAAAGACACCATCACGTTGGCTGGGAACAAAATCAATCGTATACGCCTTTGTTTTTGAATCCCCGCCCGTTCGAAGCGTGGTCGATGACCAGGATACGCTGAAACCGCCCTTCGTCTTCGAGATCGAAACGCTCATGTCGCGCATTTGCTCTTCGCCGGTCGCGCTGCTGACCTCCGCAGAGCCGGTATAGTCGCCGACAAACGCGGATATGTCGCCCCACGCAGCTTGCCACATGCTGACAAACAGCAAAGGCAAAACAAACCGGAACGCGCCGCGCCCAGATGTCAGAAAAGATGGTCCTGATTGCATCGTACATCTCCCTGACAAAAATATATAGTCAACTGCGCTTATCACAATGGATCACTGCCTGATTGCAGAGCAGCGCGCCGATAGGTAAACGGCCAGTGATGCAATAAACGCCGATTGGAGCATGTGACATGGCGCAAACCCGCACCGAAACCGACAGCTTTGGTCCGCTTGAAGTCCCCGCAGACAAGTATTGGGGTGCGCAGACGCAGCGGTCGATCATGAACTTTCCGATCGGTTGGGAAAAGCAACCCATTGCCATCGTGCGCGCGCTTGGTGTCATAAAGAAAGCCTGTGCGCAGGCCAACCAGGCCAGCGGGAAGTTGGATGCAAGGCTGGCAGACGCGATTATAGAGGCAGCAGGCGAGGTCGTTGAGGGTAAGCTGGATGACAACTTCCCTTTGGTGGTATGGCAGACGGGTTCCGGAACCCAGTCCAACATGAATGCCAACGAAGTGATCGCAAATCGCGCGATCGAGATCCTTGGCGGCACGATCGGATCGAAAGACCCGGTGCACCCAAATGATCATTGCAATATGGGTCAATCGTCGAACGACACATTCCCGACCGCCATGCACATAGCGGTTGCGATGACCGCGCATAACGTCACGCTGCCGGGGCTGGCAAAGCTGCATTTCGCGCTAGAGGCGAAAGCGAAGACCTTTGAGCATATCATCAAGATTGGTCGCACACACACGCAAGACGCAACGCCGCTTACGCTTGGGCAAGAGTTTTCAGGCTACGTCCATCAGGTAGCGATGGGAATCGAGCGGGTGAAGGCTGCCTTGAGCCGGATCTACGAATTGGCACAAGGTGGCACAGCCGTTGGAACAGGGCTCAACACATCATCTGGTTGGGACAAAGAGGTCGCGGCGAATATGGCAGAAATCACGGGCATGCCATTCGTCACGGCGCCCAACAAATTCGAAGCCCTTGCCGCACACGACGCTCTGGTCGAAATGTCGGGCGCGCTTAAGACAGTCGCTGCATCACTTTTCAAAATTGCCAACGACATCCGGCTTCTGGGCTCCGGACCGCGCTGCGGCCTCGGCGAACTCGTCTTGCCGGAGAACGAGCCCGGCTCTTCCATCATGCCAGGCAAGGTCAACCCGACGCAATGTGAGGCGCTTACCCAGGTTTGTGCGCATGTGATGGGCAATGACGCAGCGGTTGGATTTGCAGGCAGCCAAGGGCATTTCGAACTGAATGTCTACAAACCGATGATGGTCTACAATGTGCTGCAATCGATGCAGTTGATCGGAGATGCCAGCGTCGCCTTTACCGACAATCTGGTTGGTGGCCTCGAGGCAGATGAGACACGTATCGACAAACTAATGCGGGAAAGCCTGATGCTTGTGACAGCACTCGCCCCCGAAATCGGCTATGATAACGCGACAACTGTCGCAAAAACAGCGCACAAGAATGGCACCACGCTGAAGCAAGAAGCGATCAGGCTTGGCTTTGTGGATGAAACCACATTTGACCGCGTCGTGCGACCGGAACAGATGACAGGACCCAAATGAGCGCCGCGATCAATCTCAACAAGTTTCGCAAGGCAAAGGCACGCGCCGACAAAAAGGCGCGTGCAGACGCAAATGTGGTGACACACGGACTGACGAAGGCGCAGAAAGAGAACGCCTCTGCCGAAAAGAAGAAACAGGCGCGCGATCTCGATGGCAAAAAGCGGAAATGAGCGGACGGCCGGTCAAGCGTTCATTGACATTGAGAGGGCACCGAACGTCTGTCTCTCTTGAAGATGTGTTCTGGTCGGAATTCCGTAGGATTGCCGCAGAACGCGGGCAGCCGATCAATGCGCTCGCTGCCGAGATAGATGCCGCACGAGATCCGCAGGTCGGGCTGGCCTCATCCATCAGGGTTTTTGTTCTTGCCTCGGTGAAAGGTAGCTAGTCGTCGCCTAAGACTATCAAGCGACATGTCCGAGACTTCATTGATACCACCGACTGAAATCTCGATGCTGCAGATCTTCGTCATGAAAGCCAGTCAAGTCGGCAATGTTGTGAGACGCTGGTTGGGCGACTTCGTTCAAATCGTAGCGCTGGTCGCACTCCAGGAAAAGATCACGCGCGCCGTTGGTCTGCCATCAGGTCTCTATCTTCTGCAATATGCAAAAAAGGATAAAAAACAGGACTTAGCATTAGGCCACATAGCGAACAAATGACGCGGGGCCGGGGCGATGGTGGAGAGGCAGGCCTTCGGGCAGCGGTCGTACCGGGTCGACACGCGCCGCCAATCCTTCGGCCTGCCGAGCGGGACCCCGATCACGGCCCGGCAGTGCATTGCGCAGCAATGTCACGAGACGGACGGTCGCGGTGTTTGCGGCGCCGCTTGTCGCGCTTGCCGACGGTCTTCCACCGTTTCCCGGCCCGGGATGTGAGGCCGTATCTTTGTCCCTCAACGCTTCCCGGAGCCGGTCGGCGTCAGAGCCGCGGTCTCCGAACAGCCGGTCGACATGTGGCAGGCCGCTCAGCAATGCCCGCGCGCCGATGTCGTCGCTGACCTGATCGGCGGTCAAAGATGGCGTGCGGCCCGATGCTCGTGCCGGCCTTGATGCGCCCGATCAGACGGCATTCGTCACTGTCCTCGGACCAAGGGCGGATCAATGCCTCCTCCCCCTTTTTGACGCCCAAACCTGTCGCTGTGCGCCTTCAGAGACGTCACGGCGATCATCACGGTCTTTGCCGCGCCGGCCAGCGTTTCCGACGGATGTGAAACGTCTTGTGCGGGCCAAGGGCGGCCGACACATCGCGCCAGCGTAAACCATTGCGATGGATGAGGATAATCCCACTCAGCACATGCCGGTCCTCACCGCGTGGCAGGCCATGGGACCTGGGATCTGGGATCTGGGATCTGGGATCTGGGATCTGGGATCTGGGATCTGGGATCTGGGA
>CALCOY010000072.1 GCA_937897325.1 uncultured Shimia sp.
GCTTGAATCACGCCCAAATCAACTTGTGAATCCCTTTTGTCAACACGGCCTAGCCAACTAATCTTAGTTATATTCTCGGATTTGGTTGTCAAAGGTGCTCTTTAGTGCCGGAAGTCCTGGTGATATAGAGCTTTGTTCGACAGGTCATAAACCAGCTATTGGGGAAGTCCGGCTACGACTGTCTGGTGGCGTAATTTAGGCGCTCCTACTTTTCGTTCTCTACGTTGAAATGCCCAAAGGCTGTGCTCAAAAAATTTGCTCCGCGTCATCCATTAATCCTCAGCCTCTTAGCTCGGTCTTTGAAAGCATCTTCGCCGCCTTCCAAAATACTGCAGACCTCCTGACGGATGGTCTCGTTTTCGAGCGAACCACAACGGTAAGAAATGTCCGGCAACGCCCCGCTTTTGAGTGTGCCACAATCTGCGATGATCACCTGATCCGCGTCGGTATTCACAACGAGGTTGGCGTTGTGTGTGACTATGATGATCTGTCGCCGTAGCTTGGCCGCACGAAACAAATCGACCAGCTCGTCGTAAATGGATTTTGGATCAAGGTTTTCTTCCGGTTGGTCGACAAGGAGCGGACGATCATCGTCGGTATCAATCGCAAGATAGAGAAGCAGCAACACGATCCCGCGGGTACCAGGCGACAACGTTTCGATCTCTATGCCTTCGTACTGAAGGCCATAGCTCACCGAAATATGGCGTGTATCGTAGAGCCAAGACGATATCTGATTGGCCCATTCAGCATGGGCTTCCTTGAGAAATTCATCCGGCGAGACTTTGAATTGGTTGGCACCCTCACGAAAAGCGGCCGCGTCATCTAGTTTTGGATCATCTTTGTGCATACGCCCAAGGCGCTGAATGTCAGACGTGTTGCACCGGAATGTTTGGTGGTTCGGGCCGGCCTTGAATGTCAACGATCCCAGAAAACGTTCAATGTTGTCTATGTGCTCAGGGTCTTCCGGCGACACCAACAGATGGAAATTGATAGGTGAACCTTTCGGTGATCCAATCCCATACCGAAGTTCTATGTTTGGAAAGACAAACTTTATACCTTCTAGCTCGCCAGCCTCCCACCGATCTCTGACCTTCTTGTACCCGTCCAGCCGGAAATAGTCTGTCACTCCAAGGGCTTCGATCGAAGGTGAAGCCGATTTTAGTCGATCAATGTATTCATCCCAGCTGTCATCGCCTCCGAAGCGGTCCTCGAAGGTCGTACCTGGGCTGTGGATGTGCGGATCCCACCGACGCCATTGTGACCCACTGCTCGTCATTCTCTGCAAACCCCTTAACCCAAGACTCTTAAAGCTCGAGAACGACCCAAGCCGGATCGTGATCCGATCCGTCACCGCCGTGCTTGGTGCGTCGATCAATATGAGCGGAAACCAGTTTTGGTGAAAGAGCAGGGCTTAGCCATACTTGGTCATAGAGCTCGTACCTCGGTGGTTCTGGTCCATCCGGATTGAAACGGTGCGTCCATTGCGGCGACGTTGGTCCATTGCCTTGTCCCGGTGACTCCGCTTTAGGCGGCCGGGTTTCAATCGCGTTTTCCAAACCATTGGTGAGTGCCTCGCCATCGACCGTCAGCATCGGTGCAAGATCAACGGAGTCTTCAGGATCATTCATATCACCCAAAAGCACGAACTTACCTCCGCGGCGTTCCTGCCGTGAAATGATCTTAGACACGATTTCCGCTTGGCGCCTTCGCCGCGCATTTGCAGCGATCTTGCCAGCTTCCTGATCCTGATCAAACGGCACAAAGTGGCTTTTGAGGTGGGTGTTATAAAGTGTCAGCAGACGGTTGCCGGCGTCGTCCAATACTTCGACCTGCAGAAGGTCACGTCCGAAAACAGGACGGTTCGGATCATCCGGATGTGTCGCGGTCTGATGCGAAGTGATGGCGCCCAAAGGCAATTTGGACATAACCCCAACATCGATCATACGTGGATCATTGCCCTCGATCAGCGCAACATGGGGATACATCCCGCCGAGGTGAGACCGGTTGAAATCCTTCAGGATCTGAATGTGCTCGACCTCTTGAACGGCAAGCACGTCAGCGTTCATAACGTCGCGAATGCGCGCGGCAATCGTTTCTGTGTCTCGAGGATCTTTCTCCTTCACAAGACGCCCTTTGAAAGTGCGAACTTTGAAGTCATCCTCGCCGAAGGTCATCGTGATTCCTCCGGTTTCTTCTTCTACATCCTCGTTGATCTTCGCTTGGAAATTATAGCGTGAGAACAAGTTATTGAGGTTAAAAGTACCAATTGAAATCTGCATAGAAAAATCTCCAGAAGTATATCTCTAGCAACTTAACTCTGAAAACAGATTACGGCTAGGCTCCCACGTCCCCATTCGCTTGCGACAGGTCGTTCTGCGTGGTGGCATCATTAGGTGAAAGACGAGTTTTAATCCAATCACAGGCAGCAAGGCCGCCCGATGAGGTGGCATGAAGGATAGTGGCTGCGTGAACAGAAGCCCGAACCAATTGAACCAGTGACGAGCTAATTCATTTGATGAAGTGGGATCAGATTACTTGGATGAATATTGGTCTCGATCAGCTTGGTGTGCTAATAGGGTGACCAATATAGAAAATGAATTTTACTTGTGAGTAGATATGGCTGACGTGAAAATTCCAGATGTATTGCAGCGATCGATTTCTTCGGAGCTATCAAAAACGCAAGCACACGAGATGCAGGAAACGCTTCCCCAAGCAGGTGACGTGTCCATCCCGGCAATCACACAGTTTTCACATAGTCCCTTGGAGTTGGTGCCATTGCCGAGCACCCCGAACATCCTCCTCCCAAGAGGTGTATTCCTAGAGCTGCAGCAACGAAACGAGCATGAGTGATTTGATATGGCTGAACGTAAATCAATACGAGAACTGACCGATACGGAGAAGTCTGATTTCATCTCCGCTGTCCTTGCGTTGAAAGCCGAGTTCAGTGCTGTTGACGGCCTCAGTACCTACAATCGTTATGTTCTCTGGCACCAATTGGCTATGTTCCAAGCCACACCCTTTGGTAATGATCTCCCTCAAACCAGACGTAATTTTGCGCACCGAGGGCCGGGTTTTCTTCCTTGGCACCGGGAGTTTCTCTATCGGTTTGAAAGGGACCTACAGCGCGTAAGCGGATCACCGGATATGGCATTGCCTTACTGGAATTGGGAGGTTGATGGAGAGCAGGCGCCAGCCGATCAACCAATCCAGCCTATCTGGTCACTCATTGGCGGCACAGGAGCTGAGGTTCCCATAAATCCGGATTTTTCTATCTTTGTTGTTGAAGATGGACCCTTTGGAATACCCGTCTCGGAACTCTCGAACCCGGATACCTTCCGTCCAGACAATCCCCTATTGACGTTGACGGTTACGCCGCAGATGGTCAACGGAGAGGTGCGGGTATCTATGGCCCGTAGTGTCCTCATGAGAAATCTCGGTGCTGGGACCCCGACGCTTCCCAACATTGCTGAGGTAAATGCCGCTCTGGCGATACCAGCATATGATGTGTCTCCTTGGAATGAAGGAAGTGACCTCACCCAATCGTTCCGCAACGCCTTGGAGGGATGGCAGCCAGGTTGGCCGAATGTTGCAGCAGGAAGTGTACCGGGCCTGCATAATCGCGTGCATGTATGGGTGGGTGGTTCGATGGGGCCAGGTACGTCACCGAATGATCCAGCATTTTTCCTGCATCACTCAAATGTGGATCGCATCTGGGCCAAATGGGCTCCGGCCGGCGGTAACCCTGCTTTTGTGCCTATGGAGAATGGGCCTTATGGACATACGGCCCAAGATCCTATGTATCCTTGGGACGGGCGGACACTTCCAGAGTCAGTGACCGTTTTGGAGGGCGCTGATCCAAAAGACACAGTCTATATCGAACCGGCGTCCGGCTAACGTATTAGTCTTCAACAAGCTGATGAACACCTGACGGTTCGTTCAAAGTCTGATCCGGGTGGATATCGGCAAAGATCTCGATGATGTTGTTTTCTGGATCGCCAAAGAAAAGGGTTCGATGGGTCCAATCCTGTTTGGTCGGCGGCTCGATCACATCAATGCCGTTCTGCTTTAGTGTTTCGTAGGCTGTGTATACATCGCTCGGTGGCATGCGAAAGCTGATCTGGATAGAGGCCGCATTGTCTGGCACGGATTTGCCACCATAAGCACGGCCTCTGCATCTTAAGCCAAGGTAGAGTGTGCCCACACGGAAAAACACCATGCGATCTGAAAAGTCCTCTTCGATCACGAAATCAAAGAGCTTCTCATAGAAAGCCCGCATCTTGGCCAGATCATCGCAAAGTTAGATCACATAATCCAAACTGCTGATGGCACAAAAGCCGCTGAACTTGTTCATTACATGCCACCTCGCATCCTTGGGGCGTGATATCTGTCATGCGGGATAACAGCGATAACCCAGCAATCCTTTGTACTTGCAGCACGCCTTTCCCTCTTTACGTGGCCTTGCCGCCAAACCGGTCGTTGCTGCTGGTAAAAAACGCTCCTTTTCGTAGCAAGTTACAAACGATCTCTCTAACGACTTAGTTTTCGACATCGAGACGGGTTTTTTGCCCCATCGTTCAAGCCAAGACGCAAAACCGCCCGGTTTTCTTTCAGCGATAGGCCTGTGCTGAAACGGTACCCTCAAGCATGGACGGCAGAAGCAGCATTTCTCCATGGGCGGCGATGTCTGCCAAGCCGGGCGCGTGTTGAGCGACCTCAAAGACCGCACCGTCTGCGCGAACCTGATAGAGCGCGCCGGTGATCCAGTCGTTCACAAGAAGCACCTCACCGATCCGAACAACGCCATCGAGGTTTCCAAGATTATCGGCGAGTGTGCTGATCTGCTGATCGGCAAGCGATACAGAAAGCAAGCTACCAGGTGTTTCTGTTGAGAAGTCATCCAGCATGCAGATGCCCCAAGACGCGACTATCAAGTTATCGCCATCAAGCAGCACGCCATTTGGATGAGCCAAGTCAGGGGTGTCGAGCCAGACCTTCATTTCACCATCTGCGTATTCCCAGATACGATTGGCCATGAAATCGCTCACAAAGGTTTGCGTACCTTCCGACGTGACATCGTTCAGGAACACGGCACCCTCCACATCCAAGCTGCGTCTGAGTGTTCCTGTGATCAGGTCAACTTCGTGCAGACGCCTCAAGTCGGCTACAAGGAGGAGATCGTCCACAATGGCCATTCCTTTTGGCGCATCAAGCCCAGTGATCCATGCGTCATCGAGGATCTCGCCGTCCGGCGAGAGAACAGCGAGCACACCGTTACCGTCGGCTTCACCGGGATGGCCACCGATGACACTGACGACGATCCGTTGTCGCGCTTCGTCGTAGATCGCGCTTTCCGGCATATCGAAGGATTGTGCTGTCCAGAGTTTCGGATCGGCCGCGGCGGGCAAAGTGAGGGAGATCACTAGGGTCGCGGCAAGCAAGGGGGATCGTGTCATGGAAAGCTCCTGTTTTGATACAGGAAGATTACAAATAAGATACTATACATTCATTATTGATGATTTCAGTATCGTAATAAGATACCAAACTTGAAAAGGCGTATCAAAATCAATGCAGGCCGAACTCTTTGATCTTCTGAAGGCAACCCTCAAGGCGCGGGGCATCACCTACGCCGCTCTGGCCAAGCAGATCGACCTGTCTGAGCCAACGATCAAACGCATCTTCGCAGAACGGGATTGCAAGCTCAGCCGCATTACAGAGATTTGCGCGGCCTTAAATCTAACGCTTGACGATCTTGTCTCTGAAACACAGCGGGTCGAAGTGCGCCCACAGCTACTGGGCGACCAGGTTGAGGCGCGACTGGCCGAAAACACGCCAGCGCTTCATCTCTTCTTGCTGTTGCTTGACGCCATGCCCGTCTCCACCATTCAGGACCACTACGGCCTGAGTGACGACCGCATTTTTCAACTCGGGAGGCGGTTGGAGGGTCTTGGCTTGGTTGAGGTGCATCCTGGAAATCACATCCGGCTTGCCGTGCGCCCGCCAATCCATTTCCGCCGCGATGGGCCACTGCACGCCCGGCTTCTCAAGCTCAACATGGATTTCCTGCGCGGCGCGTACACAGGCGAAGATACGGATGCCTCCGGGTTTCTGACCCTCACGCGCCGGATCACCAAGCGGACCGCACAGCATATACGGACCCGGCTGCGCGAGGTTCAAGTCGAGCTTTCGGACCTCGCGCGGAAAGACCAGCTCACCCAGCCGGAGGAGGCGCTGGACACTTACAAGCTGAGCATGGCCTTGGCCCCCGTCGCCTTCTCACAGCTGCTTGAAATTCCCGAAGATTGAGGAGACGGAAAATTGCGCTGGACGAGCTTTACGAAAAACAGACGGATCCAGATTGGAGGCGCAGGCGGGCCGGAGGTTATGGAGCTGGTCGAAGAGGTTGTGCCGGAGCCCGGTGCGGGCGAAGTGTTGATCCGTCATGAAGCCATAGGCGTGAACTTCCTTGATGCGTATCATCGGGCGGGTGTTTACCCGCTGGAATATCCAGTGGGTCTGGGGATGGAAGCGGCGGGCGTCATCGAGGTCATTGGAGCAGGCGTATCGACGTTCAAAGCTGGTGATCGTGTTTGCTACGTCGGTGGACCAAGCCAGAGCAAATATGTCGGCGGCCTACCTGGTGCCTATGCCGACTATCGCTGCCTTCCCGCAGACCTTCTGATTCCATTGCCGGATGACGTCACATTCGAGGTAGCCGCCGCGGTTCTGCTCAAGGGTATGACGGCAGAGTTTCTGCTGCACCGCACCTATCCCGTGCAGCCCGGTGACACCGTACTGGTCCAGGCAGCAGCGGGCGGTGTGGGGACAGTGCTGACACAATGGGCAGCACACCTCGGCGCGAAAGTGATCGGGGTCAGCCGCGATGCGGCTAAACAAGACATCATGCGCGAAAACGGCTGTGACCTCGCGCTTGTGGGCAGTGATGAGACCATCGTCGACGCCGTGATGGAGTTCACGAATAGTGCCGGTGTTCAGGTGGCCTAAGATGGGGTCGGTGCAACGACATACAATGCGTCACTCAAATCCCTGGCGCGGCGCGGGATGCTCGTTTCGTTCGGCGCAGCATCCGGGCAAATCCCAGGGGTCCATCCTTTGGACCTTGCACGGCAAGGCTCAGCATTCTTCACGCGCCCAATCCTGTGGGACTACATCGCAACGGCAGAGAAACGTCATGGTTCTGCACAGGCAGTGTTCGAGCGGCTTAAATCTGGAACCGTCAAAACACTCATCGGTCAACGTTTTGAACTGGCCGATGCCGCCAACGCCCATCGAAAATTGGAAGCAGGCGAAACGGTCGGCGCAGCGATCATTAATCCACATTGACCTGAGTGGCCCCAACGATTTTCTCAGGAGCGCAATCGCTGGTTTGTGCGACAGCAGCAGAGTGCCAGGACTTCTGCACTCGCAAAGGTCGGCAGTGAGCCCAGACCTTCAGCATCCGTGCGATGCAGCGAAGGGCTGCTTCTGAGATTAGCTTTACAAGCATACTTCGATCGCCCTCGAACCAATCTAGCGGATGGACACGATATGGTGCTATCCAGACTATGATTGGAAATCGAACATGCTGCTCAACTACCTCTACGATCACTTTCTGGAAGAACACGATTTTGCACGAGCGAATGACTTGTCATTGGCAGAGCTTCAACAGCTGATCGAAAAGCGTATTTTTCCGGCTGCCTCCTATACTTACAATTCTTCGGGGCGATCTCTGTCGTTCGTGAGCAATTTTGTCGATGAGACAACCTATCGCTTCCACCTTGTAGGATACACCGGCTGGATGAAGGCCATTCGACGGTACGGTCTTGATAGCGAGGATCGCGCTCGCACATACTTTTTCGATTGCTATGGAGCCTCCCGCGCTGCCTTTGCTTCAAGTGATCTGGGCAAGTTGCTTACTGCGGCTCAACCAGATGTTCTTGATCAATTCAACGCCGATCATGCCAACGCGACCTGGGACCACTTTCTGAATGGAGTCTACGGCGTCTGCACACGCGATGGCTTGCCCGATTCCGTCTTCCTGAAACAGTCCGGGGTCATGTTTATAGAAGCGCTGACTGCTAGAGGTCGTGACAGGCTTTCCGATAAAGAAATGGACCTCCTTTCGCAGACGGTCATGCATCTCGATACGGTTGAGTCGGAGTTTGCACCCCACGAGGTCGAGAAATCCTCACGGCAGCGATGCATTATTGATGTGCGCGAAACTCTCCTTAGCGGTATTGCGGCGTGAAGGAAGGTCCGGACATAGCACAGGTCGCGGCGCTTATCGGGGATCCCGCGCGGGCCAACATGCTCACTGCGCTCATGAGTGGAAAGGCTCTGACTGTCAGCGAATTGGCTGAAGAGGCCGGCGTCACGATCCAGACCGCCAGCTCGCACCTGTCGAAGCTGGATAGCGGCGGCCTACTGCGTCCACGCAAGCAGGGACGCCACAAGTATTTTGCATTGGCAGGCGAGGACGTCGCGCAGGTGCTCGAAGGTCTCATGGGTCTGGCGGCTGGTTCAGGGCATCTGCGCACCCGGACCGGTCCAAAGGATGCCAAACTGCGACAGGCGCGGGTCTGCTACAACCACCTGGCAGGAGATATGGGAATACAGATGTTCGACAGCTTGATTGCGCGGACACATCTGTCTTTCGAAGGCGAAGATTTGAGACTGACGGACAGCGGTGCCGCATTCGCGTATGATCTGGGCATCGATGTGGGTGCGCTTCAGAGCGCAAGAACACCGCTTTGCCGGGAATGCCTCGATTGGAGCGAACGCCGATCACACCTTGCAGGTAGCTTGGGCCGGGCGTTTCTATCTCGGTTCGAAGAGTTGTCGTGGGCAAAGACGGACCGGAAAACCCGTATCGTGACATTCTCGCGGTCGGGAGCTGAGGCGTTTCATCAACTGTTCCCCGTAAACTGAAGCAACTGATAGTCGGGGGCAGAATTGCAGATCATGTGTTTGAACGGTTGGGGTGGAAAGCTCCATGAGGCGTTGCTTCCCTATCTCGGGGAAACTTCGCCAGACGTTCTGTGTTTGCAGGAGGTCATACATAGCCCTGCCTCTGAAAAGGAGTGGCTGACCTACAGCGATGGCGATCACATCCTGCCACAGCGTGCGAACCTGTTCCGCGATGTCGCGTCTGCATTGCCAGAGCATGTCGCAACTTTTTGTCCTGCCGCGCAGGGTGTTCTGTGGGATGATGAGACGTCGATTCCATCCCAATGGGGTCTGGCAACGTTCGTGCATCACTCTTTCCCGATCATCGGGCAAGTGCAGGGCTTTGTTCACAAGGATTATTCGCCTGTCGGCTATGGTCACCATCCGCGTTCTAGGAGCGCCCATGGCGTGCGGGTCTGGGACTACGACGCAGATCGCGCAGTCAGCGTCACGCACATGCACGGACTGCGTGATCTGAAAGGGAAGATGGATACGCCAGAACGTGCCGAACAGGCGCGCAGACTCCTTGATCTGTCACACCATTTGGTAGGCCCAGATGACCTCACGGTGATCTTCGGCGACTTCAACGTAGAGCCAGAGAGTGAAACGCTTTCGATGCTATCTGAAGCAGGAATGACCGAGTTGGTAACGAGGCACGGATTCAGAAGCACGCGCAACTCGCAGTACAAGAAGCCAGGGCGGTTTGCCGACTACATGCTAATTGACCGCGAAGACGCGGTGAAGAACTTCGATGTGATCCAGGATCCAGAGGTGTCGGATCACTGTCCTCTTATTCTCGAATTATAACGCCGTTTGGTAAATTCGGACATTCGATACACAGAGTTCAACGGCAGCAAAGTCCGCAATCTGTGAGTCCGCCCGCCATCCGATTTTGCGGTTGCGGCGAATGTCGGCAATGCGGTCTGCGACCGCAGAATCCCGACCAGCCGCTGGATGTCGGCTTTGGGCCGTCCTCGATGGCTTCGGAATGGCCGGGGGAAGAGAAGATGCAGCGGCCGCTCAGAGGCCAAAGTCCCGAATGCTGCAACGGTTGCGAACGTCAGTTTGAACGATCAGTCATCTCTTGCCAGCATGGCGAACGCACAGATCGCCTCGAGGCAATCAAGGTATTCGCGGAAGGCTTCGGTTCCACTTTCCGATAGGCAGTAGACCGTGTGTGGTCGCCCATCGACGATCATCCGACTGTGCAGATACCCGACCGCGCTAAGCTTCTTCAGATGGGCGTCCAAATTGCCATCAGTTATAGAAAGCGAAGCCTTCAACTGCGTAAAGCTTGGCTCTCCGCGGTGAAGGAGCAAGCAAAGGCGTGTCCTGACCGGCTGGTGGAAGATCGCATTGAGGAAGGGAGGAGGCGCGTTCATCACACCGAACGACGCAGAAGTTCTGCGGTATCTCTGTTCCATGTCCAAATCGTCCCGGCTTCCGCAACTTTGACACCTCCCAGCCAACCATCTCGCGGCATAAGGCCAGATGCGTTTTGCTCACCACTGAGCACTCTGATTCCCGCCGCAGTCAGGCTTAAACGTTGCGAGGTGAAGTCGCTGTGCTTTTCACTTGAGAACGACGGAAAATGAAAAGGGTGGGGCTCACAGGACGCAAGCCCGTTTGCGCACATGGCATCCAGTATTCGGTACGTCTGCCAGTCCCCAATATAAAGGGCCGTTTCCATTACCATATTCTGAAGGAACAGTTGTTGAGGTGCATGAATGCCATTGGCCATAAGGCGCAGCAATTGAACTTCCGTCCTAGTCAATCCTTTTGAGGCGTCTGGAAATTCCTCGAGATGACGACGCAGTGCCACTGACAAAAAGGGGAGTTCACCAAGGTCGCCATCAAGAAAGACCAATAGATCGAGAGGATTGCTAGACCGAAACGCGGCCCAGCCAGATGCTGCTAGCGTCAGTAGACTATCTGTCACTGGCTGCCTTTGTGCTGTGAGCGATGCCATTTCCTTTGGTGAAAGCTCTCCAATACCTCTGAAATCTGGCTTCCCTGGAAACCGATCGACACAAATCATTTCGAGGATCGTGTCGCCAATGCGCACGTTTGAGAACCAATCCAGAATTTGCAGAATTTGAAGCTGATCGAGGAGATCATGCTCGAACCATAAGATAATGTTGTCGTAGCCCTTTGAGGCTTTGAGGTGTTGATCACGTAGTTCAAAGTCTCTTTCAATCTCCGCTGCGTTTCCGTCTGGACCGGCAAGGTAGGCTGCACGCACTTTGCCCAGCTCCGAAAGCGACAAGTCGGCTGGAAAGGGGCCATGATGCATCGGATCACGCCAAGGCAAGACGTCTCCGGCAACAGTGCTTTGCTTAATGATGTTCGCGGCGCCATCGCCGTTTGTGATGTTCAGAGTTTTCATTTTGGGGGACCTTAGAGCCTAACCTATACTCTGTATTGCAAAGTAACTCTGAAATACAGAGTGAACTTCAAGTTGTCTTCTCAGACAGTTTAGGAGCTTAACGCCTGAGGAAACTCAGGCCTTGGAATCCTCGCAGCGAAAGCGCACCTCGTCCGCGATCCGTGATTTCGAAATGGTTTTGACCTTTGCAGTGCTGCGAAAGTCCGGTCTGACGGGCCGCGTTGCAGCATTCTGGACCTGCGACGGACGCCAGCTCTGGGCCGTCCCTACCAGCGGCTACGGTACCGGGCGAGCAGGATGCTGCGTCCGATCTAGCGGCAGCTTCGAGCCCATTTTGCAGGATGCTGCGCCGTGCAACAACGTCTCCTTTTGAAATTCCATTGACTCATAGCTTTATAACTATGTATTGGGAGTTATGACTGATCGACTTGAACAATCCAAAGCCCTCGCAAGCGATGTCAGGCTCTCTATTCTGGGCTGGCTGGCAGAACCGGATGCCCATTTTTCCCATCAGGTGACGGGCAAACCTTCCGAGATCGGCGTCTGCGTCACGCTTCTGACGGAAAAGCTCGAAATGGCGCAGCCGACCGTGAGCCGCCATCTGGAGTTGCTGCGCCGTGCCGGTTTTCTGACCGTTAACAAGATCGGGCGTTGGTCGTTTTTCCAGCGAGATGAAGCTGCCATTGCGGACTTTAAGGGGTGGATCAATGACAGTCTTTGAAGAGGCCGACGCAAAATTGTTGCCGGGTTTTGAACGGCGTTGGATAAGCATGCCTCAGGGTAAAGTGCTCGCTCTTATCGGTGGCGCAGGGCCTGCGCTCTTGATGCTGCATGGTGATCCGCAGACGCATCTTTGCTGGCATCACATCGCGCCCGAACTAACCGACCGATTTACAGTGGTCCTGACGGATATCCGGGGGCGTGGTGAAACGCATAAACCACGTTACGATCCAGAGCAAAACGCTTACACGAAGCGCGATATGGCAGCCGAGCAATTGGAGGTCATGCAGTCGCTGGGTCACGACAGGTTTACCCTTGTTGCTCATGACCGAGGAGCGCGTGTAGCGCGACGGCTGGCGCTCGACCACCCCAACGCTGTCACGCAGCTCGTTGTGATGGACATCATCCCGGCTTTGGATTTTTACGAACATACGAACGCTCAGATCGCGCAAGATTACTTCTACTTCTCGTTTTTGACGCAGGACTATCCGGTGCCGGAAACCCTTATTGCCGGAGACCCAGAGACGTTCCTGAAGCTGATCCTGATGGGATTGTCCGATAAGGCAGTGCACTACGACACGCTGGCTGTGCAGGCTTATCTTGAGGCAAACGCGACACGTGAAGCCATCACCGCCATGTGCGAATGCTTTCGCGCAGGGTTTCACATTGACCGTAGGCACGATCAGACAGACCGGGACGCTGGAAAGAAGATCACTTGCCCAACTCTCGTCATGTGGGGAGAGCGCGGCGTGGTCGGAAAACACTTCGATGTGGAAGGTATCTGGCGCAGTTGGTGTGAACAGCCAAAATTCGAGCTGATGCCGTCGGGGCATTTCATCCCCGAGGAAGCTCCGAACCAGGCGCTTGCGGCGTTGAGTAGCTTTCTCTCCCCTGCGTGACTTGGAGGCCTGTGATGTCGAAAACCTTTATCACATGCGCGATTACAGGGGCCGGAGACGGTCCAAAGCGAAGTCCACTCGTTCCGGTCGCGCCCGACGAAATTGCGGACTCTGCCCTCGCGGCCGCCGAGGCAGGGGCCGCGATTGTCCATTTGCATGTTCGCGACCCGGAGACCGGCGACGGCACACGCGATGACGGCCTGTATCGGCAGGTTGTCGAAAAAATCAGGAATCGAAACCGCGATGTGATCATTAACCTCACAGCCGGGATGGGGGGCGATGCCGTATTCGGTGGCGAAGATCCGTTGCCATTGCAGGATGGGACTGACCTGATCGGGCCGACGGCGCGACTGTCCCATGTCGAAGAACTGCGCCCGGATATCTGCACGCTCGATTGTGGCTCCTATAACGTGGGCGACGGCAATGTGGTCTATGTCAGCACAACCGAATACATCCGTGCGGGGGCTGAACAGATCAGACAACTTGGGGTCCGGCCGGAGCTTGACGTTTTCGATCTAGGGCATCTGCGATTTTCCTTGAAGCTCCTGCTGGACGGTGTTTTCGATGCACCGGCAATGATCCAGTTCTGTCTGGGTGTGCCCTATGGTGCGCCTGCCGACACCGCTGCCATGAAAATAATGGCAGATATGGTGCGAGACCAGGATGTCATCTGGTCGGCCTTCGGTGTCGGACGCGATCAACTGCGGATGGTTGCGCAGGCGGTTCTGCTCGGTGGGCATGTCCGTGTCGGTCTGGAAGACAACCTCTATCTCAAACGCGGCGTCCCTGCGCGCAACGAACAACTGGTCGCGAAGGCTGCCGACATTATAGATACGCTCGGCGGCGCAGTCATGTCGCCGGAAGAGACGCGTGACCTTCTTGGATTGAAACAGTCTTGAAGCAGCGAATGATCATATCGGCAGGCGCAAGTGGGATCGGGCTTGCCATAGGCCGCCAGTTTGTCGCCAAGGGCGCTTCAGTCGCGATCTGTGACGTAAATGAGGAGGCTGTCTTGGCTGTCTCCGCCGAATTTGACCTTGCCACGGTCTGCGATGTTACCGACGCAGAGGCGATGAACAGTTTCGTGAAGGATGCTGTTTCGCGTTTGGGGGGTATCACCACTGTCATTGCAAACGCGGGAACCGCTGGCCCGACGGCGAACCTTGAGGACATCGGCTCCCGCGACTGGTCCCGCACCATCGCTGTAAACCTGACGGGGCAATACACACTATTGAAATCCACGATCCCTCATTTGAAAGCGCAAGGTAAGGGGACCGTGATCTTGATGTCATCCGCTGCCGGTCGCCTCGGTTTGCCGATGCGAAGTCCCTACGCGGCAGCGAAGTGGGGCGTCATTGGCCTCAAGGAAACTCTTGCGATGGAACTGGGGCCGCATGGCATATCTGTGAATGCGATCCTTCCAGGCTCGGTGACCGGTCCGCGCATGGATGCGGTTTTGACAGCAAAAGCGAAGGTGATGGATATCTCCCTCGAAGAGGCCCGAGCGGCTGAGGTCGCGAATGTTTCGATGCAGCGTATGATCGACCCGCAAGAGATTGCTGAACTTGCATGGTTCCTTGCTTCCCCGGCAGCCCGCTCGGTTTCAGGCCAATCGGTCGGCGTCTGCGGGAACTTTGAAACTCTGCGATAGGGAAGCTCATGACAAAAAAGCTCGACCTCAAGCTCGATCACATCACGGTTGTTGCACGAACGCTGGATGAAGGAGCCGATCACATTCGGCAAACGCTAGGGATCGACATGCCTCAGGGCGGTGCGCATCCTGCCATGGGAACCCACAACCGGCTTTTGTCACTAGGAGAGTCGAGCTTTCTCGAACTAATTGCCGTCGATCCGCAGGCGACTGCGCCGGATCGTCCCCGTTGGTTCGATCTCAATCGGTTTGACGGCCGTCCATTGCTCGCGACCTGGGTGCTTGGGACAGATGATATCCGGACTGCGCTTCCCACGGCCCATCCGGACAGCGGTAAGCCGACACAGATCACGCGTGGGGACCTGAGTTGGCTTATCTCTGTGCCGGAAAATGGATTCATGCCTTTGGACGGGGCATTTCCGACGCTGATCGAATGGCCTGATGGACCACATCCGGCGTCCAGAATGACAGATTTGGGTTGCCGCCTACAGTCGCTGTCCATCAGCCATCCAGATGCGGAGACTATTGATATTTGGATCGGTGATAGACTTGATCGAACCTATATTACGATCTGGAACGGGCCAAAAGCGATATCGGCTGAGATTGAGACGCCGAATGGAATGAAGGTTCTGTGCTGAAGGGTATGACGTGTTAGCAGACATTCACACGAGATGTTTGAACGGCAGGAGAGTCCGCATAGTGCAAGTTCAGCCATCGCCGAATTTTGCAGGCGCGGCGAATGGCAGGAAAGCGGGCTGCGACCGCAGAAACTCGAAGGCGCGGTGAAAGGCCGGTATGGGCCGGATTGCACTGTCATAGCATCAATCAAACCACCTGCCAACGCTGACCATTCGATAGTTCTCGTCGCTCACAGGTTCGAGCAAGTTCTGATATTCGCGCAGCTTTTGCGCCTTCGGTGAAGAGGTGTTTGAAACGTCATACATGCCGATATCAATCTCTGGGTATTCATAGACTGTATGCCAGTTAGTTACGTCAATTTCGCTGTTACTAAGTCTTTCTAGGTGTAGTACTGCAGCAGCAGGGTCCCGTGCGTATCGAAGTCCAGTCACTTTGATCCCGCGTACAATTTCCGCGTCCTCGTCATCGTCCAGCACATAGTATGCGAGCTGAACGTGTCGGATATCGCTTTTACGCAACTGTCTCTCAGTCACTCCTGGGGGTGTTTCGATACTTGAACCGAGTAAGAAGAAACAGCCATGATTATAGAATACGAACCCTCCTACGAGTAGCTGATACTGAACCTTGTTCTTGTCCTTGATCAGACGGATTTCTTTGAAACGCATGACGTGTCACTTGGCACTTAATTGAAAGATTGCGGCGGTTATTGACTGGTTTGGGAGTGGGCAAAACTTGGGGGTCTACACTGCGACGGTTGCGTTTGAGACCGA
>CALCOY010000073.1 GCA_937897325.1 uncultured Shimia sp.
GGAAACCGATGATGCTTGAAGGGCGATTTGCGCGGCATGAACAACCTCAAAAGCATGAACGTGGCCAAATGGCGCGGTTAATGCAACAGTCTCATCTTTACAGGATCCGCGCATTCAATTGGGCTAGTAGCAATGCGCTCTGATCGAACAGGTTTCAGCAACAGATCCGGCAGAGCGGCGGCACGGCAAGAACGGACCACCCCCGAAAAAAGACGGTCCCAAAGATGCGGATCAATCGCAGAACCTTAAATGCCTTCTGAGATAGAACCGGCGGTTGGATGAAGCTGTATCTGATCCGACGCTCGACCAACTGATTGTGGCCGGGGCCGCAAATGATGACAACCATCAAAGGCATGGTTCCAGCCCAGACTTTGACGAATCTTCGTTTCAGTTGCAGCCGCCCCTCCCGCTTTTCCGCGACTGGGGCGGCCAAATCAGAACTGTCTAAAGAAGCGACTGCACGTTCACGCTGAAGATCATCACGCCAATCCATTCTTCTGTCTCTGGATCCTTGACGGGCGCTGAAATCTGAGCTTGATAGACGCCGTTTTCGACATCAAGCTCCATATCGGAGAAATGGACGGTGCCCTGCCCATACTTAATCGTTTGCTCGTATTTCGCCTCGTCACCTTGCCAGTAATCGCCCGTGACGTTGCTTTGCCCGACATTGAGGCCGATATTGTCGGTTGCGAAAATTTCAACGACAAGTCCGGCAGTGGCGTCTACACGCTCGCGAAACCAGTCAGACAGGGGCCGGTCCACCAGCTCACTGACCAATTCGCCGCCGCCTTCTTTCATCTGGGCGCGCCAGATCAGGTCCAGCTCATCGACCTCTGCCTGGGTGAGTGTTGCATGTTTGCCGTTTTGCGCGCGGAGGGCGTCGATCAGGATCGGTTGATCCAGCCATTTCGGGACTTCCGTTCGGGCGTATTCCTCAAGGGCAACCTTGTAGACATCGCCACCATCGCCATTGGCCAACATGTAAAGCGTGACGGTGTTGTCCATCAAAAGCTTGGTGTCTGAAACGAAATTATTCAGCGCGCTGGCGGCATCTTCAGATGCTTTTCCGGCATCTACGGCCGTTTCCACGATGGGCTTCACACTGGACCATTGCGTCGATGCTTCGGTCAGCATGCTTTCCACCAGATTCGAGGGCGGCGGCTGAACACCGGCCTCGGGCATGCCGTCTTTCAACGCCATCAGCGATATGTCGAAAAGCGAGGCATATTCATCCAGCGTTTCAGGTGTGCCGAAATCCTCAAGGCCGCCAAGGATGCCGCAGATCGACCGCGACATCTGATAACCAAGCATGCGCTGGCGGCCTGCGAAGTTCAAAGACAGCGCGTCGCGCTGCGTCATCTCAAATGGGCTGGAATAGCCGTTCAGGACATCCGATGCCAAGATGCTTGTTACGTCCAAAAGCGGCTCTTGGCTAAGTCGGATCACCTGTGTCATGGCGTCGCCGTCTTGCGATTGCGACGCTGTTTCAAGCGCCTGATCGACCTCTGCCCAAATCTCTTCAACGCTTGCGAGCGATCTGAGAACACGGGGCGAAGTTTCTTCGGTCGGGATGCCAAGGGCAGGAGCCCCGTTTGCGAGCCCATCCAGGATCAATCGAAAGTCGCTGCGCGCTGCTTTCAATTCTTCCCGGGCGGCGGTTGCATCCATCCCAACCTTCGCGTTGCAGGCCGCGGCACTAATCTGCTGGGACAGCATCACCAATGAGTTTGACATGTTCACACGGACCTTGCTGCCGTCAAAGACGTATTGTGCCTGCGTCGGCGCCGCCAGCATTGCCGCAAGGCCAAGACCCGCCGCCCATGTGAAAGACAATTTATTTGATCCTGACATCCCAGTTCACCTCCGAGGAATACTTTGCGCGAACGGCAGTGCCGCTGGCTGACAGGGTTCTCTATAATAATGAATTATGAATTCATTAAGGCAGATTAACCAGTTTTTCTATTTTGCCGAGCAACCTGAATGCCACCTCAGAACCGCTCCAATGGCGGTGTCGCAGTTTGAAGCGGTCAGATGGCATGCGTGTGGTGAGACCCACCCGGCCGACCGCTTCCGACTAGTTATAGAAGTAGTCGACCAGGAACAGTGGGATTGACGGAATGTAGGTACACATCAGCAGAACCGTCAGCAGTACGGCGATGAAGTAGATGTTGACCTTGGTCACGTCCCAGATGTTGGCGCGCGCAACTGCGCAGGCTGTGATCAGGACACTGGCGACTGGGGGGGTCTGTTGTCCGATGGCGAGGTTCAAGGTCACGACCAGACCGAAGTGGATGGGATTGATGCCCGCCGCATCGATAAGGGGAATGACGATGGGCACCACCAGAATGATCGCCGCCGCCGAGTGAAGGAAAAAGCCGATCACCAGAAAGAAGAAGTTCAGGATCAGCAGGATCAGCCACTTGTTGTCGGTGATGCTGAGTATGCCCTGCGCCAGCTCTTGTGGATATTGCGCGCGGGTCAGGAAACCGCCCATCACGACGGAGGCGGCCACCAAAAGCATGACGACGGCGGTTTGCATCCCGCCATCCAGCATAGAACGTTGCAGGTGTTTGAGATCGACTTGCCGATACCAAAGACTGATCGCGATGGCTGCCAGAACGGCAAGACCCGCAGCTTCGGTTGCGGTAACGTAGCCACCGAAGATACCGCCAAGGATGATGACGGGAAGTGCGAAGGTCGGCAGGGCATCGACAAAGGCGATCCAGAGGCGGCGGCCGGAAAAAGCCTCTTCTCGCGGAAGATCGTAACGGACCGCAAACCAATAGGCCACACCCATCAGTCCCGCTGCCCCCATCAGCCCTGGGATCACACCCGCGACGAACAGTTGTTCGACCGAGACATTGGCGGAGGTGGCATAAAGGATCATCGGGATCGAGGGTGGTATGATGATGGCCAGCGATGCCGAAGACGAGGTGACGGCCGCCGAAAGGGCGCCCGAATAACCGCGCTTCTTCATCTGGGGGATCATGACCGACCCCATTGCAGCAACGTCGGCCACGGCCGATCCCGAAATCTCGGCGAAGAACAGCGACACACCGATATTCACATGCGCAAGGCCCCCGCGGATGAACCCGATCAAGGCCGCCACGAAGTTGATCAGGCGGTCTGTTATGCCGCCCGCATTCATGATCGCGCCGGCAAGCACGAACATCGGGATCGCAATCAGGGAAAACTTCGTTGCTCCGCCATACATATCGAGGGCGACATTCACTAGCGATCCCGTACCTTCGAGGATCAGCAGGCCGCCAATCGCTGAAACCGCAAGGGCTACGGCAATGGGCACGTTCAGGCAGATCATTGCGACCATGGCGATAAAGATGCCGAGCATCAGCATCAGGCGTTCCCCGCCTTCTTCATCTCTGTCTCTACCTCTTCTTCGATCTCGGCATGTTCCAGCGAGACACCTCGCGCTGTACTCCGCCAATAATCCGGCAGGCTGAGCAATTGGCACAGGACAAACAGCGCAGCCCCAAAGGGGATTACCGATTGCGTGAAGCTGACCGGCACCCAGGTGAGTGACACAAGCGACATGCCGCCAAGGATTGTCATCACCACATATCCGGCCCAGGCGAGCAGGATGAAAAAGCCAGCTGTGATGGCCTCGGCCAAAGCGACGGCCCACATGCGCTTGGGCATCGGGATGGCCAAAAGGACGCTGTCAAATCCGATATGACGCCGACGCAGGGCCGCCAGAGCAGAGCCATAATAGGTGATCCACGCCAGAAGGATCGCTGCCACCTCATCATACCAGGCCAAGCTTGATCCCATCAGGCGATAAAGGACTGCAACGATCACAATCCCCGTCAGCACGATCATGAGCAAGACGACGAAATACTCCAGTATTTTCTCGAAGAAGTTGCGCGGTGAAACGAGCATGGCTGGCCTTCGTCGAGCATGTCGCCCGATCGTCTTTGACAAGGTTGTCAGGTTTTTGGCTGCAGAGGAATGTCGCGCACCCCTCTGCCCGATTTGGGATCAGGATCCGGATGCGAGGTTCTGAATACGTTCGATCAGGTCCGCGCCGCCATCGACAGTGTCAGCGAATTCCTCATAGATCGGGGCGGAAGCATCGATGAAGGCCTGATTGTCGGCCTCGTTCACCTCGACCCCTGCATCGCGGATCACTTGCAGCAGCTCAGTTTCCAGCTTGGCCGCATGTTCATAGACGAAATCCTGGGTCTCGGTCCCGCAACCTTCGAGATCGGCGCGGACATCTTCCGGCAGGCGCTGCCACTGGTTTTCAGCTACCAGAACATACCCTGGCGTATAGACATGGCCTGTGATCGAAAGATACTTCTGTACCTCTTGAAACTTGGCCGAAGCGATCTGAGCGTAGGGATTTTCCTGTCCGTCGATCACTTTGGTCTGCAGGGCGGTGAAAACCTCGGAAAAGGCCATGGGCGTGGGGTTCGCACCGTATAGCTGGAACATTTTTACCCGCCACTCGCCGTTGGGTGTCCGCAGTTTGATGCCTTGAAGATCTTCGGGCGAATTGATGGGCCGCGTGTTGTTGGTTATGTGGCGGAAGCCGTTCTCGAAATACCCGATAATCCGGTAGCCTTGGCCAAGGGCGGCTTCTTGAAAGACATCCTCCATCTCCGCCTGAATGCGGCGCATATGGTCGCGATCCTGAACGATGTAGGGCATCTCGAAGACACCGAATTCAGGTGCGACGGAGGACATGACCGAAGACGGCAGGGAAAAGTGCACCTGCCCCAGTTTCAGCTTCTGAAGCAATTCGCGGTCCTTGCCCAGTTGGCTCGCGCCGAATGTCTGCACCTCGGCCCGTTCCCCCAGCTTGCCGTTCGCGCATTCCGCAAAAGCGTTTGCCGACGCCTCAAAGAGCGATCCGGGATTGCCCACATGCCCAAAGCGCAGGGTCAGATCGGCGGCCATTGCTGTCATCGGCATGGCAACAGCCGCGATGGATGCAAGTATGGTCGATTTCAATTTCATGGCTTTCCTCCCTTTCGCCCCACCCGAGGCGCTATTCAGCGGCGACCCGCTCTGTTGTGGTGTCCTTGAGATGTTCCATCGCCGCCTGGGTCCCGCCCGATTTGTGGGGGACGCCGGATTTGGCCAGGCCCATCTCGACGCCTGACAGCGTGGCCATCAACATCAGGTCGTTGAAATCACCCAAGTGCCCGATGCGGAATACCCTGTCGGCGACCTTAGACAGACCGTTGCCTAACGATATGTCGTAGTGTTTGAGTGTGGTCGCCCGGAAAGCATCGGCCGAATGACCCTCCGGCATCAAGACCGCTGTCAGCACGCCGGATTCCTCGCCCTGCCGTGCGCATAGCACCTCAAGCCCCCAGGCCCGAACGGCGGCGCGGGCTGCCACACCGTGGCGGGCGTGCCGTGCAAAGACATTGTCCAGCCCTTCTTCATGCAGCATGTCGATGGCTTCGTTAAGACCATAAAGCAGGTTCGTGCCAGGCGTGTAAGGAAAATAGCCGTTAGCATTGGGGCCCACCATGTCGTGCCAGTCCCAGTAACTGCGCGGCATGTTGGTCGTTTTTGCGTATTCAAGCGCACGTTCACTGACGGCGTTAAAGCTTAATCCCGGCGGCAGCATCAGCCCTTTTTGAGAGCCGGAGACACAGACATCGACGCCCCATTCGTCAAACCGAAAGTCGATCGATGCAAGGCCGGAAATCGTGTCCACCATAAGCAGTGCGGGGTGCCCCGCAGCGTCGATCACTTTGCGAATCTCTGCAATTGGGGACACCGACCCGGTCGAGGTTTCGTTGTGAACAACGCAAACCGCCTTGATTTCGTGGTTGGTGTCTTCGCGCAGACGGGCCTCGATTCGGTCAGGTTCGGCGCCTCCGCGCCAGTCGCCCTCAAGCAATTCGGGCTCAATACCGATCTTGCGGGCCATTGTATTCCAGAGTGTCGCGAAATGTCCGGTTTCGAACATCAGGACCTTGTCACCCGGCGACATCGTGTTGACCAGTGCGGCTTCCCAAGCGCCCGTGCCCGAGGACGGGTAGATAAAGACATGTTGATCGGTCTTGAAGATGGTCTTCATCCCGTTCAGCGCCTTTAGCCCCACAGCCGCGAAATCTGGCCCGCGATGGTCTATGGTTTGCTGGCCAATCGCTTTGAGGATTCGATCGGGCACAGCGCTTGGCCCCGGAATTTGCAAGAAGTGTCTGCCAGCCTGGCGCATCGAAATGTACCCTCCCTGATGCGCCGTACATCCGGCACAATAAATCGTTGCCAAGATGTAATTATGAATTCATAATTCAGTCAACAGGGAATATTTCGGGTCGACCTTCACGGCCTTTGAGGGGAGGGTGTGGCTTATGCGTGAAAATCCCGGTTTATCTCAAAAATTATCGGCGGTTGTAGATGGTGAGGTTTTGGCCGATGCCGCTTCACGTGGCCGTTATGCCACCGACGCTTCTATTTATCAGATGGTGCCCGAAGTCGTCGTTGTGCCCCGCTCGGTTCAAGATGTACAGGCAGTCATGGACGTCGCGCGCGAGGCCGAAGTGCCGATATTGCCGCGCGGCGGCGGCACGTCGCAATGCGGCCAGACCGTGAACCGGGCCGTGGTTCTGGACAATACGCGCCACCTGAACAGCATTCTCGACATCGACGCGGATGCAATGACCGCACGGGTGGAGCCGGGGCTTGTGCTGGACGAATTGAACCGTGCTTTGAAGCCGCATGGCTTGTGGTTCCCGGTCGATCCCTCGACGGCTTCGCGCTGCACTTTGGGTGGGATGGCAGCCAATAACTCGTCGGGGGGCAAGTCGCTTCGCTACGGGATCATGCGGGACAACGTGCGGGCGATTTCCGCGATCCTGCCGGATGGGACGACAGCCCGGTTCAATGGTTTGGCACCCGACCCCGGCCCCTATGCCGATCTGGTTGCGGATATGCGCGCACTTGGCCAGCGCGAGGCCGAAGAGATCGAGGCGCGGTTTCCAAAGGCGCAACGGCGCGTGGGGGGGTACAATATCGACGCCCTCGGCGGCAACGATGTGAACATGGCGCATCTTCTAGTCGGATCAGAGGGCACGCTTGCCTACTTCACCGAACTTGAGCTGAGCCTTGCCACGTTGTCCGGTCAGAAAGTCACGGGTGTGTGCCACTTTCCCAATTTCTACGCTGCGATGGATGCCGCGCAACACCTGGTCACGCTGAATCCGCAAGCGGTCGAATTGATTGATGAAACGATGATTGCGCTTGGACGGGACATTCCGCTGTTTCGGAAAACGATCGAGGCCTTTGTGGAAGGTGATCCCGCGGCGCTTTTGCTGGTCGAATTCGCAGAAGACAGCGCTGATGCCAATGCTGCGAAGTTGGCCGAGCTGTCCGCACTTATGGGCGATCTGGGCTTTGACTTCCGGGGTGCGGGGAACGCTTGGGGTGGTGTGGTGCCCGTGGTCGACAAGTCGCTGCAAAACGCCATTGCCGAATATCGGAAATCCGGTCTGAACGTGATGATGTCCATGAAAGAGGCGGGCAAGCCGATTTCATTCGTCGAGGATTGCGCAGTCGCACTGCCTCATCTGGCCGAATACACCCAAGGCCTGACGGATATCTTTTCGCGGCACGGCACCACCGGCACCTGGTATGCGCACGCATCCGTGGGCTGTCTGCATGTGCGGCCTGTGTTGAACATGCGCCAAGACAAGGATGTGGCGACAATGCGCGCCATTGCAGAAGAGGCGTTTGATCTGGTCGCCCGCTACAAGGGCTCTCATTCTGGCGAACATGGCGATGGCATAGTGCGGTCCGAATTCCACGAGAAGATGTTTGGATCGCGTATCGTTTCGGCATTTGAAGAGGTCAAAGCCCGGTTCGATCCGGACGGCCTGATGAACCCGGGCAAGATTGTCCACGCACCCGCAATGGATGATCGACGAGTGTTCAGATATGGCCCCAACTATGCCGTTCCCGACTTCGAAACTGCCCTGGATTGGAGCGCTTGGCCAGGTGCCGCCGGCGGCTTTCAGGGTGCCGTCGAGATGTGCAACAACAATGGGGCCTGCCGCAAACTGAAGGGCGGGGTCATGTGCCCGTCCTTCCGCGCTACCCGCAATGAACGCGACACAACGCGTGGGCGGGCCAATACGCTGCGCTTTGCGATTTCCGGGCAGATGCCGGGGGGGCTGACCTCGGACGCGATGGCAGAGACGATGAAGTATTGCGTCTCGTGCAAGGGCTGTCGGCGCGAATGCCCGACGGGGGTGGATATGGCGCGCATGAAGATCGAGGTTCTGGCCGCGCAGCGTCGAGGAAAGGGACTTGGCCTGCCTGATAAGCTGGTCGGGTATCTGCCGCGCTATGCCCCCTATGCCGCAAAGGCGGCGTGGCTTATGAACTTGCGCAACAAGATCGGTCCCGTTCGTTGGCTGACCGAAAGCATGACCGGGGTGTCGCGCAGGCGGGACCTGCCCCTATGGTCCTCGAACCCTTTTTCTGACGATGAAGCACAGGATGACAATCCGGACGTTCTGCTGTTTGCCGATGTGTTCAACCGCTACTTTGAGCCGGAAAACCTTCGGGCAGCATTGCGCGTGATGCGGGGCGCAGGTTTGCGCGTCGCTGTGGCGCAAGACGGCACGGGTCGTGCGCTTGATTGCGGGCGGACATTGCTCGCCGTGGGATCTGTGGACGAGGCACGTCAAGAAGCAGAGCGGGTCATTCAGGCGACGCGCGCAGCGGTCGCGCGCGGCACGCCCGTGGTCGGGCTTGAGCCATCCTCGCTTCTGACGTTTCGGGACGAATATCTTGCCTTGTGCCCGGGCGCCGATGCGGAAGCGCTGGCCGCAGCCGCTATGACATTTGAAGAGTTCTTGGTGCAGATTGACGATCTGCAGCTTCGCCCCTTGCAACGTCCGATCTACGTGCATGGGCATTGCCACCAAAAAGCCCATGATGCGTTGTCACCCGTTCTGGATGTGTTGCGCCGTATCCCCAAGGCAGAAGTCCATCTGATCGAATCCAGTTGCTGTGGTATGGCCGGGGCTTTCGGATATGCACCGGACACGATAGATGTATCCCTCAAGATGGCTGAACTTGATCTGTTTCCTACGCTTGAAGCGGCACCCAGCGACGCATTGATCGTCGCAGATGGCACGTCCTGTCGCCATCAGATTGCCGATGGAACAGCCAGAACGGCGCAACATGTGGCCCGAGTGCTTGATTTGGCGCGCGCTGGATAGGAGAGGCTGATGAACCAGATCGAAACGCTGAGGCGGCCGACATTGCACGAAGAGCTGGTGGAGCGGCTGCGCAACATGGTCGTCGAAGATGCGTTAAAGCCAGGCGAGAAGGTGCCCGAAAAAGATCTGTGCGAGGCTTTCGGTGTCTCGCGCACACCTCTGCGTGAAGCGCTTAAAGTGCTGGCGTCCGAGGGGCTGGTGATTCTGCAAACCAATCGCGGCGCGCGCGTCGCGGAAGTGACGCAGGAAGAGCTGGAAAACACCTTTGCCGTCATCGCGATGTTGGAACAGCTGGTGGGTGAACTGGCCTGCCAAAATCTTGACGATGCAGGGATTGCCCATATCCAAAAGCGGCACGACGCGATGATCAAAGCGTTTGGCGTTAGGGATCTGCAGGCTTATTTCAAGGCCAATCAGGACATTCATAACGCTCTGATCGAAGGGGCCGGGAATGACATTCTGGAATCGCATCACCGCATGCTTGCCGCTCGCGTGCGCCGCGCCCGCTTTATGGTCAACCTGTCGGATGAACGCTGGCAACAGGCCATTGAAGAGCACGAAAAGATGATGGTCCTGTTGCGCGCGCGCGACGGCCAAAGCCTTGGCCGTTTGATGAAGATACACATGCTGAACAAGTATGATGCATTGGTCAAAGCTTTGGCCGCCGCAGAAGATGATCTGGCCAATTGATTGTGGGTCAAGACGTCTGGCCAAAAGGTCCAGTCGTCCGGTGTGATCAAGACCCTCCCCAAACGTCTCGCGCATGCGAGATGGCAAAACCTAGATATGGTTTCTTTGTACTGCGGCCCCAGATGGGGCGCAGATGCCGTGCGGATTGATCACTCCCTCTCCTTGCGACATGCCGGATGCTGCTGAAGAAAGCTGCGCAAATCATTGACCTGTTTGGCAT
>CALCOY010000074.1 GCA_937897325.1 uncultured Shimia sp.
GAGGCGAGACCTCGACCAGCTCCATCCCGCAGATCCCTTCGGCTGCGACCTTACCCGCCAGAGCGAGGGCTTCGCGTGGTAGGAAACCGCCCG
This sequence comes from uncultured Shimia sp., assembly GCA_937897325.1. GTDB lineage: Bacteria > Pseudomonadota > Alphaproteobacteria > Rhodobacterales > Rhodobacteraceae > CALCOY01. The sequence goes on from CALCOY010000074.1 coordinate 94, forward strand.
GTTCGGGCCAGCCGGTGCCAGGGACGAAACCGCAATCGATGCTGTCGATGTCAAAGGACATGTAGACCATGTCGACCCCGTCCCACGCCATCTCCAGAGCCATATCGGCGGTCTTGTCGACGCCCATCTTCTCCATATCGGCCATGGTTATGATGTTTGTCTCGCGCTCGCGTGCGACCTTTACGCCTTCGCGCGGGACCTGCCAGCCACCAATGCCCACCTGCACCAGGTTTTTGGCGGGCACGTTGGGCAGGTTCGTTGAATGGAACCAGGGCGTTGTGTGCATCCGCTCGTCAAGGTCTTTTTCCTGGATGTCGGCATGGCGATCGAAATGCACGATCCCGATCTTTTTCGACGTACATTCCGCAATGCCGCGCACGCAGGGAAAGCCGATAGAATGGTCGCCGCCGATCATGATGGGCAAGGAACCGGACGAAAACACGTGGCTGACAGCCCGGCTGATCTGATCAAAGGTCTTTTCGATATTGGCGGGAATGGTGAACACATCGCCCGCGTCGCACAGCGTCATCTGTTCGCGCAGATCGACAGCCATTTCGTAGTTGTAGGGGTTGTAGAGCGCCGAGATCTTGCGCACCCCCTGCGGACCGAACCGGGTTCCTGAACGATAGGTCGTACCCCCATCGAACGGGATCCCCAGCACGGTGGCGTCGTAATGCTGCACTTCGGTGACGTCCTCGGCATAGGGCGCTTTCAGAAATGTATTGATGCCCGCGTAATGGGGCAGCTCACCTCGCGCGAAGGTAGGAATCGATTTGTCCTCAATGCTTTCTGCACCGGTCAGTCCCATACGCAGAGCCCATCGACGCTCCTGATCCCAGCGATCTTCGGGGAGGTCCGCCTCGGCCTGCATTGCCTTCCAGCCTTGCAGCTTGCTCAGGTCCGGATGATGCGCCCGTGCCTCGCCGTGCCAGTGATCAACGGGATGATGCGAGCGGGTCCGCTCAGGCGGAGTGTAGAACATGCGTTTCCTCCTTGAGAGTCTGAAAGGGAATGCCGCCATCGCGGGCATCGAAATCGTAAGTGATCGTGGCGCCATAAAGGGTGGGATCATTGGGATCCCAACGGGGTTTATCAAAGACCAGAACGCGGTCCCCCAGCTTGAAAGCTTCTTCCAGATCGTGGGTGACCATGAAGACAGTCATCCCGGTCTCGGCCCGAAGGTTCTGAAGAAAGTCGTGCATATTAAGGCGCGTTCCTGGATCGAGTGCGCCGAAAGGCTCATCCAGCAGCAGAATGCGGGGCTTCGCCACAAGAGCTTGCCCGATGGCCAGGCGTTGCTGCATCCCGCCCGACAACGTCGCAGGATAGGCGTCGGCCACGTGGTCCAAACCGATACGTACCAGTGTTTCATCTGCGCGGGTCAAGGCATCACGACGTTCGGCGCCAAACAAACGGCCCCACCTGTGGCGAAAGCTTTCGCCCGCGATGATGTTCTCGCGCACTGTCAGATGCGGAAAGACGGAGTACTTCTGAAAGACGATCCCGCGATCGAGGCCCGGCTCCATAGCGGGTGGCGCATCGGCCACACGCACCTGTCCGCGGGTGGGTTGTTCCTGTGCCAGCAAAAGACGCAAGAAGGTTGACTTGCCGCAGCCCGAAGCACCGACGACAGACATGAATTGGCCTTCGTCCACTTCCACATTCACCCGCTCAAGAATGGGGCGATCATCGTATGTCTGAAAGACATTTTCGATTGTTACAAAGCTCATAGGCCAGTCTCCATCCATGGGAAGGTGCGGCGGGAGATCCAGCGCAGCGCCCAGTCGATGACAAAGGCTAAAAACGTGATCCAGATGACGTAAGTCAGAATCACGTCCATCGCGAGGTAGCGGCGGACGAGAAAGATCCGGTAGCCCAGCCCCAGATCCGAGGCGATGGCTTCGGCCGCGATCAGGAACAACCAGGCAGGGCCAAGTGACAAACGCACCCCCTGGATGAGTCGGGGTAGCACCTGGGGCAGGGCCACGCGGATCGCGATCACCCAACTTGATGCGCCCAGCGTCTGTGCCTTGACCAAAAGCTCTTGCGGGATCTCCAGCGTCCGCTGGCTGAGATCCCGGATCAGGAAAGGCAGGGTGCCCACGACGATCAACACAACTTTTGAAAGTTCTCCCAACCCGAACACGATGAAAAGGATCGGCAGCAAGGCCAGGGGTGGGATCATGGACAGCACGGCCACAAATTGAGACAGAAAGCTGCGCATGAGCGGAAGCAGGCCAATCAGCAGGCCAATCACCAGCGCGGTGAAAGCTGAGATGCCGATGCCGAGACCGAGGCGTTTCAGGCTCGCCCAGGTATCATGCCAGAAGAGGATGCGCCCTGATCGTCGGTCCGCTTCCGTCGTCAGTCGCACGGCGGTGTCCCAGATTGTTCCGGGTGCTGGCAAAAGCTTGTCCGATGGGTTTTCGGACAAGCGGATTTCAGACCCGATCGCGTAAGCGATCAGTACGGCTGCAAAGGGCAGCAGCATTAGCAATGACGCAGAAGCGCGACCGGGTTTGATGTTGATCAGGCGCATAATGGGCCACCGAAGGGCAGATGCACAGCAGCCAATCCCAGATCAGAGGCTGCCGTCGGCGGCCATCTGCATGTAGGTGGTATCAAAGCGGAACTGCACGTTGTTCGCGTCCCCCGTCGTCGAGCCATCTGGATAGGCGACGCCGACGAAATCGGCCGATGGTGCGCCTTCACCAAGGATGCCCTTGTCGAACAGGAATTCCGCGACGCTGACCATGGTTTTGGGCAAGTCCGGGCTTTGCGTGAAGGCGACGGCTTCTGCGGGATCGTAAAACATCTCGGTCGAAGCAAGCTGCGCTTTGTAGCCTTCAAGATCCGTACCGGAGGCTTCGGCCATTGCGGTCAGAACATCTTCGTCACCCGCAGCCATTAGTCCCATCAACTCGTACCATGCACCTGCCATTGCTTTGCCGAAATCCGGGTTCGCCTCAAGCGTTTCGGTGTTGACGACCATAAGATCGATGATTTCACCGGGAATGTCCGAGCTGTCGAAGAGCTTCTTGGCATTTGGATCTTCGAGGATCGTCGAGACCAGCGGGTTCCAGGTCACAACGGCCTGTACGTCGTCGGTGGCAAAGGCCGCGATCATGTCAGCGTCGGATGTGTTGATCACCCCGGCCAGATCGGCCTCCGACAGACCGGCGTTGTCAAGCCCACGGGCCAAAAGGTAGTGTGACACCGACAATTCCACGAGGTTCACGGGCTTGCCAGCAAGGCTTGCCATGTCGCCATCGCCCTTAAGGATCACCGCATCATTGCCATTGGAATAGTCGCCCACGATCAAGGCCGTCGTGTCGACGCCGCCGCCAGCAGGGATCGAGAGAGTGTCCATGTTCGTGGCGGAAACCCCGTCGAACTGACCGGCTGTGTATTGGTTAATGGATTCGATGTAGTCGTTGATTTGTACGATCTCGACATCGATACCGTATTTCTCGGCCCATTTGTCCATGATGCCGCTTTCTTCCAGATAGCCCCATGGCATCCAGCCTACGTAGATCGACCAAGCGACCTTGAATTCTGTTTTTTCCTGAGACAAAGCGCCCGTTGCGAGGCAGAGCGCGATTGCGGTCAGTGCGGTAAGTTTCTTCATCTTCGGTCCCCATCAATTTACTATCGAATGGAATGACCGCGAGGAGGGCATGATCGGAGCGCGGGTCAAACCAGCGCAGTAGCCTCCCGGGATTTTGCCCCGCCGTGTACTGCCCGGCAATTTGACCGAACAGCGATACCTCTCGGACCAGACCCTACGACCGCAAGCGGAACCCTAGATATCCTGCACATTGACCACAGGCGGTTTTGGCCGGGAAATCAAATATTGAACCACTGCCAGACTTGATGATCCTCACGGCTGCTGAAATTTTAGGCGCTCAGCCCATTGATGCCCAAAACGGGCGCGGGTCGCTCAGGCCGATGTACCGCCCCTTATCCACAAGCGCCCTGAACTGCAGGAGTTCGAGTGTCCTGCGTTTGACTGACCTGACGGATGATCGCGCCGATCTCCATGAATTTGTGGCTCAGCGGATTCGATTTGCGCCAGACCATACCGATCTTGCGTGAGGGCGGTTTGCCGGTGAACCGTGCGATGGAAACATGGGCGCTTCTCGTCTCGATCGGGACGGCCATTTCCGGAATGAGTGTCAGGCCGATGCCAGCGCTGACCATCTGCACCAGCGTTGAGAGTGAGCTTCCTTCCATGAGGTAACGTGGATCGGTGGCCGCGATCTGGCAGAAGGAAAGCGCCTGATCGCGGAAGCAATGTCCTTCTTCGAGCAGCAGCAACCTCATTTCTTTTAAACGCTGTGGATCGGGAATGGGCTTATCTGCATCCTGGGGTGGGCGGACGAGCACGAAATCCTCATCAAAAAGCGCGAACTCCTGCAGGGACGGCTCTGAGATCGGCAAGGCGACGATCGCCACGTCGAGATGCGATTTCTGCATATCTTCGATCAGCGCATTCGTGATAGTTTCGCGGGGTTGCAATTCCAGACCGGGAAAGCGCTTTGAAAACTCCTGAATGATGGCGGGCAGCAGATAGGGGGCGACCGTTGGGATCACCCCTAGGCGCAGCCGTCCTACAAGCGGTGCTTCTGATGATCGGACAAGATCGTTCAATTCATCGACCTGCAGAATGATCTCGCGAGCGCGAGACAGGAAGTCCTCGCCCAGCGTGGTCAATCGGATTTGTCGGGAGGCCCGCTCCACCAAGGGACCGCCGAGCATTGCCTCCAGTTCCTTGATCTGAATGGACAATGCGGGCTGCGAGATTGCGCAGGCCTGAGCGGCACGGCCAAAGTGGCCGTGCTGCGCCAGGGCGCTGAAGTAGCGGAGGTGTTTGAGAGTGAGGCCTATCATTAGAAAATATTATCACAGCCGTTAGAAAATACAATTAGATCTAATCGTTGCCGGTTGCTATCTAGGGATCAGCAGACACTGCCATCCAGCGAAATTAAGGAGAGTCAGATGGACGGAAACAACATCCATGGCCTCGGAGGCTGCCCCGTAAATCACGGCGGCAACACTTCGATGGAAAAACCCGTGACAAAGTGGTGGCCGAATGCGCTGAACCTGGAGATTCTTCATCAGAAAGGCGCGCGGACCAACCCGATGGATCTGAGCTACAACCATCGTGAGGCCGTGAAATCGCTTGATTTCGAAGGCGTCAAGGCAGATGTCAAATCGCTTATGACTGACAGCCAGGACTGGTGGCCTGCGGATTGGGGCCATTACGGTGGCTTGATGATCCGGCTTGCCTGGCACTCGGCCGGATCCTACCGGGTGCAGGACGGCCGCGGTGGCGCGGGATCGGGCAACATTCGCTTCGCCCCGCTGAATTCGTGGCCGGACAATGCCAGCCTTGATAAGGCGCGGCGCCTGCTGTGGCCCGTCAAAAAGAAGTACGGGAATGCGCTGTCTTGGGCTGACCTCATCATTCTGGCCGGCAACATGGCATACGAGTCGATGGGCTTTAAGACATTCGGGTTCGGCTTCGGGCGGGAAGACATCTGGGGGCCGGAGACCGACATCTACTGGGGTTCCGAACAGGAGTGGCTGGCACCTTCCGAGAACCGCTACGGGGATCTAGAAAACGCGTCGACACTGGAGAACCCTTTGTCGGCAGTCCACATGGGTCTGATCTACGTCAATCCCGAGGGCGTGAATGGTGTTCCTGATCCGGCCAAAACGGCGATGCATGTCCGCGAGACCTTTGCCCGTATGGCGATGGATGACGAGGAAACGGCAGCCCTGACATGTGGCGGCCACACTGTTGGAAAGGCTCATGGCGGCGTTGCAGGTGACGACATCGGGGTGGAGCCTGAAGCGGCTGGAATCGAAGCGCAAGGCTTCGGCTGGGCCAACGCGGATCACAAAGGCGAAGCGACACGGGCCTTTACGTCCGGCATCGAAGGCGCATGGACGAAGCAGCCCACCAAATTCGACATGGGCTATTTCGACTACCTCTTCAACTACGATTGGCAATTGACGAAATCCCCCGCCGGTGCGTGGCAGTGGGAGCCGATTGACATGCCCGAAGAGGAAAAGCCGGTCGATGCAACGGATCCATCCATCCACCGCAGACCGATGATGACCGACGCCGATATGGCGATGAAAGTGGACCCCGTCTACAACGAGATCTGCCAGAAGTTCATGGCCGATTCCGACTACTTCGCGGACACGTTCGCACGCGCCTGGTTCAAGCTGACCCATAGGGATATGGGCCCCAAGGTGAATTATCTTGGCCCTGACGTGCCCGCCGAGGATCTGCTTTGGCAGGATCCAGTGCCTGCGGGTTCGACCGACTACGATGTCGCGGCTGTGAAGGCCAAGATTGCCCAAAGCGGCCTGAGCGCTGTCGAGATGATCAACACGGCCTGGGACAGCGCGCGCACCTTCCGTGGCTCTGACAAACGTGGCGGGGCCAATGGGGCACGGATCCGTCTTGCGCCGCAAAAGGACTGGGAAGGCAACGAGCCTGACCGTCTGGCGAAGGTTCTGGACATTCTCGAACCCATCGCGGCAGAGACCGGCGCGTCGGTCGCAGACGTCATCGTGCTTGCCGGCAATATCGGGATTGAGATGTCGATCAACAAAGCCGGATTTGACATCGAAGTACCCTTCGTACCGGGTCGAGGTGATTCAACGGACGCACAAACCGATATCGACAGCTTCGAGGTGCTTGAGCCTTTCGCGGACGGTTTCCGCAACTGGCAGAAGGATGCCTATGCGGTGTCGGGCGAGGAAATGATGCTCGACAGGGCGCAACTGTTGGGGCTCACGGCCAATGAAATGACGGTGCTTCTGGGGGGCATGCGTGTCCTTGGCGCGAACCACGCGGGCAACAGGCACGGTGTCTTCACCGACCGCGAGGGCGCTCTGACGACGGATTTCTTCGTCAATCTTACCGATATGGCCAACAGCTGGCATCCGGTGAGCGACGGAACCTATGAGATCCGCGATCGGGCATCGGGCGAGGTCAAGTGGACCGCGACCAGCGTCGACTTGGTGTTGGGATCCAACTCTATCCTGCGTGCCTATGCGGAGGTCTACGCCCAGGATGACAATAAAGAGAAGTTCGCGCGAGATTTCGTGTCGGCCTGGACCAAAGTCATGAATGCCGACCGCTTCGATCTGGCGGCATAAGCAATCTGCCCCGGGCGGTTTCCGCTGCCCGGGGCTCCGCAGCGCGTCAGATTTGATGTTTCCGTTTTATCGCGTTCGTTGGAACCAATTGGCAGAAGCGGGATTTACCGGCGGAGCGACCGTAGAGGCCAGCGTTGAGGCAGCATGATCCCTCAGCCTTCATAAACACTTGCTGCGTCGCCCAGGTAATTGTTCCAGGCAAACCAGTAAGAGATATGGCCAGCAACGCGTGGCAGGCTTTCACCGTTTGGCCCGTTGAGGGCCGCTTCTGTCACTCTCCAGCTTTGCCCGGTCTCGTCTTGCAAGGCGCCGTTCTGTGCTTTGAAACTGTGCGAGGCGCGCTCATACGCGCGAACGGTTCGCTTCGCAGGATCACCCAGAAGAAGGAGCGGTGTGTCGGCGATCCGATCATTGATCACGCGCTTCCTGTCAAATGCATCCAAAGGCCAGGCGCGTGCCGCGCCAAATTGCCGGATAGTGAAGACATAGTCCTTTTGCCTGTGATCGCGTTGATCGACAAGGGCAGGAAACATCAGGTCTGAAGAAGCGAAGTAGTCCTTGTAGACAACGCCGGAGCCGTAGTCGCGTCTGTGCCCCGTGTTCAAGGACAGAACTTTGGTGTTTGGGTGGGACGATGTCCAACTGTCCCAAGAGGTGATCACGACTGGCCGCTGTTTGAGCTCTATTTCACTGTCGACCAGAGGGCCGACCACAGGTTTTCCGGTGTACTGGTTCCAAAGTGAATGTGTGGCCCGGTCGAACATCAGTTTGTTTGAACGGTAGAGAAAGCCGGAGGACCCGAAGATCAACGGCTTGCGACGTCCGGTGACCTGGGTCTCAAACAAAATGCCCGATCCGCACAAGGTGCAGTAGGCCAAGGCCACCGGGACGCCTCCGATCACTTCGTTGAACATCTCGTGCCAACCCATGATGCGCAAAGGATAGGCCCGAACGTCGCCATTGATCTCGACACCAAAGACGAGGTCATTGCCTTCAAGATAGTCCGCATCAGATGCCTGGATCAGCTGTGGATTGTCCAGGGACGGAATGCCATCCTTGTGCACACCGCCCCAGGCAATCTCTTCCAGCCGGATCTTCATCCTGTCTCGAGCTAGGTGTTTTGGCTTTAGGAACACGTCGAAATTCTCGTCGATCCCGAGCAGCACTTCACGTTTGAAGGGGATGAGCGAAGGATGTGGAACGATCTGGGGATTTCGTTCTTGCCAGAGCATCCATTCAAACCAGTCGGTGCCGATACGTTCACCTGTCAGAGCTTGAATGACCGATGCGATCTCATCCCGCCGTCCTCGGGAAAACCGCAAACCGGTCAGGAGGGCCGCAACAACGTCTGGGTTGCCCCGCGCTTGAAGAAAGGCCATCCCGTCTTGAAACTCGGATGTCGCTCCAAAAAGCGTGGACCGGACGGCCTGAAGGACATCATCGGTCTGGGCCCAAAGCGCGCCTGGCATAAAAGCCCCGGCACCAACCAATCCTGCAAAACCGCGACGTGTGAATGGCATGTTATCCTCCAGATACTTTTGCGGTCAGTCTGCGCGCGGAGCTGTTCACATGCACGAAACACTCTTGTGATGCGGCCGCGATCAAGATCCTGACCTTGAGCCGCCAGCCCGCCAGCAAGAGTGCATACGCGAAAATCTGGATGTCGCTTTTCGGTGCCTCAAACGTCGATTTCCATTTCTTAAGTTGAATAGACTTATCCGATTGGCTTTGTTGCCTAGATCTGGGTTTGAGGGCAGGTTCGCTTTTCCGAGACGGACCTACCCAAGGGTGAGTGTGATGTGTACGCCGAGGGCGGTGTAGCGGTTGAGCAGGGCGATGCGGATTTGGATTTCCGCGACCTGCCGGTCGAAGCCTGGTGCCATTCGCGACTGTCCGAGCAGTTTCACACAATGCACTTGGTCTCTACGCGGCTCCGGCGATGATGACCGCCGTCGCCACAGGGCGCGGCGCAGGTATCGCGACGCATTGACCGCGTGGTTTCGGGCGATGGCGCCGGGGCTCGTGGATTTCCACGGCCTGGCGTTCTTTGCTGAGCAATTCGGGCAGCCATTCGTCTAACAAAGCCGCGAAGATCAGATCTCGCTCACTGACCCCGACGGTCGCGCCTGATCTAGGTAGGCGTAAGCTGCAACATCCAGATCGCCGTTGATGCCAAGCACAGCCTGATCGCCGGGCAGCACGTCACGAACAGGCGTTCATCTTACAGAAACCGCCAAGGCAGCCAAAGACATTTGCGAGGAAGGCTCGCCAGATGTCACTGTGGATCGCGGCTATTTGGGTCGAGGACATCGAGGCCTGTGTAAAGGCGGGTATGAAGCCTTATGTCTCCAAACCGGATCGAGGACCGGCCAAAAGCGACGATCTGTTCACCAGGGAAGCATTCTCCTTTGACGCAGAGAACAACAGACAGAAGTGCGCAGGCGGGAAATTCCTTCGACTACGAGGCACAGGCGCGTTGCGAGACGGCGTGAGACGCCGCACCTATGACGGGTACAGTGTCTGCCACGGATGTGCGCTACGGCCCCACTACACAAAGTCAAAATTTCGGCAACTGACACGCTATGGAGATGATGCAGAGCTCCCACGCATGGCGACCGGAGTTGCCGCAAACCTGAATTTGCAAGACATCTAGCGCCAAACTATCGAGCACCCGTTCGGAAAGATTAAGCAAGGGATGAACATGGGTGCCTTTCTCGTGCGCCGCGTCAAAAATGTCAGGGGCGAGTTCAGTCTTACAGCCTTTGCCCACAACCTTTGCCGCACCATCACACTCATCGGCATCCCCGGCCTACGCGCTCGGTGGCCCCTTTTTTTAAGTGCGTTCTGCATCGTTCTGACTGGTGTGCCTCTTGTCGCACAAACCGCGTTTGTCGTAACCACGGCAATGCTGGACGCCTACATTGGCACGATCAAGGTAGATTTCGTGCGTGGCGGCTTTATTGCGGGCCGGTTCGGCCGGCGATTTGAGCCGACGACGGTGGTGATCTCTGGTCGCATGGTTGCTTGCGCGGGTCTAATCGGAGGTCTGGCTCTTTTGGCCTTCGGAGTTACGTCGCCGTACTTCTCTTTTGCCAGCACCATCTTTGTTGGCCTCGGCAATGGGATCACAATGCCGGGAAGCACCACATCGCCATGTCGGTTCGGCCCGTTCTAGTGGCAGCGCAGCTGGCTTGAGCGGGGCATTGATCGTGGCGGGCGGAGCTTTCCCGACCGCCATCACAGGCAGGGTGGTTTGGGAAACAAACGGCCCGTAAACTCTGCTCCTGTTGATGCTGGCAGCCTTGGTCTCCGCTTTGTTCTTTGCGGTATGGGCCGCGCAGCTCAAGCGGTCGGAAAAGTATGTATTACAAGCGAACACCCATGGTTGGTCGCCTCATCCGCGCTGCCTGTTTGGATACAGGATCGCCAAGTCATTCTTTCGGCACGCGAAGGTTGATCTGGATGCCTCCCTCCTTGTTGTCGGCATCCTGACCGAGCCCTGCACGCGGCGCCTTGAGGCGGTGTTTCCACGTTCATTCGCCTAGCTTGATCGTGAGCTTGCAAGCTAGGGCCGCCATGGTGTTTTGATCGATCCCTTGCTTCGAGATTTTTTGTCGACAATTGCGAGAGCTGTGGCGCTTTGCCTTGTCAATCGCCTGCTGCTTGGCACATGTTGTAATGAACAAGAGCCGAGCCCGGCCGATACCAAGACCAAGGGAGGTTGCCTCATGCAAAAGCCATGGGAAGCTAGCTATTCGGATAAGGCCAAGGCCTTTGATCTGGCCAATCTGGAATGCCACACGCTCACAGAACTGATTGATGTGGCCGTTGGAAAGTATGCGAACCGGCGCGCGTTGACGACCATTCTACCGACCGGGGCCGACACGTCCGTTACCTACAAGGAGCTCGCAGATCACGCAGACCACTTCGCCGTCTACCTGCGAGAGGTTTTGGGGCTGAACGCCGGTGACACCGTGGCCTTAATGACGCCCAACTGCATCGGCTTCGGTGTGGCCTCACTTGGCATCGCAAAGGCTGGCTGCGTCAGTACCAACGTCAACCCGCTCTATACGGCGCCAGAGCTTGAGCATCAGCTTAAGGACAGCAATGCGCAGGTGCTTGTGATCATCGACCTTTTTGGGGACAAGGTGGATCAGGTCATCGGCAATACGAATGTCAAACACGTAATCTCGCTGTCGCTGGTCGATTTTTTTCCGGGGCTGAAGAAGATGCTGCTGGGTTTCGTACTGAAACGCGTCAAGAAGGCGATTCCGGACATGAAGACTGCCCATGTGAAAATGGCCGATGTGTTGGCCAAGGGCGAAGCGGCTGCGGGCAGTGCCGACATCGCCGCCTATTCGGCACATGTGACCCCCGAAGACACAGCCCTTTATCAATATACAAGCGGTACGACCGGGCGGAGCAAGGGGGCGGAACTGTCTCATCGAGGGATCATCACGAATGCCTACCAAGCGCATCTGATGGCCGAGGCGGTCATGTCTGACGAGGGGGAGACCACGCTCGTCGCGCTGCCGCTTTATCATATCACGGCCTTCGCCCTGATTTTCGTGGCGGGGCTCAGGTTGGGCGGGCATGGAATTCTGGTGCCCAGCCCGCGCCCACCCTCGAACCTCAAGGCGGCATTGGAAAAGCACAACATCACATGGTTCACCGGCATCAACACGCTTTTTGCCGCCCTGATGGTCGAGCCTTGGTTCGACAAGAAGTACTTTGAAAACATCCGTTTCTGTGGCTCTGGCGGGGCCGCGCAACAGACCGGCGTCGCACAAAAGTGGGAGGACATGACCGGGGTCGAGATAAACCAGGGCTATGGCATGACCGAATGCTGCGGCGTTCTGACGATTAATCCCACGCATGACAACCGTCTTGGCACGGTTGGTGTGCCTGTGCCCGGGATGGAGGTCAAGATCGTAGGCGATAACGGTCACGAACAGGAGATTGGCAATCCCGGTGAGGTGATCCTGCGCGGGCCGACGTTGATGAAAGGCTATCTCAACAATCCGGAGGCAACGGCAGAGACTATCAAGGACGGCTGGCTTTATTCGGGCGATATTGGGGTGATGGACGAAAACGGCTTTGTCGAAATCGTGGACCGAAAGAAGGATATGATCCTCGTTTCCGGCTTCAACGTCTCGCCGAACGAAATCGAGGATGTCATTTCACGCATGCCCGGCGTGTCGCAGGTGGGTGTGATCGGTATTCCCGACGAAAAGACCAGCGAAGCGCCTGCCGCCTTTATCGTCCGCAGCGACGAGGCGGTGACAGCTGATGACGTGATTGCAGCCTGCCGCGAAGGGCTGACCAACTACAAGATCCCGCGTCAGGTCAATTTTGTCGAAGAGGTGCCGACCACGCTGTCGGGCAAGGTGCTGCGCCGTCAGCTGCGCGACGAATATCTTGCCTAAAACTTAGCGTGGCAGGGGGTTGGCGGCCTTGTTATAGGCCGACCAATCCGTGATTTCGGGATAGTACATGTCGCGCCATCTCTGCACGCGGGGGTTCATCATCCGCCGCCAAACCGATGGGATCATGGCAGCAATTGTCATCACGGGGTAGCCGTAGGGCAGCTGCGGCGCATCGGCCTCGGAATAGGTCTGCAGAACAGGAAAGCGGCGGTCGGGTTTGTAGTGGTGATCGGAATGGCGCTGCAGGTTGATCAGCAGCCAGTTTGACACCTTGTGTGCCGCATTCCAGGAATGCCGTGGTTGAACATGCTCATACTTGCCTTCGCCCAGATGCTTTCGGGTCAGCCCGTAATGTTCGATGTAGTTGACCAATTCCAACTGCCATATCGCCGTGCCGGCCTGCAAAACGAAAAGACCGAGGCCTACCCAACCCCCAAGGGCGAGGGCCAGCAGCAGCATAAAACCCTGCAGATAGGCGTATTTCCAGAATGGGTTTGAGCTATCGGTCGCTGGCAACTTCTTGCGCGCCAGCATCAATTTTTCTGCATTCCAGGCCGAGACAAGCGATTGCTTGAGCACGCGCGGATAGAAACGATAGAACGTCTCACCCATCCGGGCAGTGACGGGATCGCGTGGTGTGGCGACATAGCGGTGATGGACCAGCAAATGCTCTGACCGGAAGTGAGAATACAGAACCATGGCGAGAAGCGTGTCAGCCATGAAGCGCTCCAGCTTGTTTTTCTGGTGCATCAATTCGTGGCTGTAGTTGATACCCACCGTGCCGGTGATGACACCCACGCCGAAGAACAAGACCAGTTTTTCAAGGGTGTTGAGGTGATCTGCCGGAGCAACATAGGCGATCAGCGCAAAAAGCGTCACGAATTGCAAGGGCGCCCAAATCATGGTGATCGCGCGGTACCAGAACATCTGATCTTCGCGGGTTTCCAGATCTGCGTTATCCTGATTGAGGCCAGCGAAGAGATCGATGATCGAGAAGAGATACCATGTGACCAGTGGCAACAAGATCACCGTCCAGCCGCCATAGACCGCGCCCACCCAAGCCAAAGGGATCAACAAAAGCGACATCCAGAAGGGCAGGGCGCGGCTGAACTTTGCGACTTGGTTTGGGGGTAGGGTCATGGGATATCTCGCCTAAGTGTGCAGCTCTTACTTTATAGGCCGGATCGGTCATTGCACCAAATATGACGTTGCGGCTAGCTGCGCACCAGATCAAGAGCTTTGCGCATCACAGTCGGCAGATCTGTGGGGCGGAATTCGGGTTCTGGTATGAAATGCCCCCGCTCGGGTTCGATATCGGCAGGCAGATCTGCGCGATAAACGGTTAGCATCAGGTGAAAATGCGTGAAGGTGTGGCGCACTTCCCCTGGTATCTCTTGCCAAACAGCCTCCACCGGGGCCTCACCAAGAGGGCGTGCGCCGTCTGCGTTGACCCAGTCTGATCCGGGCCAGCCGAGCATACCCCCCAAAAGTCCCTTGTCCGGCCTGCGTTCCAAAAGCCAGGCACCATCCGCGCGCTGTCCCAGGTAAACGCTGCCATGCCGGATCGGTTTGGCTTTTTTCGGTGTCTTGCGGGGCAAATCCTGAGCGGTGCCTTCCGCGCGGGCCGTACAAGGATCACGCCAGGGACAGATCCCACAAGCCGGAGAGCGCGGCGTACAGATCGTTGCACCGAGGTCCATGACGGCCTGTGCGTAGTCGCCGGGTCGTTCCGCAGGTGTCAGATCATCCGCATAGGCGGTCAGGATGGGCTTGGCCCCGGGCAGTGGGGTAGGGTCGTTGAACATTCGCGCCATGACCCGTTCGACATTTCCATCGACAACCGTCAGCGGCAGATCGAATGCGATCGATCCTATGGCCGCCGCCGTGTAAGGTCCGATGCCCGGCAGGTTCAGCAATGCGCCATGGTCGGCCGGAAATACACCTTCATGTTCCGACGCTATAACACGTGCGCATTTCAGCAGATTGCGCGCCCTGGCGTAGTACCCAAGACCGGCCCATTCGGCCATCACGTCCTCGTCCCGTGCATCAGCGAGATCCTGTACGGTTGGCCAGCGTCCGACAAAGCGGCCAAAGTAGTCGCGCACGGCGGCCACTGTGGTTTGTTGCAGCATCACCTCGCTGAGCCAGACGCGGTAAGGGTCCGGCGCCACACCGGCCAGTCGATCTGTCGGTGCGACCCGCCACGGCATCACTCGTGCATGGACATCATACCAGGCCAAAAGCTCGGCGCTTAGGTCACGCAAGATTTATCCCTCCTGTATCGCTTTCGCTGGCGATTGTTGCCGGTTTTGCTAGGTTGTCGGTCAACGCAAGGAACATAGTCATGCCGCCCAGAGGCGCCAGTACAAAAGGCTTCAAACGCACCTCGCATCTGCTGACTGGACAGATCCGGAAGGCAAGTGAGGCGCGTGGCTTTGCGCAAAGCCGTCTTCTGACCCATTGGGCGGAGGTGGTGGGCGAAGACATTGCGGCAATGGCCCGCCCGATCGAGGTCAGTTTTGCCCGCGGTGGCATGGGTGCAACGCTGACACTTCTGACGACCGGAGCGCAGGCGCCGATGCTGGATATGCAGAAGGAAGATCTGCGCGCGAAGGTTAACGCGGTCTATGGCTATAATGCGATTTCGCGGATACGTGTGACGCAGACGGCCCCAACAGGTTTCGCCGAAGGTCAGGTGGAATTTGCGCGGCCAAGCAAAACGTCTGTGCCCGTCCCGCCGGACGGCAGGTTGACCAAACGGGCGGCAGAGACCGTTGCGACAGTGGCTGATGACACCCTGCGCGCTGCGCTAGAGCGGCTTGGAACCAACATTCTGACAAAAGAAACAAAAGGATCGAACACATGAACCGTTGGATCGGTATTCTTGCGGCCTTGGCCGTTGTAGCGGTAGGCGGCTGGTTCGCTTTTGGATCAGGTGGCGAAGGCACGCCCGGCGCGACCTCAATCAACCCAATTGGTGCGGCCAATGCGCAGGAAAACGGCGAAGAGATCGATACATCGGGCATTGTCGAGATGCAGATCGGCAATCCCGATGCGCCAGTCACAATGATTGAGTATGCCAGCTATACCTGCCCGCATTGCGCCAATTTTCATAACGGGCAGTTCAAGCAACTGAAAAAAGAGTATATCGACACAGGCAAGATCAACTTCATTTATCGTGAAGTTTACTTTGACCGCTACGGCCTTTGGGCGTCGGCTTTGGCACGCTGCGCGGGCCCCGACAAGTTCTTTGGCATGACAGACATGATCTATGCGGATCAGCAAAGCTGGTCGCGCGCGGGAGATCCTGCTGCAATCGTGGAAGAGTTGCGCAAGATAGGGCGACTCGCTGGCCTTGAAAGCGATCAGATCGAAGCCTGCATGCAGGATGGTGACAAGATGCGCTCGCTCGTGGCTTGGTACCAGGAGAACGCGGAAGCCGATGGCATCAGCAGCACGCCCAGTTTCGTGATCAATGGAAACCTGCACAGCAATATGGGTTACAACCAGATGAAAGATATTTTGGATGCCGCCGGCAGCTGATCACCGATCTGGCCCAGGCAGCGCCCTGAGCACTGTTTTTAGTGCCGAAGCGTCCTCGAATGTCAACCGAACCGGCAGGGTGATGACCTTCTGACGAAAGGCGCCTGGCAAACGCACGGCGTCTTTTTCCGTTGTAACAAGCTGTGCACCATGGGCCATTGCTTCTGCTTCAAGTCGCGTCATTAGGGCGGAGGAGAGCTTCTGGTGATCGGCCAGCGCTTCGGTGCGGATCAGGTTTGCCCCCAAAGAGCGCAGGGTCGCAAAGAATTTTTCGGGTCGTCCAATGCCCGCGAAGGCGAGGGTCGGCATATCTGTCCAGTGCATCCCGGTTTGCAAAGGGTCTAACGACGCCCTGATATGCGGAATGTCCACGGGCGTCTTGAACCGCGCCTGATCGGATCGGCTGCCGATGGACAAAAGCAGATCGGCCCGCGCAAGGCCGACATCTGCCGATTCCCGCAACGGCCCGGCGGGCAGGCAGCGCCCATTGCCGAAACCCACGGCCGCATCCACGACCACAATCGACAGATCATAGGCCAGTGCGGGGTTCTGAAATCCGTCATCCAGCACGATCACACTGGCGCCAGCCTTCACCGCTGCACGCGCGCCCGCGGCCCGGTCTTTTGCCACCCAGACGTCAGCAAAAGCGGCCAAAAGAAGGGGCTCATCCCCGACCTGATCGGCTTTGTGCTTTCTGGGATCGACTTGCACGGGACCTTCGAGGCAGCCGCCATAGCCCCGACTGATCACAAGCGGTGTGTGATAGAGATCTCTCAGCCGTTCCACGACGGCAATTGTTGTGGGCGTCTTGCCTGTACCACCCGCATTGATGTTGCCCACACAGACAATCGGAACACCTAGTTTTTCGCGAGCACCACCTGCCAGACGGCGTGCCGTTGCCTGACCATAAAGCCATCCAAGTGGAGCAAGGGCCCTCGCACGCCAGTCAGGTTGATCGGGTGAAGTGTTCCAGAAGGCGGGCGCCCGCATCAGTTCGTTCTGTCCGCTGTCCCATCCAATGCGTCATGGACAAGGTTAAGGACCCGGTCGCTGACATCTGCTCCTCGGCTTACCACGTCCCAACCGGCCATGGCCATCTGGGCGGCCTGATCTGGCGCGATCAGGTGAGATACCGCCGTCGAAAGACTGTCGGCGTCATTGATGATGCGTGCGGCCCCTGCCGCCGCCAGCCGGCTGTAGGATTGCAGGTAGCCACGGACATTTGGGCCGTAAAGGATTGCCACACCGACTGCTGCTGCCGGATAGGGATCGCATCCGCTCGCATTGTCGAGCAGCGAGTTGCCCAGAAACGCAACCGGCGCAAGGCGATACCAAAGGCCCAACTCGCCCTTTGTGTCGGCGACCAAAACCTGATGACTGTCATCCGGGATCGCGCCGTCCGCCCAACTGGCCTGACGCAACCCTTCTTTCTTGCACATCTGCGCGAAGGTTGGGCCATCATCCGGATCAAGCGGCACGCCGATCAGCAACAGCCTGGGTGACAGTCGGATGGCGCTTCTGTGGGCTGAGAGCACCGTGGTCCATTCATGTACCGTCACTCCAGCGGCCAACCAGACAGGGCGTCCGGCCAGAGTGTCTGTCATCTCGGTCAGGTCGCTGTCGAGTGCTGGCAGGGCCTGACCGGTCGGTTGCAAGGGGCCGGTGACGCTGGTGATCTCGGGTCGGCAACCCAGGCGCAGTATTTTTTCCTGCGCGTCGTCGGACCTTGCCAGCACGGCGTCAAAAGTTTCCAGCAACTGTCGGGAGACCTCGGGCAGCCATCGGTCGCGCCGCGCGTCAAATCCTGCCTCGCCCGCGTTGATCAGGAACATCGGAATGTCGCGGCTTTCCGTCGAAAGTATCAGGTTGGGACGCAGCCCGCCCCAGATCCAGATCAGCAGGTTGGGCCGCCAATGGTCTAGAAACCGGTTGACGGTCGTGGGATGATCTGGAGGGGCGGCAGTGACCAGCAACGTGTCCGTCGGGTTGACCCGGTCGGCGCTGACATCCTCGGCCGTTGTGACCAGGATGCTCAGGCCCGGACGTGCCGTGATGATGGATCGTGCCAGATCGCCAACAGCACGACCGCTGCCGGGTTCAGCTGCATGAAGCCAGATAAGCTCTCCGTCGGGGCGGGGAATCGGCAAGTCAAGCTGCGGCGTCGGTCCGCGCAGCGAAAGCGCCTTGTATGCTGCCAGCCCGAGCGATCCCCGCATAGTTGATCTAGCCCAATTCCTCGGTTGAGGCCGCGGCGTTCTCTTCATCGCGCAGGCGGTGCAGATGCGCTATGAAATAGCGCATATGAGCATTGTCGACGGTGCGTTGTGCCTCGGATTTCCAGGCATCGTAGGCACTTGCGTAGTCGGAGAAGATCCCAACGATATGGAGGTCTTCGACGCTTTTGAAGACTGTTTTCGAGGGATCCGTCAACTCTCCGCCGAACACGAGGTGCAGTCGTTGCGTCATGAGATGATCCTTTTGGTCGGAACCGTGCGTGAGCAAGAAATCGCCGAAATGGCCGACAGGGTCAAGGTGTGGTTAATGGATCATCAGACAACGCCGACAGCATTTCGGTCTGAAGGCGGGCCGCCCCTGCCAACACCCCATCCACCTTCGCATCGGGATTGTTGAAGCGCAGGGGCGCACCGTCGCGCGTGGTGATTTTGCCCCCTGCCTCACTGATCAGCAGGGCTCCGGCCGCGACGTCCCATTCCCAACAGGGGTGCAGCGTCAGCATCCCGTCAAAGCGGCCTTCTGCGACAAGCGCCAGACGGTAAGCCAGCGACGGGCGGTAGTGACGTTTGAATGTTGGGGAGCCATCGCGCCAGTATTTCGCGGCCAGCGCGGGCTTGTTTGCTAACACCTGAGCGTTGGCAAATGCCGGAGAGTCAGCAACGCGGATCTGTTTTCCATTCAATTGAGCACCTGCGCCAATTGCAGCTACATAAAGCATATCGCGAGCGGGCAGATAGACGACCGCCGCTGTGATCTCATTCTGTCGGGCTGCTGCCACGGAAATCGCCCAGGTGCGGGAGCCTTCGGTGAAGCTGCGTGTGCCATCGATTGGGTCGATTATGAAAAGCGCATCACGGGACAGCCTGTCCTGCCCATCCTCGCTTTCTTCAGAAAGCCATCCGTAATCCGGCCTTGCTGCCTGCAATGCGGTTTTCAGGCTGTCGTTGACGGCAAGATCCGCTTCGGTGACGGGGCCAGCCCCATCGGGTTTGTCCCATCGCCGCGCAGTCTTGCCAGCATAGCCAAGCGCGATTTCACCGGCATGTCGGACGGCGTCGATCAGAAGAGGCAGATCAGTTCCCGGCAAGGGTCATTCCGGAGACAAGCAGCGACGGGACCACTCGGCTGAGATATGCGCGTGCATCATTCGCGGGCGTGATCGACAATAGCATATCGCGCAGATTGCCTGCGATCGTGCATTCGTTGACGGGGTAGGTGACCTCACCATTTTCGACCCAATGGCCAGAAACGCCGCGGGAATAGTCGCCGGTATTCGGGTTGATGGTCGAACCGATCATTGAGGTCACGATCAGCCCCGCGCCCATGTCCCGGATCAGGTCATCCTTGCTGGTGTTTCCCTGGGTCAGCGAAATGTTCCAGTTGCGCGGACTGGGCGGACCAGAGGTGCCGCGGGCCGCATTGCCCGTCGGGGCAAGGTCAAGCTGTCGGGCTGTTGAGAGGTCAAGCGTCCAACTCTGCAACTTTCCGTTCTGAACCAGTGCCCGCCGCGTCGTCGGCAGCCCTTCCCCGTCAAAGGGGCGCGACCCCCCGACCCGAGGCCGAAGCGGGTCTTCGATAACGTCCAGACCGGCAGGCAGAACCTGCTGCCCCATCGCGTCCCTCAGCCATGAAGCTCCGCGGGCCACGCTGCTGCCATTGATCGCCGTCAAAAGATGCCCAATGAGACTGGAGGCGATCCGTTCGTCAAACAGCACCGGAAAGGCGCCTGTCGGTGGCTTCTTTGAACCGCTGCGTGCGAGCGCACGGGTTGCTGCCTCGGTCCCGATGTCTTCAGGGCTGCGCAGGTCAGATGCATAGATCCGGGCGTCGCTGCTGGCATCCCGTTCCATCGCTGTGCCGGTTCCTGTGATGGCGGAACATGAAATCCAGTTCTCCGTGCGTTGATATCCGCCCGAAAAGCCGTTGGAGGCCGCGAGGTGGATGTCATAGGCGCTGTGGCCCGACGTGCTTTGCTGTACTTGGCTGATACCAGACTGGTCCAGCGCGGCTGCCTCGGCCCGTGTTGCAACGTCTTGCAGATAGTCCGGCGCAGGTTCCAGTGCAGGATCAGCCATGGCAAGTGCTTCTGCATCCCATTCTTTTGCCAGATCTTTCGGATCGGCCAACCCGGCATGGGGATCTTCGGGGGCCTCGCGGGCCATTGCGACAGCGCGTTCAGCCATCTCAGCCGTTGCGGCGCCCGAGACATGGCTAGAGGCAACCACAGCCTGGCGCTGCCCGACAAGAACGCGCAGGCCAATGTCCAATTGTTCGGCCCGTTCCGCGTGTTCCAGTGTTTGTGCCCGCACATCAACACTCGTCGATGCGCCGCGCATGGCGATGCTGTCAGCCGAGTCTGCCCCGGCACGCAGGGCGGCTTCGATCAGGGCCTGTGTGGCGCTTTCAAGCTTTGCGGATGTCATGCAACGGTCCTTTAAGATTGGGCAGGAGGTAACCCCAGCCCAAGGGGGAGGCAAGGGGCGCGCGCCACAAGTCCCGTTTCTTGAATGCAAAACGGCGTGTCAATTTTTGCAAGAGAAGAGGAGAGTGATGACTGATACACATAAGAGAAAGTGCTTCTGCGGTGCCGTCGAGATCAAGGTGATTGTCGCCTCTGTGCATTGCCATTGCGAAAGCTGTCGGCAATGCTCGAGAGGCCACTCAAAGCACTTTCGCTGTGGGACCCAGCCATCGTACGCATCGTCAAAGGCGACCAGCATGCTGGGCAATGCCATAAGACCCCAAACAGTGATCGGAAGAGATGTAAACGCTGCGGGGGAGATCTGATGGCCGATCACCCGCGACCGAAGCTTAGGCATGTTTGTGCAGCGATCCAGCCCAGCCTGGATTTTCGGACCCGCTTGCGTGTGAACCAGGCCGAAAGCGCTCTGCCGACGGCGGCACGAAATTCAAGGATTTGTTGGTCGATTTCGGGGGATCCTGTCACACGATGGACGAACGACCGAAATGCGAAGCGGCGACCTTTTTGAAAGCCGCCGCTCCCGTCTTACTGAATGCGCTGACCGTTCGCCAAAACGTGACCTTCCTGATTGATCTCGATCTTTGAGGTCAGCGTGTCTTCGCCTTCACCCGGCACAGCGAAAAGGCCTATCATCATGCGCGCACCCATGGCTTGGTCTTGGGGCAGCAGGCCGATAGCCACCAGATTGTCGATCAACCCGTTCGCGCCTTCCAGAGCCACGTCCATCGAGCCGGTCGGTCGTGGGATGCCGCCAAAGGTCTGCGTGTCGGAATTGTCGAGATCAAAGCTGCCGGATCCGGTCAGTTTTGCACCTGCTACATTGAGCAGCACCTCGTTGATCGTAACGGACTGGAACTCACCCGGCATCGCGCCCGTCTCTTCGAGTGTTGCCATCTGCTCGGGATCCAGAAAGTCAAAAAGGACCAAGGCCTTGCCGCTCAGGTCAATGGTCAGGTCTGCCGGATCCCGCGGCAGTGTCGCGGTCGGGTCGAAAAGGGCCCAAAGCTGATCTGCCATCGCAAAATCATCAAGCTTAAGTGTCAGGTCAACATCCTGTGCCTCGTCTGATTTCTGAACGGGCACCAGCAGATCAACGACCGATTGGGCCATAGAGAAATTGACCGGGAAAGGTACGTCGGGCAGGGTCATTGTCACTTGCTGGTTGCGGTTTTCAATCGTGTAGCCGAGGCCGTCACCCGACATTTTTACCCGCACAAGGCCGCCCGTGGATGCCGTGTTAACCGCCCCCGAACCATCAGGTGCGGTAAAGGCCATCGCCATCTGACCACCCCCAAAATTGAACGAACCGTCGACCTCGAAGCCGTCCGACAGCATCGCGCTGATGTCGGCAACATCCGTACCATCAATTGGCAAGACACCATCGCCGTCCATGCTCAGGTCATTTATCATGCCCTTTAAGTTAACGGTGCCGTCGCCCTCGGGGTCATCAATCACCACTTCGTAGGCAAGCTCATCGGCGGTGATCATTTGTTCATAGATGCGTGTTTCGCCCAACTGCATGCCCGAAGTACCCGCCATGCCGCTCAGCACGAATTCCATTTTCGCGTTGTCGGAGGACATCAGATCACTGCCTTCCGTCATGAGTTCTGTGATTGTCGCGACAGCCCGTTCCGCGCTGTATGCATAGGCAATATTGTCTGGCGAGCCTGAAGCGGACATCTCAAAGCCCTCTTGGACATAGTCCATGGACATACGCAACTCATCACCGAATTCCGGCTTGGTCACTTGCGTGATCGACGTATTCGGGGCGATATCCACCACAACGGTGCCGTCCGACTGGCCGCTAAAGACCATTTCGGGGATTTCTACATCTGTCGATCCTTCAAGCCCTTCCTGCGTCATTGGCAGGGTCATCAGCACATTTGTGACTGTCAGTACATCGCCCGATTGCGTTTCTGTTCCGCTGATCTCGTAGCCAAAGCTGGTCAGGTAATTTTGAAAATCATCCCAGACGTCCTGGGCTGTAAGGTCAGCGAAGGCAATGGAAGGGGCCGACAGGAACGTCAGCGCAAGGGGGGTCATCGAAAAGGCACGGGGTGACATGAAAGGATCCTTTGAACTTTGAATGCACTCTAAGTCGGGTCACGCAGCATGGGCGTCAAGCCCTACCCGCTGGACCTATGCCAGCCAGCGCCCTACGACAAGCAGTAAAGACCAAAATGCCAGAAGGACATGACCGACATGGAAGGCCAAACCATATTGATCACCGGCGCCAGCCGAGGCATAGGAGCCTCTGCTGCCCAGACGTTTGCCAGAGCAGGGGCCAATGTGGCCATGCTCGCTCGAAATCAGCATGCGTTGGCTGCGCTGGCCGCTGAGATCGGAGATCAGGCGCTGCCGATTTCCTGTGATGTCAGCAGGTTTGACGAGGTGGAGGCAGCGATTGCCAAGACGGTCGATAGGTTTGGTCGCCTAGACGTCCTCATTGGAAATGCAGGCGCGATCGAGCCGATCTCGCATCTGTCTCGGGCAGACCCCGCCGATTGGGGTCACGTGATCGACATCAACCTCAAGGGCGTCTTCTATGGCATGCGCGCGGCTTTGCCGACGATGATAGCTGCTGGAGCTGGGACGGTCCTGACCATCAGTTCGGGCGCGGCCCACGGTCCGGTCGAGGCTTGGAGCCACTACTGCGCCTCCAAGGCTGCAGCCGCCATGCTGACCCAATGCGTCGACAAAGAAAACGCAAGTGATGGCATCCGTGCCATGGGATTGTCCCCCGGAACGGTTGCCACCCAGATGCAGCGCGAAATCAAAGCGAGCGGTATCAACCCCGTCAGCCAGCTCGACTGGTCCGACCATATACCGCCCGATTGGCCAGCAAGAGCACTTCTGTGGATGTGCAGTCCCGATGCCGATGAATTCTGTGGTCAGGAAATCTCACTCCGGGATGAGGGTATTCGCCAGCGGATTGGCCTCTCATGATCGACCTCACCAAAGACGGATCGGTCTGGACGGTCACCATCAGACGTTCCGACAAGGCCAACTCGCTGACCCACGACATGCTGTCCGAACTGGCCGATATCGCGGAAGGCGCAGCAGAGGCGCGCGCGTTCATTCTTACAGCGGAGGGCAAGGTATTCTCGGCTGGGGCAGACCTAGATGAGGCCAGAGCCGGCCTCGCGGTCTCCGATGTCTGGGAACGCCTCTCCGCCGCCATCGCGGCCCTGCCGGGTCTGACCATCGCCGCGCTGAATGGAACACTTGCCGGGGGCGCTATGGGTATGGTGCTTGCCTGCGATCTCCGGATCGCTGTGCCCATGGCTCGGTTCTTTTATCCTGTCATGAAACTTGGGTTCCTGCCGCAGCCCTCTGATCCTGCACGCATGGCTGCCCTGATCGGCCCAGCCCGTACCAAGCTCATCCTGATGGGCGGCCAGAAGATCAATGCCGAACAGGCGCTGCGCTTCGGGCTCATTGACCAGATTGTCGAACCCGACGACTTGCACGACATTGCTCTGGCTCTCGCCGTCGACACGATCGCCGCAGAACCGACGATCGCGAAAGGTATCAAACAGATGTGCGAAGGATCCACCTGAATTCTTTTCGTTGCAAATACGGCCGGGGCTCGGGGGCAGCGACCCCGACGCCCGTCAGGGCCAAGGTATCACGCGCCTCCGGCGCGCCTTTGGATCACTTCTTGCGCCGCCTGCCCGGTATTTTCGAGGCGAATTCAGGTGGCCTTTTGGCCACCCATTTTATGAAGGCTGCAAGCCGTGGATGCATCCGCAAAGCCTCGGGCGTGGTGTAGTGCCGCGCCAGTTCCGCCTCGCTCAGCGTCGCGTGGATTTCCCGGTGACATATGTGATGCAGAAGTATCGTTGGGCCACCTTTGCCGCCTTTTAGCTTGGGGATCAGATGATGTAGGCTTTGCGGTGCGTAGTCGGGGATCGGTCGCAGACAGAGGGGGCAGATCGGATCTGACATGGAAAGCCGCTTGCACCTTTCTTTGCTGCCGTGACAATTGGGTCAACAAAGACGACCGACAAGGGGACAGTGGTGGAGTTTTCTTTCGATCTCTCGGATCAGCCTGAAATCGTGCAACAGGCGGCAGGCTATGCACAGCTGGGTCTGGAGCTTGCGCAGAACTGGCTGCTGAGCCCTGCAGCCTGGTCGCAATTCGGCCTGCTGATCATCGCGTACTTCGTGGCCGTTCTGGTCAATCGCCGTCTTCGTCCCGGGATGAGCCGACTGCTGGATCCTGGTGAGGCCGAGAATATCTTCGCGAAGCCGCGGCTTTTCCTGATGATGTTCCTGCCTCTGTTGCTGCCACTTCTGGCCTATGTTTTTACGGCGATCGGGGAAACCATCGTCGTTTCCTTGTTTGAAAGCGGGGCTGTTATCGCTTTTGGCAAGCGGGTCTTCCTATTCCTCGCGGTCCGCGCCCTTGTGCGGGACATCTTCTCTGACCCGTTCCTGAAACTCGTCGGTAAGTACATTTTTATTCCCATTGCGGCCCTTTACGCTTTGGGGATACTCGATGATGTCCAGACCCAACTGGCTGAGACCATCGTCTCTCTCGGCAACATCCAGTTTTCGCTTCTCTCAATTGTTCGGGGGGGCATCGCGGGATCGATACTGTTCTGGCTCGGTTCTTGGTCCAACAAACAGTCGACCGACTTCATCAGCCGCCAGCAAGAGATGCGGCCGTCGATCCGTCAACTCATTACAAAGACTGCGGAATTCGCGATCTTCGGTCTCGCGTTCCTGCTTTTGATGAACATCATGGGCATCGACCTTAGCGCGCTTGCGATCCTCAGCGGTGCCATCGGTGTGGGCCTGGGTTTCGGTCTGCAGAAGATTGCGTCGAACTTCATTTCGGGTGTGATCCTCCTGATCGAAGGCCAGGCGACCGTCGGCGATTACGTGGAGCTTGACGGGGGCGAGGCCGGCACGATCATCAAGATGACTGCGCGGGCCACGATCCTTGAAACGTTTGACGGGCGCTGGATCGTTGTCCCGAACGAGGATTTCATCACCACGCGAGTCGTCAACTTTTCGGACGCCGGCAGCGCGAACCGATACGAGGCCGAGTTTTCGGTAAGCTATAATACCGACATCAACGCGTTGCCGGGGATCATCAATCCGGCCGTTGCGGCTCTCGATTTTGTTCTGGATGATCCCGAAGGCCCCGATTGCGAGCTTGTTGGATTTGGCGATAGCGGCATCGACTTCTGCGTCGAATACTGGGTCAGCGGGATCGATGACGGGCGCAACAAGTACAAGAGCCACGTGCTTTTTGCGATCTGGAACGCGCTGAAAGAGGCCGACATCGAGATCCCCTACCCACAGCGGGTGGTCGAAATCAAAGGCAAGATGCCGGCATGACGAAGGCGCTGGTCATCGGCGCGGGTCCGGCCGGGCTGATGGCGGCAGAGGAAATGGCCAGGGCAGGCCTTTTGGTGACTGTTGCCGATGCGATGCCCTCCGTGGGTCGAAAGTTCCTGATGGCGGGCAAATCCGGGCTCAATCTGACCAATGCACGCGGGGAGGTGCAGCAGGCCTACCGCCCGACCCAGCCATTGGACCGCATGATAAAGGCCTTCGGCCCGGATGCGATCTGGACCTGGGCCGAGGGTCTGGGTCAGTCGCTTTTTGTAGGATCGTCGGGCCATGTCTTCCCACATGCGATGAAGGCCTCACCACTTTTGCGCGCCTGGCTGGCGCGTTTGACAGATCTGGGGGTTGAGGTCCGCCCTCGCATGCGGTGGACCGGGCCGCTTGGCCGTGCCGCCCAGGATTGGTCCTTTGCGGATGGGACGGTTTTGCATGCGGATCGGGTGGTGCTGGCGCTTGGCGGCGCAAGCTGGCGGCGGCTCGGGTCGGACGGGCTCTGGGCAGAGGCGTTCAAGGCAGCGGCTGTGCCGCTCACACCGTTTCGTGGCTCCAATCTTGGTTTTGGGGTTGATTGGACTGATCACATGGCGCCGGTTTTCGGCAAACCTGTGAAACCGGTGCGTCTGATCGCCGGGGAGATCGCGAAGAAGGGCGAATTTATCATAACAAAACAAGGTGTTGAGGGCAGCGGGATCTATGCCCTTTCCCATGTGCTTCAGCGCGGGGCGGCGTTGAAGGTCGACCTTCTGCCTGACCTTTCGAATGTGGAAGTGACCGACAGACTGGCGCGACCAAGGGGCAAGCAGACCGTGACCAGTTTTCTGCGCAAAACGTTTCGGTTTGATTCTGCAAAGCTTGCCTTGATCAATGAGTTGGCCCGCGGTCAGACCTTGGCGGCTCTGCCCCTGAAGGCTCTGCCCCTCCCATTGAAGGGTCCGCAGCCGATGGATGAGGCAATCTCAACCGCCGGTGGTGTGGCCTGGGACGGGCTGGATGACGGTTTGATGCTGAAGGATTGCCCGGGCGTTTACTGCGCGGGTGAAATGCTGGACTGGGATGCGCCGACCGGAGGCTATCTGTTGACGGCGTGCCTGGCGACGGGGCTTTGGGCAGGGCGGTCGGCTGGTGGTTTGGCACCGAACGCAAACAAAGATTGACGGCGTCCTTTCAACCAGGACGCGGATATGAATCCTGAGCCCATCAAAGCAAGGCCAGACCACCATCTGTCCTAGGTCGCTATCGGGTCAGCGACGATGTCGGTATGTCGCTCGTCAACCGCCTGCACGGTCTGCTTTGTCACCCGGGTCTTAAAGCGGCGCGTGTCGCGCCTACCTGGCGCCCGCCGCGCGGAAGGCAGGTCGTGCCCGCATCCGTTTGGAGTAGTCTTTCACTTTCGCGCTCATCTCGGGGAAGCCCGCTGAAAATCCCCAACCCAGACAGTGGGTGGCCAGCAGGTCGGGAATGGTGATCTTGTCGCCCATCAGAAAGTCCCCGGTTAGCCGAGCCTCCAGCCCTGCAAGGCTGCGGGTGTATTCGGCGTGCAGACCAGGTTCAATCTGCGGCACCCTCACGCCATCCGGCAGGATGCGCGTATGCTTGGCATGAGTCCAAAGCAGCGCGTCGAATTCGTCGATCAGCCACAACGTCAGGGCATCCTGCTGCGCGCGGTCTGGTGTGCCCGCAGGTGCTGTCAGCGTGCCGTGCTTGTCGCCCAAATACGTCATAATCGCCACACTATCGGTCAGCACCGCATCGCCATCAACCAGCGCAGGGATTTTGCCCAAAGGATTGAACTGGCGTGCCTCGTCCGAGGCCGGGGTGGCGGGCACGACTTCATAGTCTTGGCAGAGTTCTTCCAGCATCCACATGACTCGAAAGGCGCGTGTGCGGACGGCCCCAATGACTTTGTACATAACATCCCCCTTTTGGTTTTACTGACCGTAGCGGGCGTGCGATCGGGAGCAAGCTGAACCTTGTGGACAAAAACTGGCAGGTAGCGTTCGTAACGTCGCCCCGGGACACAAGAGGGAGAAGTTCGATGTCGAAAACCGGCGGATGCATTTGCGGGGCCGTGCGTTTTGAAATCAGCGGCGATGTAACCGAGACGGGCGCGTGTCATTGCAGCATGTGTCGGCGTTGGAGCGGCGGGGTCTATCTGGGCATTCAGGTGCCACCTGATCAGATGAAGATCGAGGATGAGAGCGCACTGACAATCTATGCCTCCTCTCCCTGGGCCGAGCGGGCATTTTGCGCCACATGCGGGTCGAACATGTATTATCGGGTCACGGCGCCGGGGGCGCATCAGGGAACGTATCACGTGGGGCTGGGGTCCTTTGACGAACCTGACGGTATTGTTCTGAAGGAAGAGATTTTCATCGATAAGAAGCCTGACGGCTATGCCTTTGCGGGCGAGACAGGCAAGATGACAGAGGCTGAAATGATGGCGCTGTTTGCACCGCAGGATTGAGATCCGCACGCCCGGCATACCTTAATGAGCGGATGCGATTGCGCACTATTCCGCGGGCGAGACATGTCGGTATTTCAAAGATCACGAATGCAGAATGCCGCGATACAGGGTTCGGGCTTGGCTGCTTTTGCCAATGCGATATTCTGGTGCTCGCCAGCAAGCTGGGAGGGCGCAGAATGTCCGAGGTGAATATCTGGATCGTTGTCGGGGCTGCATTGCTGGGTGGCCTGACGCCCGGGCCCGTTATGTTTGCAATCGCTGGTACGGCCATGGCGCGCGGTCGAAGCTACGGTTTTGCCGTCGCTTACGGGATCACGGCTGGTGCGTCGGTTTGGGCGATTTTGTCGGCGCTTGGAATGGGCGCGCTGTTAAGCGCCAACCAATGGCTTTTTGAGACGTTGAAATACGTGGGGGCAGCCTATCTGGCATGGCTCGGTTTCAGGGCTGCGCGATCGGCACTTGGTCCGGAAAAGCATTTCAAAACAAGAGACTTAGGCGCATCTTACAAGGTGGCGGCCTTGCGCGGCGCGTTGATACATCTGACCAACCCGAAAGCGTTGTTCTTCTGGGGATCGATCTTTGCCATTGGCGCAAAGCCAGATGCATCTTCTGCTGCAGTGATCTGGATCGTCGGGATCAGCATGGCGGTCAATGTCATGCTTGTGACCACATGGGCGCTCTTGTTTTCGACGCCCGCCTTGATGGATGCATATCTGCGGTTTCGGCGTTGGATCGAAGGTGTTTTCGCCGTCTTTTTTGGGGGTGCTGCCGTCTTCATTGTGGCGCGTCGTTCGGCCGAGTAGCTGATATGCGAAATGTAGTTCCCGCAAAATCGTGCGGTTTATTGGGGCGTCCAGCATTAAGGCATTCGACGCGGCATGCTGCGTTCGTAATTGAAATTACGCCGAGCCCTCAGAGTTTTCCTCTTCTAAGGTCCTAACGGCTGCCCAGCATCGCGAGACGGATGAAGGCCCGTTCGATCAAGGCCAGGGCGGGGGCGTGTTGGCCGGCTGAACGCAGTTGCAGGTCGGTGTCGGTCAGGACGGTGAGGGCCGTTTCAAGCCGGGCCGGGCCCCATTGTCGGGCCTGGGCCAGCATCTTGTCACGGTGCGGGCCCCAGATCTGGGGGCGCCCGGTTGTATCAAGTGCTATCCGGTGCAGGCTGCGAAAGTGCCGCATGGCCCCGATGCAAAGCGTCACCGCATTCACCCCCTGTGCCGAGAGGCGCTGCATGACCGGGCCGATTTCGGCGGCCTTGCCGTCGCCTACGACAAGCAAGACGTCGTCTACATCTGCCTCGATTGAAACGGGCGCGCAGGCGGCGATATCCTCAGGACTGAGGGGCACTGTATCGCCTAATTTGTAAAGTCCAATTTTTTCAATAGTTTGACGGAAATCGCCTGGTTCCAGCGCGCGGGCCAAATCGACAAGCGTGCCCATGGCATCGCCTGATGCGGTGATGCCAGCGGTCTTCAGATCGCGCTCGATCTCGTCGCGTGTGGGCGGGTTGTCATAGATGCCGACGGCGAAGGCGTTTGGATGCGCCTCGAAGGCTTTGCGGATTTTCGATGTGGGTTTCAGCGCGCCCGCCGTCACGATCAATTGCGCATCGCCCGTCGCCCAAGCCTCAAGCGCGGGCAGGATGTGGGTCGCCTGTGTTTCGGTGGCGTCCTCCACAAGTGTTACGCGGGGACCCGGGAAGAACCCCATCGCCTTGAGCGCATCGATCACTTGCGCGGGATCCTCACGCAGCTTGCTGGCGGAGATGCGCGTGAGGCGCATCTCGTCGGGGCCATTGGGACCAATCAGCGCCGCAACGACCTCCTGTCGCTTTATCGCCACACGCATCGCGTCGGCCCCATAGATCAGAAGACCGGTTTTGTCGGGATCGGGCTTGGCGAAATAGCCTGCAGCCTGGCTGGTGCTGAGCTTCACAGATCGGCCGTTTGCAGGCGGATGACGATCCGGTCGGCGAGCATGGTCATAAGCCGTTCGCGCGCGTCGTCTTCTGCGGCCAGCGTGGCGACAAAGGTGCCGGTTGCGGAATAGCCAGTGAAGCTGTCAACCTTGCCGGAGGTCACGATTTGCCCGGTCACCTTGTCACGCAGGGCGTATTCGGCAGCGCCGATAACGTTGTAGCGCAGGATGTTGCCGTCTGCGTCGATGGCCAGGCCTTCTTGCGTGACGTCGATGGTCAGGCCAAGTGCGTAGGCGGCATCGGTCGCCGGACCTATCCGCTCTTCCAACTGGCGGACAAGAAGAAAGCCGTCGCGGGTTTTCTGTTCATCCACCAGAACGCGGTTTTGCAGGGCCGAGGCCGTGCTGCCGGGTCCGTAAACGGGCTGGAACCCGCAGGCCGCCAGAAAAAGGCAGAGTGCGACGGGCTTAAACCACGACATTCACGATCCGACCGGGCACGACAATCACCTTTTTCGGAGCGCCACCGTTCAGCGCTTTTGTGACAGCATCCGTGGCCAGCGCCATTTTTTCAACCTCTGCCTTATCCAAATCGGCCGGCACGTCGATTTCCGCGCGTCGCTTGCCGTTGATCTGGATCGGCAGCGTTACCGTGTCATCGACGAGCAGGCTTTCGTCGGCTTGGGGCCAAGGGGCTGCAGCGCAAAGTCCTTCGCCGCCCTGATGCGCCCAGATATCTTCGGCCAGATGCGGGGTCATCGGGGCCATGAGTTGCGCAAGCGTCATGATTGCCTCGCGTTGGGCCGCCTTGGACGCTTTGGATTTCTGCAATGTGGCCGTGAAAGCATACAGCTTTGCGATGGCGGCGTTGAAGCCGAAGCTTTCAACGCCCAAGGTTACGTCGTGGATTGTCTTGTGCCGGGCGCGGCTTAGATCGTCGTCACCTGTGCCATCGCCATCCTCCATCGCGCCGATCCGGTCGCAAAGGTTCCAGACGCGGGCGAGGTGCTTGTTCGCCGCCTCCGCGCCTGATGCGGTCCATTCCACATCGCGTTCTGGTGGAGAATCACTCAGAACGAACCACCTTGCCGTGTCGGCGCCGTAGTCGCGGATGATATCGGCGGGATCGACCACGTTGTTTTTGGACTTCGACATCTTCGCCGAAGGGGTGATCTGCACTTCGGTGCCGTCCTGCAGAAAGCCCTTGCCGTCGCGCATGTCGACATCTTCGGGATAGTGATAGCGCGGGCGGCCATTGTCATCCGTCGTTTGATAGATGGCGTGCGTCACCATGCCTTGGGTGAAAAGCGCATCGAAGGGCTCGATCGCCGATTTCGGCAGGTGCCCGGTAATCTGCATGGCGCGGGCAAAGAAACGCGAATAGAGCAGATGAAGGATCGCGTGTTCGATCCCTCCGATATACTGATCCACGTTCATCCAGTATTCGACGTCTTCCTTGACGGTCGGTGTATCCGCATGGGGCGCGGTGAAGCGGGCGAAATACCAGGACGAATCAACAAACGTATCCATCGTGTCCGTTTCACGCTTGGCCGGTAAGCCGCATTTTGGGCAGGGCACATCACGCCAGGTCGGATGCCGGTCAAGCGGATTGCCCGGGATGTCGAAGGTCACGTCGTCGGGCAGCTTGATCGGCAGGTTCTCTTTCTTCTCGGGCACGACCCCGCAAGTCGGGCAATGCACAACCGGAATTGGGCAACCCCAATAGCGCTGACGGGAAAGGCCCCAGTCACGCAAACGGAACTTCGTGACGCCTTCCCCAACGGGACTGTCAACGAGATCGGACTTTTCATGCAGGGTTTCGAACCACGTGATCGCGTGATCGATCGCTTCATTCCCGGTCATCTGATCGGGGCCCGCGGCGGGGCGGACATACTCGACCTTTTCCTCCTTCGTTGGCACGTAGGCTGCTTTCAGGATCGCGGGATCTTCGTAGCCGTCATCACGGTTGGTCCCGAGCGGACGCATGACCTCGACGATCGGGAGATCGTATTTTGTTGCAAAGGCATGGTCGCGTTCATCATGGGCAGGACAGCCGAAGATAGCGCCTGTGCCATAATCCATAAGGATGAAATTCG
Source organism: uncultured Shimia sp. (assembly GCA_937897325.1). Lineage (GTDB taxonomy): Bacteria > Pseudomonadota > Alphaproteobacteria > Rhodobacterales > Rhodobacteraceae > CALCOY01. The sequence goes on from CALCOY010000074.1 coordinate 32,794, forward strand.
CGATGTAGACCGGTAGGTTATCCACAAAGCCGCCGGGCAACTGCGCCCGAATGCCGGTGTCAAAGCCCAGCTTTTCGGCCTTTTCCATAGCCTCTGCGGTCGTTCCGCCCCTGCGACATTCGGCGCAGAATGCGGCAATTTCCGGGCTTTCCGCTTCGAGCGCTTTGGCAAGCGGATGATCGGGCGAAATGCCGACAAAAGACGCACCGAAGATGGTGTCAGGGCGGGTCGTGTAAACCTCGATCTTGTCCAATCCGTCCGGAGCGCCGGATGTCTCAAAGCTGAATTGCGCACCGCGCGACTTGCCGATCCAGTTTTCCTGCATCAGCCGCACCTTAGCCGGCCAGTTTTCGAGCGTGTCGAGCGCGTCGAGCAGTTCTTCGGAATAATCGCTGATCTTGAAGAACCATTGTGTGAGTTCGCGCCGTTCAACCTCGGCGCCAGAGCGCCAGCCCTTGCCGTCGATCACTTGTTCATTGGCCAGAACAGTCATGTCGACCGGATCCCAGTTCACCACGGCGTTCTTTCGATAAACGAGGTCGGCTTCCATCATATCGAGAAAGAGCGCCTGTTGTTGGCCGTAATATTCTGGGTCGCAGGTCGCAAACATGCGCGACCAGTCGATGGAAAAGCCAAGTGGCTTCATTTGCCCGACCATGTCGTCGATGTTGGAGTACGTCCAGTCCTTCGGGTGGATCCCCCTGTCCATCGCGGCGTTTTCGGCGGCGAGCCCAAAGGCATCAAAACCCATTGGGTGCAAGACGTTATGGCCCGTTGCCATCTTGTAGCGGGCGATCACGTCGCCCATCGTGTAGTTGCGGACGTGCCCGATATGGATGCGGCCAGAGGGGTAGGGGAACATCTCAAGCACGTAGTATTTGGGCTTGTCGGCGCTGCGGGTGGCTTGGAAAATGGCTGCCTCGTCCCAGGCCTTTTGCCAGCGGTCTTCGATATCTGAGGGCGTGTAGGGCATGTTGTCTGACCTTTGGAAACGCGAACGCCGGGCGTGTTGGCCCGGCGCATGTGATAGAGCGGCTTTTGCGGGCTTTAAAGTCGATTGTCCGAGATGCGTAGTTGGCGTGCCCGGCTGAGGATCGCGTCTTCCACCGCACGCACCGTGGCCGGATTGGCCGGACCGCCCCGCGTCTGCAAAGCCACGCTTAAAGAGCGCGCGTCGAGAGCGGGATCCTTGATGTGAACGGTGGCCCTGTAGGCGCGACCTCCGTTGGGGGGGGTGCCGTAGCCGGTTACAATAACGCCGGTGAAGGGGTCGATTGACTGGATCGGCAAAAAGTTCAACACCTCGATCGAGGCAGACCAAATGTATTTGTTGACGTTGACGCGGGTTTCTCGATTGTCGCGGTTAAACACGTCCCAGATAGAGCTCCCGCCCTGTTCCTGAGCGCTCGGAGGCAGACTGCGCGGAGGGCCATCAGCTCCATCATTCACGTTTGGTTCGCCCCGCTGGGAACAGGCGACGAGGGCCATCAAAGTGACCCCTCCTATGACCGGCTTGAGTAGTGTGGACCAACGCAACGCGCTTCCCCCTTAAAAATGTGATTTGTGGTGTAACCAACCGCTGTTACGGGGGCAAGCCTCTTCGGGTCGCGTGGGTATCGGCTGGTGGCTGTGTGCTGGTGTGGCATTGCTGCACCATACTGGCGCACATTGAGAAATCGATTGGCGCAGCGCTTGCAAAGAAGGGGCGTTCGGAGCGAAAGACATTTTTGTACCCTCTCCGGGCTCCCCGGTTTGGGCAGTCAAATTGAAACTGAGGGAAAAGCTATGAAAAAAGCTCTCTTGATCACGACAGCGCTGGTTGCCTCTACAGGCATGGCTTCAGCCCAAAACGTGACGAGCTCCAACGCCGACATCACGCTGGGCGGTTACGCTCGCTGGGGTGTTATTTACTCCGACCCAGATACGCCTGGCGCGGACTCCAGCACAGACATCACAAGCCGTTGGCGTCTGCAGATCGACGCGACAACTGAAACAGATGCAGGCGTCACACTTGGTGCGCGCGTCCGTTTCCAGGTTGATGGCAGCGACGGCGATAATGCACTGACCCAAGCCGAAGAACTAAACGCAGCTCGTTTCTTTGCACGCATGGGCGGCTTGGAAATCGGCGTCGGTAACATCCAAGGTGCTATCGAATTTATGCCAGGTCAGTACACCATCGACCTCGGCTTGACCGGTTTGGGCTATGACTACACGGTCTACGATGGCAACGCTGATGCCTACTCGTCCGGTGGTACTGGTGCCAGCACCCGGAACGGCGTTGAAGTCATCTACGGTATCGGCGATTTCGAGGTTCACGTCTCGGCGTCCGAATCTGCCACGAACGACCGTATTGCTGCGGTTGTGTCGTACGAATTTGGCAACTTTACTGTTGCTGCCGGTGTCCAGGACTCTGACCTCGCAACCGACACTGATTGGACAGTTGCGGTCGAAGGTTCGGTTGGCATCTTTGACTTCGGTGTCGCTTATGCGGACAACGGCGATGAGGCTGCAGGTGGCGGCGATCATTGGTCGGTCATGGGCCGTTTTGACGTTGGCGCAGCCACAAACGTCGAATTCTACGTTGCAGACGCTGACTACTTTGCCGACACAAGCTACGGTGTTGACTTCAACCACGATCTTGGTGGTGGTGCGACCATGCGCGGTGGTATTGCGTCTCTTAGAGACGGTGAGCTCCGCGCCGACTTCGGTGTGCGCTTCAACTTCTAAGCTTATCGCTACTACTTGATGTTTTGGGGCAGGCCTTCGGTCTGCCCCTTCTCTTTTTTGAAACGTAAAAAGTCTTTGTGAAGCCCGTGCTGTCGTCGAGCCTTCCGCTGTTTGAGGGCGCAAGGCGGGTTTCAGCCAACCGCGGAAAATGTCCCAAAAAATTGCGATCACGTGGTTGTAAATTGAACATGTAAACTCGACATACCACTAACACCCATTCCGAGAATCTCGGATTAGGCAGTTACTCACAAACAAGGGACATTGTTATGAAGAAAGCCTTCTTCGCTGCAACTGCGCTGGTTGCATCTGCAGGCACCCTTTCTGCGCAAAATGTGACGAGTTCCAACGCTGATATCACGCTTGGTGGCTACGCACGTTTTGGTGTTCTGCACGATGGCAATGGTGCAGAGGACGGCGGTGGCACCACAGACATTACCAGCCGTTGGCGTTTGCAAATTGATGCCAGCACCCAGACAGATGCCGGTGCAACACTTGGCGCCCGCGTTCGGTTTCAAGTTGATGGAAACGACGGAACTGACGACATCAATCAAGCCGAGGAGTTGAATGCCGCACGTTTCTTCGCCCGGATGGGAGGGCTTGAGATTGGCATTGGCAATATCGAAGGGGCGTTGGAGTCCATGCCTGGCCAATACACAATCGATCTCGGCCTGACCGGTCACGAAGAGGACTACACTGTCTACAATGGTCGTGGCGACGCCTATTCGTCAGGTGGCGCCGGGGCGAGCACGTCCAACGGCGTTGAGGTGATCTACGGCATTGGTGATTTCGGCGCGCATCTATCCGCATCTGACACGAATGACCGGATCGCTCTGATGGGCTTCTATGAGTTCGGCAATTTCGTTTTCGCTGCCGGCATTCAGGACTCGGATGACGATTTTGACACCGAATGGACTATCGCGGTTGAAGGTACGGTCGGTCTTTTCGATTTCGGTGTGGCCTACGCCTCTAACGGCGATGAAGGTTTCGGGACCGACGTGAACGGCAACGGTGTGATCGATGGGGCTGAGAACCTTGGTGGTGACCACTGGTCGATCATGGCACGCTTCGATGTCGGAGCCGGTACCAATGTCGAGGCCTATGTGGCCGATGCGGACTATTTCGAAAGCGTGGGTTACGGTATCGACTTCAACCACGATCTGGGCGGCGGCGCCTCCTTGCGTGGTGGTGTTTCCGATGGCGGGTCGAACGATGACATCATCGCTGACTTTGGTGTACGCTTTAACTTCTAGACGTCGCGCAAGTGCATTGTGAAAAAGGGGCAGGCTTTAGGTCTGCCCCTTTTCTTTTGCGCCGGCGCTGATATCTGATCCCGCAATCAAGAGGGAACGCGGGATGGCATTGGAAGAGATTGCGGCGCGGATAGCCGAGGCCGAAGCGAAAGCAGAGCGGCCTGCAGGGTCGGTCCAGCTTATCGCGGTTAGTAAGGTGCAGCCCAATGAGCGGGTCCAAGCTGTGCTTGTCAAAGGTCACCGGATCTTTGGCGAGAACCGGGTGCAAGAGGCCGAAGGCAAATGGCCCGATTTCCGAGAACGCTTTGACAGGATTGATCTGCATCTCATCGGGCCTTTGCAGACCAACAAGACGCGGCAGGCCTTTGAGCTTTTTCAGGCGATCCACTCGGTCGACCGGCCGAAGTTGGCAAATAACATTGCGCGGATCGCGCAGGAGGAAGGGCATTGCCCCGACGTCTTTCTGCAGGTCAACACCGGTGAAGAGCCGCAGAAAGCCGGAGTATTGCCGGGCGAGATCGACGCCTTTATCGAGAGCTGCCGAAGCCTTGATCTGCCGGTCAAGGGGCTGATGTGTATACCTCCGGTGGCAGAGGAGCCGTCCTTGCATTTTGCACTTTTGGCCAAGATGGCAGCGCGCAACGGGTTGGCGGGGCTTTCGATGGGTATGAGCGGCGATTTCGAAAGTGCTATTGCCCTCGGGGCCACGCATGTGCGTGTGGGATCAGCAATTTTCGGGGCAAGGGGGGTGGCCTAGCGAACGATCAGGCGTGTCTCAAACCGGATGCGGGGGGCGATCCAGCGCAAGTGATCAGGGCGCAGTCCAACGCACCCTTCGGTCGGATAGCGGGGTCTCCGCCAGCGGTGGATGAAGATGGCTGACCCGCCCCCTTTTTCCGCATAGGGCCAGTTCCAGTCGGTCAGCAGGATCAGATCATATAGCGGGTCGGGACGGCGCAAAACCTCGTGGCTGGCGACAAAGGGTGCGCGGACCATGAGGTTGTAGTCCTCGGATTTCGGATCATCGCACCAAAGATCGCTTGGCCCAATCGGCAGCGCCCAATCGGCGGGTCGGGCCATCCGATCGGGGCGATAGAGCATTCCAACCAGTCGGTGGACACCGCGGGGGGTTGCCCCATCGCCTTCGCGCTTGTTGGAGGTCACACCTCCGCGTCCGACAACGCAGGGAAACCTCCGACCGAGAAAGCGAAGGCCCCTTGGCGTGACGACAAGATCTGATGGCCTCATCTGCGCGGGGGCAAGCCTTCGAATTGCGGCAGGCCCTCTGGGATCATGTGATAGGGTTGCAAATCGACTGTAAAGATCGCCGCGAGCGGCGCTTTGTAGCCACCCGCCGGGTCGTCCAGCGTGCCGATTTTCAGAACCACATCTGCCATGTCCAGCCTGCGCGTCAGGATATGCGTGCCGCATCGCACGCAAAACTCTCGGGTGACCGGTTCATCAAGGTCATCCCGGGTGAAGGCTGCGGGTGAACCTTGGGTGTAACGAAAGCCGTCGCCGGGCATGACCATGAAGTAGTTCGGTCCGCCGCCGGATGCGTATTGGCATTCGCGGCAATGGCATTGTGCCTTGGCCTTTGGGGGTCCAGTTGTTTCGTAGCGCAGATCGCCACAATAGCAGCCGCCGGTGAGTGTGTACGTCATGATAGGTTCCCTACAAAAGATGACCGGACTTAGCGGCCTTGGTGGCGAGATAAGCGCGGTTGAAATCGGTTTCACCGACCTTGAGGGGCACGCGTTCGACAACGCTTAGCCCGCAGGTTTCCAGCATGGCAACCTTGGCGGGATTGTTCGTCATAAGCCGCACGGAAGAAAACCCTAGGGCACGCAGAATGTCGGCGCCAAGGCGAAAGTCCCGCTCGTCATCTTCAAAGCCAAGGCGGTGATTGGCCTCGACCGTGTCAAACCCTTGATTCTGAAGCGCGTAGGCCCGCATCTTGTTGGCGAGGCCAATGCCGCGCCCTTCCTGATTGAGGTAAAGCAGGATCCCGCTGCCGGCCTCGCCCATCTGCCGCAGGGCGCCGCGCAATTGTGGGCCGCAATCGCACTTGAGACTGCCCAGCAGATCGCCGGTGAAACAGGCGGAATGCAATCGGCTCAGCACGGGCGTGTCGCGCGCGGGGCGGCCGATTTCAATTGCATAATGTTCCTCCCCGCCGTCCTTGGGTCTGAACACGTGTAGGCGGCCGTTCTCGGAGACTTCCATCGGCAATGCGGCGCTGACCACGTCCTGAAGCGGGCTGCGGATTGTCAGATGGTGCAGCGTCTCGCTGGGCGGAAGATACGTTAGCCCATTGGTTTCTGCGAAATCCTCTGGCATGGCGGTCAGCACGATGGCGGCTGGCAGCAGCCGGGCGGCCTTGCACAGCATGAGCGCAGCGCGGTGCAAATCGGCATTGCCATCGCGTTCGGTGCTAAGCGGGCCCTTCATGGGCACGCGCAGGTCGTCTACGGGATCGGCCAGCGCCTGAACCCAGGCCCGATCGGCATCAATCGGCAGATGAACGCGCGCCAGATCGCCGTCGTAGGCCCGCGCCTTGAGTGTCGTGGCGCGGTGCTGTGTGATGGCCAGAACCGGGCTGCCCAGATCACGCGTGGCGCTTAGACGATCCTGCGTCAGCGTCTCGGCGGCCAGGACCAGTGCGGGGCCAATGCAGATCGGCACGCCCATGCGCAGATCCGCCCGCGCCCGGGCCATCAGTTCCGCAATATCGGGGCCAAGCGTCATCGGCATTCCTTGTCTCACCGCATCGAGACATAGGCCAAAGCTTACAGAATTGAAACATTTGCCCGTTTGGCGACACGAGGCCGTGAATCCGTTGCAGCAAAGCTTGCCCAAGTGGGTGTATGCCGCCATCTGTCCGGAAACCAAAAGGGAGCAAATTGATGGCTCAATTGAAAAAAATCCTGCTCGTTGATGACGACGAAGATCTGCGAGAGGCGCTGAGCGAGCAGTTGATCATGACCGAGGATTTCGATGTCTTCGAAGCCGGCAATGGCCATGAGGCAATGGGCCGCGCGAAAGAGGCGATTTACGATCTCGTCATTCTCGATGTGGGCCTGCCCGACACGGACGGGCGCGAATTGTGCCGGCTGATGCGCAAGCAGGGGGTCAAGAGCCCGATCTTGATGCTGACAGGTCACGACAGCGACGCCGACACGATCCTTGGTCTGGACGCCGGGGCAAATGATTATGTGACAAAGCCTTTCAAGTTTCCCGTTCTGTTGGCCCGGATCCGCGCGCAATTGCGCCAGCATGAACAGTCCGAAGACGCCGTATTCACGCTTGGGCCCTATACGTTCAAGCCGTCGATGAAGATGCTGATCACCGAGGATGACAAGAAGATCCGCCTGACCGAAAAAGAGACAAACATCCTGAAGTTTCTCTACCGTTCCACTGACGGTGTGGTGGCGCGCGACGTGCTTCTTCACGAGGTCTGGGGATACAATGCCGGGGTGACGACGCACACCTTAGAAACCCACATTTATCGGCTTCGCCAGAAAATTGAACCAGATCCGTCAAATGCGCGCCTTCTTGTTACGGAAAGTGGTGGATACAGGTTGATGACGTAGTGATGTTGTTTTCCATCAAGCTGCTGTTAACCAGTTTTATCTAGTGCGGGTGCAGTGAGATCCCGCGCATGTCCGGGTTATGACATGCAACTCCCTGTTGGACCTGGCCGGGCCTCGCGCCCGGTCTTTTTTATGTGTTTGGGATGCGGATGCGCAGTAGGCTGTAGACGAACAACGCGCCCAGAAGAACGATCGCCACCAGGAAGGGCATGCGTAAGGCAATCTCGCGGCCAAGCGAAGGTTCAAAAACCGACATGAGCAGGCCTCCTGCCACGGCACCCAACGGAATCATTCCCCAGGAAAGCAGGCGATAAAGGCTGTTCACCCGGCCGAGCAATGCGTCGGGGATCACACGTTGGCGATAGGAGACCGTGACGACGTTGAAAGTCACACCTCCGAACATGGCAATGCCGATGCCGATACCCACAGCGATCACCGATGAGGTCGTGCCAATCAGGATGGGTTCGACCATCAGCAGGATCTGGGCGCCGAGAAATGTGCGCTGTGGTCCGATCTTCTTGACGATTGTCGGGCCCGAGATGCCACCAAGGACACCGCCGACAGCACCGGCCATGGTGAGCACTCCGTAGCCGAAGGCGGACAGGCCGAGCACCTCCTGGCTGTAAAGCACCAGCAGGGTCAGATACGCGGTGTCGATGGCGTTGAGGCAGCCCAGAACGATGGCGAGGCGGAAAAGCAGGCCGTGCTGATAAAGCCAGACTGCCCCTTCTCGCAGGTCCTGCCATAAGGTTTGCGGAATGCGGGTGATGGTGTTTTGCGGAAAGGCGATGAAAGCCACCAGGCCAGCGGCCAGTGAAAAGCTGAGCGCGTCAAAAGCGAAGGGCAGCGGCAGGGCGAGGGCGATCAGCAGACCGGCAATAGGCGGGCCGATGAAGCTGTTCATGATATGCTCCACGCTCCAAAGCTGGCCATTGGCGGTTTCGAGATCTGCCTTTTCGACAATGGAAGGCAAGGCTGTTTGTGCGGCATTGTCGCGCAGAACCTCCGCCATCCCAAGCAGGAAGGCGAGGGCTGCAAGTGCCCAAACATGGGCGGGCGTGCTTTTGGCTTCTATCTCCGGGATGGACAGGATCAGGCCGATCACGCCGCAGGTAAGGATGGCGCGTAGAGTGTCGGCCCAGACCATCAGCTTTTGCCGACTCGCCCGGTCAGTGATGACTCCGGCAGGCGCGGCGAACAAAAGCCATGGCAGGCGACCCGCTGCAGCGACGGCCGCGATCAGGACCGGATCGCGCGTCATCAGCGAGGCAAGCCAAGGAAAGGCGAGGGCTGAGATCCCGTCACCTAGGTTTGACACGGCCGTTGCCGAAAAAAGCAGCCGGTAGTTGCGGTTGTGGGCCATTAACATGGGACAAGCCTAGACATGCTTGTTGGGCTTTTCCAAGCGGGATCTTTCGGTCAGGCTGAGCAAAGGGAGGCACGCGCATGCAGATTGAACCGTTTGGCGTTGAGCAATGGATGAACAAGTGGGAGACGCGCTGTGATCTGAACCTTGCTGAGACCTGCGTGGAAAGCCTGACCCTCGCCGCGTTGATGCAGATGGCAGGGGCCACCCAGCAGATGCCGTACGATCTGGCAGAGATGAAGATGACCTACGGCGCCATCAAAGGCTCTGACCGGTTGCGCGGACTTGTCTCGGCCCTTTTTTCAGACCAGACGCCAGAGAATGTGCTGATTACGCACGGGACCATTGGGGCCAACCACTTGATTTATCACACGCTCATAGGGCCAGGCGATCATGTCGTGGCGATCACGCCGACCTATCAGCAGCACATGTCTATCCCGGCCTCAATAGGCGCGGAGGTGACGCAATTGCCGCTGCGGGCAGATCAGGACTGGTTGCCGGATTGGGAGGCTTTGGAGAACCTCGTGCAGCCCGCGACGAAGCTGATCGCGCTGACAAATCCAAACAATCCGACGGGTGCGGTGATTAGCAAGACGGGCTTGCAAAAACTGAGCGCGATTGCCGCAGAGGTCGGTGCATGGGTGTTGTGCGATGAGGTCTATCGCGGGACCGAGCAGGGCGAGCCTGTGCCGTCAATCGCCGATATCTACGCCAAGGGCATCAGCACCGGCAGTATGTCGAAAGCGTTTTCGCTGGCTGGCTTGCGGCTTGGCTGGCTGGTCGGGCCGGAAGACCTGCTGGAGCATGCGGAGATCCACCGCGACTACACGACGATTAGCGTAGGGATGGTGGATGACTACTTCTCGGCGATGGCGCTTGGGGTGAAGGATCAGATCCTTGACCGGTCGCGGCGGATCACGCGGGAGAACCTTATGCTGCTCGACGACTGGATCATGCAGGAGTCACGGGCTGACTATGTGCGGCCCGGTGGCGGGACAACGGCGCTGGTGCGGATCGACACCGCGCAACCCAGCTACGATTTGTGCGAAGCGCTTATCCGTGACGCGGGCGTCATGTTCACGCCCGGCAGCGTGATGGGACACGAGGGCTATGTGCGCGTGGGCTTTGCCAACAACGCCCAGGATCTTGAAATGGGACTTGGGCGGGTGTCGGACTGGCTTCGCTCTTCCCCTTCGTGACGGCCAAGGCTAGGGTCGCGCGAACCTGATGCGGAGCATTGCCCATGCCTTTCACGCTTGCCACCTGGAACATCAACTCGGTCCGTTTGCGGGCACCTATCGTGGAAAAGCTGATGCAGGACGAAGCGCCGGACATTCTGTGCCTGCAGGAATGCAAGAGCCCCGTCGACAAGATCCCCATGGAGGGGTTCGCGGCGTTTGGCTACACCCACATAATCGCGCGCGGGCAAAAGGGCTATAACGGCGTGGCGATCCTGTCGAAACAGCCGATTGAGGATCTGGGCGACAAGGATTTTGCAGAACTTGGCCATGCGCGCCACGTGGCGGGGCGGCTGCAGAACGGAACCGTAATCCACAATTTCTATGTACCTGCTGGTGGCGATGTGCCCGACCGGGAGAAGAATGTGAAGTTCGGCCAGAAGCTGGATTATCTCACTGATATGCGGGACTGGTTCAAGGCAGATCGGCCCGAGAAGGCGATCTTGGTCGGTGATCTGAACATCGCCCCGCGCGAGGATGACGTCTGGAGCCACAAGCAACTGCTGAAAGTCGTCAGTCATACGCCCATCGAGGTCGAGCATCTGGCGGAAACGCAAGAGGCAGGCGGTTGGGTCGACGTTACCCGGAAGGACATTCCCGAGGGGCAGCTTTACTCCTGGTGGTCCTACCGGTCGCCCAACTGGGATGCCGCCGATAAGGGGCGCAGACTGGATCACGTCTGGGCCACGTCTGATATCGCCGGGGCAGCACATTCCAGCCGGATCATGCGGGATGCCCGTGGTTGGGAGAAGCCCAGCGATCACGCGCCCGTCTTTGCCACGTTCGATCTGTGATCCGGCCCGCGCGACCCGAGGAATTGCCGACGCTGAACGCCCTCATGCTGCGGTCAAAAGCACATTGGGGCTATGACGACGCGTTCATGGCGGCGTGTGTTCCCGTTTTGCGACTGACCGAGCGCGATCTGACGGACGGCAATGTGGCCGTGTACGGGGACGAGAAGGCGTTTGGTGTCTGCAAGCTGGTTACCACCGGCAAGGATGCGGTGCTCGACAAGCTGTTCGTGGCTCCAGATGCAATGGGTTTGGGCGCGGGCAGGGCTCTGATGATGTGGGCCGTTGCGCGGGCCCGAAACAAAGGGGCGATCGTCATGCAGATCGAGGCCGACCCTGAGGCAGCGCCTTTCTACGAAAAGATGGGCGCGCGCATTGTCGGTCAAGTCTCCTCGGAAGCGATCGAAGGGCGAATGCTACCGCTTTTGCAACTTGACCTTCAAGACTTGGCAGCGGCGCCGGACAAGTCCATATAAAGCCCGAACCTAGTCTTTTAGGAGAGCGACATAATGGATCTCGGACTTTCCAGCGCCCCCGCCGATACCGATTTGATCAAGGACAGTTCTGAGGCCGAATTCATGGCCGATGTAGTGGAGGCCTCGCAGACCACACCCGTGATCGTTGATTTCTGGGCGCCCTGGTGTGGCCCCTGCAAGACGCTTGGCCCAATGCTGGAAGACGCCGTCAAGGCGGCCAAGGGTGCAGTAAAGATGGTCAAGGTCAATGTTGATGAAGCGCAGATGATCGCGGGACAGTTGCAGATCCAGTCGATACCCACTGTTTATGCGTTTTCCAAAGGTCAGCCGATTGACGGTTTCCAGGGAGCCTTGCCAGCCTCTGAAGTGACGGGATTTGTGGAACGTGTGATCAAAGCGGCCGGTGGCGAAGCACCCAGCGACACACTGAATGATGCCGTTGAGTCCGCGGAGGAGATGCTGGCCGAGGGCGCTGCCGTGGATGCGGCGCAGACCTTTGCGGCGATCTTGGGCGAGGATCCCAATCACGCGGCCGCTTACGGCGGTCTGGTGCAGGCGCATATAGCACTTGAGGATCTGGACCAGGCCGAAGCCATCCTGAACGGGGCACCCGCCGAGATTTCGACGGCACCCGAGCTTGAGGCGGCAGCAGCGCAACTGGCGCTCGCCCGGCAGGCTGCGGATGCAGGTCCGGTTGCAGAGTTGCGCACCATGGTCGAGGCGGAGCCTGACAACCATCAGGCGCGGTTTGATCTGGCCCAGGCGTTGCATGCCAGTGGCGATGCAGAGGGTGCCGTTGAAGAGCTTCTGGCGCTGTTCGGCAAGGATCGCGAATGGAATGACGGGGCTGCCAAGGCGCAGCTTTTTACGATCTTTGATGCGCTCAAACCCAATGACCCGATTGTCCTGAACGGACGCCGCCGCCTGAGTTCGATGATATTTGCCTGATCGACCTCGTGGGCTAACTATCGTTCATGTTAAAAGCCGCCGATCTTCCGGACACTATCCCGATTTTTCCGCTGCCCGGTGCGCTTTTGCTGCCCCGCTCGCGTCTGCCGCTTCATATTTTTGAGCCGCGCTATCTTCAGATGCTGGATGACGCGCTCAAGACGCCAGAGCGGTTTATCGGCATGGTACAACCGAATGAGGTGCCGGGCCGCAGCGGTCCGGGGCTGCAGATGATAGGCTGCGCGGGGCGTCTGACGCAGTTCTCGGAAACAGAAGACAATCGATATCTCATCACGCTTACAGGCATCTCGCGGTTCCGGGTCCAATCCGAAGTGTCGGGCTTTACCCCCTATCGCCGCTGCGAGGTCACGTGGGACGGTTTTGGCCGCGATCTGGGCAATGCAGAAGTGGACGGCAGCTTTGACCGGGAAATGTTCCTGAACTTGCTCGGCCGTTACTTCGAAGCGCGCTCGCTTTCGGCTGATTGGGAAACGCTAAAAGATGCCGACAACGAGTTGCTGATCAACTCGCTGTCGATGATGCTGGACTTTGAACCCGAGGACAAACAGGCCCTGCTTGAGGCGCCATCCTTGTCGACCCGCCGGGAAACACTTGTGACGCTTATCGAATTTGCCATGCGCGGCGGCGCCGAAGGAGAAGTGATGCAATGACCGATGTCGTGGATCGCAGGATGCTTGAGGCTCTGATTTGCCCTGTCACGCATCAGACCCTGCGTTATGACGCTGCTCGGGATGAGCTGATCTCTGAAAATGCAAATTTGGCCTATCCGATCCGCAACGGCATCCCGGTGATGCTGGTGGATGAGGCGCGCAAGCTCGACTAAAGCGGCTGGTTCTGCATCAGCCGGGGCAAGTTTCCGGTCAGACCGGCGGCCTCGCGGATGAACCCTCGGCGCATTCGTGGCATTGCATTGATCATACCCATCCCGATGTTGCGACTGATCCGCAAAAGTGGGTTATCGTTTGAAAACAGTCGGTTAAACGTGTCGGTGGCCACGGCAAGGGCAGTGTTGTCAAAGCGGCGCCAACTCTCATAGCGGCTGAGCACCTGCGCGCTGCCGATGTCTTCACCGCGTCTGGCTCCGTCGGTCAGCACTTCGGCAAGGGCGGCTATGTCGCGCATCCCTGCATTGAGCCCCTGTCCTGCGATTGGGTGCAAACCATGAGCAGCATCGCCCACCAGCGTGACGCGGTCGGCGACCAGATGATTGGCAAGCGACAGGCTGAGCGGGTAGGTGAAACGCTTACCTGCGAGCGAAATCTCCCCCAGGAAGCTGCCGAAGCGGGGCCGGAGCACATCAAGATAGTCCGCGTCGGACATCGCGTGTATCGCCTGCGCCTGAGACGCCGTTTCCGACCAGACGATCGAGCTTTGATTGCCCGGTAGGGGCAGGATGGCCAGCGGGCCGGGTGGCATGAAGAATTGATGCGCGGTGCCTTCATGCGGCTTGGCGTGATTGATCGCGCAAACTAGGGCGGTCTGGCCATAACCCCAGCCCGTGCGCCTGATGCCCGCGCGCGCCGCCGTGCCGCTTTCCCGCCCGTCGGCGCCGACCAGAACACGCCCGCGCAAGCTTCGTCCGTCGCTAAGTGTGACGGTTACGCCCGACATATCGGCGATTTGGTCGGTGACTGTGCAGCCCGACAAATGAGTGCAGCCTCGTGTGGCCGACATAAGATCTAGCAAAGCAGCGCGCAGATGCCGATCCTGGATCATATGACCCATCGGGCCTTCCTCGATCTCGCTGTGATCGAAATGCATAAAGAACGGGCTGGGTCCCTCGCCCGCGCGACCATCCGTTACATTGATCTGCAGGATCGGCTGGGCGTGTTCGGCGATGGAGTTCCAAAGCCCGATACCCTCCAAAAGCCGACATGAGGTCAGCGCAACCGCATAGGAGCGGCCGTCGAATTCTGCATCGAGGCGGACCTCTTCTTTCAGGGCGTCAATCACAGTGACTTTATGCCCTGCCTTGGCCAGTGCAACTGCGAGGATGGGGCCATTCAGACCGCCACCAACAATTAGGATGTCGCTGTCAAAATTCATGCTTTGCAATATGTGGGCGCTTCGGGGATTGTCCATGCGCCACCCGGTCGCTACCGTCCGGACCAAGGGCAAACGGGGTGCGACATGAAGGATTGGCTGAACCAAAGCGCGGCGGATCTGGGGCGCGGGATCGCGGCAGGCCAGATAGATCCTGTTGAACTGACCGAGGCGTTTTTTGAAGCGATCGAAGTGCATCATTTGAAAGATCGCACCTATGTAAGACTGACACGCGACCGCGCGATGGCCGAGGCCAAAGCGGCGCATGCGCGGGCACAGATCGGTTTGCGCCGGTCACCGCTGGATGGCGTGCCGATCAGTTGGAAGGATCTGTTTGACACAGCTGGTATCGCCACCGAGGCGGGATCGAACCTGCTGAAAAACCGGGTTCCTGACAGCGATGCAGAAGTCTTGCGGAACGCGACGGCGCAGGGGCTTGTGTGCCTGGGCAAGACCCATATGAGCGAACTGGCCTTTTCCGGGCTGGGCTACAATCCGTCGACCGCGACACCTCCTTGTGTCAATGATGTGGAGGCCGTGCCGGGTGGGTCGTCCTCGGGTGCGGCGGCCTCGGTTGCGTTCGGGATGGCACCCGCCGCGATCGGCTCTGACACTGGTGGGTCGGTTCGTGTGCCCTCGGCCTGGAATGATCTTGTGGGATTGAAAACCACCGCCGGACGGCTCAGCCTTCATGGCTGTGTCCCGCTCAGCAAGAAATTCGACACGGTCGGCCCGCTGGCTAAGACAGTGGAAGACACCGCTTTGCTTATGGCTGCAATGGAAGGCCGGACGCCGCCGGACCTGAAGGGCACCTCTTTGATGGGGTGCCGGTTTGCAATCCTCAAAACCGTTGTCCTTGATGATGTGCGTGGTACGCCGATGGCAGCCTTCGAAAGCGCGGTGGAGCGGTTGAAGGCAGCGGGCGCGGCTATCGAAACCCTGGACCTGCCGGAACTGGAAGAGGCGATGTCGATGGCTGGGCCACTCATGCCCGGTCAGGTTTATGGGCTGTGGCGCGATGTGATCGAAGCCAACCCCGATGCCATGTTTGCCGAAATCCGCACCCGGTTCCGTCTGGGCAAGGACTACAGCGCCCCCGACTACAACGCCGCCTGGGACAAGCTGGAAGATGTCCGGCGTGTCTGGGGCCGGGCCGTCGCGGGCCTTGACGCGGTTCTGGCGCCGACATCGGCGATCCTGCCGCCGAACCTAGAAAAATTGAAGACCGACAGTGACTACTACAAGACCGAGAACCTGCTTGCCCTGCGCAACACCCGCCTTGGCAACATGATGGGGGTCAGCGCCCTGACCCTGCCCACAGGTGTGCCAAGTTGCGGGATCATGTTCATGGCTGCTCCGTTTGCGGAGGAACGCCTGCTGAGGGTGGGGACAGCGGCCGAAGAGGCGCTGGCCTAAAAGCCACAAATCGCTGGTTTGTCCTCGTTTTTCTGGACGGGATACAGCGGCTTGCGGTATCCTTGTAGAAACGGGGCGCAATGACCCCGAGCAGAGGCAGTTCTTATGGTGTATCCCGAGCGGTTTTCGGACCTACCGGCCTATGCATTTCCACGTCTGCGCGCGTTGCTTGACAGCCACGCGCCCGGTGGTGATGCGATCCATATGACGATCGGAGAGCCGAAACACGCCTTTCCGGTCTGGGTCACCGATGTGATCGCTGAGAATGCCGCAGGCTTCAACAACTACCCGCAGAACGATGGGACAGACACACTTCGCGCGGCGTTTTGCGATTGGCTGGCGCGGCGTTACGGGGTGACGGCGCGGCCTGATGTACATGTCATGCCCCTCAACGGTACACGCGAGGGGCTTTACAACGCGACGATGGCGCTGTGCCCCGGCGAAAAGAACGGGGAAAAGGCCTGCGTTCTGCTGCCCAATCCGTTTTATCAGGTCTACATGCTCGCCGCGATTTCGGTCGGGGCCGAGCCCGTTCTGATCCCAGCCACCGAAGACACTGGGCACCTGCCGGATTACGCCAACGTTGATCCTGCGATTTTACGGCGTTGCGTGGCGGTCTACATCTGCTCGCCCGCCAATCCTCAGGGTGCCGTGGCCGACCGCGCCTATTGGGAAAGCCTGATCCGTCTGGCCGAGGAACATGATTTCGTGATCCTGGCGGATGAATGCTATTCGGAGATCTACCGCGGCACACCGCCGTTGGGTGTGCTGGAAGTGACCAAGGATATGGGCGCGGACCCCGAACGGGTCGTTGCTTTTCATTCACTGTCCAAAAGATCAAACCTGCCCGGCCTGCGCTCGGGCTTTGTCACGGGGGGGCCAGAGGCGGTCCGGCGGATCAAGCAATTGCGGACTTATGCGGGGACACCCTTGCCGGCACCTTTGCAAGCCGCCGCAGCGGCGGTCTGGGCAGATGAGGCGCATGTGATCGAGAACCGCGCTCTTTATGCCGAAAAATACGAGATGGCCGACCGGATCCTTGGCAATGTTTGGGGCTATGCCGCCCCCGAAGCCGGTTTTTTTCTCTGGCTGCCCATCGAAGACGGCGAAGCAGCCGCGCTGAAGTTGTGGCAGGAAACAGGGGTACGGGTATTGCCCGGCGCCTATCTTGCCCGCGATGTGGACGGCCGGAACCCCGGCAAATCCTTTATCCGTGTGGCCCTTGTGGCCCCGAAATCCGAGACAGAGCGCGGCCTGGAGGCCATCCGCGACTGTCTCTATGTGCGTTAAGAACGAGGAACATCCATGGCATATCATGCACGCCGCGATCCGCTTTTTGATGCAGACATGCAGGCGGCCATCGAACGTCGCGGCAAGGAGCTGATCGGGATCGCCCTGATCGTCCTCGGCCTTTTGGCTGCGGCGATGATTGGCAGCTACAGTCCGGATGATCCCAACTGGATGGTCTCAACCGATGCGCCAGTCCAGAACTGGTTGGGGCGCACCGGGGCTTCGATCGCCGCGCCCCTATTCATGATCGTGGGCAAAGGGGCCTGGGCGCTGGCAGTGGTTCTGCTGGTCTGGGGCGTGCGCTTTGCCTTACACATCGGGGCCGAACGTGCCCTCGGGCGACTGATCTTTGCACCGATAGGAATTGCGCTGGCGTCTATCTATGCGGCGACGTTGCAGCCCGACCCGGCCTGGAGCACGATCCATAGCTTTGGTTTGGGGGGGCTTTTCGGTGACACCGTGATGGGTGCGATCCTGACCGTTATGCCGATTGGATCGGCACTTGCGGTCAAGTCGATGTCCTTGATCATGGGGCTGGGCATCGTGATCTTTGGGGCCTTCGTGCTTGGATTCACGCGGCCCGAGCTTTTGCACATAGGGCGGTTCTTGCTGGTCGGTCTAGTCTTTGCCTATGCAGGTCTGATGACCCTTTTGGGCCGTGGAGCAGGAGGAGCCGTGGCGGGGGCGTGGCGCCTGCACCAACGTCGGGCCGAGCGTCGTGCGGCAGCAAAAGAGGTCTACCAGGAAGAGATCTATGAAGAGGTGGCGCCGATTGAGGAAGAGCGTCCGTCGCTTTTGGCCCGGTTGCCCGGATTCGTGCGGCGTGGTGACGCCATGCCTGAGCCGGAACTTGTCGAACTGGAAGGTGACTACGAAGGCTTTGACGAGGCGCCCGAGGATGACCGGATCCAGGCCAAGATCGCAGATGTGATCAAGAACCGGATGCGCAAGACACCTGCTTTGTCGATCGAAGCCGTGGCCGCCCGCGCCAAAGGGCCTCAGCCTTTGATCGCGCCAGGTCTGCGGCGTGAGCCTCCGCTGACGGCGGCGGACAGCCATCAGGCGCCGACTTTTGCTTCGGCTCCTGTCCAACCCGCTATGGAAGAGCAGGTGCAGATCCCGGTGGCAGAGCCGCGCAGGGTCGTTCAGCAGCCGACGCGCAAGCCCGTACCCCCCTCACGCAAGGCCAAAAGCGATGCTCAGCCAAGCCTTGCCCTAGAAGACAGCGGGCAGGCTTTCGATCTGCCCCCTCTCAGCCTTCTGGAAAGTCCGGTCAATGTTCAACGCCACCACCTGAGCGATGAGGCGCTGGAGGAAAACGCACGCATGCTGGAAAGCGTGCTGGATGATTACGGCGTGAAAGGTGATATCGTGAGCGTGCGCCCGGGCCCGGTGGTCACGATGTACGAACTGGAGCCTGCGCCGGGCCTCAAAGCCTCACGCGTGATTGGTCTGGCCGATGACATCGCAAGGTCGATGGCGGCCTTGTCCGCACGTGTTTCGACGGTGCCGGGACGATCCGTCATTGGGATCGAACTGCCCAACGAAAATCGCGAGAAGGTGGTGCTGCGGGAAATTCTGTCGGCCCGGGACTTTGGCGACAGCACGATGCGCCTGCCGCTGGCTTTGGGCAAGGACATTGGCGGCGACCCGGTCGTTGCGAACCTTGCCAAGATGCCTCACCTGCTGATCGCGGGGACAACCGGTTCTGGTAAGTCCGTGGCGATCAACACGATGATCCTGTCGCTGCTTTACAAGCTGACGCCAGACGAATGCCGCCTGATCATGATCGACCCGAAGATGCTGGAGCTCAGCGTCTATGACGGTATCCCTCATCTGCTCAGCCCCGTTGTTACCGACCCCAAAAAGGCGGTTGTTGCGCTGAAATGGGTCGTGGGCGAAATGGAGGAACGCTATCGCAAAATGTCCAAGATGGGCGTGCGGAACATTGAAGGCTACAACGGCCGGGTGCGGGACGCCTTGTCCAAAGGCGAGATGTTCAGCCGCACCGTCCAGACTGGTTTTGACGATGAAACCGGTGATCCGATCTTCGAGACTGAAGAGATACAGCCTGAACTTCTGCCCTTCATCGTCGTCATCGTCGACGAGATGGCCGACCTGATGATGGTTGCCGGCAAAGAGATCGAGGCCTGCATCCAGCGTCTCGCGCAGATGGCGCGGGCTTCGGGCATTCACCTGATCATGGCCACACAACGCCCATCGGTCGATGTGATTACCGGCACGATCAAGGCAAACTTCCCCACGCGGATCTCGTTTCAGGTCACGTCCAAAATCGATTCGCGCACCATTCTCGGCGAGATGGGTGCCGAACAACTTCTTGGCATGGGTGACATGCTCTACATGGCTGGTGGCGCAAAGATCACCCGCTGTCACGGGCCGTTTGTCAGCGATGAAGAGGTGGAAGAGATCGTCAACCATCTCAAGGCCTATGGTCCGCCCGACTATGTGGGGGGGGTTGTCGAAGGGCCCGCAGATGAGAAGGAAAGCGATATCGACCTGGTTCTGGGCCTTGGCGGGAACACGGACGGCGAGGATGCGCTTTATGATCAGGCTGTTGCCATCGTGATCAAGGATCGCAAATGCTCGACCTCCTACATCCAACGCAAGCTCGCCATCGGCTACAACAAGGCGGCGCGCCTTGTAGAGCAGATGGAGGACGAAGGCGTCGTCAGTGCCGCCAACCACGTGGGCAAGCGCGAAATCCTTGTACCCGAGCAGGCCTAAGCGCGGTTTGTCCCGGATATGAAGGCGGTGATATCGTATATCACGGCGGACCGCCCTATATGGCGGATCACCTTAGTAAGGACTTGCATATGATGACCCGCCTGTTTTCCAGTATTGCTGCGATTGCCCTGTCCGCCGGTGCGGCCTTGGCTGAAAAGCTGCCGTTGAACGAGATATCAAGCTACCTCAATGACCTGCAGACGGCACAGGGCGAATTCACTCAAATCAACGATGATGGGTCGATCGACACGGGACGCATCTACATAAAGCGGCCCGGGCGGATGCGGTTTGAATACGACCCGCCCAGCAACGCGCTCGTGGTGGCGGGATCGGGCGAGGTTGTCGTTTCGGATCCGAAATCCAATCAGGGCGGCGATAGTTATCCTTTGGGACGTACGCCACTGTCGCTGATCCTGGCGCGTGATATCGATTTGAGCCAGGCGCGTATGGTGGTCGGCCATGACTTTGACGGTACGGCGACGGTTGTAACCGCTCAGGATCCGAAAAACCCCGAGATCGGAACGATCCAGATTAAGTTTACCGCTGATCCAGTCGAGTTGCGACAGTGGGTTATCAACGACAGCGCAGGCAGTCAGACCACCGTTGTTCTTGGGGAGATGACAACAGGCGGCAATTTGTCGAACCGCCTGTTTGACACGCGCAACGTTCAACCCGCCCAGGATCGCTGAGCGGGCAGAGATTTAGCTGCAGGCCAGCAATTGCTGAGCGTAGACGTTAGAGCGGGCGTCGACCTCGTTCGCTACCCGCAAAAGCCATGATTTGCGGTTGTAGCTGCCACGTGCGTAACCCGTGTGGCCCTCGTGATAGGCAAGGTACTGGTTACGTGCATCGTTGAGCGAGATGTTGTTTCGCTGGCGCGATACGTTCATGTACCAGCCCATGAAGTCGCTCGCATCCCTGATCCGCGTGCGTTTCGCCCGGTAGCGTCCGGTGTCGCGCTGATATTCGTCCCATGTGCCGTCCAGCGCTTGCGAATAGCCGAAGGCACTGGATTGACGGCCCATCGGGATGACACCCGCAACATAGCGGAAGGGTGTGCGCGCGTTGTGCACAAATTTGCTTTCCTGATAGATAGTCGCCATCTGCACATGCACCGGAACGCCCCACTTGCGCTCCGTTGCGCGGAAGGCGCGCATGTATTCAGGCTTTTCCTGCACGATCGCGCAGGCATTGTCGAGATTGCGCGGCGCATCGCCACCCCGGCCACCGCAGGAGGCGGCCAGAAGGACAAGGGCTAGGGCGCGGAGAAGTCTGCTCATTTGCCTCACTCGCTTTTTTCCGCAAGCATACAGCAACTTGGGTCAAAGCGAAATCACGTTTTCATAAGACGAACGCCAGGATGAGCGGAAGAACGAGCACCGAGAGCAGGGTCGATACAACGACAAGCCCAGCAACGGATTCCGCGTCGGCACCGTATTTCTCTGCAAGCAGGTAAGAGGTGACTGCGACAGGCGTAGCGACCTGCAGGACCAGCACTCCAAAAGCCACGCGATCAAGCGCGAGATAGCTGCCGACGCTCCAGGCGATGCCTGTGCATATCGCCGCCTTGATGACGGACAAGGCGATCGCACGCCCCACGCCGCCGGGGGTGAGCCTGGCTACAGCGACACCCAATGTGATCAGCATCAGAGGGATCGCCATCTGACCGATCAGGTGCAGCGTGTTGGTCAGAAACTCCGGCGTTTGCCAACCCTGCCAAAGGAACAGCCCGCCCATCAGAGTCGCCGCGACAAGGGGTTCTTTCAGGACCTTGGCGCCGCCACCGGCCCCCGCAACCAGCCAGATCCCGAATGTGAAGGACATGACGGCCATGATCGCAAAAACAACGATTGCGTGGCTGAGGCCCACCTCATCAAAGGCGAAGAGCGCGAGTGGTAGACCCAGATTGCCGGTGTTGCCAAAGATCAAAGGCGCAAGATAAGTTCGCCGGTCGATCTGCAGCAGCAGAAGGAGGACGGCAAATACAATGGTCACGCCGATGTAGCTCGCCATCGAAGCCAAGGTCAATTTGGTCAAAGCGGCCGCGTCAATCTCAGTTTCCATCAGCGACACGAAGATCAGACAGGGGACCGCCAGCGTCATCGCCAGCTGGGTGACAAATTGGATGCGATACTCAAACCCGAGCCGGACCCAAGCAAATCCGAGTGCGGCCAGCAAAAACACGGGTGCCACAATTTCGAGCACTGTACCGGCGATGTTCACAAACTGTTTCCCTTAAATTCATCCACAAGGGTTGGACAAAATGCGTCGATCCCGTGTAATGACGACGATAAGGGGCTGCAACAAAATGATAAGAACGCGCGCGAAATATCATCTTGGACAGATTGTCCGTCATCGCAAACATCCGTTTCGCGGCGTTATCTTTGATGTGGATCCAAAATTTGCCAATACTGATGAATGGTATGAGTCCATTCCCGAAGACAGTCGTCCGAAAAAAGATCAGCCCTTCTATCACTTGCTGGCGGAGAATGATCAAAGTTACTACGTGGCTTATGTGTCCGAGCAGAACTTGATCGCCGACTATTCAGGTGAACCGGTTGACCACCCCGATATCCCCGATCTTTTTGGGCCGTTTCAGGATGGATCCTATCCACTGCATTTTCAGCTAAACTAGTAGCCGAGTGCGCAGCCGTCCTTTCGCGGGTCGCTGCCACCTTCAAGCACCCCGTCATCCCGCATCAGGATAGCCTGCGCCCCGCCGATCGCCGTGTCTGGCACGACCACATTGTGCCCAAGATCCGACAGCGCCTGCCGGACCTGATCTGAATAGCCGCGTTCCATCTTCAGCCCGCTTTCGTCTGCGAAGGCCCTTGGGGCATCGATCGCTTCTTGCGGAGACAGGCCAAAATGCAGGTGGTTCGTTACAAATCTGGCGTGACCCGTGCATTGATAGGAACCCCCCATTACACCGAAGGGCATGAAGGCCTTACCTTCTTGCGCGAGCATACCGGGAATAATCGTATGGAGCGGGCGTTTCCCACCTGCAGCTTCATTTGGGTGGCCCTCTTCAAGCGTGAAGCCAGCGCCGCGGTTCTGGAATAGGATCCCGAATCTCTCGGAGGCGATGCCAGAGCCAAACCCATGAAATATCGAATAGATCAGTGACACCGCCATGCCGTCCGCATCGACAACGCAGATGTAGATTGTGTCCTTGTGAACTGCCTCGCTTAGCGCCTTGGGATCGGCCATTGCTTTCGCGGGGTTGATCAAGGCTGCGAGGCTTTTCGCCGTGTCGAGCGACAGCATGTGATCAAGGCGTGTCATGTGATCGGCATCCGCGATGAAGCGGTTGCGCGCGTCGTATGCCAGCTTGGTCGCTTCGGCTTCGATATGCGCGCGCTCAGCCCCCCAGGGTTCCATCCCGGCAATATCGAAATGCGACAGGATGTTTAAAAGCAGATGCGCCGTGGCACCTTGGCCGTTCGGAGGATGCTCGACCAGTTCGATCCCTTCACAGAGGCCCGAAGTCGGGGTCGTTGGGGAGGCCGAGGTTGCTGCGAAATCATCAAGGGTATGCAAGCCACCTGCCGCGTTCAGGGCTGCGATCATATCTTCGGCGATTTCGCCACTGTAGAACGCGTCTCGGCCGTCTTTGGCGATCCGCCGCAAAACCTCGGCCTGACCCGGCGCGCGAAAGATCTGGCCGGGTTGCGGCACCTTGCCTTGCAACAGAAAGTGATCCCGCCCGGCGCCTTGAAGCGTCGAGGCGTCATTGGCCCAATCGAAGGCCACGCGGGGTGCGACCGGCACACCGGCCTCTGCATAATGAATTGCCGGTGCCAGCAGGGTGTCGAGGCCCAGCTTGCCCACATCATTCGCCAGTTTGCAGAATGCGTCGATTGCACCAGGGATCGTCACGGCATGGGGGCTGTGAATTGGCAACGTTTCATGACCCAGGTCGCGCAGATCGGAGGCCTTCAGTACAGCCGGGGCGCGGCCCGATCCGTTCAATGCTTTGATCTTCTCATCTTTCGGGTCGGACCAAAGAACGAAGCAATCTCCGCCGATACCGGTCATTTGCGGTTCGCAAATTCCCAGCAGAACGGCACCGGCGATCGCTGCGTCCATGGCGTTGCCGCCGCGTTTCAGAGTGTCGATGGCGGTCTGCGCTGCGAGGGGATGTGACGTTGCGCACATGCCATTTGTCGCCAGAACGGTCGAACGGCCCGGCAAATGGAAATCACGCATGATCCACCTTTCAATCGTATTGTGACATGGCCGAATGCTGGCCAAAGAGTTGCCCTCACTTACGAGGTCCGCAAATCACTGGCAAGGTAGTCAATGCAGAGGGAGGGGCCGAAAATTCCTCGGCATCGCGCTCTGGGTGGGGGCTAAAAGGCGCGATGCCGAGGGAAGCTTTCTTCAGCTACAAGTGCAAGATGCTGGAAGATCAAGGCGAGAATGTGGTCGCCCAATGACGCTTTTAGGATTGTTTCTCGTTAGCGGTGCGTTGCGGAGGTCGCCACCGCCAGTCGGAGGGACAGGCGGTTCTCCCAGCCCTTGCGGACATAGTCGACATCCTTGGCGAGATCGCGGATCAGGAACCAACCGAAACCGCCCTCCGGCAGGTGGCTTAGATCCACATGCACATTCACCCGTTCCCCTAGGGGGGTCTTGCCTTCTGGCATACCGAGCCCCTGATCAATGATTGTTAGATGTAGGCCATCTGACTTGTGGCGGCACTGAATGTTGATCGGCCCGCTTGGCTGACCTTCAGGATAGGCATGCTCTACCACGTTGTTCAGGGCCTCGGCCACGACAAGCTCCACCGTTCCGGCCTCTTCCACATCCAGTTTCAGGGGGCCCAGCCCCTTCATCAACTTTGCAAGCGCATCGCGGACAGCCATCTCCTCGCTGTTTATGGAGACCTGAAAGGGTGGAAGCGTGGAAAACATAGACCAAAACCTTTTGGACGAGATGGTGTTAGACGCTGATCGATTCCATGGCAGCATCCAGGGTCGGGAACACACTAAAAACGCTGTCCATCCGTGTCAGGCGGAAGACCTTTTCAACATTCGGTGTCAGCCCGGCCAAGGCCAATTCACGATTCTGTCCAAGTAGTTTACGTGCGGCCACAATGGCCCCGAGGCCACTCGAATCAATGAATTGAACGGCGCTGAGATCCAGCAAAACCACCGGCGCACCGCCATCGGTTTCGCTGCGAATGGCATCCTTGAATTCGATCGCGACGGCGGCATCAATCCTGCGATCGTTTATTGAAACGACCTGAAGCGAATTCTTTGTTTTGCTGCTGATGTCCATCCACATGCCCTTGCAATCCGGCGTCTAATGGCATGTCTACGTATCAATCGTTACCAAGCCGTATCCATATTTGGAGGAATGCTGATGAAAGAGGTGGTCATTGCGGGTGCGGCGCGCACACCGATGGGTGGTTTTCAGGGAGAGTTTGCAGGCCAGTGCGCCACCGAACTTGGCGGAGCCGCGATTGCCGCTGCTCTGAATGCGGCAGGCACGCAGGCCGTTGATGAGGTGCTTATGGGTTGCGTTCTGTCCGCAGGACAAGGTCAGGCGCCCGCACGGCAAGCGGGCTTTGCCGCCGGTCTTGGTGAAGATGTGCCTGCGACAACGCTCAACAAGATGTGCGGGTCGGGGATGAGGGCCGCAATGATGGCGTTTGACCAGCTTGCGCTCGGCCAAAACGACGTCATGGTCGCTGGCGGCATGGAGAGCATGACGAACGCGCCGTACCTTCTGCCCAAGATGCGCGGTGGGGCTCGATTGGGCCATGGCCAGGTGGTCGACCATATGTTTCTTGACGGTCTAGAAGATGCTTATGACAAAGGGCGTCTGATGGGCACCTTTGCCGAAGACTGCGCTGAGACCTATCAGTTCACCCGTGAGCGCCAGGACGAATACGCGCTTGCCTCGCTCAGCCGGGCGATCGCGGCGCAGGGCTCTGGCGCATTCGAAAATGAGATCACTCCGGTCGAGATAAAGAACCGCAAACGCAGCATAACGGTCAGCGTCGATGAGCAACCCCAAAGCGCGCGGCCCGACAAAATTCCGCAGTTGAAGCCCGCTTTCCGTGACGGTGGAACGGTGACTGCAGCCAACTCCTCTTCGATTTCCGACGGGGCGGCCGCCCTTGTTTTGGCGGCGCGCGATGTCGCGGAAACACGTGGCATGCACCTGCGCGCACGCATTGTCGGCCATGCAAGTCACGCCCAGACGCCGGGTCTTTTTACAACCGCGCCAGTGCCTGCGGCGCAGAAGCTTCTGCAGCGGATCGGTTGGACAAAGAATGACGTCGACCTTTGGGAGGTGAACGAGGCCTTCGCAGTTGTTCCACTGGCGTTCATGCACGAAATGGGGCTTAGCCATGATATCGTGAACGTCAATGGCGGTGCCTGCGCACTTGGCCATCCCATCGGTGCATCTGGAGCCCGGATTATGGTGACGTTGCTGAACGCGCTGGAAAAGCGCGATCTGAGACGGGGTGTCGCAGCGATCTGCATCGGAGGGGGCGAAGGTACGGCCATCGCGATCGAGCGTCTTTGATGCGCGTCGATTATGAGGAGCTTGCAAAGACCGTTGCCGCCCTTACCGAAGGCGAGACAGACAGTGTTGCCCTGATGGCCACGCTGGCCTGTGAGGTGCACCATAGTGATGATCGATTTGACTGGACTGGCTTTTACCGGGTGACAGCGCCCGACTTGCTCAAGATTGGCCCCTATCAAGGCAGGCATGGCTGTTTGCAGATACCGTTTGACAAAGGGGTCTGTGGGGCCGCAGCGCGTACGCACAAGGTACAGCTTGTGCCAGATGTCGATGCCTTTCCGGGCCATATTGCTTGCGCAAGCTCGACCCGATCCGAATTGGTGCTGCCGGTGTTGAACGGCCGGGGGGATCTGGTCGCTGTTTTTGACATCGACAGCAACCAACCGGATGCATTTTCGGAACTCGATGCAAAGAATTTGAGCATCATTCTGGAAGATGTGTTTGTTCGCTGAAAAAATATCTTGATTTTTCATTTGAGGCTGAGCATCGTGAAGATCACCAGGATTTTTTCACGGAACCATCATGCTCAACCGCGATATCGCAACGGTGCCGACCTTAGGGCTTGATTTGAGGGCCCTGCGCAAAGCGCGCGGTTTGACATTGCAGGAATTGGCCGATGGGCTGGGGCGTTCCGTCGGCTGGTTGAGCCAGGTGGAACGCGACCTTTCAGCCCCGTCGATCACGGATCTGCGTCACATAGCGGCGCTTTTGGATGTGTCGGTTTCGACCCTTTTCCGGCATGAGAATACGCCGGCGGAAGAGACAGGTCTTGTGGTCCGTAAAGCATCGCGTCGGCCGATCGGGTCCCGCGCGGCGGGTCTTGTCGAAGAACTCTTGTCGCCGGATCTGACAGATGATTTCGAGATGGTGCATTCCACGTTCGAACCGCGGTCAGAAATCGCCGATCTAGTCACGCGGCCCACACAAGAGGTCGGTTATCTGATTTCGGGCAAGCTGGATCTGACCATAGGGCAGCAGCGTTTCACTATCCATCCAGGCGACAGTTTTCGGATCCGCGGTGAGCCTTTCCGTTGGTCCAATCCCTACAATGTACCGGCTGTCGCGATCTGGGTGATCGCACCGCCTGTCTATTAGGGGGTGGTTGTGAACGGATCCTGTCTTTGTGGTGCGATCCGCTACGAGCTGAATGGCGAATTGCGCCCTTCGGTGGCCTGCCATTGCACGCAATGTCGCAAGACAAGCGGGCATTACTGGTCGGCGACACAGGTTCCGGCTGAGGCCTTCCTTCTTGTAAAGGGTGATAGCCTGATCTGGTATCGGTCTTCGCCAAAGGCAGAGCGCGGGTTTTGCGGGCTTTGCGGATCGTCCCTGTTTTGGAGACATCAAGACGATGGCGGCGCGATTTCCGTGGCCACAGGTACGATCGATGGGCCAAGCGGTCTGACGACATCCAAACACATCTATACGGCCCATAAGGGTGATTACTATGACATTGCGGACGACGTTCCGCAGCGGGAGGATTAGGCAATGGCATTTCCAACAACAGCGCGCGTGGTCATCATTGGAGGGGGCGTTGTCGGCGTTTCTGCACTGTATCATCTGGCCAAGGAAGGCTGGACCGATTGTGTTCTGCTTGAAAAGAACGAGTTGACGGCGGGATCCACTTGGCACGCGGCGGGCAATTGTCCGAACTTTGCCCCGAACTGGGCCGTGATGAACATGCAGCGCTATTCGCTGGAAATGTATCGGACGCTGGCAGAGGACGTGGATTATCCGATGAACTACCACGTCACCGGTGCGATCCGGCTGGCGCACACCAAAGAACGGATGCAGGAATTCGAAAAGGTCGCGGCACAAGCCCGGCATCAGGGGTTGCAGATGGAAATCTGCACGCCTGAGGAACTGCAAGCCCATAATCCGTTCATGGAAACGCATGATCTGAAAGGTGGGCTTTGGGACGCGCTGGATGGGGATATTGATCCGGCTCAGTTGACCCAGGCGCTCGCCAAAGGTGCGCGGGATCTGGGCGGACGGATTGAACGCTTTTGTCCTGCCACAGGTGTTAGTCGCGATGGGGACGAGTGGATCGTGCACACCGAAAAAGGTGACATCCGTTGTCAATACGTCGCCAACTGCGCGGGCTATTATGCGGCCCGTGTGGGTGAGTGGTTTAAACTGCATGGCGGGCGCGATGTGCCGATGGTGGTCATGAGCCACCAGTACTTCCTGACCGAAGAGATCCCTGAACTGGCCGAATGGACCAAGGAGCAGGGCCGCAAAATGCCGATGATCCGAGATGTCGACAGCAGCTACTATCTGCGGCAGGACAAGAATGGCCTGAACCTTGGCCCATACGAGCGGAACTGCCAGGCGCATTGGGTAACGCCTGAGGACCCGATGCCGGAAGACTTCAGTTTCCAGCTTTACCCCGACGATCTGGAGCGGCTCGAATGGTACATCGAGGATGCGATGGGTCGGGTGCCGATCCTCGGGACGGCGGGCGTCGGGCGTAACATCAACGGACCTATTCCATACGCACCCGACGGGCTGCCGATGGTCGGGCCGATGCCGGGGGTTAAGAACGCATTTGAAGCGCACTCATTCACCTTCGGGATCGTGCAGGGCGGCGGTGCTGGCAAGGTCCTTTCCGAATGGATCATTCACGGCGAGACAGAGCGTGACATGTGGGCTGTGGATCCGCGTCGTTACACCGACTACGCCGATCCAGATTATTGCCTCGCCAAGGCGCTCGAGACCTATGGCCATGAATACGCGATGCATTTCCCGCATCATGAATGGCCGGCAGGGCGTGACAAGAAGCTCTCGCCTGTGCATGACAAGCTCGTGGCTCAGGGTGGCGTGATGGGCCCCTACAATGGTTGGGAACGCGCCAACTGGTTTGCTCAGGACGGCGACGACGTCTCAGAGGAAGCGACGGAAACGTGGGATCGCGAAGGCCCCTGGCGCATCCGCGTTCAGGAAGAATGTGAGGCGGTGCGCGATGCGGTCGGCGTGCTCGACCTGCCGGGTTTTTCTCGCTTTGATCTTCAGGGCGAGGGTGCTGCGGAATGGCTGCGCGGCAAGATCGCGGGCGCGCTGCCGAAAGCAGGCCGCCTGACACTGGGCTATTTCCCCGACAGCAAGGGGCGCATCCTAACCGAAATGTCGCTGATCCGGCATGCGGAAGATCATTTCACACTCATTACGGCTGCGCCGGCGCAATGGCATGATTTCGAAGTGCTTCAAAAGGATCTGCCCGAGGGGCTCGCTTTGATTGATCAAACCGCAGAGTTCTCCACGCTGATCATTTCGGGACCGAAAGCACGCAATCTCTTTCAAAGCCTTGATGTGGAAGCGGATCTCACGCTCGGTTGGCTGACGCACCAAGACGCCAAAATTAACGGGATCACTTGCCGGATGCTCCGTGTGTCATTCGCCGGGGAACTCGGTTGGGAGGTGCACGCAAAGCTGGAGGATATTCCGACGCTTTACGATGCAATGTTGGGCGCAGGCGCGAAACCTTTCGGGATGTACGCCCTCAACTCGTTGCGGATCGAGAAGGGCTATCGCGCTTGGAAGGGCGATCTTTCGACGGACTATACGCTCTTTGAGGCAGGCCTCGACCGCTTCGTCAAGCTCGACAAGCCGCAGGATTTCCCGGGCAAGGCGGCGCTGATGAACGAAAAGCAGCAGGGATCGAAGAAGCGCTTCGTCACAATGAAGATCGACGCTGGGGACCAGGATGCACCCTACATGTCGACTGTCTGGCAGAATGGCGACATCGTGGGCGAGACGACCAGCGGCGATTGGGGCTATCGCGTGGGGGCTTCCATCGCTTTTGGTATGATCCGTACGGATCTGGCCGAGCCCGGGACTGAGCTTGAGGTCGACATTTTCGGCACGCGTCGCCGCGCGGTGGTACAGCCGGACGGCCCCCTCTGGGATCCGGCCAACGAAAGATTACGTGCGTGACGGTGATCACGCTGCTGGACGGCGGGCTGGGCCAGGAATTGGTCCACCGCGCCGGGACGCAGCCAACGCCACTTTGGTCCACGCAAGTCATGCTCGATCGACCTGATCTGGTACTGGCCGCCCATCAGGATTTCTTTGCATCGGGCGCGCGGATTGCGGTCGCCAACACCTATGCGCTGCATCCGGACCGCCTGAAAGGAACGGAGTACGAAAGTCGGTATGATGAGCTTTTCGACACTGCCCTGGCTCTGGCAGAGGCGGCGCGCGACAAGCGTGGATCGGGGCGCATTGCGGGCAGCATAGGTCCGC
This sequence comes from uncultured Shimia sp., assembly GCA_937897325.1. Taxonomy (GTDB): domain Bacteria; phylum Pseudomonadota; class Alphaproteobacteria; order Rhodobacterales; family Rhodobacteraceae; genus CALCOY01. Next base: position 63,480 of record CALCOY010000074.1, read on the forward strand.
TTGTCGCGAGCTACCGACCAGATCTTCACCCCACAGACGCTATCGCTATTCCGCTTTATCAGCAGGTCGCAGCGCGCTTTGTCGAGCGTTGCGATCTGATCATCTGCGAAACCGTTGCCTCGGTCGATCATGCGCGCTCTGCCCTCAGTGGAGCCGCCGTGAGCGGTTTGCCAGTGTGGCTGGCATTCACTGTCGATGACGAGGACGGTAGCCGTCTGCGTTCAGGTGAGCCCCTGCAAGAGGCCGTGAGCATCGCGATGGCAGGTGCGGACGCCGTGTTGGTCAACTGTTCGGCGCCTGAAGCGATCCCGGCAAGCTTGCCCATTTTGCAGTCATCCAGTTTGCCGTTCGGCGCTTATGCCAACGCGTTTGAACAAATCACAAACGATTTTCTGAAGGACAAGCCGACCGTCGACGCCCTGACCAAGCGCCGGGACATGAGCCCGGAAGCCTATGCGACCCATGTCCTATCCTGGGTCGATCAAGGTGCCACAATTGTTGGTGGTTGCTGCGAGGTCGGACCCGATCACATTGCGGAAATCGCCCGCCGTCTGGAAGCAGCCGGGCATACGATCATATGAGGTTTACATGACACTTCCAAAAAAGGCTCGCGTGGTCATCATTGGCGGTGGCGTCATCGGCTGTTCGGTGGCCTACCATCTGACGAAACTCGGTTGGAAAGATGTGGTGCTTCTGGAACGCAAGCAGTTGACCTCCGGCACGACGTGGCACGCGGCAGGTCTGATTGCGCAGCTTCGAGCCTCCCAGAATATGACGCGGCTGGCGAAGTACAGCCAGGAACTATATGGCCAGCTTGAGGCCGAAACCGGCGTGGCCACGGGTTTCAGGCGTGTGGGCTCCATAACGGCAGCACTAACTGGCGAACGGCTGGAAGAACTCCGGCGGCAAGCGTCGATGGCGCGGGCTTTCGGTGTGGATGTGGAAGAAATCTCGCCAAATGAGATCAAAGCGCGCTACGAGCATCTCAATATCGAGGGCGTGACCGGTGGTGTCTACCTGCCCAAAGACGGGCAGGGCGATCCCGCCAACATTGCGCAGGCCCTCGCGAAAGGCGCGCGGCAACGCGGGGCTCTTATCAAAGAACGCATTAAGGCGACGGGCGTCACGCGCAAAGGGCGGCGGACAACGGGTGTCGATTGGCAGGCGGAGGATGGCGGTGCGGGTCATATCGCCTGCGAGCATGTGGTGAACTGCGCGGGCATGTGGGGCCGCGAGGTCGGCAAGATGCTGGGCGTAAATGTGCCCTTGCAGGCTTGTGAGCACTTTTACATTGTCACAGAAGGCATCGCGGGCCTGAAGGAACTGCCGGTCCTGCGGGTGCCGGATGAATGTGCTTACTACAAGGAAGATGCGGGCAAGATGCTTTTGGGCGCGTTCGAGCCTGATGCAAAACCCTGGGCGCTGAATGGCATTCCCGAAGGCTTTGAATTCGACCAGCTTCCCGAAGATTTCGACCACTTCGAGCCGATCCTGGAAGCGGCCGTCAACCGCATGCCCATGCTGGCCGAGGCCGGGATCCACACTTTCTTTAACGGTCCGGAAAGCTTCACGCCGGACGACGCCTATCATCTGGGCCTCGCGCCAGAGATGGACAATGTGTGGGTGGCTTGCGGCTTCAACTCCATTGGCATCCAGTCTGCGGGTGGGGCGGGTATGGCGCTTGCGCAATGGATGGAAGACGGTGCACGCCCCTTCGATCTCGGCGACGTGGACATTGCGCGGATGCAACCCTTTCAGGGTAACCGGATGTATCTGGCCGAGCGGTCCAAAGAAACGCTGGGCCTGCTTTATGCCGACCATTTCCCATTCCGCCAGAAGGCGACAGCGCGGGGGGTGCGTCGCACGCCATTCCATTCGCACCTTCTGGAACGCGGTGCTGTCATGGGTGAGCTTGCAGGGTGGGAACGGGCCAACTGGTTCGCACGGGGCAGCCAGGAGGCCGAGTATGTCTATTCCTGGGATCGCCAGAACTTCTTCGACAACGTCCGCGAAGAACACATGGCGATCCGTCACAATGTGGGCATGTACGATATGTCTTCTTTCGGCAAGTTGCGTGTCGAGGGGCCGGATGCTGAAGCCTTCATGAACTACGTAGGTGGTGGAAACTACGAAGTACCGGTGGGTAAGATCGTCTACACGCAATTCCTCAACGATCTGGGCGGGATCGAGGCGGACGTGACTGTGACGCGCCTGTCAGAGACCTGTTTTCTTGTTGTCACGCCCGCCGCGACGCGTCTTGCGGACCAGATTTGGATGCAGCGCCATGTGGGCGACTTCCGTGTCGTCATCACCGACGTGACGGCGGGCGAGGGCGTTCTGGCCGTAATGGGGCCACGCTCGCGCGCGTTGCTTCAGGCTGTGTCACCCAACGATTTCTCCAATGAGGTCAACCCTTTCGGCACCGCACAAGAGATTGAGATCGGTATGGGCCTCGCCCGCGTCCACCGTGTCACTTACGTGGGCGAGCTGGGCTGGGAGATCTACGTGACTGCGGATCAATGCGGACACGTATTCGAGACGCTCGCCGAGGCGGGGCAGGAGATGGGAATGCGTCTGTGCGGTATGCACATGATGGATACCTGCCGGATCGAAAAGGGTTTCCGCCATTTCGGGCATGACATTACTTGCGAGGATCACGTGCTTGAGGCGGGGCTTGGCTTTGCGGTCAAGACCGACAAGCCCAGCTTCATCGGGCGCGACGCGGTCTTGCGCAAGAAGGAAGAGGGTCTGGCCAATCGCTTGCTGCAATTCCGCCTGAAAGATCCAGAGCCACTGCTATATCACAACGAACCGATCGTTCGGAATGGTGAGATTGTGGGTTATCTGGCCTCAGGCGCTTACGGGCATCACCTGGGCGGGGCCATGGGCCTTGGCTATGTGCCGTGCATGGGCGAAAGCGCTGCGGACGTGTTGGCCTCAACCTACGAGATCGACGTGGCGGGCACGCGGGTGGCGGCAGAGGTTTCGCTCAAGCCGATGTACGATTCAAAGTCAGAGCGTGTCAAAGTCTGACGCCTCTCGCCAAGGCGAAGCAAGACTGCTACGGCTGGGCCGAAAGGACCAGCCATGCAGCAAGATACAGGCGACACCCCCGCAGGCCTCGGCTTTGCGATAAGCGCCTATTTTCTTTGGGGTTTCCTGCCTCTTTATATGAAGATGCTGTCTCATGTGGGTCCGGTAGAAGTGGTCGCGCATCGCGTCATCTGGTCGGTGCCGGTCGCCGGGTTGCTGCTGATTGTCCTGCGTCGCACGAAGGATCTGATGGAAGCTTTGCGCACCCCGCGCATGTTTGCGATGGGCTGCGTGACAGCTGCCCTTATCAGCGTCAACTGGGGCATTTACGTCTGGGCCATTACCTCTGGTCAGGCGCTGGATGCGGCTTTGGGCTATTACATCAATCCGCTCTTCAGTGTGGCGTTGGGCGCGCTTTTGCTGCGCGAAAAACTCACCGGCGCTCAACGTGTCGCCATTGGACTTGCGGGCGCTGCGGTTGCGGTCCTCACGATTTCCGCTGGTGCCATTCCTTGGGCGGCGATTGGCTTGACCGTATCATGGGGCCTTTACGCTCTGGCAAAAAAACAGTTGCCCATCGGACCAAACCAAGGATTTCTGCTTGAGGTATTAATCCTGTTGATCCCTGCTTTGTGTTACCTGATCTTGCTCAGTGTCAATGGGCAGGGGCGGTTTCTTGTGGGGGATGCCAGCACCGACTGGCTGCTTCTCGGCTGCGGGGCCGTCACTGCGATCCCTTTGATTTTGTACGCAAACGGGGCGAAGCGTTTGCGTCTGTCGACGATCGCAATCCTTCAATACATCGCTCCCACGATGATATTCTTGACGGCTGTTTTCATTTTCAACGAACCATTCGGGCAGGCCCGCATGATCGCCTTCCCGATGATCTGGGCGGCTTTGGTTATCTACTCGGCCTCGATGATCCGCCAGATGAGACAGACAGCTTGAGCCTTGGGAGTGGTCGTGGATTACAACCCGCCCAATGATCCGCTGGTGATCCTGCACGACGATGCAGAGGTGCTTGCCATCGACAAACCTTCTGGTCTGTTGTCGGTGCCGGGCAAGGGTGCGCACCTGTCCGACTGCCTGCTAGGTCGTGTGCAGAAGGTGTTTCCTCAGGCATTGCTGGTGCATCGGCTGGATCGGGACACGTCCGGCGTGATGATTTTTAGCCTAACGCCCCACGCGCAGCGCTTTATGTCGATGGAGTTTGAGAAGCGCCAGGCGAAAAAATCCTATATTGCAAGGGTTTGGGGGCATCTGACGCCGAAGACCGGCACCGTTGATCTGCCAATCGCGGTGGATTGGCCGAACCGGCCACTTCAGAAGATCGATCACGAGAGCGGACGCCCTGCGGTAACGGATTGGCGTGTCTTGCGCCATGAAGAACAGTCTAGCCGGGTGCGTCTAATGCCGAAAACGGGGCGTAGCCACCAGTTGCGCCTGCACATGCTGACACTCGGGCATCCGGTCCTTGGGGATCCGTTTTATGCGGATGGACCTGCCTTGCGCTTTCCCCGGCTGATGCTGCATTCGGAAGAATTGCGTATCCGGCATCCCGGCGGTGGACCGATGCTGCGGATCCGTGCCAAGGCACCCTTCTGACAACGCTGCCGCGAACTTCTTCCGCTCAATCGTTTTCCAACAAGCATTGGCACAAGAATCTGCCGCTGGCCGCCCGACTTCAAAGCAGCTTCGTATCGCGAGTGGCCTTGTTCAAGCGGCCAGCAAAAGTAAGCTATCACAACGATCCGGCGGGCCAGCCCAGCAGCCTTGCAAGCCGTTCTTCTCGCCACTGCGATCACGCTTGGCGACATGTTCAGCAATTGCCTTGTTCTGAGCGCTGGCAACAGCGACCTTGCCGATTGTTGTCGCCGCCGACTTGCAGACCAAAGCGACTGTTTTCCGGGATCGCCCACCGGTTTGGCACACATGATGTGCACGCAGTGTTCTAGGATCATCCGACCGATCCAGAGGCAAGTCTTGCGGCACCCGGCGAGGCAGAGCAGATTGAGCCACGTCGCGAAGACGCTGCTTTCCTATGTGAGGCTTGTAACGTCGCCAGTATGATCGACTAACGTGATGCGCATGATATCTTTGTTGGCAAGAAGCGCTGCAATTCTTTCCTGCGTCATCATTGTAGCCGCCGTTGAAAGGCCATCGGCTAGCGTTGCGTTGGTTGCTTCGATTGTCACACTGCTCCAGATCGTCCGGGCGTTTGGGTGCAGGATGTGGTGCCCTGCCCCGAGCGCCATCGCATCGGGGCTTGAGGTGGCAAGGGCGCTGTCAGTGATCGTGTGGTTACCCACCAGGCCGGCGGCTGGGTCTTCTATGCCGATGCGCCAGGGGCCGCCATTTGCCCGGAATTCGCCGAGATTGACCAGGGTTTTGGCGGCGCCATGATGGCGAAGACCAGCGCTGACGAGATCGCTGGCAAAGCCCTGGGCGATACCGTTGAAAGTGAGCGCCTGATCCTTGCCGAGACGCACGCCTTTGCGGCCGAACATGACATGGCGCCAACCCATGCGAGCGATTGCGGTCCTTGGGTCTTCGCCGCGTGCCATCGCAGACCAAACGGGTTGGATCGTCGGATCAAAAAGGCCATCGGTCAGATGATGTACCTTGTCGGCGTGCTGAAGCAGGCTGAGGAATTCCGGTGCGGGGGCGCTGAGCGCGCCCGACCTGTTCAAGGCAGACAGGGTCGAACTGGGTTTATAGAGGGAGAAGAGCGCTTCGACTCGTTGCAGGACCGCGCGTGCATGGCGCAAGGCCGGGCCCGAGATGTTGTCGGGGCCGTGTATCGTGATCTGCACATTGGCGCCCAAGGCGCGTCCTGACCAGCTTTGGGCCGCGCTGGCAGGGGCAGCGGCGAAAGCAGCGGCGATGGCCAGAAAGCGGCGGCGGTCCATCATTCGGCGGCCACCCCGCGCAATATACGCTTGTTCTGCTTGGCGGCGAGGATCAGGGGCACGCATTGCGCCTGATCGTCATGGATGGTCACACAGTCGAGGCATTGGAAGCATTCGGAATACTGAACCCGCCCGGATTTCTCGATGGCGCCATACTTGCATTTCACTTTGCACAATTGGCACGGCGAACCGCATTCGGTACGCCGTGCGATCCAGTCGCGTCCACGGAACATGCCGCTGATCGCCATGACCGCGCCCAAAGGGCAGACATAGCGGCAGAAGCCTTTGAAAAGCACCATGGAGAGCAGCAAGAGGCCAACCGCATAAGCCACGTAATACCATTCACGAATGAAAAAAGTGGTGATGGCTGTTTTGAACGGCTCCACCTCCACCGCCTTGTCGAGCCGGGCTGGGGCGGTCACCATGATCGCTACGAGCGCGAAGAGGACGATATACTTGATCCATTTGAGCCGCGAGTCCCAAACGGCCGAGGGTTCGATCTGGGGGATGCGAAGGGTTCTGGCGATATGGTGAGCGAACTCCTGCAGGGCGCCGAAGGGGCAGAGCCAACCGCAGAAGAGACCACGGCCCCAGAGAAAAAAACCGATGATCGTGACGGCCCAGATGGCCAGTGAGAACGGGTCATAGAGCAGGAATGCGTAGGATCCGCCATCGATAGCGGCGCGGGCGACGCCAAGCGGCGTGACGACGGACAATTGCCCCTGGCCCCACCAGCCGATGAAACCGACGACAAAGGTGAGAATGCCAAGACGGATGGCGGTGAAATGTTGATGGCCCGCCAGGCGGCTGAGGTTGGGGCCAAGCAGCATCAGCAGAGCGATCAGGAAGAGCGTCAGGACGATCAGATCGTTCTGACGGTTCTTGAGCGCTTCCAGCCAGGGCGGGGCGGGTTTGATGACTTCGGGCCGGTCGAAGAAGCGTTCGTCGGTAACGTGGTTGGCGGCGAGCTTGATCGATCCGACCTCGGGTTGGAACATGCCGTGTTCGCGGACAGCCTCAACGTTCATCGTCCACTCGACTGTGGGATCGAAGCCCAGGCGACGGTCCGTGCGCAGGATTAGGGCCGCGCCGAAATCGACGGCATCGTGCAGTTCGTCCGGCAAATCCTCGTGAAGTTCCACAAGCAGATCGGCGTCGCGCATGGCTATAGGAAAGCCCCCCTGTTCGGCGCTGAGCCAGTCGGGGGCGGTGTTGCGCACGAATTCTTCGGAGACGAGGCCATGACGTCCGGTTTCGATCACCAGGATCGGCTCATCCGAGCGGGAGATCGACATGAAATTCCGCAATTCGCGGAAGCTGTCTTCGGATAGAACGGCCTTGGCGACGGATTTTGGGCCTAGGTCAACGATCCAGAGGTCAAGATATGTCTCATTCGGTTCGTCTTGCGCGATGGGGTCGTCGCTTTCCCAAAGCGTTCCGGCGAAGGCTGCATTGAGGACGCTGTTTGGCACGGTCTTGCGGGTGACGAGTCCGGTCTCAACCAATTCATCCCATGTCAGATCTTCTTCATAGTCCGGGTTCGGGTGCGCGGGCGGGCCGGTGGACACACCCTGCATCTTTTCACGGGCTACCTTGAGTGTCGCGGCCAGAACGGATTCGTGTGCGATACGGACGGAGGCGGTCGCCTTGGTCACACCGTCGAGGTAGACGAGCGCGCTGCCGTCGGAGCCCGCACCATAAGGCGTGCCGACAACCAGCGTGTCGGAAATGCTGTGCCCCCGATATTGCTCAAAAAAGGCATGAAAGGCGGCTTCACCTAGACCAGAGACAAAGATCGGTTCGTTGTGCGAGATCAGCTTGACGTCAAGAAAACGGCCATCGCGGTCAAGGATGACCAGCATGTTGATGACGGCACCCGAAAAACCGGGCAGGGGTGCCATGGGTTCGGTCTCGAACACGTAGCCCGCTGGTGCGCCGCCGGAATTCAGAAGCTCCCACACACCTTCGTCGTTGATCTTTTCGCCAAGAGCCATGGGGGCGACGATGAAGGGCTCGATCGCAGCGCGATCAAGCGGCTCGGCCCAGACCGAAAAAGTCCCGAAGATCCAGATCATCAGCGCCCAGATGCTTCGAAGCGGTGACTTCCTCCCAAACATGATCTCAGACTAGGGGTGCTGGTTCTTTCGGCCAATTCCGACGAAAGTCTTGGTTCGCTTGCAAAAGCTGCTTTGCTTGGGCAGCGTGAGGCTTGGTTTCGGAGGGGTCGCAGTGGCGCACGTTCTGGTGGCAGGTGCGGGGATTGTGGGCGTGTCGACGGCCATCTGGCTGCAACGCGCTGGGCATTATGTGACGCTGGTCGACCGGGACGGCCCGGCTGCAGGCACAAGCCACGGCAATGCTGGGGTTCTGGCGGCGGGGGCGTTGATCCCCGTCACGACGCCAGGCCTGCTGCGCAAAGTCCCCGGGATGCTGCTGAACCGGGACGCGCCTTTGTTCCTGCGCTGGTCCTATCTCCCGCGCCTGCTGCCATTCCTGCGCAGCTACTTGCGCCACGCGACCAAGGATCATGTTCAGCACTATGCGCGGAACATGATCCATCTGTTAGGTGACAGCCTGGCTCAACATAACGCGCTTGCCGAAGGCACCGGGGCCGAGCGGTTCGTGCATGACGATGATTATTGCTTCGGCTATGCGTCCGAGGCTGCGTTTGACGCGGATGGGGTGGCCTGGGCTTTGCGCAAGACGCATGGTGTGCGGTTCGATGTGATGCCCGGGCCAGATTACGCGGCCCGCGATCCGCTGTTTGACGGCGCCTTTCATAAAGTGGTCGTCTGCAAGAACCACGGCCGGATTTCGGATCCGGGCGCATATGTGCGGGCGCTGGCAGAGCATTTCGAGAAGGAGGGCGGCCAAATCCATCTGACTACGATCCAGGATATCGAAATGGAGGGGCCGCATTGCAAGGCCTTGATCACGGAGGATGGTCGTATGAAAGCGGATCACATCGTCCTGACGCTTGGCCCGTGGTCCGCGCCGCTCGCTCGCAAGATGGGCGCGCGAAATCTCAGCTTTGAGAGCGAGCGCGGCTATCATATCGAACTAACGAACCCTTCAGCCATGCCCGCCGCCCCAATGATGGTCGCGGCGGGCAAATTCGTCATCACGCCAATGGAGGGGCGCATCCGTTGTGGGGGCGTCATTGAGTTCGGCGGGTTGGAGGCATCCGCCAGTCGTGCCCCCTTGGAGATGCTCAAACGGCACGTCGCGCAGCTTTTACCGGATGTCACCTATGACGACGTGGTCGAATGGATGGGCCATCGGCCGGCACCTGCCGACAGCTTGCCGCTTATTGGCTCGACGGATCCCGATGGACAGGGCTATCTTGCCTTTGGACATCAGCACGTTGGCTTGACAGGTGGCCCCAAAACCGGTCGGATCATTGCTGACCTTATCTCGGATCGGCCGCCCAATATGCATCTGGCCCCGTTTGATCCGAAAAGGCCGATGTGATGACAAGAATGACAACGGGGGAATATTTTAGATGAAGGTTTTGAATGCCTATAGCGCCGGTGCCGCGACGCTTCTGACAGCCGCTTTGGCCATGCCCTTGGCCGCCGAAAGCTGGGACATGCCGATGGCTTATGCCGCCACGAACTACCATTCCGAAATGGGCGTCGTCTTTGCTGATAAGGTGCGCGAATACACCGATGGGGGCATTGACATCACGGTGCATCCAGGTGGGTCACTCTTTGGTGGGGGCGATATCAAACGTGCCATCCAGACGGGACAAGTGCCTATCGGCGAACGCCTGATGTCGAGCCACGCGAACGAGGCACCGATCTTGGGTTGGGACAACCTTCCTTTCGTCGCGACCAGCTACGCGGACAATTCAAAGCTGTGGGAAGCGGCGAAGGAGCCAGTCAACGAGGTACTGGCTGAACAGAATCTTGTCGTGCTTTATACCTGTCCCTGGCCGGGTCAGGGGTTTTACTTCAAGAACGAAGTCTCGGGCAGCGCGGATCTGGGCGGCCTGAAGTTCCGCAGCTACAACACGGCGACAGCCACAATCGCAGAAGAGCTGGGCATGATCCCCGTGCAGGTCGAGGCGGCGGAACTGAGCCAGGCGCTCGCCACAGGTGTGGCAGAGGCGTTCATCTCATCTGGCTCGACAGGCTATGATCGCAAGGTGTGGGAACATCTGAGCCACTACTACAAGGTCAATGCCTGGCTGCCCCGCAACTACGTAATGGTCAACAAATCCGTTTGGGATGGCCTTGATGAAAATATGCAGGCCGCCTTGCAGAAAGCGGGCGACGAAACAGGAGCGGCCTGTGAAGCAAAGTCGGAAGAGCTTTCTGACTGGTACTTCGAACAGCTTGAAGCCAACGGAATGACCGTGACGGATGCCGGCACCGAATTCCTGACCGAGTTGCAGACGATCGGGGCGAAGATGACCGAAGAATGGCTCGCCTCCGCTGGTGAGAACGGTCAGAAGATCCTTGACGCTTACGGGCAATGAGCCTGATCCCGACCGGCGCGGGCCGCTGGTCGGGGCCTGATTGATGCGCGACTGGTCCCCATTTATTGGCCTGCCCTTATGGGTCTGGCTCTTTGTTCTGCCCACAGGTTTTGCATTTCTGTGCGTCGTTTGCGGCGCGCGCTTGCGCCCAGTGCTGCGCCCTCTTTGGGCGGTACTGGACCGGATCTATTTGGGCAGCGGGGTGATCGCGGCCTGTTTCATGGTCACGATACTAGCACTGATCGTGGCCCAAATGGTGGCTCGCTGGGCAGGCATCTCCTTCCCGGGATCCACCCATTTTGCTGGCTACGCGATGGCTTGCACCTCTTTCTTCGCGCTGGCCTACGCAATGACGCGGGGGGCGCATATTCGCGTATCGATCTTTCTGAACATGTCGCAGCGGGTGGGGCGCTGGCTTGATGTCTTTGCGCTGCTCGTCTCGGCCATAACCGCCACTTACTTCGCGCGGTATGCGATCAAGACAAATGTGCTGTCCGAAATGCTGAACGACCGGACCCAGGATCAGGACAAGATCCCAGAATGGCTGATCACCTTCCTGTCGATGTTTGGTACGGTGCCGTCTGACTGGGGGGATCTTTGGGCGCAAAGCAGTGGCGAGTGGGTCTATACGCCGATCTGGGTGCCGCAAATCGCGATGTCGATGGGCACGGTGCTGTTGGCGATCTGCATGTGGGACATGCTCTATCGCACGCTGATTGAGGGGCAGAACCCGATCCGCGCCGAGGCGGTCGAATAATGGAAGTCTACGCCACGGTCATTTTCCTCTTCGTGCTGTTTGCGCTGCTCGGATCTTCTGTCTGGATTGGGCTTGCGCTGATGGGTGTTGCCTGGGTGGGGATGGAGCTGTTCACGACCCGGCCCGCTGGCGACGCGATGATCACGATGATCTGGACCTCGTCCTCAAGCTGGACTTTGACGGCATTGCCCCTCTTCATCTGGATGGGTGAAATCCTCTATCGAACGCGTCTCTCCGAAGATATGTTTCGAGGCCTTGCGCCCTGGATGCGGTTCTTACCCGGTGGCCTGCTGCACACAAATATTGCCGGTTGCACGATCTTTGCGGCGGTCTCCGGATCTTCTGCTGCAACGCTGACGACCGTTGGCAAGATGTCGATCCCCGAATTGCGCGCACGGGGCTATCCGGAATTCATGATCATCGGGACCCTTGCCGGGGCCGCCACGCTGGGTTTGATGATCCCGCCGTCGCTGACACTAATCGTCTATGGCGTGACCATCAACGAAAGCATCACCAAGCTGTTCATGGCCGGGATCATTCCAGGGCTGGTTCTGGCGGGGCTATTTGCCTCTTACATCGTTGGCTGGCATTTCCTTGGCCGAGGCCAGCGCCCCGCAGCGGAACCTTCGATGTCGTTCAGCGAAATGCTGGGTGAAAGCCGCTTTCTCATCCCCGTCCTCTGTCTGGTATTTGCTGTTATCGGTTCGATGTATTTCGGCTGGGCCACGGCGACCGAGGCAGCGGCGGTTGGCGTTTTGGGGGCACTCTTGCTGGCGGCGATGCAGAAATCGCTTAATTGGAGAACTTTTTCGGCGAGCCTTATGGGGGCCACGCGGACCTCGGCCATGATCGCGCTGATCCTTATGGGGGCGGCGTTTCTGTCGCTTTCGATGGGCTTCACCGGCCTGCCCCGCGCTCTTGCGGCATGGATCGACGAGATGGCACTGTCGCCGATCACGCTGATCGCGGCGCTGACTCTGTTTTATGTGATCCTTGGCATGTTCCTCGACGGGATCTCATCGGTCGTACTAACCATGGCCATTGTCGAACCTATGGTGCGCGGCGCGGGCATCGATATGATATGGTTCGGCATTTTCATCGTCGTGGTTGTCGAAATGGCGCAGGTGACGCCGCCCATCGGTTTTAATCTGTTCGTTCTTCAGGGGATGACGCGGCACGAGATTTCCTACATCTCGCGCACTGCTATCCCAATGGTGGGGTTGATGTTGCTGATGGTGGTCATCCTTGTGGTCTGGCCGGAACTCGCCACTTGGCTGCCCAACACTGCACGCGGGCCAGGCTGACCGTGCAGCCCGCGCTCAGCATTCTGCAACTCGATACGACATTCCCACGCATCCCCGGTGATGTCGCCTGCAAGGAAACCTACACGCAACCGGTGGAGATCGTTCGCATTCGAGCAGCGTCCGTCGCCGGGATCGTGCGCGCGGACCCTGCTCACATCGATATCACGCCTTTCGAGGAGGCCCTGAAGCGGGCCGAGGCTGAACTGGTCGTCACGTCCTGCGGTTTTTTGAGTTTTTGGCAGGATCATCTGGTCGGTTTGGCGGACAAGCGCTTGATCAGCTCGGCGCTCACGCAACTTCCCGCGCTGGCATCGGAACACTCACCTGATGCGCTCATGATATTGACATTTGATGCGGCGAAGCTTGGATCATCGCATCTGCGGGGCCATCCGGAGTATCTGAAATCCTGCGTTGGGCTGCCGACGAGCGATCATCTTCGCGGGGTTATCGCGCATGACCAGCAGGACCTCGATCCCGTGCGGGCCGAGGCAGAGTTGCTCGGGCTGGTCAAGGAGAGTCTTCTGTCCCACCATCGTGCAATCCTGCTGGAGTGCACAAACCTACCGCCCTATGCGCCTGCCATCAGACGCGCGACCGGTTTGCCGGTTTTTGACATTCTGACCGCGGTTGAGGCGATGCGTCCGGGTCTTGTCGCCCCGGAATTCCTCAGCGGCTGAGATCGCGCAGAATGCGGCGGCGTGCGGCAAAGCTCTCGGGCAGAATTACGGCGCTGTTGGCGGCAAAACGTCCGGTATAGCCGCCTGTGAAGAGCACCCGCTCGTTGACATATTGGGCCAGTTGCAGGTTCCGCTCAAAACTGTGGCCCAGACCCGAGACGCGGTAGCCCGGTGCGTCGCTGGACTGCTCCAGATAGCCTTCGACAGCCAAACGCTCCAGCGGCCCTGCGGCGCCGGTAAAGCGTTCGATCCGAACGCGCTGCGCATCAAACCGCGGCCGGTCTTGGTCGAACTGACCGATCGCCGTGACAAAGGATCCGATGCGTGCGCGATGAAGCCCGCCGCCGCGTGTCGCGATCCCACCGATCTGTCGTCCATTCGGGCCGCGGATCACGTCACCTGACACCAGATCAAAATTTGACCGGGCAGGGGAGAGCCCGCTCGCGATGACCCGCGTTCCACGCCACAAGCCCGCGACCGCCACGCGGTCCCCGACCGCGAAACCACCGTTCGATCCGTTTAGCGTAACGGATACACCGTTCACGACAAAGGTCTGGCCACTGCCGGATGCGATACGGCCGACCAGGGGATGAGTGACATGTACGCGCCGAGCAACAAGGTCGCTTTGCGGCCCGCTTGCCTCCACCGTCAGGCTGTCGCCGATCCGCAGATTACTTTTTTGCAATGCGCCGAAGCCGTCCGTGTATCGGGTACCGGCATCCGTGCCGACATATTGACCCCCAACGATCAGACTTCCGAAATCGGTCAGAACGCCGACAATACCCGTTCCGCCAATGCCGCCTTCCATCTCCCGATCAGTGCTTTGAGCCCAGCCGAGCCCGGGCAGCAATAGGGTCGCGCCGCCTCCTGCGAGGGCTGCGCGGCGCGAGAGTTTACCGGTCCTCATCGGAGATCTGTCCCTTTCCTTCGGCACTTTCGTCTTCCTTGTAAAAAAACACACCGAAGCGAAAGCGGTGTTGCGCTTCGGCCTTGGTGTGGTCGGTACCCTGATGCGTGGCCGCCATGGCGTTTATGCTTCGCAGGGCTTCGGCGCCAACCTGGCGCGCTTCGGTCTCAATATCGTCGACCGAGGCCTCGGTCAGGTGCGTGTAGTAGACCGCCCGCTCAAAATGCGGCGGCGTTTCAGACAGCAGGTTCTCAACCGCGGCATTCATGTGATCGCCGATGTTTCGGGAGAAGAAGTGCAGCTTCTGCTCCATGTCATCGCTGCCGACCAGGCCTTCGACCAGAAGGCGGACCACATCGCCGTCCAGCGCGATGATTTGTTGGCGCAGCAATTCATCTAAAATGGTTCGAGGGCGCACGTCCCGGCTGATGGACGCCACCAGCCTTTCGAAACTGGGGCCGGTTTCGCTGGTTCTTGGCAGGTCGAGCGGTTTGCCGTCGTCATCGCAGAATTGCTCATGTGACATCCAGCGCCCGATCACCATTGCAAGCATCGAGATCTTTTGGCGGGCAGCCTTTTCAGCAGAATCTTCGGGGTTGCGAAAATCCTTAACGTCGCGCCGATGCACTCCCGTCATGACGCTGACCCGGCTGTCCGTGGCGGATTGGCCCAGATCCTCAGCGGCGACCTCAACATAGGTTTGCTTGACGATGCGGTAGAAGGCAGGCGCGGTCAGACCCTGAGCAATCAGTGCCCTAACCAGAGGGCGCAGAATGCCTGTCAGCGCCTTTTCAAAGAAGGTCGATCTGGAAAAAGGGTCACGCGATGCCATCAGCGGAAAATGGCCGCTCGTGTGCAATTTTTCCACACAAAAATGGTTGGGCGGCCTAGACGTAACGTCGCAGGCATCTATGTGTGCAAAATTCACACGCAATAAGGCGAAACGATATGAAACTCTTCACCCTTCTCAAAACCGGCCTGTTGGTCGCAGCTTTGGCTATCTCGGGTTGCGCTGGCACGATGACCAATTCCGATCCTGACATTGTCGAGGTCGCTCAATCGGCTGGCACGTTCAACACGCTGGTTGCTGCGGTCGATGCCGCCGATCTGGTCGGCACGCTGAAAAGCGAAGGTCCATTTACCGTATTTGCCCCGACGGATGATGCATTTGCGGCGCTGCCCGCCGGAACTGTCGACAACCTGCTAAAGCCCGAAAACAAGGACCAGCTTGTGGCCGTTCTGACTTACCATGTGCTGCCTGGCAAAGTGATGGCGGCAGATCTTGCGGGCAAGCGCCTAAGTGTTGCAACGGTCAACGGCAAGAACTTGCATGTCGATGGACGCAATGGGGTGCGGGTCAACAAATCCAACGTGACGACCGCCGATGTTCCGGCCTCGAACGGTGTGATCCATGTGATCGACCGCGTGCTGCTTCCCTAAAACTCAGCGCAGAGAGGAGATGCGATGATGAAGGAATTCACATTCACAGGATTTGCAGCCGCCGATTTGTTCGAGAACGGCCATATCGCCCGGCATGAAAGTTTCACCATGCCCGAAGTGCCGACACTGGTGCTAAGCGTTACGGACGACGACAATCGTCTCTCTGGCGATGCACGGAGGAATGAACGGGGCGATGACCGTTCTGGCCAGACGGCGACGATCACGCGCGATGGTCAAGAGATCGGAAATGGCGGCACGCTATATGCCGAACGGGTCTGGCATCTATACGGCGATGACGGCGAGACATACACGATCGTGGAACTGGAACAGCCCGGACGCCTGCCCGACAACTTCACATTCCTGGGCGCGGTGCCGCCTCCGGGTTTGACGTTGACAGTTGGTGGAGCGGCCAACGTGCGCGGCAAGGGCCTTGACTATGCAAAGCTCTCGGCGGGCGAGATACCGCAGCCCAATATCGTCGATATCGCGGCCGGATCTGACGATTTCAACATTCTGGTGCAGGCCCTGTCGACGGCTGGTCTTGTCGAAGCGGTGCAGAATTCTGATGACATCACGGTTTTCGCTCCGACGGATGCAGCCTTTACGGCGCTTGCCCAGGATCTGGGCTTTGACGGCGATGCGGCGAATGAAGCGGCTGTCTTTGCTTTCATCGCAGAGGCTTTGGCCGGGTTGGACCCCGATGGTAACCCTGTCCCGCTTTTGACGGACATTCTTCTCTATCACGTGTCACCTGGTGCCAAGACGGCAGATGAGGTCGATGCCGCCGATCAGGTGCAGACGCTGCTGGAGGGGGCGACCTTCGGAAGCGAAGGAACGGAACTTCAGGACAATGAACCGGATGTGCCGAACCCGAATATCGTGACGCCGGACATCGGAGCCTCGAACGGTACTATCCAGGTAATCGACAGAGTTCTGTTGCCGATCGACATTCCAGGCAATTCGGCGCCCGAGCCGGACCTGCCGACTTTGGCTGGCATCGTCGCGGCCAGTGATGGGA
The DNA here is from genome assembly GCA_937897325.1 of uncultured Shimia sp. Lineage (GTDB taxonomy): Bacteria > Pseudomonadota > Alphaproteobacteria > Rhodobacterales > Rhodobacteraceae > CALCOY01. The sequence goes on from CALCOY010000074.1 coordinate 80,005, forward strand.
CATTCGATCAAGATGCCACAGACTTCGATCTATTGCTGACCGCGGTGCAAACCGCGGGCCTGGTGGGTGCGCTCGATGATCCCGAAGCGGACCTGACGGTGTTTGCGCCCAACGACGCGGCCTTTGTTGGCCTGTCTCAGGCTCTTGGGTTTGAGGGCAGCGATGAGGGTGAGGCTTTTGCCTATCTGGTCGAGGCGCTGACACTTCTGGGCGGTGGCGATCCTATTCCGCTTCTGACCGAGGTGCTGACTTATCATGTGGCCCCTGAGGCGCTCGATTCGACGGCCGTTTTGGGGTCGAACGAGATCGCAACGCTGCAAGGCGGGACACTTGGGGTCGACGGGACAAGTCTGATTGACAAGGATCCCGACGTGCCCAACCCCAATCTGATTGAGACGGACATCACAGCAGCGAACGGCATCGCCCATGTTTTGGATGGCGTGCTTTTGCCTGCTGATCTGTTGCAAAGTGACGGCTCTGGCGATGTGGACTTCATCATCGACGGTGAACAGGGCAGCGCGATCCGCACAGGTTTCGACAATGACTTGGTTGACGGCAATGGCGGGAATGATCTGCTTAGCCTTGGCCGCGGCAATGATGTCGGCTTTGGCGGCGATGGTAATGACCGGATCTTTGCCGGATCGGGCGACGACATGGTCGATGGCGGCGCGGGCAATGACCGGATCATCGGTGGGTCGGGTAACGACATGATCACTGGGGGTCTAGGCGATGACACTATGGTCGGTGGTGCCGGCGATGACGTCTTCATCTTCAGCACCGGAGACGGGAACGACAAGATCTTCCACTTCGAAGATGGCATTGATCGGATCGATCTGGGCGGGACGGAATTCGGCAGCTTTGACGAGCTTGCGGATGCGATCACGGTCATGAGTGGCAGGTCCCTGATCGATCTTGGCGGCGATCAAAGTATCATGGTTCAGGGCCGTCACGTTGCCTTGGGCGAGGAAGATTTCATCTTTGCTTAACGAGTTGGGGCCGGTGATGTTACATTACCGGCCCACGTTTCTGGACGTGTCAGATCAACCCTTCCAGCGGCATCCGGGCGGTGGAGCGATTGGCTCGACACTTTCCAAACCAGGGGGTGCATAAGCCTCCCAGCTTTCCATATTGGGAGACACCTCAATCCAGCCACGCCAACGGCCGTAGAATTCGATTTCTGTGAGCACTTCGCGGGTTGACTGGCAGGGAAAGCCAGACTTTCCAAAGGTCTTTTCGGGCAGTGTCACCGTTCCATCAAAGAAAAGATTGCGCAGATCGGGTGGCGCGCTGGCGATAACGTCATCGCCGCGGACAAAGCGCATTGCCGCACCATGTGCTGTCATCCCACCAATTCCCGTGTTGTAGAGATCGATGCGCTCATTCTTTTTGCCGGTGATCAGCGCGTAGTCAATTTTCGCATTCATGAAATTCACGTTGGTTATCAAGCCGCCTCGAAACCGCGCACCATAGAGGTTGGCATTCCGAAAGCTCACGCCTACGACGATGGCATGGTCAAAGACTGCGCCGTCGGCAGTCGTCCCGGTGAAGTCAGCGCCATTCATGCGCGCGTGCGTAAGGTCTGCGCCGCTCAGGGTCGCGTTGCGCATTTTGACAACGCTCAGATCCGATCCTGTCAGGTCAACCAGGCCTAAATCCGCGTTGTTCAGATTGGCTCGCAGAAGACTGGCCCGGCTTATCTGCGCCTCGCGCAGATTGCCCCGAGGGAGTTGCGCATCGCTTAGGTCAACACCGCTTAGCTGTGCTCGTTCAAAGCCTGCTTCTGGCATCTGCGCCTCGCGCAGCACAGCGTTTTGGAGATCTGCTCCGTTCAGGAAAGCCTGAGACAAGTTTGCACGCTCCATCATCGCCCCTTGCAAACGCGCTCCGCCGAGTTGCGCCCATGCCAGCTTGGTGCCTGAAAGCTGAGCGCCTTCTAGGTTTGCTGATGACAGATCAGCCTCATGCATCGCAGCGCCCGACAGATTGAGACCGACCATGAAAGCATAGTCGAGATCGGCGCGCCTCAGATCCGGTTTTGCACGCCCTTGTTTGTGCCAATCGGGCCGCCTGATATCGACAATTGCCGCCTGACGCCTCGCCTGCCAATCGTTTTCGAACGCTTCGTCTGCGCTATTCAGATCTGTGCAATTGGTAATGCCCTTGCGGCGGCACCAACCATCCCGGAATTCATCACGGGCCACGTCGTAGGACAACCAGCCGGGCGGACGTTGCACGATGGCTTCGTCGACCAATGAAACGGCCCACAGCCGGTCCGACTGACCGCTTGTCCAGTTCCAGCTGAGTGCGAGCAGTATCCCAAGGCTAGCAGCAAGACTGGCAAACTGGAGCACATTGCCAAACCAAAGGTATCGGCTGACACCGCCGATCCCGGTCATGCGGATCAGCATCATGATTGCGCTTGACGCCCCGACGACAGAGGCAACAGCGAGCGATGCTCCGGCCAGGCCCGTAAGCCAGAACGTGCGGGCGGGCATGGAGACGATCCAGATCAGCAACAGGATGAAAAGTCCGAAGGTCCATGCGAGCAGCAGGTTGAGCAGCATCACCGTGCCTTCAAGTGTGCGTTCCTTTGTGCAGTTGTCGCGGCGCTGATAGCGGCGCAGGAAAAGGGCAGCATCGGTCACGAGCCAAGGGGTGATCGCGTCGCCCAGACGAGCGCCGCCAATCCGGGCCGGGGCTGCACCGAGGACGTCCCAAAGGCGAATGAGATAGAGATGAAAGTAGCCATAGATCGCCGCGATCAGGATAGGGGCTGCGGCGAAGAAGTATCGGGTCGGCACCTCAACATTGACCAGTGGCAACTGCGTGGCGCGGTCAGTGCCGTAGAAGTCGATATGCTCCACGCTCATCAGGGTGATGCCTACAAAGACCAATGCACCCAAAAGGCCGAACCATGTGTTGCGGGCGTTGCGGGTCAGCGCGTCGATCCGGTCAAGGTGGTCCTGATCGGTCATGCAGACCTAGAGCTCGGAAGGGGCACCGCGAACTGAGCGGAAGAAGATTTCAAGCGTGCGCGTCGGCGCTGTCGGATGAAAAGTGTCGTAGAAGGCTTGATCAAGGATCGAAGGGTGCGACAGTATCTTCTGGCTGAGGACTTCGAAAAAGCGGGCAACCAGCAGCGCGCGGGCCGGATCCGTCTCATAGTCGACCCGCCCAAAAATGGCGTAACGATCCATGGTGAAAGTGCGGTTGCCATTGTCGAATTCACAGCCCGGTATTGTCCCTGCATTTGCGGTTATGATCTCTCGATCCCCAACGTAATAGAAGATCTCACCATTACAGAAGGCCTCGGACGCGTCTTTATGCGTTTTGAACAGCAGGACTGGCCCCGAGGCCAGAACCTGGCGTTCGTCTTCCATCCGGTCGATGATGTTTTTGATCTGGCCATCGTTGCGGCAATCGCTCTCGCCGCGCAGGAAACGGATGAGTGCTTCGCGGTCCTGCGGCATCTCGCCCGTATCCAGAAGTGCGCGGATCCCGGCATTTGCGGCGGTTGTGTTGCCCACCAGACCAAAGAGGAACTGCACCCGGTCCGGCTGTTGTTGTAGGGGTCGCGGGCAGCCTTCTTCATTGCGCTGATCGCGCGAGCGTTGCTCGCCCCGGCGTGTAACGTAGCTGATGCCGGTCAGATAGACGGGCGGTGAGATGATGAGACCTGCACGCCTTTCATTGGTGATCGTGGCGGGATCACAAAGGATATCGATCTCCGCCTCAGGTTGGCCTTCACCCGGCTTCAGAAAGCGAAAGCGGCTGCCTTTGACGCTTGCGGTTTCTCGCAGGCGGGTGTCAAGATCGACGACTTCGATTTCTTGTGAGGTCAGGTCCGGCCCGCGCGGATCGATCATCATCTCATTGAGAACTGCGTCGCAGATTTTGACCATGTAACCTGTGTAATTCCTCTGGGCCAGCGGGCCCGGCGTGGCAGCGGTCAGCACATCAAGAAGCGTGTCGGACTTGTAGGAAAAGGGCCGCGCCTCTGATCTGACACCGACGCGCAGCTTGTGGGCGTTTTCCGCGGCTTCCGTCTTGCCGTTGTTTGGGGGCGATTGCGCTGAAACCGACAGGCCCAGCAGCACCGTGGCCGCAAGTGCGGGGAGCCGGTGCCACATCACTCTGCTGCAACGCGGTCATTTTCGACGGCGCTCTCCCTGCGGTGGATCAGCTTGGACATCCATCCAGGGGGTGGGGTATCCGGATCGTCGGGGTCTGTCTCCTCTGTCACTTCGATCAGCAGAGCAAAGCAGACGATGAAGATGACAGGCAGGATCGCAAGGATAAAGCCATCGCGGGTCTTGTAGGTCAGCCAGCATTGCTCCAGCCGGTCGCAGAAAGGTGTCACGTCGCGAAAGCTGTAGTCGAAAAAAACAACACCCGCCCAGATGAAGATAACGACGCAGGCTGTGGGCAATGCCAGACAGATGAGTGTCATCAGCGCTGACAGATCCTCGTGCTTGTCCAAGATGGTCAGTGCCCCGAATGCCAGGATGAACCCGACAATCGGTGAGAGGGCAAAGTAGGCTGTGTTGCTTTCAAAAAGCTGCAGGATCTGCGTTTGCGTGACGCCGAAGTTGCTGTCGAATAAAAGCTCAAGCAAGGATCCGGCGACGGCGCCCATGAAGGCAAAGGCGCTGGGGATCAGGCACAGACCGAATAGGCGCAGAAACGGGATGCGTTTGAAGCTCCATCCGGTCTTCCAGCTTTCCTGTTCAAGCCGCACCTCTCGACCGAAAGTGGTGGCCGTCACCGCCATGAATGCGATCAGCGCGGCTTGCAGCGTGTCCCAGAAGGCCTGCTTGGCCAATTCCGTGCGTACGTCAAAAATGTAGGTGCCCTGCGCTTCTGTGACCCAAGCACTGCAGTCAGCCTGCTGCCTTTCCTCCAGTGGCGGGCCGCTGCCTTCTGGCGCGCTGACATGAGCAATGCAGATCTCGACAATTCTGTCGGTGCGCATGCGTTGGGGTGTTGGGGGGCCTTGTGCACCTCTTTGTTGATTCCAGGCCGACGTATCGTTCCGCTCGACAATGGTTTCGAGTTGCCGGTCTGCGAGACCGGGCCAACTGTTCACCGCCTGACTATGCCAGCCGTAATAGGCCCCGAAGATCAACACGAGAGAGATCAGCCCGGAGACGAAGGCGGCCAGTGCAAATGAATTCTGTTCGGGATTGTAGTTTCGGTCGATCACGCGCACCGTCTTGGCAAGCGGCGTTGTCGGATCAAGGTTTTTGACCGACCGGTTGTTCCGGATGTAATGCACTGCAAAAAGCGCCTTAGTGTTATTGGCGGTTCTCGTGGCGTGTTCATAAAGGTCGCGCAGGGCACCCTCTTCGGTCGGATCAAAGCTCTTCAGTTCTTTGCGGAGGTCGCTGAGATCGCCGTGCAATTGGGCTGACATGTCGGTCAGCTTGTCGAGGTCAGCTGCAGGGAAATGCTGCGCTCGACGGTTCGGCGCGACTGCGTTGGACAGAATGTCAATCGCACCCAGAGCGCGTTCAATCTCTTGCGCATAGCCTGCAAGGTCAGCTGGCAAAGCGTCGGCTGCGGCATGCATCTTAGCCTTGTAGTAGTCGCTCAGAATGCCGGATTGCCGCCCTTTTGCCAAGCGCAGGAAGGCTGGCGTTTGCAGCGTATCTATGACCCGGTAGACCCCACGCGGAATCCCGGCCAGGCGGTGCGCGGCCGATCGCACGGTATTCTCAATCGGTTTCATCGCGCCGATCGACATCACCGCGATTAGGAACGCCGACACAAAAATCGGTTTGGCATAGACCGTCCCCTGCAAGTTCAGCACATCGTTGCCGAACGGGTCGAACGCATCCGTCGCGCCCACTTCAAGCTTGGCCATGTTGGCGTTGCGGATCAGCTCGTAAAGCTCGGCAGAAGACAGAATGATCAAGTAGGATACCAGATAGAGCATCGAATAGATGACAAAGCCTACGAACCCGTCACGCGGGGTGCACAGATCGCTGACCTGCGCGTTTTGCAGGATGGGATGACGTTGAAAGGGCTGTTGCGTGAGCGACGCGCGATAATTGCGACGCGCCTCGATCAACAAAGCGACCGCCCCAAAGAGGAACACCCCGGCGTAGATGAGTATATTCATGATGTGTCACAGATCTTTTGGTCTGCTCACCAGCACTTTTGAACAGCCGGGTTACATGGCCCGGCTGAAGGCAGAATAGGTCCTGAAGATGTCACATCAAAAGGGTGCAGAAGTGCTGCTACAAAGGTCGCTACGAAAATAAAATGCGTCATAATAAAATTCCCTTAATGAGGGTTAATACACATTAAGTTACTTAAAGTTGTGCGATTCTGCAATACTGTTGCGTATCACCATATAAATACCCGCTTTTGTTGGTGTCGTTTCCAAATGAAAAACACTCATAACTTTTGCCAGCCGCACACACGAAAGGGGCCCCGCATACGGGACCCCTTTGCTTGAACACAATCCGCTCTCTCTTAGACCACTCACCAGAGAACGCTTTACCTACGGACGGGCTCAATCATTGATGTCGTGCTCTATTTTTCTGACATTCGCGAAGGGGCTGCCAAAAACCACCCGCAATCCGATCCAGGCCAACAGGGACAGTCCTGCGAACAGGGCGATGGCAAATGACGGTGTGAAGGGCGAGGGCAGCAGGGTCACAAGCCCAGACATCGGCATTTGCAGGATGCCTACGATCACGGCCATTGCGGCGGCACCAATCGCGAAGCCCAGGAAGATGAAGCTGGGCAAGAGCAGTTCGATCACCGCGAGGGCCAAGCCGGCCGCCAACCAGATCCACCACGTCTCGACAATCACTTCCATCATCCACGTCCTTTCAACAGTTGAAATGCATCCCCAAAGGCTTCAAGCGCTGCGGCTGGCAGGACAATCGTCTGCTTCCCATCGCCGCTGCCCAGGGCGTTCAGGGATTCCACCTGCTTGAGCGCGACCTGATATTGTGCAGCTTCGATACCATGATCCGCGATGGCTTGCGCCACAACTTGCGTCGCATAGGCTTCGGCGTCGGCTTCGATGCGGCGGGCCTTGGCGGTTTGCTCGGATGCATACAGTTCGGCATCCGCGGCAAGTTCCACAGCGCGTTTGCTGCCTTCAGCCTCTGTCACCTGCGCCCGGCGGGCGCGTTCGGCGTTGAGCTGCTGCATCATGGCGGCGCGGGTCGCTTCATCAAGGTTCACGTCCAGAATTTCGGCGCGCGTCACCTCAATACCCCAATCGTCCACGGCGTCCTCGACCGATGCCTTGATGGTTTCGATAAGCCTTGCACGATTGGCCTGGACCTCATCAAGATCCATTTTACCGATCTCTGCCCGGACAATACCGGCGACCGTGGTCGAAATTGCGTTGTCCACATCGCGGATCCTGTAGACTGTCTTCTCGGGTTCCGTGATCCGGTAGAAGACCGATGTGTCCACTTGCACCAGCACGTTGTCACGGGTGATTGCATCCTGGCTTGCTGTGGGAAGCTGACGCTCCAGAATTGATATGCGATGTGCGATCTTGTCCAGAAAAGGCACGATCAGATTAATCCCGGGCCCAAGCACCGAATGCAACCGTCCGAACCGTTCGACCACGTGCTTTTCGGATTGCGACACGATTTTAACCGACTTGAAAACCAGAACGATGAAAAGGGCCGCCAGCAACAGGTAAACCAGATTGCTTTGAAGCGCCTCGATCAGCCAAGCTTCGATATTCATGAATGTCCCTCGTTATCGATGTATATGGCATTAACATGGGGATTGATCGGCCCTCTTGCAAGTGGTTCGCAATGAAATTCAGTTCGATTCACTCTGGTTCGTGGTCGACTTTCGGATGACTACGTCTTTGAATTATAAAATTTTTCCTCATTTCGACGGGTTTCCCGAAAAACGACTTGGCGAATATCACTTGGCCTCTGCTTCGGCCTTTGGCAGAGGGGATGGATGACTGGTTTTTCTTTTGATCTTCAAGCCACGGATGGCAAGGCCCGCACAGGCGTCATCACCACGCAAAGGGGCGAGATCCGCACGCCCGCATTCATGCCCGTGGGCACGGCTGCGACCGTCAAAGCAATGCTGCCTGAAAGCGTGCGCGCGACGGGAGCGGATGTGCTTCTGGGCAATACCTATCACCTGATGCTGCGACCCACCGCTGAGCGGATCGACAGGCTTGGCGGTCTGCATCATTTCATGAACTGGGATCGGCCCATTCTGACTGATAGCGGCGGGTTCCAGGTCATGAGCCTTGCTGGCTTGCGCAAGCTGACGGAGCAGGGCGTGACGTTCAAATCGCATATCGACGGTTCGAAACACGAACTGACGCCTGAGCGGTCGATGGAGATCCAGCGCCTCCTGGGCAGTGACATTGTGATGTGCTTCGATGAATGCCCAGCCCTGCCCGCCGAACGTGACCAGATCGCTCAAAGCATGGAGCTTTCGATGCGATGGGCGGCCCGGTCGCGCGATGCATTTGGCGATAGGCCGGGTCATGCGCTTTTTGGAATACAACAAGGCGGGCTTGAAGAAGATCTGCGCGTCCAATCGGCGGAAGCCTTACGCGGTATTGGCTTTGACGGTTACGCGGTGGGCGGGCTTGCCGTAGGCGAGGGGCAAGAGGCCATGTTCCGCTGCCTTGATTATGCACCTGATCAACTGCCGACAGACAAACCTCGCTATCTGATGGGGGTGGGCAAGCCGGACGACATCGTGGGGGCTGTCAAGCGCGGCATCGACATGATGGACTGCGTGCTGCCCTCGCGATCTGGTCGGACCGGGCAGGTCTTCACCCGGCGCGGTGTACTTAACATCAAGAATGCCCGCCATCAGGATGATCCCCGCCCATTGGACGAAGACTGCACCTGCCCTGTCTGCCGCAACTATTCGCGGGCCTATCTTCATCATGTCTTCCGCAGCCAGGAGATCATCTCATCAATGCTGCTGACATGGCACAACCTGCACTACTATCAGGAGATCATGCAGGGCATGCGCGACGCCATCGCATTGGGGCATTTTGCCGAATGGGAAGCGGATTTTCACGCGGGCCGTGCTCAGGGAGATATTGAGCCGCTTTGATCATCGCGCGCGTTTTTTGGCTTTCTTCAAAAAGCTCAATAGCTTGCGGGATTGGCGGCGTGGCACACAACAAAAAAGACGGCCAAATTGTATGTATGGCGTTGCGTGTGCTGCAGAGCGGCGTCAAACTGTTCACTTGAAAACAGGCTGGTTCAAACACAATTTGACCAGTCATAGCCAAGGAGACTGCGAAGGCTGCCGCTTCAGGGGCCGGTGCGGTCTTGCTGATATAAGGAAACGAGCATGCAAGAGACCCTCAACGCCTCCTACCCGGTGCTGCCGCTGCGGGACATCGTTGTGTTCCCGCACATGATCGTGCCGCTTTTTGTCGGGCGCGACAAATCTGTGCGGGCGCTGGAAGAGGTGATGGCGGATGACAAGCAGATCCTGCTGTCAAGCCAAGTGGATCCGTCGGTCGACGATCCTGATACAGATGGCATCTTCAAGGCCGGTGTTCTGGCGAATGTGCTGCAACTTCTGAAATTGCCTGACGGCACTGTAAAGGTGCTGGTTGAAGGGCAAGCGCGTGTACGCATTGTCGAATATCTGGAGAACGACAGCTTTTTTGAAGCGCGCGCGGAGTATCTGACCGAGATGCCCGGAGATGTCGCCACGACAGAAGCGCTTCTGCGGTCTGTCGCGGATGAGTTTGAGCGCTACGCGAAGGTCAAGAAAAACGTACCCGACGAAGCACTCGCCGTCGTGGGTGAGACAACAGAACCTGCGAAACTGGCAGATCTCGTGGCCGGGCATCTGGGGATTGAGGTCGACCAGAAGCAGGATCTTCTGGAAACGCTGTCAGTCAGCGAACGGCTTGAGAAGGTCTACGGCCTGATGCAGGGCGAAATGTCTGTTCTCCAGGTTGAAAAGAAGATCAAGACACGTGTCAAATCCCAGATGGAGCGGACGCAGCGCGAATATTACCTCAACGAACAGATGA
>CALCOY010000075.1 GCA_937897325.1 uncultured Shimia sp.
GCCAGCCCCACCGTCAATGCTGTCATGACCCGCACCGCCATAGACAATGTCGCGCTCATCGTCTTGGGTCGATCCGCCAAAAACAGTGTCGTCACCTGCGCCCGCGATAATGGTGTCGTTTCCGTCAAGTGCGCGGAACGTATCATCGCCTTCGCGACCATCCAGCCGATCATCGCCATCGGTGCCGGCCAGGAAGTCAGCGGTTTCATCGCCGGTCAGCTCGATCCCTTCGGGCTTGGGCACTGGGGTGATGCTATCCCATGGGATGTCACCGAAACTGATGGGTTGATCTGGGATGAAATCACCGTTCGGAATTCTGAATTCGGCATTCAGAAACGAACGCAAGAACGACACGCCTTCGTCAAATGTGTTGATCGGATCCAGCGAAGCGCCCGCAACATCGAAGAAGAAGAAATTGTCACTGGTACCGACGGGTTGCGACACGACCAGCACATCCGTGACCCCGCCAGCCCAGACGACACGCGCAAAAGCCGTATTTGTAAAGGATACCGTCACCGTGCCGGGGACGGTGAGCAGACCGCCCTCAAGCGTCATCAGATCAAAGTCACCGGAGAAGAAGTTCACCGTTTGAGTGCCCTCTCCGACGACCGTGTAACTGAACTCTGCCCGATTTGTGGGGGCGACAACCTCGATGGAGGCATCAAAGTCAAAAATCGGAATTCCAGAGCTTCCAGCATTCCAAAAGGCAAGGCCTTCAAGGCGATAGGTTGATGGCATAGTATCGTGCTTTCTCGCTAAGAACTGCACCGCGCAAAATGAAGGTTGACCGACAGAACAATCGCTTCTGTCGGTCTTATGTGAGCGGTTTTGACCAGAACCCAGCTGAACTCGCACTGAGCAGCTCAACCAGGTGTTTGCATTTCCATTTTGAGATCACCTCAGATCAAGGCATCAGAAAGGCAAAACACGGCAAGATTTGTGACAATACAACCTGAAGTTCAGTCAGCTTGACACCTGGAAACGACTAAGGCCGCGGCAAGCTCGGGAAGTCCTCACTTACAGATTTGGCGGGTTCAGACCGCCCGGTCGACCATCATCTTTTTGATATTTGCGATGGCTTCAGCCGGGTTCAGGCCCTTGGGGCAGGTCTTGGCGCAGTTCATGATCGTATGACAGCGATAGAGTTTGAAGGGATCTTCAAGATCGTCCAGGCGCTCACCGGTCGCTTCGTCCCGGCTATCGATGATCCAGCGATAAGCATGGAGCAGTGCTGCAGGCCCAAGATACCGATCGCCGTTCCACCAATAGCTTGGACAAGATGTCGAGCAGGACGCACACATCACGCATTCATAAAGACCATCAAGCTTCTTGCGGTCTTCGATCGACTGCTTCCATTCCTTCGCGGGTCGGTTTGTCTTGGTCTCGAGCCATGGCATGATCGAGGCGTGCTGCGCATAGAAATGGGTCAGGTCCGGGATCAGATCTTTGACGACGGGCATATGTGGCAGCGGGTAGATCGCAACTGCGCCGTCAACTTCATCAATCCCGTGGATACAAGCCAGCGTATTGATGCCATCACCCGTGCGCTTATCCGCGCTGCCAATGTTCATCGCGCAGGACCCGCAGATACCCTCCCGGCACGAGCGGCGGAACGTCAGCGTCGGATCGATCTCGTTTTTGATCTTGATGAGTGCGTCCAGTATCATCGGACCGCACGTATCCATGTCGACCCAGTATGTGTCGACCCGTGGGTTTTCACCATCATCAGGGTTCCAACGGTAGATCTGGAATTTGCGCAGGTTGTTGGCACCTTCGGGGCGGGGCCAGGTCTTGCCAATCCTGATCCGTGAATTCTTGGGGAGTTTCAGTTGTACCATCTCTCTCGTCTCCTCACATTCTGTCCTGTCCTGCGGCGCGTCGCAGGTCTTGCTCTAGGTCTGCGCCAGCGCAGCAAGCCCCGCACGGGCGATACATTGCTGTGTTCCGGGGCGTTCGAGGATGGTGCTCACAAGGATCACCGTCGCCTCGTCAATGCCTGCCACCGCGTCCTTGGCGAACTCCCGAATTTCCTGCAGCGAGGCGTTGTCGATCACGCAGTCGCTGAATGGCGTGACCGCCGATTGTGGTACCGACGGAAAACGGGTAGCCAGCACTTTGCTGACGGTCGATTTCGCACTCTGTTTGCCCACGCGATCCACGGCAGCTGTCGTTTCCTCGCAGGCGGCGATGGCAAAAACAAGGCAAGTGGCGATGATCCAGCGCATCAGAAAACCGCCACGGGATTTGGCAGGGCAGAGGCCAGATGCGCCAGATTGTTGCGCTCCAAAACCTCTCTGATCGCCGACACCGATTTTTGTACATCAAGCGGGCGCCGCTGTTCGAACCGCAGCTTGATCCAGCGGCGAATGTCGGCGTCGCGCGCGGCCTCAAAAGCGGTCTGGTCCCAGATTTCAGCCAATTGCATACCTACATAGTCAAGCTGCTCCAGCAAAGCTGATACGTCATAAAGCGAAAGCGCCCTCACAGGCCAAGGGCGTCCGTCGCGAAAGTAGACGTTCAACTCATCATGGGTGACGTCACAGTAGGTCAGTCGGGTGCACCGGGGCTGCAGGGCATCTTTGGCGATGCGTGTCTGTTTGCGCCGGTTCAGAACCACGATATGTTGCGCCATCCGGCCAATCAATTGTCGGCCGTGCAGCGCCGATCCTTCGGAGAAAATCAGCTGATCTGCAGAGGCATAGGCCCTCAGCTGATCTGTCAGCGGCCGACTTTCGGGATGCAGCACAGTCACGCCCAAATGCTTCAGACAGGATGCAAGGTAGCTTTCCCCGGCATTGTGCCCCGCCCCGCCTGCGGCCACGCCATCGCGGGTCACATAGAGCGTACCTTCAGGGTTGGTTTGGCCCAGTTGGTCAACGGCACGACCCTCAAGCGCATTGAGGTAGGCCTCCGTCGGGGCTGCACCCGCCCAAAGCTCAGCCATGGGGGCGGCATAAAGATGTGCCACACGCAAAGGCTTGGTGACAAAGCGGACCCTTTCCGCGTCGATCCCGTACCATGCGAGGGTTTGCCAAAAAAACGCAGGTAACATATTTGCCCTGACCCCGTTGGGCAGCGTGAACAGCACTTGACTGTCCGCTGACGCAAGGATCGCCAGGTGCAATAGCCGTGTCGAGTGTTCCGCCAGCCAATGTCCGAAATGATCGACCGCATGGCCGCCCCATGCAGCCGAACCGTCAAGAATTTCGATCGATGCGAGCGCCCCGGGATCTTGCGGGCGGCTGTCAACGGCGTGATGATGGCGGCGATGCCGAACCGTGGCGGCTCCATCCCAATCGGGCCAGATTGGGCCCGCCTTCGCCACCATGCCCTCCTCGGACTGAGTTGGCATCACGACGATGTCGTTGAATTCGTAAAGTGGGGGTAAAGCGTCCGTGGTCAATTCAGTCATGCCATGTGGCAGCCCAGCTGAATGTGCCGCCGCACCTGTGGGTGCAATCGCCGGCTTTGATCTGAAAAGACCAATCATGCCGCGTTCCAACGCGTGAACATCGCATCGATATGGCGCGGCTTTGCCCGTTTGCCCGCGCCGTCCGAAACACGCAGCACATCGCGAAGCTCCAGCCCCGCCTTGGCCAAACGGTTGATCACTCGCGACGGTGCCGCGACCCCATCGAAACGGGCAGTCAAAGACAACTCGAGGATCACGAAATCAGTCCGATGGAGCATTTCGGTGGCACCTTCCAGAACCTCTGCCTCGTACCCTTCCGTGTCGATCTTCAGACCGAAGCGTCCGTCATAATCCGCCGCAATCCGGTCAAGCGTCGTCACCGGCACTGTCCGGGTTGAGATCGATCTGAATGTTTGCGCCAGCGCGTCCCGCCGGATCCGTAGACTGGACATGGCTCGCCCCTTGCCCGGAGCGGTTTCAGGGATCGTCAAAGTCGCCTGCCCGTCACGCGCGCCCAAGGCTGTTTCGAAGAAATCGTAGGTCGCGGGGCCATTTTTTGTCAGATCGCCCTGCGGTTCGACCAAAACAAAGCGCGCAGCTGGAAACGCGTTGTAAAGCCAAGAGGTGCCCTCGAAAGATCCGACATCAAAAACCACATCTGGCGCAAGATCGTAGCCCTTAAGATAGAACGCGCGCGTCTTGAGAGGGTGCAATGCCATCCCCTCTGATCTTGCGGTTTGCCTCAGATCCAAGGTCATGCTTGCTTCACATCACCCAGCGCGTTTTGCATAGCGGGTAACATTATGGCGGGTAACATCGCGGCGATGCCCAACTCGGCTGCTTTGCGGCGAATGCAGGCGTTCAATGCATCTGCCCCGGCCTGCGTGCCTCCAGCACCGGGTACGACCGTTGGCACCTGGTCGCCATCGGCGTTTTCGTAGCTGCCCGGTGGCCTGACTTCGAAACTACAGGCAACAACCAGATCCTGACCGCCCGACTTGGATCCACCGTGCCGCGGCCACATGAGGACAACAGCAAAGGTGCCAGACATAAGAAGAAGGGAAGGCGAAACCGCATCAATAGACCCGTGCTTTCGGAGCGATCTTTTTCAGATCTATCCCACCGTCGTTGTGGCTGGTCAGGGGCTGCAGATGCACGCCGCGATAGCCGAGGCTTGCCTCGTTGCCCTTGAACCAGATGAGGCTGTGCTTGCGCCAGTTCTCATCATCACGGTCCGGGTGGTCCTCGTGCGCATGCGCGCCTCGGCTTTCCTTGCGGGCTGCCGCCGCCGTGATCGTCGCCACCGCATTCGGCATCAGGTTGGTCAGTTCAAGCGTTTCCATCAGGTCCGAATTCCAGACCATCGACGTGTCCGTGACCTTCAGATCGCTCTGCTTGGCCGCGACGTCCCCCATCTTTTTCTGACCTTCAGCCAAGGTTTCGTCCGTGCGGAACACAGCGGCATCCTGCTGCATGGTCTTCTGCATCTCAAGCCGCAACTCAGCCGTGGGTACATGACCTTTGGCATAACGCAGGCCATCAAACCGGCTGAGCGCCGCCTCGACCGAGCGCTTGCTGGGCGTTGGCACGGCGGTTTTTGGATCGACAACCTCGCCCGCGCGGATCGCAGCCGCACGACCAAAGACCACGAGATCAATCAGCGAGTTCGAACCAAGGCGGTTGGCCCCATGCACCGAGGCGCAGCCTGCTTCCCCCACAGCCATCAAGCCTGGAGACACGTGATCAGGATTGTCTTTGGTCGGGGCCAGGACCTCCCCCCAGTAGTTGGTGGGGATACCGCCCATATTGTAGTGCACAGTCGGCAGAACCGGGATCGGCTCTTTCGTCAAATCAACGCCCGCGAAGATCCGTGCACTTTCGGAGATACCCGGCAAACGCTCCGCCAGTGTTTCCGGTGGCAGATGGTTCAAGTGAAGATGAATGTGGTCGCCGTCCTTGCCGACACCACGGCCTTCGCGAATTTCCATGGTCATGCAGCGGCTGACCACGTCGCGTGAGGCGAGATCCTTATAGGTCGGCGCATAGCGCTCCATAAAGCGCTCGCCCTCAGAATTGGTGAGGTAGCCGCCCTCGCCCCGCGCACCTTCGGTGATCAGACAACCCGCACCATAGATACCGGTTGGGTGAAATTGCACGAATTCCATGTCCTGTAGGGGCAGACCCGCCCGCGCCGTCATCCCGCCACCATCACCGGTGCAGGTATGAGCAGATGTGGCCGAGAAGTAAGCGCGACCGTAGCCGCCCGTAGCAAGAACGACCATCTTGGAAGCGAATAGATGCAGCGTGCCGTCGTCCAGCTTCCAGCAAAGCACACCCTGACAGACACCGTCTTCGTCCATGATCAGGTCAATCGCGAAGTATTCAATGTAGAATTCAGCGTTGTTCTTTAGGCTCTGCCCATAAAGCGTGTGCAGGATCGCATGGCCTGTCCGATCGGCTGCGGCGCAGGTACGCTGCACAGGCGGACCTTCCCCGAATTCAGTCGTGTGACCGCCGAAGGGACGCTGGTAGATCTTACCCTCTTCGGTCCGCGAAAAGGGCACGCCATAATGCTCCAACTCGTAAACCGCCTTGGGTGCCTCGCGGGCGAGGTACTCCATCGCATCGGTGTCGCCCAGCCAGTCAGAGCCCTTGACGGTGTCATACATGTGCCACTGCCAATTGTCGGGGCCCATATTCGACAGCGACGCCGCAATGCCGCCCTGTGCCGCAACCGTGTGCGACCGCGTGGGGAACACCTTGGTCACACAGGCTGTGCGCAGGCCCTGTTCAGCCATGCCAAGTGTGGCGCGCAGTCCGGCGCCACCGGCACCGACGACCACGACGTCATATTCATGCGTCTCGTAATCATATGCAGCCATTTTGGCCTCCTACTTATTGGCGCAAGGTCGCGCCAGAATACTAAAGCGCCATGCGCGCGATCGCAAAAACACCAACAGCGATAAGCGTGTATGAAAACGCGCTTGTCGCAACCAGCGTCAGCTTGCCAGCCAACCCGTGAACGTAGTCTTCAATAGCGACATGCGTTTCGCGCATCAGGTGCACGATCACCACGACGAGGGTCAGGACCGTCACGATGGCCGGAAAAGGCCGCCCGAAATAGGCCAATACATCCTCGTGAGATCCGCCCAACCCATAGGCAAAGACGCCCACAAAGAGCGGGACCAAGACTACCAGAAGGATCGAACTGACCATCATCTGCCAGTGGTGATGCGTTCCCTCACGCCCGGATCCAAGGCCGACTACGCGTTTTCGGTCTGTCAGATATCTCATCGACATGCTCCTAAAACGCCAAAGCCACAATCGCGGTGAGCACGGTGGCCAGCCCAAACATGCCAATCGCCAACTTCTCGGCCACTTGTACATTCAGGAAGTAACCGAAATCCCAGAACACATGACGCAAGCGACCCAGCATGTGATAAAAAATGGCCCAAGTCGCCGCCAGAAGAATGATATCGCCAACAACACTTCTCAGCAGCCAATCTATCGTGACAAAGGTCTGCTCCGATGTGGCAGCTGCGATCAGCCATGCCACCACCAGCAACGCTGAACCGAGCGAGGCGATCCCGGTGATGCGCACCATAATAGATGACATCGAGGTGAGTTGGGGGCGATACACCTGCAGGTGCGGCGACAGTGGGCGATTGCCTCGATTGACATCAGCCATGTGAGATCCTTCTAACAGCTATCACCTACTTACTCGTTTTTGGGCGTCTGTCACGTGCAAGTGCAATAAAGTGGCGCGGTGAATTGGCGCAATTCGATGGATTTCGCGGCAATGTGATCACACGCTTTACGGCTGTGATCACAGTTTTAAGGTGGCGCTGTTTCTGAAGACTGACTGACCTGCTTTGTGGTCTCGCGCTGCAATTTGCGTTTGATCTTTGGCGGATAATCTTCGAACCCGTCCGCCGTCATAACGAAGGCATCCTCACCATTTATGACATTCTCAAAAAAGTAGGCCGTCAGGTCGACCTCATCGGTTTCGATGGCCAGCGCATTGACGGTGATGCCCGCAATGGTCAAATCCTTGCGTTGGGCTTCGGGGGCGGCACCTTCGTTCGAGATGCCGTCGCCAGAGACGTCTATGACGCGCCTGCGACATTGCGGGACCGCTTCGAAAGCTTCGCGCGCCGTCACGAGCGCCTCGCCAATAGCAGTGGAATAGTTGCGCCAAATCCGGAGGTCATCGCTGACCTTTTGCGCAAAAGCATCGATGTCCTGAAATGATCGCATCTGCGTCCAGGGCAACGTCATGCGCTGGCGTGAAGATCCAGTCCATTGCAACAGGCTGACATAGGCCTGCTGGCTGACAAGCGCCTCGGACACGATTCCATCCTGCAACGCGGCGGCAAGGCCATCCATCTGGACGCGATATTCACTGCGGTCCACCGAGCCTGAGACATCAATGGCAAGCAAGAGCGCCAGTTCACAGGCTTTGGCGGGTAACGCCAGACATAGGAATGGAAAGAGCATTCGGGCAAACATAAAAGGAGCCTAGCCCGGCTTATTGAACCTGCCCATGACTTTCTGCGGCAGCGTGGTCGGACGACATGTCCGCCTTGCGGGTGTTCTTGTCCGACGGTACGACAGCAACAAAAAAAGGCCCGCCAGAGGCGCGCCCTACAAAGTCGGTCCCTGTCATTTTTGCATATATCCTCAGGCGTCGTTACCTTTCGCGGGCAACGCTTCTGCCAATTCTTCGAAAGCCTGACCGGAGGCCACCAGGCAGGTCACACCGTTCGGCGTCGTCACCGTAATGGTCCACGTACCGGTCTCGTCAGAGGCAAAAACCTCGATCACCGAATTGTTGGCTCCCAGCCCCATGGACTGTCTGGTCTCACCATATCCATCGGCGAGCCGACCTACCACGAGTTCGCGAGGTGCACAGTTTCGTTGGCCTTGCGCCAAAGCCATATCCGCCGCGAGAATTGTGCCAGCGCTCACGGCAAGCACGGCCGGTTTCAGCAGTTTGCTCGATCGTTTCATAACGTGTCAGCCTTTCCATTCAAAAAGACGTCACCCGCTGTCATCTGGCCCAGCCGGAATGTCCGGCGATGATCGGGCGGCCCCGGTTCGCGTGTCCCAACTTCCCCACCGCAAGGTGTTCGACGGCCCTGCCGAAACGGCTCTCCCGGTGAAATCGGATGCATAAAAACCTGCCTGCCACCTCTGAAATAATGGTTAATCCCCCGCTCGCACTCCTCTCAAATTCGAGATTTGCTGCAATGCGGCACAATTCACCTTGAACATTTCGTAAATAAATGGCCCTGTCCGCGCAACTTTATAACTAAGGAGTCGCCTTGATGCTTATGGCCCGTCCGCTGCGTTCTGTTCTGTATATCCCCGCCTCCAAGCCGCGCGCTCTGGAAAAAGCGCGGACGTTGCCCGTCGATGCGATTATCTTCGATCTCGAAGACGCAGTGTCGGTTGAGGAAAAAGAAGGCGCCCGCGCAACGCTTTCTGAAGCGTTGGCCGAGGATGGATATGGCGCGCGCATGAAGATCGTGCGGATCAACGGGCTTGATACGGATTGGGGTGCAGCGGATGCCAAAGCGGCCTTGGCCATAGCGCCCGATGCGATCCTTCTGCCAAAAGTCAACATGCCAGAGGATCTGGATGCATTGGCGGCGACCACAGGCGACATACCGCTTTGGGCAATGATGGAAACGCCGATGGGTATGTTAAACGCACCAGCCATCGCGGCCCATCCAAAGCTGCAGGGCATGGTTATGGGAACCAACGACCTGGCAAAGGAACTCCAGACCCGCTTCCGCCCTGATCGGCTGCCACTGCACACCGGCTTGGGTCTGTGCCTGCTTGCCGCCAAGGCCCACGGGTTGGCTATTGTCGATGGGGTCTACAACGCATTCAAGGACGCCGAAGGATTGGCCATCGAATGCGAACAGGGGCGCGATATGGGCTTTGACGGCAAGACCCTAATCCACCCCGCACAGGTCGAAGTGACAAATGCGGCTTTCTCGCCAACCGAGGCCGAGATTGACCTTGCCCGCCGACAGATTGCAGCCTTTGATGAGGTCGAAGCCTCCGGTCAGGGCGTGGCTGTCGTGGACGGTCGGATTGTCGAAAATCTTCACGTGGCAACTGCCCGTGAAACACTTGCAAAGGCCGAGGCGATCGAAGCGTTACTAGCGGAGTGAGCCATGACCCTTCTGATCCTCGGCGTCCTTTTGTGGATAGCCGCCCACTACTTCAAACGCGTGACACCCGATGCACGCGCAAAGCTGGGCGATCCCGGCAAAGGTTTGGTCGCATTGGGTATCGTCACGGCCTTGGTCCTGATGATTATCGGATACCGCAATGCAGACTTCATCTATGCCTGGGCTCCACCTTCTTTCATGGTGCATATCAACAACACGCTGATGTTGTTGGCCTTTTGGGTCTACGGATCATCTGCTGCCAAGGGCGCAAAGGTCTGGCCAGCCAACAAGATCCGTCACCCGCAGCTTGTCGGTTTCAGCATCTGGGCTATCGCCCATCTTTTGGTAAATGGTGATTTAGCTTCAATCATCCTTTTCGGTGGCCTTCTGACTTGGGCCATCGGCTCAATCCAACTGATCAACCGCGCCGAACCAGACTGGGCAGCGCCCGAAACCGCAGGCACCGCGCCAACCATTCGAT
Source organism: uncultured Shimia sp. (assembly GCA_937897325.1). Taxonomy (GTDB): domain Bacteria; phylum Pseudomonadota; class Alphaproteobacteria; order Rhodobacterales; family Rhodobacteraceae; genus CALCOY01. The sequence continues at coordinate 10,076 of CALCOY010000075.1, forward strand.
TGGCCGTCATCAGCCTTGTTCTTTTCTCGGCTTTGGCGGGCATCCACGTCTGGCTAGGGGTCTGGCCGTTCCCTGCCTGAGGAGACCCATGCAGCTTTATCGTTTTCTCAGCACCGACGACACGTCCGACTTTTGCCGTAAGGTGACGGCCGCCCTGAACGACGGCTGGGCACTTTACGGCCCGCCCATCTATGCCTTCGATGCCGCCCGCGGCGTCATGCGCTGCGGGCAGGCGGTGACCAAGGACAAGCCAGGCACATACGACCCCGACCTGAAACTAGGAGAACAGTGAATGGCCAAAACAAATCCAGGCCGCTTTTTTGAAGATTACAGCGTCGGTCAGATGGTCGATCACGCCGTCCCACGGACAGTTGGCGAAGGAGAGCGTGCGCTCTACCACGCGCTTTATCCCATGCGGCACGCGCTTTACTCCTCAGACGAGTTTGCAAGCCGGTCGGGTCTTAAAGCCAGCCCAATAGACGACATGCTGGCCTTCCACATCGTCTTTGGCAAAACTGTTCCGGACGTTTCACTGAACGCTGTGGCAAATCTGGGCTACGGCGAAGGGCGATGGCTGAAAACCGTCTATCCCGGTGACACTTTGCGGTCCCGCTCCGAGGTGATCGGGCTCAAGCAAAACTCCAACGGCAAGACTGGCGTTGTCTATGTGCGCACGACAGGCACCAATCAGAAAGACGAGACAGTCCTCGAATACGTCCGCTGGGTCATGGTGCGCAAGAACGATCCTGACGCGCCCGCGCCCGAGACCGTGATCCCGGAATTTGCCAAAACCTTGGCCCCGGAGGATCTGGTGATCCCGTCTGGTCTCGACTTTTCCGGCTACGACTTCTCCCAAGCGGGAGAGCCGCACCGCTGGGGCGACTACGAGATCGGCGAACAGATCGATCATGTGGACGGTGTCACCGTGGAAGAGGCTGAGCACATGATGGCCACCCGTCTCTGGCAGAACACCGCCAAGGTGCATTTCGATGTCTCAGCACGCCCCGATGGCAACCGACTGATCTATGGCGGCCACGTGATGTCCATGGCCCGTGCGCTTTCGTTCAACGGGCTCGCAAACGCTCAGATGGTCGTTGGGCTCAATGCAGGTGCTCATGCGAATCCCTGCCTCGCGGGCGATACGATCCGCGCCTGGTCCGAAGTGCTCGACAAGGCCGAAACATCGGCCCCCGGCGTTGGTACGATCCGCCTGCGCCTTGTCGCCACCAAGGGGGGGCCACCATTCGATCTGAAGCGCGAGGACGGCAAGTATCTGCCCCATGTCCTGCTCGACCTCGATTATTGGGCGCTGATACCAACCTAAGTCAGCCCGTCCCATATCAGCTTGGCACCTGTTACACTGAGCAAGAAATAAGTCAGCCGAAAAAACAGCGACTCCGGCACCAGCCGGTGTGCTTTCACCCCAAGCCAGGCTCCTGCCAGCGCGAAGGGGGCCAGCACGACGTTAGCAATCCCCGTTTGCAACGTGAACATGCCCAAAAATGCATAGGGCACAAATTTCGCGATGTTGATGGCCCAGAAGATCAGGACAGAACTGGCCTGATATTCGGTCTTCGTCATCTTTTGGCTTAGCAGGTAGACCGCCGCCGGTGGACCGCCTGCATGGCTTACAAAGCTCGTGAAGCCCGCTACGGCCCCCGCAAAAAGACCGGCCTCCGCTGGCAATTGCCGTCCCCCCAGTCGAACAAGGCCGCGCGCCTGGGCCACTTGCCACAGCACAAAAGCAACCGAGATCCCGCCGATAAGCACCCGCAGCAGATCCGCATTCGCCAAGGTGTAGAAGTATGCGCCAATCGCCACGCCGGGCACACCGCCCAGGATCATCAGCCGCGCTTCGCGCCAACGCCATTCTCCCCAATACGGCCGCAATGAAGCCAAATCGATCAACATCAGCAAAGGCAGCATGACGCCCAGGGCCAGGCCCGGCTCTACCACCAGTGCAAGAATCGACGCAGCCGCAAAGGCCGCGCCTGATCCGAAGCCACCCTTGGAAATGCCTGCAAACAGGACAGCAGGCCCCGCGATGGCAAAGAAGGTGAAGTCCAATGTCAGCATGAAAAACGGCCCAGAATCCCGTGCAACTCCATAAGCTTAGAAAGACACCACCGGAATGACCACCATCAACGCATCACCTGCGCCGCACCGCAGCGCACTTGCACGACAGCGCATTTGCCCGTAGGCACCCCGCGAAACAAAAACCCAAGTGCGGAGACTTCACCCATGGCCAGACCAAAGATCGCCCTTATCGGAGCAGGTCAGATCGGCGGCACCCTTGCCCATCTCGCAGCCATCAAAGAACTCGGCGACGTTATCCTCTTCGACATCGCCGAAGGCACGCCCGAAGGGAAGGCTTTGGATATCGCCGAATCCGGCCCCTCCGAAGGCTTTGACGCTAAGCTGAAAGGCACGCAATCCTATGCCGATATCGCGGGTGCGGACGTTTGCATCGTCACCGCAGGTGTGCCCCGCAAACCCGGGATGAGCCGCGATGACCTGCTTGGTATCAACCTCAAGGTCATGAAATCCGTCGGCGAAGGCATCCGGGATCACGCGCCAAACGCCTTTGTCATCTGCATCACCAACCCGCTTGACGCGATGGTCTGGGCCTTGCGCGAATTCTCGGGCCTGCCACATGCGAAAGTCTGCGGCATGGCCGGTGTTCTGGACAGCGCCCGCTTCCGCCACTTCCTCGCTGAGGAATTCAACGTCTCCATGAAAGACGTCACCGCCTTCGTTCTCGGCGGCCACGGCGACACGATGGTTCCTTCGGTCCGCTATTCGACCGTTGCAGGTATCCCCCTGCCCGACCTGATCGAAATGGGTTGGACCAGCCAAGAGAAGTTGGACGCGATCGTGCAGCGTACCCGTGACGGCGGTGCCGAGATCGTGGGCCTTCTGAAAACCGGATCGGCCTTTTATGCCCCTGCAACCTCCGCCATTGAGATGGCAGAAGCCTATCTGAAAGATCAAAAACGGGTCCAACCCTGTGCGGCCTATTGCGACGGAGAGTTTGGCCTCAAAGGCATGTATGTGGGCGTTCCAACCGTGATCGGCGCGGGCGGGATCGAAAAGATTGTCACCATAAAGCTCAACAAAGAAGAGCAAGAGATGTTCGACACTTCCGTCAAAGCCGTCAAAGGCCTCGTCGAGGCCTGCCGCAGCATCGACGAAACGCTGGGCTAAGTCCCTACCTTCGCGTTAGAGTCAACGCGCCAGTGTGTTTCTGGCGCGTTTTTTGTTTGGGGTTTTCATGTCAATGCGGCATCGCGGATCGTTTGTGGATAGTGCTGAATGCCTTCAGCATCACGATCTTACCGCCCAATCCCAATCGGACACTTGCCCCACCAGAAGCTATCTCAAAAGTGGTCGCAACTTTGATCAACGACCTTGATGCTGCGCACGCTTCCCTTACGATCGCTCAAGAGCCAGCGGCCTTCGATGTGACTGTTGATAGTCTATGGTTTTGATATCATCGGAAATGGCGTCCTAGAACCCCGACGAGGTTCCAGCACATTTGTTCGGTATGCTTTTTGAGCTGCCGGTTCAATCCGATGAGGCCTCTTCGAACGTTGGGATAACAATCCGATTTTATGCTTGAGACCATGCTTGGCTGGTTGCTTGCACTAGCATGCTTTCAGGCATTGGCCATGCAGTTCTGGCTTTCGATCCAACAGAACCCATTCGCGATCGTCAAGCCAGCCGCGAACACTTGGCGAAGGTCCCGGCGACCGAGAATATTTATGATCAAGACGCCCTGCAGGCTGATATCGTCTGCCTTAAAGCGGATCTGGCAAAGAACGAAAGCATGCGCTCCGAAGTACGTGATCTGGCGGATGCTCCAGATAGTCGAATACGTGCAATCAGAGATGTGCTGGGCGACGCAACCTCAAATGAACAACGAAAAACCGTGGAGAGCGAGCTTCGCGAACTGGAAGAGACAATCTCAGCACAAATCGGGCAAAGCACTCAATTGTTCCGAAAGGCCGACGTTTTGAGAGCTCAAATCCGATCTGCCGAAAGCAAACTGCAAGATCCACCTGCCAGCCGTCGACCGGTTGATGAGGACGCCATCGATATTGTTGATGCGTTGTACACGCTCTTGTCCGCACTTCTTCAAAAGCCGGAAGCCCAATATATGCTGTCTGCGCGCGACCACTTTCGCCTTATGCTGTCCAACAACCAGACATTTTGGGACTCCGTAGATCGCGAAACAGACGATGATCGCGAATAGATCCCGAACACGCAGCAAAGTCCGGCCATAGGGGTCACCGTACCCGCTGAGCTAAGTGCGGCCTGTGCCGACGTTTTGAATGATGCATCCGATTTGATCGAGGGGCATCTGCTGATACCACACCCGCTCCTGCTCGACGGTTCCGGGATTGACCTTTCCGTTTACTTTGAAGCACCAAGCTCTCTCGACCTTGTCGACTGGGTTCATGGAAAAGTGGCTTATCCATATGCTGCGAAAGGCCCCCTCATCTCTGCGGGAAGCTGGCGCAACTCTCGCAACATGACGACTGGGAACACCGTTGGATTTGTTCTGTTCTTCAATTGATTGGGATCACAAGGCGTGATTCCCGAAACTCTGTGCTCGTCCCAGACTATTTTGTGATCACACGTTTTTTGGTGTGATCACAAAATCCATTTTTCCGCGCAAAACCCTGCCCTGCGGCAATATTTCGTTTACAGACCACTGGGATACTTCCGTATACCCAGACAAAACGACAGCCAAACGGGACCGCATTTCATGAACATTCACGAATACCAGGCCAAAGCCCTTCTGCGCAGCTATGGGGCCCCGGTCTCTGACGGGCGCGTTGTTCTACGGGCGGAAGAAGCCAAGACCGCCGCCGGCGAAATGGACGGACCGCTTTGGGTCGTGAAAGCGCAGATTCACGCGGGCGGGCGCGGCAAAGGATCCTTCAAGGAGGCGGACGCAGGAGACAAAGGTGGCGTGCGCCTGGCCAAGTCGGTCGAGGAAGCCGCAGAGGAAGCGAAGAAGATGCTGGGCCGGACACTTGTCACCCATCAGACTGGCCCCGCAGGCAAGCAGGTCAACCGCATTTACATCGAGGATGGCTCGGGCATCGAGACCGAGATGTATCTTGCCCTGCTTGTGGACCGCCAGACCTCCCGTGTAAGCTTCGTCTGCTCGACCGAGGGCGGCATGGACATCGAAGAAGTTGCGGCCGAGACGCCCGAAAAGATTCTTTCTTTCAGCGTGGATCCCGCGACTGGCTACCAAGCATATCACGGTCGCCGCATTGCCTTCATGTTGGGGCTGGAAGGCAAGCAGGTGAAGCAATGCGTCGCGCTTATGAGCACGCTTTACAAGATGTTCATCGAAAAAGACATGGAGATGCTTGAAATCAACCCGCTGATCGTTAGCGATAGCGGAGATCTGAAATGCCTCGATGCGAAGATGGGCTTTGACGGCAATGCGGTCTACCGCCATCCCGACGTTTCGGAATTGCGCGACACAACCGAAGAAGACCCCAAAGAGCTGGAGGCGTCGAAATACGACCTCAACTACATTGCGCTGGATGGCGAAATCGGCTGTATGGTCAATGGCGCGGGTCTTGCCATGGCGACCATGGACATCATCAAGCTTTATGGGGCCGAGCCTGCCAACTTCCTCGACGTGGGCGGCGGTGCGACCAAGGAAAAAGTAACCGAGGCCTTCAAGATCATCACCTCTGATCCGAACGTCAAAGGCATCCTCGTCAACATCTTCGGTGGCATCATGCGCTGCGACGTGATCGCCGAGGGCGTAATTGCAGCCGTGAAAGAGGTTGGCCTCAAGGTACCCCTCGTCGTGCGCCTTGAAGGCACGAATGTCGAAAAGGGCAAAGAGATCATCAATTCTTCGGATGTGGACGTGATTGCGGCGGACGATCTGAAAGATGGAGCCCAAAAGATTGTAAAGGCGGTTAAGGGCTGATCCGGTGCGGCGCATCTCGACTGCGACCACTCTGATAGCAGGGCTGGCATGCAGCCCCTTATCGTTGCACGCCGATATGCGTCAAAGTGTGGAACTGGCGGTTCAGCGATACGTAGACCACTGCGATTTGGCTTTGAGCGACCCACAGGCCTTTCTGAACGCAAGTCGGGATGCAGGGTCAGATATTGTCGCTCAAAGCGCGACGACACCGGACGGGCAGGCGTTGTTTGCATTGGGTACGGATTCACTATCTGGGGCAGAAATTGAAATTGAGATTGGCGCTGCTGGCCAGAAAAGGCTGATCACCTGCGCCTTTACCTCTGCTAATTTCGGACGCTCAGCAACCGCTGCCGCCGCTGAGGCTTTTCTGGCATATGCCAATGCGCAACCGGGATGGATGACCACAGGAGGCCAGTCTCCTGTTGCCGCCTTCGCTGGTGGCGATACGCCGGGAGCTATCGACCCAGAAAGCGCCTCGTTTCATTATTACATTGATGGGGTCCTGCCCAAATCGGGCGCACTCACACGGCTGGTCGTTGGATGGGGCAACTATTACTTTGAAGCATATGTGGAACAACGAGGGTAGCGCCACCGGAATGCTCTCCCCTGCCCCATATCGCCCCTGCCCAACCTGTGGCACTGAGGCAAGCACGCCTTGGAACGCCTATTCACCTGACGAATGGCAAGTTGTCCGGTGCGGCGGTTGCAATCTGACCTATCTGCGTAACCCCGTTGAATACAAAGCGCTGGAAGAGGATTTCGCCTGGGAAGCGACCTATGAGGCCAAGACCAGGAAGGGCGGTTCCACCAAGCTCTCCCCTGCCCTCCGCGTGCTGCGACAGAAACTTGGCCTGACACATCGGTCCAAACAGGAACGGCTGCGCAAATGGTTCAGGGGTGGTCATGTTCTCGATATCGGTTGCGGCGCGCTTATGCGGGCCATCCCGCCGATGACGCCTTACGGGATCGAGCTTTCCAACGCGCTTCACGCCATCGCGGACAAGAACATGCGCGAGAGGGGAGGCTACTGCATCCATGGACCGGGCGCCGAGGCGATCTGGAAGTTCAATGAAGGCCAGTTCGATGGGATCATCATGCATTCCTATCTCGAACACGAAACCGATGTGATGGGCGTTCTCAAAGGGGCGCACCGTGCTCTCAAGACCGATGGCAAAGTCTTCGTCCGTGTGCCAAATTTCGGTAGCCTCAACCGGCGCATCATCGGACCCAAATGGTGCGGCTTCCGATATCCCGATCATGTCAACTACTTCACGCTGGATACACTGCGCGACTGCATAAAACGCGCCGGTTTCGGCCTGACGCTGATAAACAAGGTCGCCCTACCGTTCGACGACAACATCACCGTGCTTCTGCACAAGGGGGCCGCATGACACGATTCCAGCAAGTGAACCTCGCCCTTGGCGTAGGCCTGCTGACTCTGATCGCCACCCTGCCCCGCGCCCAGACGTTTGACGAAGCTGCCCGGATGAATTTCGCGCTCGCAACAGATCGCTGCCTTGACGTGATGATCGCCCGAAATCTTCCGAATGCCTCTTTCTCGCAAGCCGGTTTTGCCTATCGCGGTGTGGATCGCGGCATCAATTCGTACGGTGTGCATCGCGGCGTCGATCACTTCTTTGATGCGCCCGCCGAAACCGCGCGTGCAACGGTCGATGCACCGGACCGGATCGCTGGGATCTGCTCGGTTCTGACAACACACATGCCCGAGACCGCAGCAGCCGCGATCGTACAACAGACCATTTTGCGCCAGTTTCCGAATGCGCAAATTAACAGCCCGACCCAATGGTCGGTACGCCGCGCGGATGGCCTACCGCTGATCATCAGCACCAGAACCATCGGCACCAATCACAGATACGAAAAGCCCGGCACCGTTCAGGTGTCGATGAGCTATCCAGGATAACGACCAAAGGGACAAGCATGGCCGTACTCATCGACGAAAACACCAAAGTCATCTGCCAGGGCCTCACCGGCTCCCAAGGGACATTTCATACCGAACAGGCGATTGCCTATGGCACGAAGATGGTCGGCGGGGTGACACCGGGCAAAGGCGGCCAGACCCATCTCGATCTGCCGGTCTACAATTCCGTCCATGAAGCGATGGATCAGACCGCGGCCAACGCCTCCGTCATCTATGTACCACCGCCCTTTGCAGCCGACTCGATCCTCGAAGCGATTGACGCTGGGATGCCGCTAGTCGTCTGCATCACCGAGGGCATACCGGTGCTGGATATGATGAAGGTGCAGCGCGCGCTCGAAGGCTCGTCCTCGCGTCTGGTTGGGCCGAACTGCCCCGGTGTCATCACGCCCGACGCCTGCAAGATCGGCATCATGCCCGGCCACATTCACAAGCGCGGGAGCGTGGGTGTGGTAAGCCGCTCGGGCACCCTTACTTATGAGGCCGTGAAACAGACAACAGATATGGGGTTGGGCCAATCGAGTGCGGTGGGCATCGGCGGCGACCCGATCAAGGGGACCGAGCATATCGATGTGCTTGAGATGTTCCTGGCGGATGACGAAACGGAAAGCATCATCATGATCGGCGAGATCGGTGGATCAGCTGAAGAAGATGCCGCCCAATTCCTCGCCGACGAGAAGAAGGCCGGCCGTTGGAAACCCACGGCCGGTTTCATCGCAGGCCGCACAGCCCCTCCGGGCCGCCGCATGGGCCACGCAGGTGCCATCGTCGCAGGCGGCAAAGGCGGCGCAGAGGACAAGATCGAAGCCATGCGCGCCGCTGGCATCGTGGTCGCCGACAGCCCCGCAACACTGGGCGAGGCGGTGATGGAGGCGATCAAGGGGTGATGTCGATCAACCAGCTTGATATCACGCAGCAGCAAACTGAGCAGCGAAACAAAAGCAATTGTTGTATCATGCAGAAAAGCTCCGGATGTTGCCTCGCTCAAGACGCTCAAGGTTCATGCGAATGAACGGAAACTCTGCATCATTCGGCCAGATAATCGCAAAGGGATATGCGAATTGGTTGAATTTTTCCGGTCATGCGAGCCGTTGGGAATTTTGGGGCTTCGTAGGTTGGCTGTTCTTGTTGATGTTGGCGGACGAAGCACTTCTATACCTGCTTGGTGTCCAACAGAAGGTCGGTTCCATCCAAAGCATCAACTTTGGCGAAGTGGCCAAAAACATCTTAATCTTCTTTCCTATACCTGCCTTGGCAGCCAGGAGACTAAATTATGCTGGATTTAGGGGGCGGCCTGCAATCATCACGTCCGGCCTATTTCTCGCTGTGCAAGCAATAGGTGTTTTGCCGAATTACGGGCCCATTATTCCTTTGCTTTACATACTCTACATCGGGTTTTTATGCGTCGTTTGCGCGACCCTATTGCCCCCATCACCGACGACACGGGTCCCAACCCAACAGAGGTAACCCCCATGACCGACCACCCAGCCAACGACCAGTTTCATGCCTCCTCCTTCATGCAGGGGCACAACGCGGAATATCTTGAACAGATGTATGCGCGATACGCCAACGATCCGAACGCGGTGGATGAGGCGTGGCAGGCGTTTTTCCGGGCCATGGGAGATGACGAGATCAGCGTCAAGCAAGAGGCGCAAGGCCCAAGCTGGGCGCGGGCCGATTGGCCGCCAATGCCCGGCGATGACTTTACCCAGGCCCTGACCGGGGAATGGGCGCAACCGGTCGAGGCGAAAGCGGCAGGCGACAAGATCAAGTCCAAGGCGCAGGAAAAAGGCGTCGCGGTCAGCGATGACCAGATCAAACGCGCCGTCCTCGACAGCATCCGCGCGCTCATGATCATCCGGGCCTACCGGATCCGGGGGCACCTCGTGGCCGATCTTGACCCACTTGGAATGCGCGATCAGACACCCCACCCCGAGCTTGACCCGAAATCCTATGGCTTCACCGAAGCCGACATGGACCGGCCGATCTTCATCGACCAGGTGCTGGGACTTGAGCTGGCCTCCATGCGCGAGATCATCGCCATCGTCAAACGCACTTATTGCGGCACCTTCGCCCTGCAATACATGCACATCTCCAACCCGGAAGAGGCCGGTTGGCTCAAGGAACGGATCGAAGGCTTTGGCAAGGAGATCCAGTTCACCCGCGAGGGCCGCAAGGCGATCCTGAACAAGCTGGTCGAGGCCGAGGGCTTCGAGAAATTTCTGCATGTCAAATACATGGGCACCAAACGCTTCGGCCTTGACGGGGGTGAGGCGCTGATCCCTGCGATGGAGCAGATCATCAAACGCGGAGGGGCGCTTGGCCTCAAGGACATCGTCATTGGCATGCCGCACCGGGGTCGCCTCAGCGTGTTGGCCAATGTGATGGCCAAGCCCTACCGGGCGATCTTCAACGAATTCCAGGGCGGCAGCTTCAAACCTGACGAGGTAGACGGATCTGGCGACGTAAAGTACCATCTCGGTGCATCGTCAGACCGCGAATTCGACGGCAATGAAGTTCACTTAAGCCTTACAGCAAACCCCTCGCATCTTGAGGCCGTTAATCCCGTTGTCCTGGGCAAGGCCCGCGCGAAACAGGACCAGCTTCGCGATCAAAACCGCACGGCGGTCATGCCCATCCTGCTGCATGGCGATGCGGCCTTTGCTGGCCAAGGCGTCGTGGCTGAATGCTTCGCGCTTTCAGGTCTGCGCGGCCACCGCACAGGCGGAACGATGCACATCGTTGTCAACAACCAGATCGGGTTTACAACCGCGCCGCATTTCTCGCGTTCCTCCCCCTACCCCACCGACAACGCTTTGGTGGTTGAGGCACCGATTTTCCACGTGAACGGCGATGATCCAGAAGCTGTGGTGCACGCCGCCAAGGTTGCAACCGAGTTCCGTCAGAAGTTCCGCAAGGACGTTGTCATCGACATCTTCTGCTACCGTCGCTTCGGTCACAACGAAGGCGATGAGCCCATGTTTACCAACCCGGTGATGTACAAGCGGATAAAGAAGCATAAGACAACGCTCACGCTTTATACGGAGCGCCTCGTCCGCGACGGACTGATCCCCGAAGGCGAAATCGAAGATATGAAAGCCGCTTTCCAAGCTTATATGAACGAGGAATTCGAGGCGGGCAAAGATTATAAACCCAACAAGGCCGACTGGCTGGATGGGAAATGGTCGCATCTCGATCGCAACAAGGAAGACTACCAGCGTGGCGAGACCGCAATCGCCAAAGAGACGCTCGACCAGATCGGCAATACGCTGACGTCCGCACCAGATGGCTTCCCGCTTCATAAAACAGTCGGTCGCTTGCTTGAGGCGAAAGGCGAGATGTTCAAGACCGGCACCGGCTTTGACTGGGCCACGGCCGAAGCGCTCGCCTTTGGAAGCCTTCTGACTGAAGGTTATCCTGTCCGCCTCGCCGGGCAGGACAGTACGCGCGGCACGTTCAGCCAGCGCCATTCCGGCCTAGTCAATCAGGAAACGGAAGAGCGTTACTACCCACTCAATCACATCCGCCCCGGTCAGGCACATTATGAAGTCATCGACTCCATGCTGTCGGAATACGCGGTGTTGGGCTTCGAATACGGCTACAGCCTCGCTGAACCGAACGCGCTGACCCTCTGGGAAGCGCAATTCGGCGACTTTGCCAATGGTGCGCAGATCATGTTCGATCAGTTCGTGAGTTCGGGGGAGTCAAAGTGGCTCCGCATGTCGGGTCTCGTCTGCCTTCTGCCCCACGGTTATGAAGGGCAAGGGCCAGAACACTCATCAGCGCGGTTGGAACGGTTCCTCCAAATGTGCGGCCAGGACAATTGGATTGTCGCCAATTGCTCGACGCCAGCGAACTACTTCCACATCCTGCGCCGCCAATTGCATCGCGATTTCCGCAAACCGCTGATCCTGACGACACCGAAATCGCTCTTGCGTCACAAGCTTGCCGTCAACACTGTCGAGGATTTCACCACCGGCAGCAGCTTTCACAGGGTCCTATGGGACGATGCGCAACAGGGCAATTCGGACAACACGCTTGTGTCCGACAAGAAGATCAAGCGCGTGGTCATGTGTTCGGGCAAGGTCTATTACGATCTGCTCGAAGAACGCGATGCCCGCGCGCTCGACGACGTCTACCTCCTTCGGATCGAACAGTTCTACCCCTTCCCCGCGATCAGCCTTGTCAAAGAGCTGGAACGTTTTAAGGGGGCCGAGATGATTTGGTGCCAGGAAGAACCCAAGAATCAAGGCGCTTGGACCTTTATCGAACCCAATATCGAATGGGTCCTAAGCCGGATCAAAGCCAAGGAAACGCGCCCCCGCTATATCGGCCGCGCAACTTCGGCCTCGCCTGCCACGGGCCTGGCCAGCCAGCACAAAGCACAACAAGAGGCGCTCGTGAACGAAGCGCTGACCATCGAAGGGAACTAAGCGATGTCCACCGAAGTCCGCGTGCCAACCTTGGGCGAGAGCGTCACCGAAGCCACAGTTGCCACATGGTTCAAACAGCCCGGCGAGAGCGTCGCGGTCGATGAAATGCTCTGCGAGCTCGAAACCGACAAGGTCACCGTCGAAGTGCCCAGCCCCGTAGCGGGCACCTTAGGCGAAATCGTCGCGGCAGAGGGCGAAACCGTCGGGGTCGACGCGCTGCTCGCCACGATTTCAGAAGGCGACGCGGGCAGCACGGCAGCGCCCAAAGTGCAAGAGGCGAAAGCGGATGCTGCCCCGGCCCACTCCACGCCCACCCACGAACCAGCCGCACAACCCGGCAGCGGCAGCATCGATGTTATGGTACCGACCCTGGGTGAATCCGTGACCGAAGCGACGGTTAGCACCTGGTTCAAGGCCGAAGGCGACAGCGTTGCACAGGACGAAATGCTCTGCGAGCTCGAAACCGACAAGGTCAGCGTCGAGGTGCCCAGCCCTGCCGCCGGCGTTCTGTCAAAAATCATCGCGCCCGAGGGCACAACGGTCGATGCAAACGCGAAACTGGCCGAACTCTCGGCGTCCGGTACGGTGACGAACAAAGCTCAGGGCAGTTCGGAACCCACCAAAAGTTATCAGGCATCTGCCGGTGACGGCGGCGCGCGCCATGACGTGGAAGATGCGCCCTCCGCCAAGAAAGCCATGGCCGAGGCAAGCATCTCGCGCGATGCGGTCACCGGCACGGGCCGCGACGGTCGCGTTATGAAAGAGGATGTGTCAAAAGCCATCGCTTCTGCCAGCGCAACACCGGCACCGGCACCAGTAGCCTCCGCTCCACGCGCCCCGGTGCCTGCGGATGACGCCGCCCGCGAAGAGCGGGTGAAGATGACGCGCTTGCGTCAGACCATCGCGCGCCGTCTCAAGGATGCGCAGAACACCGCTGCGATGCTCACCACCTATAACGAGGTTGACATGACCGAGGTGATGGCGCTCCGCAAGGAATACAAAGATCTTTTTGAAAAGAAGCACGGCGTACGTCTAGGCTTTATGTCCTTTTTCACCAAGGCATGCTGTCATGCCCTTAAAGAAGTACCCGAAGTCAATGCCGAGATCGACGGCACCGATGTGGTCTATAAAAACTTCGTCCACATGGGCATTGCCGCAGGCACGCCCCAGGGACTTGTCGTGCCCGTAATCCGCGACGCGGATTCAATGTCCTTCGCCGCGATCGAGAAGGCCATTGCCGAAAAGGGCACCCGCGCCCGCGACGGCAAGCTGAGCATGGCCGAGATGCAGGGGGGCACTTTTACCATCTCAAATGGCGGCGTCTACGGCTCGCTCATGAGTTCACCCATTCTAAACCCGCCCCAATCTGGAATCCTTGGCATGCACAAGATCCAGGACCGCCCGATGGTGATCGGTGGAGAGATCAAGATCCGCCCAATGATGTATCTCGCGCTCAGCTACGACCACCGGATCGTTGACGGCAAGGGCGCCGTGACGTTTTTGGTGCGCGTGAAAGAAGCCCTTGAGGATCCAAGACGGCTGTTGATGGATTTGTAATGGTATCGCAACCAGACATGGGTGAGGTGCGCTGGCTTGCCGGTGGGCAGATACAAAGGTTGGAGCTAACTGCGAACCGCTGCTTCTAATCATAAGGACTTCCAAACGGCTGGTTGTTGCTCGCGCAGCAGCTTTTTGCGCATTTGATCTTGTCCCGTCTTTATCAAAAAGCTGAGACGCGAGAAGCGTGAAGACTTGTTAAAATTTGACCTGCTCCGCTGAGAGTGCGCGTTTGTAAGTTAGCTCTGTTCAGGTTTTGGTCTTCCTTTGACCGCTTCGTATGGCGTCAGGCAGGCGAGGCTGGAGTGAGGCCCGTTGTGATTGCAGTCGGCGTGCCATGCCGCAGTCACACTCCGACCTCTTTGGGCGTTTCTTGGCTGCGGAGGTGAAGGGTTTATGAAACTTTGGACACGGGATGACGGGCGGCATGTTCAGCCGGGCGTTT
>CALCOY010000076.1 GCA_937897325.1 uncultured Shimia sp.
GCGTTGAAAGACAAACGGATACGCGCATGCATCCCTGGCCGGAAACAGCGCAAGAAAACCGTCAAGTACGATAAGCGCCGATACAAACGCCGCAATCGGATCGAGATCATGTTCGGCAGGCTCAAAGATTGGCGGCGCGTTGCGACCCGCTACGACAGGTGCCCAAAGGTCTTCCTGTCAGCCATCGCTCTAGCGGCCATTGTCATTTACTGGCTATGAAGCCTGACCCTAGAAACAACCTGTTGCGCCCTTTCCTCCAATCGTCAAACTGCATTCATACCAAACAATCGACCTAAACTGAGGAGCAACATGCCTGATGCCGCCCGCCATGCGGGCGCATCGATGGCAACAGCGTCGCGGGTGTTGAATGGGACCAGCCCCATATCCGTGGCGATGCGGCAAAAAGCAGAAGCATCAGTCGACGCGCCAGATTTCTTGCCCAGCCCGTCCGCCAGAACCATCAATTCAGGGCGAACGCTTGCGCGCGCATTAGTAACGACCCTGAATCACGCGCTTCTCGCGCGCTGGCTGAGCGCTCTGGAAGAGGAGCGGGCCGTCCAGCAATTTCAATAAGGTAAAAGCACGTTGGCCAGCCATGCCGCTTAACTCCGACTCCGTGTACTCGAATCGGGCGGCGACACCGGCGCCTGCAATTGCTTCAAAGATCGGTGTGCCGACCGCCTTGCTTTGTGGCAAGCACGAGCATGTCGCCGGGCGGAACGCCGTCTGTGATGAACTGCGACACCAGTTGAGCAATGCCAGCGACTTCACTGTTCAACGTACCAAATTGGATGATCCTTACATCGCCGACCCCGTTTGCAGGCATCAAGTTTAAGGGCCGCGGAACTGGTCGATTGACATTGTGGACAATCAGCGAACCGGCCATCTCAACAACCCGTGTTGGGCACCGGCGACAGTCATCTAGGCCAATATCGGTGGCGTGGACGTTGTCTGCCATCCAGTCGCGAATTCCGTCGGGATGGGCATGTTTGAAACTGTAAATCGAATGGTCGTCGTTGCCGACAACCCTATGCTAAAAACCTGGTTGATGAGCTTCGTGGTATCTATTCGATGCGGCACGCAAACACCTTTGACGTTCCAGTGGAGGGCCAAGGTTGGAAAGGGACGTTGTAATTGTAACAAAAACTGTCGGCATCTGTGAGACAAACTGAGGCGCGAGGCCTTGAAGGTTTCGACGGACTATACGCCTGCAAAATCGGTCTGGTATGTTCGTCATCCTTGATCTCGTCGATAGTGCGACATGGCTGAACGGGTTAGCATCAGAAGGCTTTGCCCTTTTGAAACCGTTTCCAGGCGTGCACCTGCAGGTCGTCGAGAGATGTGCAGGTATTCAGGCTGACGAAGAGCCATCGTGATGACCGAGCACTTCCAGCACATCGGCTCAAGACCAGCTATCTCGTCGCCCCCGGTAAAATGTCGAAAGTCTGGAACAAACCAAACCACCCTTGGTTGTTGAAGTTCTGAAACTCGACCCGCAAAGTGTGCGTATTGGATGAGTTCTTGAACGGGCTCACAGTTTTATCTTTGTTTGTCAGAAAGTTCGCTCCAGCAATACCTTTGACAGTGCGGATAAACAGATGCTCGACGTTGCACACCAAATGAGAAGCGATCACCTGACCGTGTGAGCTAATTGCAGGTGTCATGTTGCCAACTTTGACTGTGAAGTCATAAATTTTAGTCCCTTGCAGCGCCAACGCCGGAACGCAGCATTCTGCCAGAACACGTCTACGATCCGCAAAGCGTTTGTGAACGTCTGCCGCAGCGCCGATATAGGCTCTGGCGTGATGGTGATACCGGATCATGTACAGACCAGAGGCGCTAGGCAGAGCCGGAGAAACCTCCACCTTTGTACCAGCGGGGTTCCACTGAAATCTGTGCTTGTTTCCATAGATAAATTTGATTTTCGTAATGGGCATCGCTTCCTCCACAATGGGGTGTTTCAACGAGCGGCCTTGTCCCAAACTCGTATCAGTCCGAGATGACCTAGAGAGACGTTAACAAGGCGACGGTGAAACAGTTTTGATAAGTTCGTGCAGAACGCGTGAGCATGAGGGTGGCGCAATTTAAGGATGACTGAGCGCCGAGAACCTGTTTGGCTTTCTGACGACTGAGGCCAATTCTGTTGTCGCGGAGGTGCATCCAAAGGCTATGCCGGTCGTGCTGACCAGTATGGATGAGGTTGAGACCTGGTTGACTGCGCCGGTTGATAAGGCGCTGGCGTTGCAGAGACCGCTTGCTGATGGAGGGTTGCTGCGGCTTTCCAATGAAAGCAGGTTGCAGCAATGAGGAAGTCTCCATTGATCGGAGCCATGTGTGTTTAAACCATTGAACCAACTTCCGCTTCATCTGTCGCAGATCACGCGTCCGGCGCGGCTATGTATTTTACAACTCATGCTTATTTGCGCCGCAACTATTGCTGCGGCTGAACCTGAAGATGGGTGGCGGGCAGTGCTGAGTGGCTTTGTTGACGGCGTGGTGATGTCTGGCTTGGATCGGGACGCTGTCGCTGGTGCTGTTGTCGTCGTTGTCTCAGACGACGAGGTAGTCTTGTCGCGTGGATACAGGCTGGCGGATGCCAGAACCGGGCGATTGATGTCGCCGGAGGATGACGTGATCCCGTTGGCCTCAATCTCGAAAGTCTTCACGGCTTGGGCGATCCTGCAATTGGAAAACGAGGGTCGGCTCGCATTGGATGATCCCATCGCGCAGCATTTGCCCGAACTTGAGCTAAACCAACCATTCGGTGAGATCACGGTGGCCCATCTGCTGAGTCATACGGCGGGGCTGGAGGAACGCTATTCGGGATACTTCGCCTCGCGTGAGGCCACGGGCGCTAAGAGCGCGATTGATCACATCTCCGCCGTTCTACCCCGTCAAAACCGCGCGCCTGGTGAGGTGATTGCCTATTCCAACGCCAGCTATGTCTTACTGGGAGAAATCGCGGCGCAGGTGTCTGGTCAGCCCTTTGTGGACTACGTCTCCGGCATGCTTGCACCGTTTGATGTCGAAGATCTGCGCGCCATGCACACGCCATCGGAGCAGAACGGCGCAAATCCATTCCACGTATGGGATGCAGGCCGATATGTGGCTATTGATCCGCCCCCATTTCCTGAGATCCACACGCCTTCTGGCGGACTGGCGTTGACGGGAGAACAAATCGGCCGAGTCATGCAAGTGCTGTTGGAGAAAAATGTTACAGATGAGGCAGCGCGGCGTGGCATCGCAAATATGTACTTGCGTGCCTGGCCCGGTCGGCCCGAGTTTGGAGGGCGAACCCAAGGGTTCTGGACTGAAACTTGGGCCGGCTACGAGGTGTTTCATCATGCCGGGACGCATTTCGGGTTTCACAGCAATATGGTTCTGGTGCCAGAGCTCGACCTAGGGTTTTTTGTAGCGGCCAACGGTCCAAGCGGATCAGCTTTGACTGCGCTGCCCCGCCGCGTTCTGACCCAAGTGATTGCCCCGAATGAAAGCCCTGTGGCCCCGCGCATCGCGTGCGATGCGTCCTGCCTGCAAGAGTTTGACGGGCGTTACCTGATGACGCGGCGCAATGAGACGGGCCTGGACCGATTACACGCGATCAACACCCACGGCTTTGAACTGACGTCATCCGGGAATGAGGCACTTTTAATCTCTGGCCTGGGTCATGACCTGCTGTTCGAGCCAATTGGCGGTGACCAGTTTGAGACCCCGGATGGGATGATGCGCCTTGGCTTTCGGCGCGATGCCACGGGCGGTGTCGTGAATGCATACCTGAACGGTGGCATGCACACGTTCGACCGTGTCGGCTTTTGGCACAGTGGTCTTTCATTGGATACGGCGTTGTGGTCTGCCGCGGTTGGGATTTTTATCTGCCTTATCGGTATTGCAGCGCGCTGGCGCGCAAAGCGAGCTCTGACGGGTGGGGCCCTGGCTCTTGGAGTTGTCGCGCTGGTTGGCGTTGCGGGTTGCTACTGGGTTTTGGAACCAATCCTGCACGGTCGAGACTTATCTGCTCAAGCAGCCCCGGGTCTGAACTTGTGGAGTGTCACAGGGCTCTACATCGCAATGGCGCTTGCCTTGCTTTGGTCCATGGTCCGTGCAGTCATTCCGGTTTCAAGGATGCCGATTGGTGAACGGGTTGCGGTACTGGTCGCAGCTCCGTTCTTTGCCTGGTTTCTGATGGTCGCGTGGGTTTGGAATGTGCCGACCGCCGCATTTACCTGGTGAGTATGCGAACGGCATATGCGTTCTCGAAGTCAATGCTGCTGAACGAAAAGTAACCATTGACGCCGACCCAAAGCCGGATTGAAGTGATGTCGATGAACCCGAGGTGGCTTTGAGCGGTTTTGT
>CALCOY010000077.1 GCA_937897325.1 uncultured Shimia sp.
GCCGGTCCATCATCGCCAGCAGTGTCTCGCCCTCGTCGAGGGTCTTGACGTGCCCGCCCGTTATCAGAGCAGCGAACAGTTCCCGTCTAGCGGTATAGCCAGAGTCGGCTATGAAGCTTAGGAGTGGATCGCCGTCGCGGTTAGGCCGCAGCGCGTACCCGAGGTGAATCCATTCCCGTGTGTCTTCCTCGATCCAGTCTCCGCCCAACTGGGTTAGAATTCTCAAGGTCCCTGCCGAATTTTGCGCCTTTCTTAAGAGGATGGCTCGTGCAGCAAGTACGACATCAGTATCTCTTTCGCTCAATCTCGAAAGGAAGTTGTCAACATCAGTCTTTTCGAGGCCTTGATCAATGGCAGTAAAAAATCCTTTTGATGGCATCATTGCGTTGAATTGCAGCCAAGCAGCCTGGAATGCCGTAAGTCTTTCCCGAACTCCCGGAATATCGGAAACGGTTGCAGCTAATATGGACCAATCCACTTTTTGTGACGAGGCATACGTTTCGGACGCCTGTTTTAACTCCGCAAAGAAGCGCTGAAGGGGGTCTGGCGAGTCCAATCCGATAAGAAAAGTCTGCTTGACTGGTTCACGGGACGAGTGATCTGCATTCTGCCCTGATGGCTCGCGGTCAGGATAGACTTTCAGGTCCGCCATACTGCGCGGTCCGGTGCCAAGAATCTGCGCAACCTGCTCTTGCCAGACAAGCGCGCCGTCAAGCTTGGATCGCCAGAACGATACGCCCCGCAAATCGGAGCCTCGGAAATCAACACTTGTGAAGTCGCCATATCGAAAGAAGGTCCGAACGTCGTATCCCGCCTTGGCGACAAGCCCCACGACGTCGGTGATTTCACTGCTCAGGATCACAGAGAATGCGTGCTTCTCTTTATCCGTAAGTCCGCGGCTCATTCGAAGAACAGTCTCGCACTTGAAAGCTTAAGCCGATCGCTTTCGATGTGACGTTGCTTCAAGACCTGCTCAAGGATCTTAATCCGGGTCAAGTCTACGCGCTCCTTGATTGGATTGTCAGGGCCAGGCTCTTTGATCACTTTGCGGTTCAGATGTACTCTCGGTACAACCTCTTCGATCTCGGCCCAGACCGTCAGGTCGGCATATGATCCTGTAAGCGCTGAAATACGGCAAAGTTTCACCTCATTGGCAGCTGCTAAAGGGTATTCTCCTTCTATTGCCTTGAACTCCCACTGCTTGACGGCAAGGCGCCATGCAAGAAGTCCACCATCACAAAAACCTTGATCGGTCTTCTGAACTCCCGGCTGTAGGTTGATGGCATAAACCAAGTCCTTCCTCAGGTCGTCCCTTCTCACTCTAACGACATCTTCAGCCAGCTCTCCTGAATCGTCGTCTTCCTCGACGGCGTCATCTAGCATGAAGTCTTTCACGATTGACGGATCAAACCCGTCTACTTCGATAAAGGCCCTGGGAATCGAAATCGAATAAGAACCCACTGGCTCTTCTTGATCTACGTACTCGTGTCGCAGCCAATCGTTAGGAAGGCAGTCTGGTCCAATTTGATCAGTCACTACGCCCAGCCTGACCTGACCAACAAAGACATCATATACGTCGGCACGCTGAGAAAAGGGTTGGTTCAGTACTCGTGTTGCGCTCACCCCTTCAAGTTCGGAAAAACCATAGTTATTCAGGGCTTTGCCCCGGGAAACGACTAGTCCATCCGATACATCGTAACCAGTAAGCTCATAGAATGCACAGAGTACAACAAGAGCCTGCGGCTTCGGTTGAACTCCCTTTTTCCAATTACTTCTATTCCGGCGGTGAAGAAACGTATTGGCTTGGTGATTTAGGTCTGAAAGCTGCCATTCGGCGATAATTTCGCACAGCCGCTTATTCATAGCCTCGTCAAAACCACTGGAACTTTGACCCCCGGTGTTATGCAGCTTACGTCGCTGACATTCGTTCAGCGCATCAAGAAGGAACTCTCGGTCCAGACTAATGAGTTTCAGAGCTTCGGCTCTTCGTGGTTTTCCCATTGCAAGAAGATGGCATCGGATGGTCACGTCAGTCCAGTTTCAACATTACCCCTACCAGAAACTCGGGTTTGATAGCCCAGACCACTAGAAATGGAGCCGAACACCGCGCAACAAGTTAGTTGCATATTTTTGCGTAATTATGCATTTGCGCGCTTAAGGTATTCCGCAAGCGCGTACTCTAGTATCGCTTGGTGTGTCTGGTCGGTTTCGGCGGCGTGCATTCTCAGCCGCTTGTAGGTCTCGCCGTCGAGGGCAAGCGTCAGCCGTTTCTCACCTGGGCGCTTGACCGGTTTCTTGTCCTGAGCTACGCCCTGCCCTGCCCCGCGTTGCGGTATGCCGGTATCGGTCGGTCGGCTTTCGGTGTTCAACAGGCCATCGAGGGCCACGGGCTTCTTAGCCATTCAGAATCCCTTTCACGTAATCCCATACGGCGGCGATCTCTGCCCCCGCCTTTTCGTCGGTTGTCTCAGATACCCCTTGGCCGGTCGCGCCGGTCTCAGCATAGGCGACACGCTGCGCGATATTCACCGGGGCAACCCTGCCATGTTGTGCCAAGACGCGGGCCGCTTCATCTGTGATCCGCGCACGCGGCGTTTGAGACAGAGCGAAAGCGAAAGGCACCTTGGCGGCGTTAACGGCGGCAATGGTCGCGCCCACGGCCCGCAGATCGTCAGGGGAAGGCCGAACCGGGATCAACACCAGGTCAGCCGCGCCAAGCGCCTCAGATAGCCATTCTGGGGCTGCCGGTGGCGTGTCGATTATGCAGAGGTCGAATTGTGCCTTGGCCGCGTCCAGTGTGGCGCGTAGGGCGTGAGGGGCTGGGTCACGGTCCAGCATGGCCGGGGTATCCGCTTCACGGCTTTCCCACCATCCTCTTAGTGAGCCTTGCGGGTCTAGATCGAGGCAAAGCACCCGGCTGCCGTCCTTGGCAGCGGCAACAGACAGATTGCGGGCTAGCGTGGTTTTCCCGGCCCCGCCCTTTTGAGCTGCTATGAGGATTGTTTTCATCCTAGCAGTATCCAGGCAAGGCATAGACGCGAGACAGATCGTGTCCGTTGGATTGGGCGCGCATCTCAGCCTCACGGTAACGCTCACGAGAAAATGCAGGGCAATCCCTGGCTAAGCCAGCTTCAACCTGGGCGCGGCCCAGATCGACCTCTCCCGCAAAGCAGACGTCGACAGGGCGGACCGATCGGCCTGCCGTGGTTCCGTCCAAGTGGCACACTACCTCGCGTCCCGCCGCAAGTTTCATTAACCCGGCTCGGCTCTCTACTCCCATTGCGTCATCCAGTTCCGGGGCCGCAATTCCTTGCAATCTCACCTCGACCCGTCCGAACAGAAGCCCGTCTCCATCTTCGATTGCTGCAATCCCTGTCAGTTTCGCAACCGGTTCCTGGGCAACCGAAAAGGCAGGTAACGCTGTCAGGATGGCACCGAACACCAAACCACGCATTCAATTCTCCTCTGTCGTCGCTCGGCTTCTTAGCCGCGACCCGGACGCTACCGCAAATGCGCAGAGCCGCAAGCGCATAAATTCACATGTATGTATTTGCGTACTTACGCAAATACATACATGTATATAAGAACAGAACGGACGTAGGGTTTTTATACACCCTAAGATTACCCCTAGGATCGAGAGGCCCGCGCTATGAAATTCGTCACCTATCTTCGCGTATCCACCGAACGTCAGGGCCAGAGCGGTTTGGGGTTGGAAGCACAACGCGCGGCGGTTGCGGCGCATGTCCTGGGCCGGGGTGAGGTCGTGGCGGAATTTGTCGAGGTCGAAAGCGGCAAGCGTGCAGATCGTCCTGAGTTGGCACGTGCGCTGGTAGAGGCGAAGCGGGCAGGGGCTGTGTTGCTCATTGCCAAGCTGGACCGTCTCGCCCGCAACGTGGCTTTCATTGCAAACCTTCTGGAAAGCGGGGTCGAGG
>CALCOY010000078.1 GCA_937897325.1 uncultured Shimia sp.
GGAAATCCATCGAAGCTCGCCGCGACGAAATATCGAGCCGCCCTGAAAAGCAGGACAGATGAGCTAGGGCAGTCTTTGCAAATCGTCGAAAACGAACCCGTTTGCGCGCGCCACAAATACAGGTGAGGTGGTATAGGCGTTGTTCGTATAAATTCCGCGCCGCGCGCTTTTGTAGACAATCGGTTTGGACGCTCTCATCCGCCGCAGCCGCCAGTCCTGGTCCGGTTGGTTCACTAGACTGGCCAGAAAATGCAGCCCCTCATAGGTCGATTGGCCGAGAGTGTTCAACATGGGCGCACGCTCTTGGTGCAGGCTGTGGTACTTTGCCCGAAACTCCGCATTCTTTGTGGTGTCTAGACCAGCGAAATAGGAAGCTGAGGAAAAGAGCCGGTCGAGATTTCTGGCTCCACTGGCCAGCAGACCGTTTTCTTCGATGACACAGGACAGGCGGAATATCCTGCTGTGCAGTTTCATCCCGCCGAAGAGGCGATTGAAAACAACCGCGTCCTGACCCACCAGTGAAATCAAGACAGCATCTGCCCCCGATGTCCCCAGAGCCTCGACGGCCTCTCCGATCTTGTTGGAGCTGAACGGCAAGTACGTCTCGGACACCAGTTCGAGATGCTGTCGGTGAAGCTCTATTTTGGCGTAGGCATGCGACATGCGAGGCCAGATGTAGTCGTTTCCGAGCAGTGCCCATTTCTTCAGCCGGAACCGGTCGCTCATATAGCGGATGGCCGGGCCCAATTGCTGGGCCGGGGTGTCGCCGATTGCAAAGACGCCAGGCGCTGCCTCCCCGCCTTCGTAAAGAGGGGTATAGATAAAGGGTATCCTGCCGCGGACGCTTGCAATGATCCGCTGGCGCATTGCGCTGATGTGCATCCCCACGATGGCGTCAATCTGGTGCTGTGAGATCAACTCGTCAATCAGTGTCTCGGCTGGCGTTTCCGCTTCGATGGCGGCGTTGATGACCACAACCTCGACCTCCCCGCCGCAGATGCCGGAATGTGCGTTGAGCTCGGTCAGGGCGACCTCGGCGCTTGCAATGCAGGACGGCGCCCACATGCCTGCAGGGCCGCACATCGGGATCAGCAATGCAACACGGTAGGTCTGGTCGGCCTTTTTGTCGGTGCGCGCGCGCAGCCGTTCGGACGGAAAACCCGCCATTTCGTTTGTCCGCCAGAGATGCATTCGCGTCGAGGCCATCGATCCGTTTCTCTGCTAGTCTTGCGTCAAAGACGGTGATACCAGACGTCTTCAACGTCAACTTTTCACCTCTTGAACAGTCGGTCGCCGGATGACGAAGCCTCAGAAATCCATAAATTCGTATATTTCTTATGCACTTGCCGCTGCGCATCGAAAGCTTCACGTCGAGTTAAGTGACAAGCTGAAAGCGCTTAACGTGCAGGTGGAGACGTGGCGTGTGCTGCAGTCCTTGCGTGTCTCCAAGGGGTTCACAATGCGTGAGCTGGCTAGGCACGTTCTGATGAACCCGCCGACCTTGACCAAACTGGTGGACAGGATGGTGGCCGATGGTCTGGTGCAGCGCCAGCTATCGCCGCACGATCAACGCCGCGTCCACTTAGCGTTGACGGACCTTGGGATAAAACTGTCTGACGAGATTGTCTTGCACGTTGAAGAGCAAAACGACCGCATCATTGAGACGATCGGAACGGAAAAAGCACAGTTACTGCGCGAGGCACTTGATACCCTGACCTGATCTGTTGCCTTTGACCCTGTGCGGTTGTCTGGGTGCAGGCGGGCCTCGTCCAGGTGACGTCAAAACAGCCCAGGAAGGCTAGCGCGCAGAGCCCTTGACAAAAACAGGAGCCTCACCGAACCCGCGATGTTCATCGGCTGCGCGCCAGTCTTCCGTGGGCGCCAGAAGGCTTTCTGTCTTACTGACCTTCTTGGCCGTGACCAGCGTTTTCAGAGTAGTCAGCCAGTGTCTGTAGTAGGTATCGCCTAGATCCGCGTCTCCTGCGGCCTGAGCTGACTTGATCTCATCCGCAAGCGTGTCGCACCATTCTGACAAGTCAAATACGCGGCGCTTGTGCAAGTCCACTATATTGGCAAAGGCTTTGGCCTCCCACGGCGCGTTGAACACTGGGCCACCTCCGTCATTGGGCAAATGGGTGTGCGTTTCAGGTCGGATCCCTTGATCGGATCGTTCATGTTGCCAGCCTCATATAGTCGTCGAACATGTCGATAAAGAGAAACATGTTCTCGGCATGGTCTTCGCCCCAAAGCTCGCGAAATGAAAATTTTGTAGAATTGACATATTGCGCCTTGTGGCCTTGGCCGTGGGCGGCGGTGTCGGGGAAGGCAAACACGCCGCGGTCCCTTTCCAACGATACCTTTCTTGCCGCGCACATAGCGGGGCAGACAGTTGTGCGTCACCGGGTTGATGTTTTTCATCTCGACCGTATCGCCGATGCTGAATTTTGGCGCGACCCCCTCGTCTAGGCGAGCGGACGCGCCGGTGGCGATCAGCCCGAACACAATGACGGGTGTCAATGTTGGCATCGGGCGTCCTCCATCGCGATGAATTTTTTGCGTGCATCCAGCTCTTCCTGAGTGACCACGCCTTCTCAGTCAAAGGCGTTTCCGGCGAGGTCAGCCAATGCTCGCAATAGCTCGTTTCGAGGTAATGTGGGGGCCGCATCCGTTCGATGGCGTGGCGGAACTCATCTACGTCGTAGTGACCGCCCGCAAAACAGGAGACGAAGAGCCCGAATAGCGGGCGCTCCCATTCGTCTTTGAAACAGGGTTCTTCCTTGGAGGGGTTGATGGGGCGGAGCTCGTCCATGCCACCCAGATCGTGTATGCCGTTCAGACGACTATCCTTTCTGTAATGCGCGGCCGTTTAGTACGCAGTGGGCACGTCCGTTCCGATCATCGCATCGCGGGTCACAAGCTCGGATAGTTGAGCCTCGGTCATGCCGTCCGTGCCGTTGGGCCGCTTAGGCGGCACCAGATATCGCAACTCGGCACGACTGTCCCAAACGCGGATCTCGGTCTCTTCCGGCAGGCTGACGCCAAATTCCCTGAGCACCCCGCGCAGGTCCTTTACCACTTTGGCGCGGTGGGGCGCGGCCTTGTACCAGACCGGCGGCAGGCCCAGCTTCGGCTAAGGATGGCAAGAGCAGAGCGTGCAGACGACGATGTTGTGCACGCTGTCGGTGCTTTCGACCCTCGCCATATCCTCCCCCTGCTCGCCCGAGAAGCTCCTCGATGACGGCGGTTGCATCGCTTAGCAGCCGGTCTTTGCAGGCTGGATCGGTCCACGCCTTGGCACAACGCGCGCGCCGTTGCGTGGCCCGATCTTGGTCTCATAAGCTTCGACGATCAGCTCAATCGCTTCGGGATCGATTAGCTATTTCTCTGTCAGTACGGATTCCAGAGCCTTTACGCGCAATTCCACATCCGACCTCGGTTTGTTGTGCGGGTGGGGGTGGTCATGGGGCATCTTTGCTGTCTCCTTGGCAATACGGGTGCGCGTGGCCGCGCGCGGCAGCGGCGCCCGACAGGTCTTTGGCAAAGTCGGCTTGGCTCCGTGTAGTGGTCGGAACCGGGTCAGGACTGGTGTCAGCGATGACTAATAAACGAGCATCTCGTTCGATGACTGCAAAAACTGGAGGTTTTTTCTGGCAACCTGTTGCAGCCCAGATGTGTTAAGGTTAGCCAAAATTAAGTTTCCAATTCAACTAAATTCATTCAAGAATTGGAGCTGCACGTTTGGGGTGTCTGAATCGGCAAAGTTCGGCAAGGAACAACGGTTCATTTTATTTGGTTAAATCAATACGTAACGCGCTCAATGCTTATCGTTTGAACGCGGCGGAATGGAAACGAACCGTCGGCGCTCGCGCCAAGCAGCGCTAGAAAAAGGTGGGGACTGTTGGATGATAGACCGCCCAGACTCAGAGGGTGTGCGCGCTGCGGGGGCGGAACTAGGTATGCGTTTGAGCCTGGAAGACAGTGCCTCTTTTCTAGGCCTTATGGAAGGTCTATTTGAGGCTTACGACCTCGTGGATGAGATGGAAAGCACGCTGCCAGAGGTTAAATATGGCCGCGCGCCGGGCGTTAAACCCGCCCCCGAAGACAATCCCTTCAATGCCTGGGCCGTCAAAGCGGAGATTAAGGGGGCTGCCAGTGGCAAGCTGTCCGGTAAGACCGTGGCGATCAAGGACAATGTGAATGTTGCGGGCGTCACCATGGAGAATGGCTCGACCATTCTTGCCGGCTATATCCCAGAAACCGACGCCACAATTGTCACCCGCTTGCTTGATGCCGGCGCGGATATCCTCGGCAAATCGACCTGTGAGTACTACTGTGCCTCCGGCGGCAGCCATACGTCGGCGAGTGGACCCGTAGAGAACCCGGTAGTTCTGGGCCACAATGCGGGCGGATCCTCCTCTGGCTCTGCCGCATTGGTCGCGGCGGGCATCGTCGACATGGCGACGGGTGGTGATCAGGGCGGGTCGATCCGGATCCCTGCGGCTTTCTGCGGAATTGTGGGACTGAAGCCGACCCATGGGCTGGTGCCCTACACAGGTATTTTCCCGGTTGAATTGACCGTGGACCACGCCGGGCCAATTACGCGGACTGTGGCCGATAATGCGCTAATGCTAGAGGTCATGGCGGGCCCTGACGGGCTTGACCCGCGCCAGACCGGTGCGCCCGCGCAGGCCTATTCCGAAGGTTTGGAAATGCCCACACGCGGGTTGAAGGTTGGTGTAATCTCCGAGAGTTTTGGACATCCCGGGGCTGAGGCTGAGGTCGATGCCCGCATCCGCGAGGTGGCTGATCGGCTGAGCGCGAAAGGTGCCGAGCTTGAGGAGGTATCGATGCCGCTGCACGCGGCGGGCGCCGCAATCTGGACGCCCATCTTCCTCGAAGGGGCGACCGAGATGATGATGAACCAGAACGCCTATGGGACCAACATGAAGGGTGTGTTCCTCGAAAGCCTTTTGGACAGGCAATCGCATTGGAAAGCGCAGGCCGATGACATGTCGGAAACACTGAAGCTAGGCCTTTTGATGGGGCATTACATGTCGTCGCGCCACAAGGGTAGATATTATGGCAAAGCGCAGAACCTGAACCGTTTGTTGACGGCGGCCTATGACGATCTGCTGACCCGGTTTGATGTTCTGTTGGCGCCGACAACACCCATGGCGACACATCCGCTGCCCAGTCCCGATGCCAGCCGAGAGACGATTGTCGAACGTGCCTTTGCGATGATCCCGAACACTGCGCCGTCTTGTGCCTCGGGCCACCCCAGCATTTCAGTACCGGCCGGAACGACCAGCGATGGCAGACCCATCGGAGCGATGTTCGTAGCTGCTAAGCAGGCGGAAAAAACGCTCTACCGTGCCGCCGCGGCGGTCGAACAGCTGAGTTTTGAGCAAGAGGCGGCACAATGACCTCGTCGCCACCCCGTCCTGCACCACTGGCTGTGTCCGGGTGCAGGGCGCACAAATCGGTCCCGGCACTGCTCGCGACCTAAGACCAACAGAAGGAGGTGGTATGAATGATTTTTGAGGGACCGAACGCCCCGGAATTTG
>CALCOY010000079.1 GCA_937897325.1 uncultured Shimia sp.
GCCTCGCAGAAACAAAAGGCGCATTCGAAAGAATCGCCGAACTCCTCAACGGGGAGTAACCTGCGCCCCTACCATTTGCGAAAGATCTGTGCGCCCCGTTGTGCGCCCAGAAACATCCGACCAAGATTTGCGATGAGTTCCTTGACCAGAGCGTTCCCTTCAGACCGGCGTCGCACATAAAACAGCAACATCTCAGACGTGCATGCCGTCTTGTTTCCCAAACCATCCGGCAGCACGACGGCAGAGCGCAGACGCTCTCGCAGCGCACGCCATCTCGGGAAAAGCAGTCTTGTCGGTTGCTTGCCGGTGAACCATTCTGCCCGCGCATCATAGGCTTCGCTGTCGCGCATCGACCGCTTTTGATGGTCACGTTTGAAAAACAGGATATCGTCCACTTCGTTGAAGGCCCCAAGCATCATGAGATCTTCGACCAGAATTGTGTCGGAGGAGATGTAGTCCCCGATCAGCCGGGTTTTCAGCAAGATATCTGTCCGCATCACACCGTAGACCGGGATCCAGAAACCTTCGATCGCCTCCTTACCCCAGGCTTTCCTGCGGTCCACATCCGCAAAAAGATCGTGGTAGCGCCGCAAACGGTTGACCGGCTTTGCCGCATTGAGCCCAAGATCGGCATTGAGCTTCAGAATGGTGTCACCGTTCTCGTCAATCTTCGCCGATTTTGCGTAGGCCAGGACAACGGACGGTTCGCGCAGCAACACCTCGACACACTTTTCAACGTAGGTTGAATCCCATAGATCATCATGATTGGCCCACGCGAAAAACGTGCCATTTGTCATGCGCGCCACGCGATTGAAGTTTCCAGCAGCACCGATGTTTGTGGCCGTTCTAGAATACGTGATGCGATGATCCGACTGCGCAAATTCTTCGCAGATCTGCTGGGTCCGGTCCGTCGAACAATTGTCCGAAATGATGATTTCTAAATTTCGATAAGTCTGCCCGAGAAGACAATTGATCGCCTCTGCCAGAAATTCCTCGCCTTGGTAAACTGGAAGACCGATTGTGACGACTGGCCATTGATCTGAGGTGATTGTGCCTTGCGATGGTGCAGATTGCGTTTTCATTCATCAACACCCTTTCAAGAAAGTATCTTGGCCTTCAAAGCCTGAAGATCGTGCTTCTCGCCGGCATCCAGACAAAAGGCCAGCAAAGCGAGCACATATACACAAGCGCCGACAAACCCTTGCATCAGCAGCGCCGCCCAGGTGTCGGGCGGCATCCCGAACTTGAGCAGAACCCAAGCCACACCAGCGACACAGGCAGGTATCAGCCCGCGAACTAGCGTTGTCTGAAAAAATTCGGAGAACCTGCGCCCGGTGAGCTTCAGACAGAAGTGCCAGAAATACAGCAGTTGCGACAACGCAGTCGAAATGGTCAGGCCAAGAGTTACACCGATCGCACCCAGTTCAAAGATAGCCGCAAATACGAACATCAGCGCGAGGCCAAAGCACTGGAAGAGGAAGGCTGGCAAAAAGAACTCCCGCACGCTTTTTGTTGCCATTGCCGTCGTTGCGAGCAGAATTGTCGGTTGCGTGAAAAGGAAGATGACCATGAACAAAATGATCACCCAGGACGCGGCCTCATAGTTAGATCCAAGGTAAAGCTGAACGAAGACATCCGCATATATTGTCATTGGCACAGCAACCAGCATCGACACCCACAGACCGTACCGGCCACCGCGCAAGACGGTCGCGGCAAGACGCGCCTTGTCATTGAGTGCATTCATTGCTGTGACAGCCGGCTGCAAAGGCAAAGCCGCAAGTTTGATCGTACTTTCGATCTGGCGAAAGAACGTGGCACCAACATAGTACGCGGTGACGTCGACCGCCGTTCCAAAAATGTTTAGTATCAGGGTGGCGGCATGGGTATGCATTACTCCCCCCAGCCGATCCAAAGTGGTCCATAGACCAAAGCCCGTCAACTCTCTTGCGAGTGCGAAGGAAAAAAGACGCCGTTCGTACCACAACTCAGGCACTATACGGAACGAGCGATAAAGCATGATTGCGTTCATCAGCGACTCAGCGATGACGGTCGCGACAACGACGTATATGACCGCTGGACCAAACCCGAGCAGAAATCCCACAGTGAGACCTGCCCGGATCAGATCACCTGCCACATCCAGCAGGCTTTTCTCAAAATAGCGCTGACTGATGGCATAAGCAGTCGTGAAAGGAACAGAGATCATTCTGAAGACAAAGCTGACCATCAGCAGTGCGATCATGATCTTGGCATCATCGACGACCTGGGGCGCGACGTTGAAAACCTTTTCGATATTGACAGCAAAGTACAGGCCCAGGGGCAGAATAAAGGCAGAGAATGCCAGGAGTACCGGAAAAAGTGAGGATGCTACGCGCCGCATCTCTTCGAAATCGCCCTTGGCATAGGCATCGATCATGTACCGCACGATCCCACCGATGAAGAACGAAAAGAAAAGCGGCCCAAACACCATCAAAGCCGTGACGAGCGGCAGAATGGCAAATTCATCCGCTGGAAGGTGGCGAAGGAGGTACTGATAGACCCAGAGCAGGACGGTAAAGTTTACAACCCTGGCAAGGACGCTACTGGCCGAGTTTATTGCAACGAGACGCTTGGACAGGACGACATGCGTATGCTCTGCCATCTGCCCTATCCGGCGATGACTGCAAAGTCTGGTTGCAGCCCCAGATCGCGTACCTGCTGCTCGATCTCCGCTTGGTATTGCGTGTTCGAGATCAGAACCAGATCCGGTTCAATCTCCATGAGCTTCTCCGGGGCGACAACCGGAACGGCAATGCCCGGTACAATCAGTTCATGTTTACGGGTGTTCAGATCGACCATCGCGGCGAGCGTATCAGCGCCGGATCCAAGCGCATTCGCAAAGGTGATGCCCTTTGAGCCCGCCCCCCAGATCACCGTTCGGCCGGCATCCGCGGACAATCGACTACGCCATAGCTTCAATTCCGCATTTGCCGCTTCACCGAAAGACCGGGCACTTTGCACAACGGCATCAACGCCGGGCCCAACCGCCGTCGGATCAGGTGCCGCAGGACGCGCTTCCACCATAAGGAACTGATCGCCATAGCCTTCTTGCACAGAGACGATCTCAAAACCCGCGCGTTCAAACAGCGTGGTGACCGACGGTGCCGTCCAATAGCCGACATGTTCGTAGATCACATCCCACATGGAAACGGCGCGCAGCATCCAATCTGCATTGGGAACTTCAAAGTAGATCGGAACGTCCCGCTCGCCAATGACCTGACGAATGTCCTGTGCAAGCTTCAGAGGCTTATCCAGATGCTCCAGCACGTGGCGGCACAGGATCGCCTCAAAGCGCTGGTCCAGATGCTGAACACCAAAGTACTCGGGGCAGATCGATACGCCGTCCCGCTCGGTAAATGGAGACGCGACATCTTTCATCGACGGATCAAAACCCGTGGCACTTGCCACGCCCTTCTGAACCATCAAGTCCAGCATATGGCCATCGCCGCAACCGATCTCAACGATTGGTTTGCCATGCAGGCCAAACCGCTCCACCAAACCTTCGGCAAGATCTTCCGCAAAGACCTGAAACTTGGGCGAAAAATGCAAGGCGTTTTCATAGCCAGGAGCGTATTGCATCCGCTGGGGATCGAAGGCCCGGTTCCAGATGAACCCACAGGTTTCGCACACACAAAGCTCGACATCGCCCTTCGGCGCGTTCCGGGCGGCATCATCGTCCGGCCAGAGCTGGTTGCAGATGACCGGTACATCGGTCAGAACAAAGAAAGCCTCTGCCACTGGTGTATTGCAGACCGGGCAATTGGTTTGAAGGCACATGTTACACCGCCACCAATTCAGGGTGCATATCCATTGATGCCAACTGCGCACCGATTTCCTTCAGATAGACCGGGTTCATCACGATCACCGTATCTGGCGGGGCCTCCTTAAGATCCTCGGGCGCAGACACCCGCAAACCTGCACCGGGCAGGTACTTGCCCTGTTTAAAAGGATTAATATCCACGACATTCGCAACCATTGAGGCAATCCTGTCCGTTGTCAGGAAGGATACACCTTTCGAACCGCCGCCCCAAATCGCGACTCGCTTGCCGACCTTATGCCTTTCGGCGACAAACCCTTTCCAGAAATCGCGCTTCTTCTGCACCTGGTCCGGGAAGGACTTGGCCAGAGCGCGCACGGCGTCAAGATCATCTTCTTCGTGCAGCACGGGCGCGCCACCGGCACGTGCATACTGGATGATGTATTGCCCATCGTAAGCCAGATACAGCTTTGTTATTCCAAGGCCATTCCGACGGAAAAGCCGCGCATGGCTTCCCATCGTGAAGTAAGAGCAATGCTCGTAGTATATGTCCCAGAAGGCACCTTCGTCCAAAACCCGCGCCACGTCCGGGGTCTCGAAAAAGATGCCGACATCCGCCTCATCGGTCAGAATCCGCGAAACATCTGACATGAACGGTCCGACCTTCGGAATGTGTTCCAGTGTGTGGCGGCAGACGACATAATCTGGCGCCTCCGCGATGTTGGCGGGATCAAAGTACTCACGTTGAAACCGGATCTCTTGGCCATTGGCGCCCGGCAGACGTTCTGGAATGAAACCGGGATCGACACCCAAGCCTCGGGCGCCGGTGTGTTGCACCAGTTCCTGCAGGAAATCCCCTTTGCCACACCCGATCTCAAGAACGCGCCGTCCGCTCAAATCATCAAGCGAAGCAATTTCCTCAACCAGATCTTTTGCAAAACGATTAAACGTGCCCGAGAAATGCTGGCTTTCCTCAGTTGTTGACGCGTAGTCCACCATCGACAGATCAAACAACGCGTTGAAGACAAAACCGCAATTGTTGCAGAAGTGCAGTTCAATCGGCCGTTGCGGAAAATCACGCGCTTCCGTCTCGCTGTCCAGAAGGATGCAGGACTGCACCGGAACGGCATCCAGGCGATAGATCTTGGATGTCGCAGACGACGCGCAGGCGGGACACAGATGTCCGCTCATCTCAGTGCTCGACGATTTCGAGATTTGGGATCGGCACGACGAATTTGCCACCGCTGGCCAGGAAATCCTTCTGCTGCCGCACGATCTCATCCCGGAAATTCCACGGCAGGATCATGACATACTCCGGCTTGTCGGTCCGCAACCGCGCAGGATCATCAATCCGCACACGGACGCCGGGCATGTATTTGCCTTGTTTGTGCACATTCTTGTCGACAGCATACTCAATCGTTGAACTGTCCAGCGACAGGTAATTCAGCATGATCGTCCCTTTGGCCGCAGCGCCATAGGCTACAATACGCTTGCCTTCCGATCGGATGTCGGACACTAGCTTGCGCGCATTTTCGCGGAACGTTCGTACACGACTTCCGAAATCTGTGTAGTAGTCGTAGCGATCCAGACCAAGCGCGGCTTCTTCCTTAAGGATAGCTTCCGCCGCCTCGCTCATGCCTTCGGTCTTACCAAAGTAGAGCCGCAACGAGCCACCGTGGATGGAAAGGCGGCGAACATCATTCAGATGCAGGCCATGCCGTTCAAAAAGCATTTTCGCCGAGCCGACCGAAAAATAGCACAAATGCTCATGATAGATCGTATCAAATTCAATGAAATCAATGAGATCGCGGACATATGGGAATTCGACAACGACCTTGCCGTCATCTGCAATCAGGTCAGCCATCCCCTTCACAAGATCGTTTTGATCCGCCACGTGAGCGACGACATTGTTGGCTATGATCACATCAGCCTTGCCGTGGCTTTCCACGACCTGTCCGGCAACGCGCGTGCCGAAGAAATCGATGACAGTCTCGATGCCCTTTTCACGGGCAGCGCTTGCCGGTTGGCTGGCCGGATCCACGCCAAGTACACGAATGCCAGCCTCTTTGAAGTTCTTCAGCATGTAGCCGTCATTCGACGCAATCTCGACCACAAGGTTGTCAGCCCCGAGCCCCCGGTTTTCGATGATTTCTTCGGCGTTCTTCTTGGAATGTGCCAGAAGGTCCTCGGAAAAGGATGAGAAATACACGTAGTCATCGCCGAACATCTCGTCCGCCGGGCGGGTTTCGAGAAGCTGGACAAGTGCACATTCCGGGCAATAGCCCAATCGCAAAGGAACAAGGCTTTCCTTCTGTGATAGCGCAGTCTCTTCCAACAGCCCGTCCGAACGTGGCATCAGGCCCAAATCGAGGATCGGCCGAAGCCCCTCATGTTTGCACGAGATACAGCACACTTTCGCGGCGCTCTCATAAAAATCGTCATCGATACTCTGATCACGCTTTGCAATATGGCAAAGCGCCGTGTCGATGACCCCGTCATCGACCAGTTTGCGGATGTGACCAATGCGCTGATAGCGCGGGCCCTCGAATTCTTCGAGCGTCAGCTTTTCAGCAATCATCGCCTCATAGATGGATTGCGCCCCGCGGCGCGCATCCCATTCGGGTTTGAAGTGAGGCATCACACTCTGGATCTTGTCGCAGTTCACGCGATAGGATCGTTTGTCCGGACCAGCGTCAGCGGCGTACGTCACCTCGCAGCCCGGCACAATCTCGGCCACGATCTCGGCCAATTCGCGGATTTGGTAGTTGTGGTCGGTGACGCCAACGTTGAAGGCTTCATTCCAGATCTTTTCGATGGGAGTCCCAAGCGTAGCCACAAAAGCACGCGATATATCCTCGATATGTGTGATCGGCCGCCATGGCGTGCCATCAGACTTCATGTGGATGTTGCCGGTCGTGACCGCCCATGCAACCAAATTGTTCAAAACAAGATCAAAGCGGATGCGCGGGCTGACCCCATATGCCGTCGCCGAGCGCAAGAATGTCGGGCAGAACTTGTCATCAGCCAGCTCAGCCAGGGCCAATTCGGACTTCACCTTGCTTTCGCCATACGGTGTAACCGGGTTGAAGGCACCGTTTTCATCAATGAAATCGGGCCCGCTTGCCCCGTAATTCGAGCAGGATGAAGAAAAAACAAAGCGCGACACACCTGCAGCCTTGGCAGCATGGGCAACTTTCATAGTGCCTTCGAAGTTGATCGCATATGTCGTTTCGGGGTGGAAGTTACCCAGTGGATCGTTTGAAAGCGCTGCAAGATGCAGAACCGCATCAATGCCTTCGAAGTCGGACGGTTCAACATCGCGGATATCCTTGATCACGGTCGGCACGTAAGGCATCTCGCCCCCGGGGGCAAAAGTGCAGCGCTCATAAAGATCACTGTCGATACCCACGACTTCGTGACCCGCCGCTTCCAGCATTGGCGTCAGGACAACGCCGATATAGCCACGATTACCAGTTACCAATACTTTCATTTCTCTGTCTCCCAAACCGCCCAAGGACGTTCATTCGAGTCCCAGATTTTCTGGAGGTTGTGCTTGTCTCTCAGCGTATCCATGGCCGACCAGAACCCTTCATGTCGATACGCCATTAACTGACCATCGCGTGCCAAATTCTCCAATGGCGCATGCTCGAACATCACCATGTCGCCTTCGATGTAGTCGAAGACTTCCGGCTCAAGTACAAAGAAGGCTCCGTTGATCCAGCCCTCTGCCGTCTGGGGTTTCTCCTCGAACGCCGTAACGCGATCGCCATCAAAGCGCATGTGACCATAGCGCGCTGGTGGACGCACTGCAGTAATTGTTGCCAGCTTTCCGTGCGATTTGTGGAATTCGACGAGTTTGTGAAGGTCCACATCCGACACGCCATCACCCCAAGTCAGCATAAACGTCTCGTCGCCCATGAAGGGTTTCAAACGCTTCACCCGCCCGCCTGTGAGCGTCTCATCACCGGTTTCGATCAGATCGACGGACCAAGGTGCATGGTCAATCTCATGCCGTTGGACGGGAACGTCTTCGCCGATCTTAACCGTAAGGTTGCCAGACAACGAGCCATATTCCGAGAAGTATCGCTTGATGTAATCGCCTTTATACCCAAGCGCGACCGCAAAATCATTGAACCCGTAATGCGAGTATATCATCATGATATGCCAAAGGATTGGCTTGCCACCGATTTCGACCATTGGCTTTGGACGCACATTGGTTTCCTCGGCGAGGCGCGTTCCTTTCCCGCCGGCTAAAATGGCCGTTTTCATCGGCAATACCTCCTTAAAATACCTACTAACCAAGCCCCAAACAATCAAATCAGGGCCACACACACTCTATCGGCGCAATTTATGAATCGGTACAACCACCGTCCATTCGCCGCGCCTATTTCGACTTATTTACCTTTGAAAAGCAACCTTTTTTAAGCTGTCAACGCATCATAAATGAAGTTCTCATCGGTCAAGTTCAAACCGTAGACGCCGTTGAGAAGTCCGACGAGTTCGTCTGCGTCGCCGCCGGTGCCCAGATGCCAGACCGCAGTACCTGCAGTTAGTCCAGTGTGGTCTTCTGTCAGGATATAGTCGGCTGCTGATCCGGCCAACTGTACCTGATCGATGTCTTTTTCGAAATCCCAAACGAAGCCATAGTCAGCCTGCCCGGCCGTCGCACCATTGCCATCATCGTAGAACGTTCCATCGCTGTCGCCGAAGACAAAGACATCCGAACCGCCAGCACCGACGAACACGTCGATCTCGTCCCGCCCGGGCGCTACGCTTCCGACATCGGCGGCGATCATGATTTCATTCGTGTCGTCACCCTGAATGATGTCGTTGCCCGTAATTTCGGTGACAGTGAGATCGCCGAATGTGACGTCGAAGTAATGTGCATTCAGATAAAGCGATCCGGTGGCTGGCGCCTCCTCAAGCGAGAATGTCTCGGTCGTCTGAAGCGTCCAGTCCAGCGGCTCCACCTCTCCCTCTTCCCAAACCTTCAGGCTGTAGAGCCGATCGTAGATGCCGACCTGTTCCACCCGCACAGTGAAGTTGTAGGTCGCGTCTTCCTCCAGCGACATCTTATCAACGCCCAGAACCTCTGAGAAGTTGTGATAGCTGTGGCTTTTAAAAAGGTGTGTGAAGAAGAACGACGCGCCAGGCTCGTAGCCGCTGGCAGGCTGCCAGCCTGCGAAACGACCACTTGTGTGTCCGTCCCAAAGCATGCCGATGGCAAAGCCCCCGCCATCACGACCAAGTGGATCGACATTCTGCAGATCATGGGTGGTGATCGACAGGTTCAGTTCGTAGTTATCCCAGCTTTGGTCCCCGAGTACCAACAAACGGTCGTATCCAAGGTCAACCGGACGCACACCATTGGCATCGTGACTCCACGTCCCGTCCGCGACCAAAACCGCGTCCTGGATATTGGTCACGTTTTCCCAATCAATCGCGTAGTTCTTGTCCCAATCATTGTCGGCTTCGTATTCGACAGTCACATCCTGGCTGAAGACGGCACCGTTATCGAGAGTTGCGTAGATCGTCACCAGATCGTCGGCAGCACTTCCATCAAGCTCAGTGTAGTTGATGTCGATGTTGAAATCGCCATTTTCCTGAAGCCTGCGCGTGTCCGGACCAATAGACAGGGAACGCAACTCCCCACCATTCAGGCTGTAGGCCAGTTCGGTGACATCTTCCGATACTTTGCCCAGAATGTTGATGGCGCGCTGACCCAGACCGGGGCTGCCAAAGCTTTGGACCTCACCATACCAAAGGTCGATCGGCTCTTGTACATCCAGCGTTAGTGTCGCGTCCGCCGTCAAAGTCCCGTCACTGACCGTGTAAGTCAGGCTGTCCATGCCTTCGAAGCCTTCATCAGGCACGTAGGTGTAGGTCCCATCCCCATTGTTGGTCAGGATTCCATGATCCGGTGTGCCAATAGCAACGACCGACATCGTATCACCCACATCCGGGTCGTAATCATTCGCCAGCAGATCATCGAGCGAGAATGTCACATCGTCGGCAACACCAATCGCATCATCGTTTGCGACAGGGGCGTGGTTCTGCGGAACATAACTGCTGTCCTCATTGACGATGGGCTGAAGCGAATTCTCGAAGTAGTCCACATGCGCCGTATAGCCGGGGATCTCTCCGGTGAAGGACGTGCTGCCAGCAAACACACCTACCTGCGACACTTCCATTGCTCGTGTGTAGGTATAGGCCTCGATCCAATCTGATCCATTGCCCCGGTATTCAAAGACCCAATCGTCACCCTCGCGCGTCACGCGAAGCTCTTCAACAACGCCGTAGCCAATCGAGTCGAAAAGCGGATAGGTTGTCTTTCCGTCAACGATCATGCCGACGATCAGCGTGAGCGTGCTACCAGTGAATGCAAGGTCAAATCGGATCCAGTTTTTATCATCCTGAATAACCAGCAGACCGTGTTCCTGGTACTGCAAGGCAGGTTCGGTCAGAAAACCGGCCGCAATCTGCAGATCAAGATCCAGAACATCCTGAAGGATGCGCGGCGTGGTCATCGTGCCGGAGGCGCTGACCGGCACACCTGCAGGTGACACGATGGTCGCAAATGCGTCGTCGCCTTCATAGCCCACATAGGCCTGGCCAGCGATGCCCTCGAACTCCCAGACGGGGGCCAGGGCCGCACCCGAGAAATCGTCCGATACAGCATCAAAGAACTCAACAAGTATGGAAACATTACCCACAGTCGTTTCAGTGCCGTCACTAACCGTGTAGGTGAAGGTTTCAGTGCCCTCGAAACCCACATCTGGCGTATAGACGTAGTTTCCACCACCAAGATCGTTGATCGTCCCATTGGCCGGATCCTCAATCGCGACAATGGTCAGAGGATCCTTGTTGATGTCGCTGTCATTGGCCAAGAGGTCCGCTGCGGTAAACGCCAGCGTCGTACCGGGATCCATGCTGAAACTATCAGCGCCCGTCACCGGTGGGGCAGGTGGAGGTTCGTATCCCGCATCCTCATCTAGGATAGGGTCGGCGCCCGCCTCGACGTAGTCGATCTGTGCGGTCAGATTGGCCTCAGCGCCGACGCTGCCGGCGAAGATACCAGTTTGTGTAACCACCATCTGATGGGTGCGACCTCCCGCGATGGTCCAGATTTCACCGTCCTGCGAGTAGGCAAAGGTGAACGTATCGCCGACGCGCTCCAGCCGAATGAATTGCGTTGACACATCCACGCGCTCTTTCTCGACAACGGTTGTCCGTCCGTTTTCGGTCAACGCAGCAAAAGCATACAGATTGCCTCCATCGGAATAGAGATCATAGCGCAGCCAGTTCGATTCATCCGCCTCAATCAGAAAACCATGCATCTGGTGCTGCTGTGACGGTGTCGAGATAAAGCGCGCTTCAAGCGTGAAATCCTCGTCCGTCACATCCTGCATCATACGGGCAGCGTTGCGTGTGTTTCCCCACAGATCGTAGTTCCCACTGCCTGTCGTGATCTGAAGAAAGGCATCATCCGCATCACCGCTCAGTTGGTATGCGGCCCCTTCCGGCAGCACGACATCCCACCGCCCTGCCAGGGAGGACGTGTGAAAGTCGTCCGATCCGAATTCAGGCAAGGGCGGCGTGCCGACAGTCAACGTGACAGTGGCCGTCTCAGTGCTCGTCCCGTCAGACACCGTGTAGGTAAAGAAATCGTAGCCTTGGAAGCCTGCGTTCGGCTGATAGGTGAAGGTGCCATCGCCGTTGTCAACAAGCGATCCGAAGTCGGGATCGCTGACGGAAACAACTGTCATAACATCGCCGTCGGGCTCGAAATCATTGGCAAGAAGATCTGCCTCGGTCAGGACGAGGTCAGTGTCGAGGTCAACGGAAAACGCGTCATCCTCGGGTTCTGGAGGCGCAGTGATGCCATCTTCCGTCAGGATCAGATCGGCATCGCTTTGGACGTAGTCGACCTGCGCGGTGAACCCACCAGAAGCCCCGGTGCTGCCCGCGAAGACACCCGCCTGCGACACTGTCATCACATGAGTCAGCGTACCAGCCGTCGTCCAAGTCTCACCGTCTTCGGAGAATGCAAAGGTGAAGTCATCACCCGAGCGTTCGATCCGCAATTGCGCACCTGCTGTCGGCGCAATCGCCGTGCGAAACGCCGTAGAAGAGCTTCCGTTGACCGTAATCGCAGCAAAGGCATAAAGCTGACCGCCATCAGAATAGGTGTCAAAACGCAGCCAATTGCCGGCGTCCCCTTCGATCAGGAAACCCTGCATCTGAAAACGTTCTGTTGGTGTTGACAGAAAACGCGCCTCAAGCCCGAAATCCTCATCTGCCACGATTTGCATGGCACGCGCGGCATTATTGACGTTCCAGATGTCGTAGTTGCCGGGCCCTGTGGACAGGCTCAGGAAGGATTCGATACCTTCCGCGCCCAGACCTTGCGACGTGCCGATAGGCGTCGTGACAATCCAGCCAGCAGCAAGTGGCCCATCGTGGAAGTCGTCCGAGCTGAATTCGGGCGGTGTATCGACGGTGACGTTGACGGTTGCGGTGTCGGTGAGGTCTCCGTCAGTGATCGTGTAGCTGAAGCTGTCAGGCCCGGTATAGCCGGTGTCGGGCGTGTAGCTCCAGGTGCCGTCGCCATTGTCAACGAGCGTGCCGTGGTCGGGCTGCGTAAAGCCCGTCACCGTGACAGGATCGCCTTCAGGGTCGCTGTCATTGGCTACCAAATCCGCCGTGTCGATCACGATCGGCGTGTCGGTGTAAGCCGTTACCGCATCGTCCTGCGCATCGGGCGCCAGATTGCCCTGCACCGCCGCGCCGTCTTCCAGGGTCAGCGGATCCAGCGAAGTCTCGAAATAGTCGACCTGCGCGGTAAAGCCCGTCGCACCCGCCGTGTTGCCTGCGAACACACCCGCCGAGGCCACCGAAATCGCATGCGTGAAGCTGCCCGCCGTGACCCAGCCAGCGCCGTCCAGCGAATAGAGCATGGTCCAAAGATCACCCTCGCGCGACACACGCAGATAGGGCGCCACACCGCCCGGGATAACGACACTGATCCGCGCCGCCGAGGCGCCATCTACCGTGACCGCCGCAAAGGCGCGCAGCACGTTGCCGTCCGAATAGGTGTCGAAGCGGATCCAGTTGTTGGCGTCCTGCTCCACCAGCAGGCCCTGCATCTGGTAGCGCTCGGACGGCGTCGACAGGAAGCGCGCCCCGATTACAAAATCGGTGTCTGCCGTCGTCTGAAGCGCCCGGGCCGTATTGTTGCTATTCCAGATGTCATAGCCGCCATCCGGCGTGACCAGGTTCAGCCAGGCATCATCCGCATCCGACGCCAGAGAAGACCCAATCCCCCCAGGACCCTCAATCCGCCAGAACCCGTCCAATACAAAACCAGAAAAATCGTCAGAAAATGCATGCGCCGCCAAGGGCGGTGTATCGACGGTGACGTTGACGGTTGCGGTGTCGGTGAGGTCTCCGTCAGTGATCGTGTAGCTGAAGCTGTCAGGCCCGGTATAGCCGGTGTCGGGCGTGTAGCTCCAGGTGCCGTCGCCATTGTCAACGAGCGTGCCGTGGTCGGGCTGCGTAAAGCCCGTCACCGTGACAGGATCGCCTTCAGGGTCGCTGTCATTGGCTACCAAATCCGCCGTGTCGATCACGATCGGCGTGTCGGTGTAAGCCGTTACCGCATCGTCCTGCGCATCGGGCGCCAGATTGCCCTGCACCGCCGCGCCGTCTTCCAGGGTCAGCGGATCCAGCGAAGTCTCGAAATAGTCGACCTGCGCGGTAAAGCCCGTCGCACCCGCCGTGTTGCCTGCGAACACACCCGCCGAGGCCACCGAAATCGCATGCGTGAAGCTGCCCGCCGTGACCCAGCCAGCGCCGTCCAGCGAATAGAGCATGGTCCAAAGATCACCCTCGCGCGACACACGCAGATAGGGCGCCACACCGCCCGGGATAACGACACTGATCCGCGCCGCCGAGGCGCCATCTACCGTGACCGCCGCAAAGGCGCGCAGCACGTTGCCGTCCGAATAGGTGTCGAAGCGGATCCAGTTGTTGGCGTCCTGCTCCACCAGCAGGCCCTGCATCTGGTAGCGCTCGGACGGCGTCGACAGGAAGCGCGCCCCGATTACAAAATCGGTGTCTGCCGTCGTCTGAAGCGCCCGGGCCGTATTGTTGCTATTCCAGATGTCATAGCCGCCATCCGGCGTGACCAGGTTCAGCCAGGCATCATCCGCATCCGACGCCAGAGAAGACCCAATCCCCCCAGGACCCTCAATCCGCCAGAACCCGTCCAATACAAAACCAGAAAAATCGTCAGAAGTTCCCACCATGATACTCAAAACCCATTCCCAAAAAAGCCGCGATTAAATGGTTAACATTATAGGCCTCATGTCTTCGGCCTGAAAAGCTGTGGAATGAATTATTCACGACGAACTTGCGGATCCGCAGTTTTATCATTGTTTTCATGAGATTTTTTTCAGCACCACACGCCCTTCCGACACACCTTCGACCGGGCCAAAACCGATACCGCACACCCTAGAGAACAAGATTTGACCGCTCGCACGACTAGCGGTTGAGAATCAGATAAGGCAAATTTCTCGGATGCCGTGTTTTCGGCGATTTTATGCCGGTATGATGTCTAACTGCCAGCGAATTTCTGACCATCGACGACATAACCTATGATCTCAAAACAGTGTCCGATTTGTTTCAGAGTTTCGCCTGCTGATCGCGAGCTCAGCAGTGTTCGGTCGTCCTCCCGCGTAGCGATACCTGCGGATGTAGAAGAGCGCCTCCTCTGTGCCCTGACCGAGTTAGGCCAGGTGACTTACGCCGCGAACGTTTCAGGCATGGCACGCCGCTCTTTGTATAATCGCAGGTGCCGCGACGCAGACTTCGCCGCTGGGTGGGACGATACGCGCGAAGCCTTTGAAGAAACCCTGACGCCGCGGGCTATTGGAACTGCCTTACATATGGGCACGGGCCATTGGGTATCCGGCCCCGGCCCGGATCGGTGCTAAGCGCGCCAGTCATCAGTGGCAATGATGTCGAAACACTAGATGTTTACGGCACGGCATGCGACGCCTGCTGGGGAAGCGGCAGGCAAAGGACGCGACTGATGACGACGCTATACACGTGGACCACCCCAAACGGACGGAAGATTTCGATAGCGTTGGAGGAGTTGGGCCTGCCCTACGAAGCCAGGGCGATCGACATCACAAAAGGGGATCAGAACGACGCTGACTTTCGGGCACTGAACCCAAATGGCAAGATCCCAGTTCTGGTCGAGGAAGACGGACGGATTGTGAACGAATCCAATGCAATCCTTCTCTACCTCGCCGAAAAGTCAGGGCAATTTGTGCCAAAGCATGGCACACAGGCCTATTGGGACATGTTGGAATGGTTGATGTGGCAGGCCAGCGGCTTTGGTCCCATGCTTGGCCAAGCGCATCACTTTCTGCGCTACAATCGGGGGAAGTCGGAGTATTCCGAGCAACGCTTTCACGCGGAAGCAGAACGCCTTTACGGGATCCTGGATCAGAAACTGACTGGACAGGCATACATGCTGAAAGAGATGTCAATCCTCGAATTCGCGATATGGCCGTGGGTGTCCCGCTTCGAGCATCACGAGGTCGACCTGAGTGCCTACCCGGCGGTGTGCGACTGGTACTTACGCCTGGCTGAGCGGCCCGGCTTTGCCAAGGGATACATTCAGCCGTTTGAAGTGGAGCCAATCCCGCTGCCAAAAGATGCCTAGGTTCCGGCCTCATAGCGAATGAATGACGCGGGGGGCCGGGGCGATGGCGGAGAAGAAGGCTCCAAACGCGCCATCCGCACATCGCTCAACCAGCAAAGATCAGACACGCTCCCCGCTCACATCCAGAGGCCTAGTTCAAACAGCACAGCGCACATCAACGGACTCTGAGCCTAGTCGCTGGCTTGAATGATGTCTTCCAGTTGCGCGCGCGCGTCACTTAGCTCGTCAAGGAACTGACGCAGATCATCCAAC
Organism: uncultured Shimia sp.; assembly: GCA_937897325.1. Taxonomy (GTDB): domain Bacteria; phylum Pseudomonadota; class Alphaproteobacteria; order Rhodobacterales; family Rhodobacteraceae; genus CALCOY01. Next base: position 15,777 of record CALCOY010000079.1, read on the forward strand.
CGGTGGCGCTGAACAGGCGCATGAATGGATAATGTCGTCAGCAGGCGTCCCTGGTCATCCCGAACGGCGACAGCGATGGCGGCCATACCCTCCATGAATTCCTGATCATCGGTGGAATATCCCTGCGAACGCGTCTGATCAAGTTCTGACAGAAGCGCGCCGCTTTCGGTGATCGTTTGATCTGTCTTTCGCTCCAGCTCTGCCGCGCCGAGGAAGCGTTTCAACCGCTCTAGTCGCAGCGACGACAGATAGAGCTTCCCACTTGCTGTGCAGTGAAAGGGCACCTGCGTGCCCACGGGCAATTGGATGCGCAGGGGCCAATGGGTTTCAACCCGATCAAGATAGACCATCCCGTACCGTCCGGGTGCCGCGAGATTGCAGGTCTCCCCAACTTTTTCGGCGAGGTTCTTCATAATCAAGAGCCGCTCTGTCCGCACCCGCTGTGAGGACAGGGTGTTGGCGGACAATTGGCGCAACCGGTGGCCGGGGCCATAGGACCTGCCGTCAAGATCGCGCTGCAGAAACCCCTCATCCTCTGCCGTGGTCAGAAGGCGATGAACAGTTGCCTTCGGCAGATCCAACGCAGTGCTCATCGCGGCGGGAGTGACGGGCACACCTTCGCGGGCCACCTGCTCAATCAGCAGCAAAAGCCGTAGGTTCGTTGGAATATGTCCTTTCACATCATCCGGCAGATCGTCACGCATGGTCCCAGTCTAGCGGTTGGGCAGAAGAAACAGCGCCAGCTCCGGTGTTAGCGAGACAAAGACCCAGACGCCAATTAGCGCCACCAAATAGGGCACCGTATAGCGAAGCAAACGGAAATATGGCACGCCCGTTACACCGGACGCCACGTAAAGGTTCAGACCGTAGGGCGGTGTGATGAAACCGATGGAGGCACCGACGAGGAAGATCACCGAGAAGTGCACGGGATCGACACCGACGCTGGCCGCGATTGGGGCCAGAATAGGGGCGAGGATAATCGTGACCGGCAGACTTTCGAGGATCATGCCAGAAAAGAAGACGATCGCCATGGCGGTGAATAGCACAGCGTAGTAGCCACCCATGGACGTCACGAAATCACCGATCACCTGCTGGGCGCCCAGAAGCGACAGGATTTGCTGCATGACGACAGAGATCGCGATCAGCGGCGCCAGAATACCGGTGATCTGGGCAGAGCGCATAACGATGCTCGGGATCTCGGGGATGGTAAAGCCTTCGACGACGAGCATCTCGGCATAGGATTTCTCGGTCCAGTCCTTGTCCTGGCGCATCCGCAGGACCTTGCTTACGACCCAGCTGAGCAGACCCGCGATCAAACAAAAGCCGACAGTCACGCCCGCCGCTTCGGTGGGTGAGAACTTGCCCGTGTAGATGCCCCAAAGAACCAGTCCGATGGCGAAAAAGCCGAGCCAGGCGCCAAAGGCGGTTTTCAGGACGCGGTTCAGTTGCAACGGAATCAGGTAGCCCCAGCCGTTCATGCGGCAAATGATCCAGCAGGCCAGTTGCATACCGACGACCATCAATGCGCCGGGTATGATGCCAGCAACAAAGAGATCCGAGATCGGCAGGTTGAGCAGGAAGCCATAGACGATAAAGATAATTGACGGTGGGATAATGATCCCGACGGTGCCGCCCGCAGCGGCCGTCGCGGCAGAGAAGCGTTCATCGTAGCCACCCTTGACCATTTCGGGATGCAGCATCGAGCCGATCGTCGCCGTCGTCGCCGAGTTCGACCCAGAGATCGCGGCAAAAAGACCGCAGGCACCTAGCGAGGCCATCGCAAGGCCGCCGCGCAACCAACCGAGGCAGGCATAGGCAAAATCGCTGAGCCGTCGGGCGATCCCAGATTTGTTGATCAGATCCCCCGTGAGAATGAAAAGCGGCATGGCGAGCAGCGCAAAACCCTTGTTAAAGACGTTCATGAGTTCTGCGCCCATGTTGTCGAGCGTCAGACCCAGCACGAAAGAACAGCCGATGACCCAATAAGCAATGACCAGAAGAACCGGCACACCGAACATGAACAGGACCGTCACGCCCAGCGAAATCAATGTGATAAGTGTTCCGTCAGTCATCAATCCGCTCCGATCACGGCTTGCTTGATCAGTTGTTCACCGCTGCGGTAATTGCGCATATCGTCCTGTATGTTTTGCACCGCACGGGCGCACATGAGCGCTGCGGCGATCGGTGCGGTGATCAAGAACCACCACTGCATTGTGTTGTCGGTGCCCAGCACAATCTGGAAGTTTGAGGCAGAGTTCGCCGTCAGGCGCAGCGTTGTCACGAACAGGATCAGCGCGAAACCGAACCACAGAAAGAAGTCCATCCACAGGCAGGCCATCTGTCCTCCACGTGGCATCTTGGTGCGAAACTCACTGAAGCTTAAATGCGTGCGCAGGCGTATGTTATAGGCAGCCCCGAACCATGCCATGATCATGAAAAGGAACGGCGGGATCGTTGTGGACCACGGCTCCTGATTGGCGAAAATGAAACGGTCGACCACACCCCAGAAGATGATAAAGGCAATCGCCAGGTAGCTGCCCACCATGATTGTTCGCTCGATAAAGCGTTCGATGAAGGGCACCTTGTTGTAGATCCACGAGATCAAAATGCCTGCAAGCAGCAGGACTATCACACTCAGGTACCATATTGCGTTGCTTCGCAAGGCGTTGCGAATTTCAAAACTGTCCTGAGACGCAAGGGCCGAAAAGATCGTCCCGATATCCGATACGATAGACACGCGCTGTCCCTCCCATGATGCCCGCTTGCAGACTTTGGCCTGTCTTGGCTGCGAACAAAAGGGGCGGTCCCCGGATTTAAGGGGCCGCCCGCTTTCAGAAGATCGCGGTTAGCCGCGCCACCAGCGACGCGGTTCCACATTTTCAGCCAGCGTGTGCGGGTTCTCGCGAACGGCTGTGTAGATTTCCTGGTAGGTGTCGAGACCACCGGCCCAGCCGTTGATCCGCTCGCGCCATTGCTCCCAAAGCTGCGGTTGGAATTCGGGCGAACACATCTCTTCAGCCTTCTTGATCTCGGCATCCGACAACGAGGCGACGCGCACGTTATTCTCGGCAAAGATCGTGCCAGGCATAGGCGGATCTGTAAAACCGACCGTGTTGACGAGAGCAGCCTCGTTGGCGGCCTGCACGTGGACCTGGGTCAGATAGGACGATTCCATCACAGCATCCTGCAGCTCCCCGCCGAGGCTGTCGAAGGTGGAAGCCGTAATCGCTGTGTGTTCTGTCCCGCAGAAGAAGCGCAGGTCGACACATTGGCTGACAACCGGCGACATGTTGGCGTATGCGACGGCCGAAGCCCATGTTTCCGCGCCATCAATCAGGCCCTGCTTCAGACCATCAAGTGTCTCTTCCCAAGCCACCGGCACCGGGTTGAGGTTCAGCGCATTCATTGCAATCCGGCCCAACTGCGTGCCCGTCACACGGTTCTTCGTTCCGGCGAGTTGGTCGATGCTGGTCACCGTATCCTTCTCTTGCCAGGACAGACCCAGCTGGATACCGCGCAGTTCCGCGTGTGTGAACAGAAACTTCAGACCGTGCCGCTTTTCGAAGGGGTCACGAAGGATCTCCTGCGACTTCGGATGGTACATGAAATAGTACTGATCCGCCCGACTACGGAACATGTAGGCGTAGTCCAATACGTTAAGGTATGGAGCGCCACCCGCGGAGTTTTGCGTTGAGGCCGCGTATATGTCGATGATGCCCTGCTGCGCTTTCTCAACGCAGGACAGCTGGCCGCAGATCTGATTGTTTCCGATGAATTCGATCCGGATTTCACCGTCTGTCCGCTCTTCCAGATCGCGTGCGAATTCGAGACAGCCAGCGCGTTCGATCAACAAGTTGTCTTGGTTGAAGCCCGCCGCACCAAACTTCAGCGTATGTTTTGGCTCTTTGCTAAAGCGCTTGTTGTAGGTGGATTCCGCCGCCTTGGCGAGGTTGGCAGCGGTCATGGCCCCACCAAACGCACCCGCCGCCATAAGCGTAGAGCTCATGCCGTAAGTACCTGCAATCCTGAAGAAATCCCGACGCGAAACACCGCGCACACGATCATATAGTCCCATTGTTTCCTCCCAGAACAGTGATTATTGAGACGTTTTATATCAAAAAACACTAGAATAGCTTTTGGGTTTTGCCTAGAGTTTTTTTCCAGCGCGGGGGAAAACAATACATGCAAGCAGACTATGTCATAGTTGGCGCCGGATCGGCGGGATGTGTTTTGGCAAATCGTCTGAGTAAGGATCCGAAAGTGCGGGTCGTTCTTCTGGAGGCTGGACCGCCGGATAGAAACCCATGGATCCACATCCCCGTCGGCTACTTCAAGACCATGCACAACCCAAAGGTCGATTGGTGTTACAAGACCGAACCTGACCCCGGCCTGAACGGACGCTCTATCGACTGGCCACGCGGCAAGGTGTTGGGCGGATCATCTTCGATCAACGGTCTGCTTTACGTGCGTGGGCAGCCACAGGACTATGACCGCTGGCGCCAGATGGGGAACGATGGCTGGGGGTGGGATGATGTTCTGCCCTTGTTCAAAAGGGCAGAGCGCAACGAACGTGGCGCTGATGAGTATCACGGCGACGGCGGCCCGCTTTCGGTGTCGAACATGCGATTGCAACGACCCATCTGCGATGCCTGGGTGGCGGCAGCACAGAGTGCCGGTTACCGGTTTAACCCAGACTACAACGGCGCCGATCAGGAAGGCGTGGGCTATTTCCAACTCACTGCCGAGAAGGGCCGTCGGTGCAGCGCCGCTGTGGCCTATCTCAAGCCGGTGAAATCGCGGCCCAACCTTCAGATCATCACGAACGCGCTGGTCACGCGCATTACGTTCGACGGCATGCGCGCGACGGGGGTAGAATATCGCGACCAGTCCGGCAAGCCGAAGACCGTGATGGCCGGACGCGAGGTTGTGCTGTCCGGCGGGGCGATCAACAGCCCACATATCCTGATGCTGTCCGGCGTCGGCGATCCGGATCACCTTAAGTCACAAGGCATAACACCGACCCATGATCTTCGCGGTGTGGGTCAGAACCTGCAGGATCACCTACAGGCTCGGCTGGTCTTCAAATGCAACGAGCCGACGCTGAACGACGAGGTGCGCAGCTTTGTCAATCAGGGGCGGATCGCGTTGAAATACGCGCTTTTCCGGGCAGGACCCATGACGATGGCTGCGAGCCTTGCGACTGGTTTTCTGAGAACACGCGCTGGACTTGAGACGCCAGACATACAATTCCACGTTCAACCCTGGTCGGCCGACAGCCCCGGTGAAGGGGTGCATCCCTTCTCGGCCTTCACGATGTCAGTTTGCCAGTTGCGGCCAGAAAGCCGGGGCGAGATCCGGCTGGCGGGTCCGGAGCCCGACACCTACCCCAGGATCATTCCGAAATATCTGTCGACGGAAACCGACTGCCGCACAATCACCGACGGCGTCAAGATCGCCCGCCGCATCGCGGAACATGCGCCTTTGTCATCGAAAATATCGGAGCCCTTTCGGCCATCTGCGGCACTTGAGATGGACGACGATGCGGGCACGCTTGATTGGGCGCGCAGCAATTCGTCGTCGATCTATCACCCCACCGGCACTTGTAAGATGGGGAACGGTGAAGAGGCCGTGGTTGATGATCGGCTGCGCGTGCATGGCATACAAGGGCTGCGGATCGCGGATTGTTCGATCATGCCGGAGATCGTATCAGGCAACACAAATGCGCCAGCGATCATGATCGGCGAGAAAGCCTCTGACATGATCCAGGAAGACGCGATGCACTGACCCAAATCGCTGCGCTTTGATCTGTGTGCTGGCGCTCAAAGCCCGTTGCCGCCCGCTGCGAAGCGCTTGCCTTTGCCCGCGACTAGATGCGCAAGCAAACGTTATAGATTTGTTCATGTGGATCTATGCACTTATTTGGTGCTTCGACCTAGGACAAAAAAGCAGCTTCCCGCCTGAAGGTTGGCCTGTCGACCGACGGGATCTTTGCATCCGCCGGGAGGCTTGGAGCCGCATAACTATCCCATAGTGATTGTTTTCATGGCGGGATCGTTTGTCGATGTCTTGCTGAAATTGCGTGACACCTGACATTACCCCGTGTGGGTTGGCGGGAAATGCCTGCCCGAAAGGGTCAACAAGCATTGCGGAGAAAACACGTGACGCTGAAATTGCCACATGATGCCGGGACAATGACCAAAAAAAAGACTTTTGAACACAGTCTCGGCTTGAGACGCGTTAGGCCCATGAAAGGGTCGATGTACCTCTTGCGGATCTGGATTTGGCGGAGACCGCGGATCTCACTCGAATCTTTGGGGTTCATTTGGCCTGTTCTTCGGAGCTGGATGAGCATACCGCATTCGGCGATCTATCGACTGCAATCGCAAACCTGCTGCCGGATCTCGCAATCCCTTGCACAAAAGCGCAGGAAACGGATGCCGTCTGGATTTCCCGCCCCGATCCGTTGGCTGTTGAATGTGTCTTTGCTCAATCAGGCTTGGTTACAAAACGCCTTAGAAAACGCTGCGCCTGATCCCAGCGCGTTCGGCAAGAACGACCGAGATACCGGAGGACACACAGCGGATCTTCGACATGTTCGCGTTGACCTACAGGCAATTGACCTAAGGTTTGAATTATCGCCGCAATCTTGGTTATTGGTGGTTGGAGATTTGTTCACTGGACATGAAAATGAAGACACAAATCATTTGGCTGCTGGGCATCACGCTGGTCCTGGGGGCCTGCGAAGAAGTCGGGACAACAAACCTGCCTGAGAATGTCGTCGCCATCGCCGCACCGAACCAAGATTTGAGATCAGCGCGTTTGATGCCAGAGGACGGGTGTTACTGGTATCGCCATAACGGGCCTGTCGAGACCACGATGATCCCATTGCGCAATGTCGGCGGACGTCCCATTTGTATAAAGACCGCGTCCTGAACCTCTCACTTCGACAGGCTCAGCTTCGGGCGGTGACATATTCCTCGGCAGGATAAAGATAGGCCGTCGAACCGGTTTTCACCCGATCATAAAGTCCGTTGATATGTGCCATTACCATGCGGACGCACCCCGAACTTGCCCGCCCGCCAATTGACCGCGGAATTGGGGTCCCGTGGATACGCAGATAGGTATCGCGATTGCCGACGAACAGGTAAAGCGCCCGCGACCCGAGCGGGTTCTTGGGACCACCCGGCAAACCATCTGCGAATTCCTCATAAAGGTCGGGGTCGCGTTCGATCATGGCGGCTGTGGGTGTCCATTTCGGCCATTTCGCCTTGCGGCGGATGGTATAGGTGCCGTGCTCATAGAGCTTCCCCCGGGCAATGGCCACGCCATACCGCATCGCGGTTCCGTCATTGCCGATGTGATAGAGGTAGCGCGCCACCGCATCGACGTGAATGTCGCCGGGCGTCAGACCATCATTTGCTTCGACCCGAACGGGCAAAAATCGCGGATGCAGGCCCCACGGGTTCGAGGTGGCCGGATCGTAGTTCGCCGGGGTTACCTGAGCGTCCCAGGCTGACCAATTGCTTTGCGCAGCAGCCGGATTTGCCAGCAAAGACGCCGGTATGGCTGTTGAGAACAGCGATGCTGTCGTTTGCAGAAAATGTCGCCGTGTTAGCATTGATACCTGTTTACCCTCTTTGCGACTCATTCGTCGACGAAAACAGATAATCTCGTTTGACGGACTTTACGACAGAATTCGAGGGAACCGCCAAGCTCACGCATTTGTGCGGTTTTTTGGGCTGGAAGGGACGATTGACACAGAGCGTCTTTGATCAGTGTTAGAACGCCTCCGCTGCGCGCTTTCACACGCAGCGGACGACGGTCTGTCTTTTGTTACAGAGCGTCGAAGCTGGACGTGCTTGCCAGAGTCTGGACATCGAATGGATCGAGCACTGCGTCGTAGATCTCCAAATCGGCGATCTGGCCTTCGAATGGATCGCGGAACTGTTCGGCGCCAGAGGCGCTGCCCCAGCCCAAGCCACCGACCTGCAGGAATTCGACGTTTGTCCGCCAATCCATGACCAGATCACTTGAACCGATGAGTGCTCCATCAACGTAGAAGCCGACACCGTCCGCACTGAAGGTTGCTGCGAATTCGTATTCCTGCCCCTCGACGATATTGTTGAAGACAAAGACATCGCTATCCGCACCATCCTGGAAACGCACCTTGATATCGTCGTTTTCGACATAGGCTGCAAAGTGGTTCCCGCCGCCGACAAAGCCACTGGCATCCTTTGTCAGAAGACCTTGCCGCCCGCCGAAATCGTCCGCGATGAACGAGAAGGCAATTGTGCCTGCTTCGATCTCGAGGTCACTGCTTGGTGGCAGGTTTACGACGCTTGCGCCCGAACCATTGAACGTCGTGATCCCGGCAAGTTCGAACACCGGATCGGATGGGCCCGAGGCCTCTTCGGAGACGTTGATCGCGACCATCGCGGTATCCGTTGGACCGTCCCCATCCGAAATCGTGTATTCGAACGTGTCCGTTCCAAGGAAGCCCGCATCCGGCGTGTAAGTGAAGGTGTTGTCGCCATTATCGACAACCGTGCCGTTCGACGCGACACCGTTTCCGACGACGCTGATCGTATCGCCATCAATATCCGTGTCATTGTCCAGCACACTGATGATGACGGGCTGACCTTGAAGGGTCGTGGCGGTATCATCCACTGCCTCCGGATCGTCGTCCAAAGGACTGACCGTCACCGTAACGGTCGATATGTCAAAGCCGCCGGTGTCATCCTCAACCAGAACGTCAAAGGCATCGGTTCCGACGAAATCAGGGTCCGGGGCGTAGGTGACGCTGCCATCCACATTGACGGTGGCCGTGCCATTCGCCGGTGTCAGAACAACTGCTTCGACCATAAGTGGGTCATTCTCTGGGTCCGTATCATTGGCGGTCGGATCGAAAGTGACTGACCCGTCCTCTACGACGCTGATCGCATCATCAATGGCATTCGGTGCGCCATTAACCGGCCCGTCGGAGTGCAGGGCAAGCACCTGATCAGCACTGAGTGCCACATCGTAGATCTGCTTGTCCGCAATGAGACCTTCGAAAGGTGAGTCAAAGCCTGAAGCCCCGCTCGCACTGGCCCAGCCGCGACCACCGAACTGGATGAATTCGACATTCTGCGTCCAATCCATTTGCAGCGGGTCGCTCGCCACCAATGCTCCGTCCAGATAGACCTGTGCGCCAGATACACCGAAGGTCAAGGCCAGGTCGTAGGTCTGACCCGCCGTGATGTTCGCAACATTCAGCGACACGCTGTTGGTGCCGTCCTGGACCCGAACGATCAGATCATCCCCTTGCAGGTAGATGGCCAGATGGTTGCCCCCGCCAACAAAGCCGCCCGCATCCTTGACAAAAAGCCCCTGCGATCCGGACGTATCTGTTGGCGTGAAGGCAAAATTTACTGTGCCTTCCGGGATCTCGTAAATCGGATCATGCGGCAGTTCGAGCACGCCTGCATTCGATCCGTTGAAGAGCGTGGCCGCAGGCATGTCGAAGATCGGCGTTGGGAAGGTTGTGACATCTACCGTCACGGTGGCCTGCGATGTCTCGGCGCCATCGCCGATCGTGTAGGTGAAGGTGTCGCTGCCCTCAAAGCCCGCATTCGCGGAGTAAGTCACGGTTCCATCGCCATTGTTCACAATAGTGCCATTGGCCGCCGCTCCAACCGAGAGGATTGTCAGCGTGTCGCCATCCACATCACTGTCATTGGCCAGCAGGTTGATGGTGACCGGATCCTCGCCCGTTGCCGACGCGTTGTCGTCGCTGGCCATCGGGTCATCGTTGACCGGATTGACGGTGACCGTGGTGGTCGCCGTGTCGAAACCGCCATTGCCATCGGAAACCGTCACATCGAACATGTCGATACCGTTGAAATCACCAATCGGCGTGTAGCTCACCGTTCCGTCGGGATTCACGATCGCAAAGCCGTTTGCCGGACCAGCGGCGATGGATGATGCCGTGACGATATCGCCATTGCCATCCGTGTCGTTGTCGCCGGGCTGAAAGGTTATTGTGCCGTCCTCATCAACGCTGACCGCGTCTGCGACCGCAACAGGATCCACATTCGGCGCACCCAGCACGGTGACTGAGACGGTTGCCGTATCAGCCACCCCACCATTCTGATCGTCGATCGTGTAGGTGAAGCTGTCATCGCCGACAAAGCCCGCATCGGGTGCGTAGGTCACGGTGCCATCAGCGTTGATCGCCACTGTGCCGTTTGCCCCATCGGTCACAGCAGATACATCCAGCGTATCGCCGTCAACGTCGGTATCGTTGGCCAGAACGTCAACAGTGACGCTGGTCTCCAGAATGGTGGTGGCAGTGTCGTCAACAGCCGTTGGATCATCGTTGACCGGATCGACTGTCACGGTAACGGTCGATGTCGATGTCCCGCCCGAAGCATCCGTCACGCTGATCTCAAAGCTGTCGGGTCCATTGAAGTCGGGATCCGGCGTGTAGGTCACCGTGCCGTCAGCTTCGGCGACAGCCGTTCCATTGGCCGGGGCGGTTGTGACACCGGCAAGTGAGACAATGTCACCATCCGCGTCGCTGTCATTGGCCAGAACGTCGATGTTAATGCTGCCATCTTCGACCATGGACACCGCATCATCGACGGCTGTCGGCGGCGTATTGCTCCCGCTCGAGCGGGCTGCGAGCGATGCAATCTGCGAGGCCGTCAAAGGTTCTGAATAGATCTGCTTGTCCGAGATTGTCCCGCTGAAGGGGGCGTCAAAGCCAAGCGCTCCACTGGAGCTGCCCCAACCGCGACCACCCCATTGCAGCGCCTGAACGTTCTGCGTCCAATCCATAACCAGCGCATCGCTGTCGACCAGATTGCCATCCACCCAAAGCTCGACACCGTCTGCACTGAAAGTGGCGGCGACCTCGTATTCTGTGTCGGGTGTGATGCCCGCGAATTGGAAGGTCACAGCTTCTGTCGCACTCTGAAAGCGGGCCTTGAGAACGGAATTGTCAAGATAGATCACCACATGGTTGCCGCCGCCCACGAAGAAGCTGGCATCCTTAGTGAAAAGCCCCTGATCCGACGCGACACTTGTCGTGTTGAAAGAGAACGCAATCGTGCCCTCGGGGATCTCATAGATCGGATCATGCGGCAACTCGATCACGTCGGCATTTGTTCCGCTGAAGGTCATCACGCCAGGCTCGTTGTAAACGAGCGCGGATCCCTGCTGCACGACCAGTGGCGCACTTGTCACGCTGACTTCGCCGTCCACGATTGTGCGGGCCATAAAGTAATTCAGCCCACCGTCTGGTGTGTCGCCTGCACCTTGCGTCTCCAGCAACGAGGCGGGCACCACCGCTTGTCCCGCCGCATCGAATGTGCCCGTGAAAATCACCTGCTCTTCCATGGCCTCGTTGGCGTAGAAAGGAAGCTCATCGGCGGACACGTCGAAGGGGGCCGCGCCTGTCGCAATAAAGAGACGCGTGTCCATCTGCAGAAGCTCAAAGCCAGCCCCGGGCGTTCCGGTCAACTGGACCGTGAAATCAGTGTCGGTGACGTTGAACTGATCCCCGGGCAGACTTGGCACCAGATCGCCATCTGCGCCAAGAATGGACAGCGTCGGCGCAGCAACCGCATCTTCGGACGTGACCTGCGTGGCGGATCCGCCCAGGCTGCTCTCCTCAAAGAGGCTTGCCACAGACACTTCGGTGCTTATGCCATCGGTGAACGTTACGGTGATCGTCGACCCGATCAGTTCGTAACCGGACACAGATCCCGCGGCACCCGCCCCCGGCACGTCCTGAATGCTGTTGGGATCGACATCCGTGGTGAAGGTAAAGGTTTCGCCCGGATTGAAGTCGGTGAAGTCGATGGTGAGCTTGTCGAAACCGCCGTTACGAGGATCCGAGAATGGATCTGCTGCGGGATCACCTGTCAAAACCAACCCGGTGGCAGCGGCACCTGAATTCGGTGTGAAGGGCGATGCGGTCTCATCGCCACCTGCACCCGTCGGGTCAAAGACCATGTCGGGCAGGATGCCCGTGCTCAGATCAAACGTGACCGAGGCGATATCGACCCCGGCATCGCTGGCATTGGTCAGGCTAAAGCTGCCCTGCTCAAAGGTCGACGCATCCAGATCTGTGCCCGGTGTAACGGCGACATCCAGACGTCCACCTGTGACCTGATCCGTTGCTTCAACGTTGACAATGAAGCTGCCAATTACCGCACCATCGGCAGAATTTCCAATTATATCCGATATTTCACCGTCATTCAGGGAAATCGTATAGTTCCCGTTATCTGCGGGCGTCCAAGATCCACTCGGTGGCGTGATCGCATAGGTCGCCGTACGCACAGCACCGTCGGCTGGCACATCCACTGACACCAGGCTGGCTGCCGCAGCAAAGCTGCCGCCCGGCCCGGAGACGGTCACATCAAGATCATCAAGGCTGGAAACATCAACGCCCGTGTCATCGCTGTATTCCACGGTGAAGGTGTAGCTCGTGCCGGGCATTATGACGTCAGTAGCGGTCAGCATCGCTGAAGGTGCGGTTACATCGTCCTCGCCCATCTCGATGATTTCTATAGCCTTTATCGTCGTGTTTTCAAAGCCTTGGTGCAGGAAACTTAGATCGATTGTGCCATCACTTGTCGTCTCGTGGCTGAGCACGAAACCTGTGTTGAAGCTGCCGCCCGCAAGACTGTATTGATCGATGTCGTCAAAGACCGCAGGCACCGCTCCATCCACGGCGATGTCAAAAATGCGGTCTCCGACCGGATCGCCACTGCCATCGGCATCGGGCAGGCCACCAAAAGTCTCGGCGAAGTAGAGGTTGATCCGAACATCCGTGCCCGCATCGACATCGAAGGCCCATGCCATCGGCGCACCACCGTCAAAATCAAAGCGCTCTGACTGGAAGATTGCCTCGGGTGCGGCATCGGGGATGCTCGCATCGCTGATATCTATGTTTGCGCTCGTCGTAGGGGCGCCGTTGGACCCCGAAATCCGGAAGGCGCTTGGATTGTCATTCGTGTCTTCGGCCCAAGCCTCGGACCCATCGGCCGCGGCAACCTCTGCCCCGCCGACATTGATACGGTAAAGGACTGCTTCGGTTGGATCCGCGATCTCGTTGACGATCAGAGAAAGCGTTTCCGTGGTTTGCGACTGCCCGTCATCGGCTGTCACGGAGATCGTGTAAGCCCCTTCATCTGGCTCGTCTGTCATCCAATTGAAGGCAGCGGTGCCGTCGCCGTTTTCGGCAAAGGTGTATTCCGCTGGATCAATAACCGACCCGTCGATGTCGCGTGTGACGGCCACCGAAAGCGCAACGGTGTCTCCGTCCGGGTCCACAGCCGCCACGTTGAAGGAGGCCGTTTCAAATTCCGCAATCTCAATGTCCGCAATTGGATCAATCGAAGGCGCCTGGTTCTCTGCGTATATCAGGTAAGTCGGGGCCGATACCGGCCCAAGGGGCAAATCACCATTGTCCGGATCGATGATGGTCGCGGTAAAGCCCAGCGGAAGCTGATCCTCTGCAAAAGGCAGGTCGAAACCGGTGACATCCGCAAAGTTGAAGAGCGCAGAGATATCCTGCAGTGCCCCTGTCAAAGCGATGTCGATGGTTTGGAATTCCGCCGCATTGTTGGCTGGGAAGTCCGATGCCGCAAGGGCCGCAAGTTGAGCATCAAGCTGCGCAGCAAATGGTCCGGAGAAGTTGTTGTCGACGGGTTGGATGATGCCCTTGGTCAAAACCACCCGAGCTGTTGTGCCCGCCGGTCCTTCAATCACGACAGAGGGTCCGCCATCGGAATAAGTGCCTAGATCCCCCGCAGCGACATCGTTGACCGTCAGTGTGGCGACCAGATCGTCACTGTCCTGCGTCGCAATTCCGATCGATCCGCCCTGATTGCCTGCGCCGCTTAGCTGGCCTGTCGCGGTCGTGCCGTCTTCGAACGTGATCGTGTAAGTTGAGCCGATCAGCTCTGCACCTGACACCCCGCCTACATCCCAGATGGGATCTGTACCGCTATCGAGTGTTGATTTGGTCGACCCAGCGATCGAGTTGGGGTCCATGTCGACGGCAAATGAAACCGTCTCACCCGTCTGGAAGCCACCATCGATATCCGTGTCGAAGATCAGTGAAAGACCCTTGAACCCGGCGATGCCACCGTCACCCACATAAGGATCATAGCTGGACGGATCGACAACGCCCGTGCTGCTGGCCCCGTCGATGGTCAGTGCTTTACTGATAGTGTCGCCGGCCACACCGAATGGGTCAAAGACGCTGTCGGGGTAGAGCGCATTGGTAACGTCGATCTCGATGTTCGTAATGATCTTGTCGCCAGTGTTCGTGATTTGGAAAGACCCCGCGCCAAAATTCGAAATCTGCACGTCGTCCGATTCCGCCGTGACGGAGAACTGCGCTTCGCCGATCTCGGTTGGACCTGTGGCCTCTCGGATGACGATACCGCTCAGCTTGCCGTTGTCGCTACTGGCGGAAATATCGATGTCGATTGCGTCGGGATTGCCGAAAGCGTCCGGGGACACCGCATCTGGCAGCGTGATCGTGACCGGTTGGTTGATATCTCCAGCCGTCTCGGCCAGCACGTCGAAGTCATTGAGGACAATCTGACCTTCGACCGAAACGTCAAAAACACGCTCCCCGGGTGCGGAGAGAAAGATCTCTGCAAAGTAGAGCTCTACCGCGTAAGACCCTGGATCCAAGGCAATTTCATATGAAAGTGTTCCGCCATCCGCGCCACCGAACCGCTCTGTCTTATAGACGGTTCCATCAAATGCCGGTTGCGCCCCGTTGCCATTGTTGACGTCGAACGTAGCGCCGTCAGTGAATGTACTGCCGTTCAGGAAACCTTCATCCGCGGAGAAGTTGATGCCGTCCTGGGTCAGAGCAGGGCCGCCCGCGTTGATCGCAGCCACAACCGCGCCGTCGGCCGGAAGCGCTTCTGTCACAAAGGCAAGCTCTGCGCTGGACGGATTGCCCCCTTGGTTCAGCCAGAAGGTCAAGGTGCCGGTTAGATTGTCTTCTTCAAAGCCTTGAAAGCCCGCTGAGGGGTTGTTGAGTGACGGCAAAAGGTCATTCCCAACTGCGCTGTCGTTGAAGACAAACCCACCTAGCAGATCGCCAGGTTCCACAACCCCATCTGGCGTGACACCAAGCGTGGGAATGGCCGGATCAATGTCAAAATTGCTGCCGCCTACCAGACCGATAAAACCACTGTTGCCCAGATCGGCGTCATACGCCGCCAGCGTGAGGTCGGCCAGACGGAAGCCTTCCGGGATTTCGACCGTGATGAAGTCGCGGTCTTGGTTGCCACCGGCCAGGTTCGAAACAACGGTTGTCGCGCCCCCCTCCTCCAGTGTGATGGTCGTCGGCACAGACGGATCAGACGACAAGTCACCACCCGGGACGGTGACACCATCCACGCTGTCCACGGGATCGGAACCCACCTGAACAATCTCGATCCCCTTGATCGCCGGGTTCTCGACGCCTGCCAGAAACTCCAGATCGATCGTTCCATCACTGATCACCCGCGCCGTGACGACCGATGAAGCGCTGAAAGAGCCGGCCAGAGCATATTGATCTATATCCGAAAATTCCGATGGTACGGTTCCATCGACGCTCACGCTGAAGACCCGGTCACCTGTCGGATCACCGCTGGTGTCGCTGTCGGCAATGTCCACGAAAAGCTCCGCCAGATAAAGCCGAACTTCGACCTCAGCCCCTGCCGGGACGTCGAAAGCATAGGCCATGTTTCCGTTGGCATCGGCAGCCGTATCAAAGCGCTCAACGCCCAGAACGGCCTCAGGCACAAAAAACGGATCAGTTTGCGACGTATCAAGCCCGCTTTGGGGCTGACCATTGGTCGGAAAATCACTGTTAGAGCCCGGATTGATAAGGAACGGAGAATTCGAGGCCTGGGTATCGGCAGACCAGGTCGGCCCGCCATCGGTTGCCGCAACCTCTTCACCACCGGCATTGACCCGATAAAGCACCGTTCCAGCCGTGATATCATTGTCGGCGATCGAAATCTGTGCCGCTCCCGTTCCGATGGCCGCATTGCTGCTGACCCCGGTGATTTGCACGTTGAAAGTCTCAAGTGTTTCAGCCAACGCATCGTCAGTAATGTCGATCGGAATGGTCACGTCGGATGAATTGCCAACGATGATTACGGATCCGGAATAGGTCTGAGCTGTTGCGTCAAACATAGCCCCTGGCACGACAAAGTCGGTACCGGCTGTGGCCGTGCCCGAGGTGACTTCGAACGTCACAGTGACCGTTTCATCCGAGGGCACCGTGGTGTTGGTTGCGATCGAAACCTGTGCCAGCCCGTCATCCTCGGCCACTTCAATAGGTCCGTTTATGATCGAAACTGTCAGATCTGACACCGCACCCAGCTGAACGATCTCGATCGCATTCACCAACGGATTTTCGACAACATGCAAGAATTCGATATCGAGGCTGCCATCTGTCACCTCGACGACATTCGTGATCATGCCACCAACCTGATGCCCAAATCTGGCGGACAGATCCACATCATCGAGGTTGGTGGGCACAGCCCCTTCTATCGACACATCAAAAACACGCGCGCCGGGTGCGGACGTGCCAGCGAAACCATTCCCCATGAAAAGGCGCACTTCATAGAAGCCGCTTTGTGAAACATCGAAGGAGTAGGACATCTCTGTCCCACCCGGCTGATCCCAGCGTTCCGTGTCGAACAATGCTCCGGGCACAGCGCCGGGCACTGTAGCGCCAGGGTCTACCGCCGAGAACTCGGAGGCGTTGTTGCTGCCAGCATCGCTCAGGTTGGGGTTGTTCGCCGTTGGGGTATCAGCGCTCCAATCCAGCCCGCCATCGATGGCAGCGACTGTCGGACCGCCCGCATTCACCCTGTAGATCGTCGTCGCCGTTTCATCGCCCGTCGCGTTGATCTCGATCTCGTCGAAGATGGCTTGAAACGTGCTGGCTGACGGCTCGCCATTGTTGGTCGAGAACAGCCCGACCGCCAGACCCGATGTCTGACCTTCAATCGTGAAGTCACCATTGATCGCATCAAGCACATTCGACCCTGCAAGCGAGATCGCAGTTCCGGTCACCGTCTGATCGCCGCCTAACGTTTCAAACGTCACGGTCGGGGTCGCCGTCTGCGCGACTGGGTCTACCAAAAGCTCGATGAAGATCTTGGCATTGTCCGGGATTATCGCTGGGTCAAAGATATCAGTGGCTGGGATCGTATATGTATTCGCGCCAATCAAGTCGTTGTTTTCAAGGGACAACTGAATGCCGGCCTCGTTGTCCGAGGTTTGAATGGCCACCACTTTTAGATAGTTGGACTGATCCCCCGTTCCGATGTAGCCACCGACCTGCTGAAAGGCTCCAGTAATCTGATCAACCGGGTTGAACAGGGTCCATTTGACGGTGAATGTCTCCACCGTCGGCGCAATCGTCACGCCGGTGTGGAACAGGTATTCGCCGGAATTGCTGCCCAGGAACGGATCGCCGTTAGAGACATTCTCAATCACCGTCGTGCCGCCACCGGCCGCCGTGATGAATTTCACATTGTCGAGCTTGATAATCTGGGCGGGCAGATCTGAAGGCTCCTGAAAGAATTGCTCAAAATCGGTCGTGCCATCGACCATGACACCCGTCAGACCACCGCCATAGCCGTCCGGGCCGGGGCGGTTGCCATCCTGATCCGGGTCAAAGTCCCAGACATAGTTTTGTCCGGGCTGGATCAGCACACCCGACCCATTCGAAGCGTCCCGTAAAAAGGCATCGACCGTGTTCAGCAATCCGTCATTGTCAAAGTCCGGATCATCGGGAAGAATCAGATCGGTCGGAGCAAAAACCTTTATAGAATCCCCGCCGATCTCGGCCACAAAAAGCGTCCCATCCGGGCCCATCGTCACGTCGAGCGGGGCTTGCAGCCCATTGGCGAGGGAAAAGATGCCATCATCATCGACGACATCGCCATCGGAATTGGTCAGGGGTTCAAGCGCCGTGCCAGCCTCATTAAGGTTCAGAAGTGTGAGGTTGCCATTGAATTGCGTGACAACCAGCGCACCATCGATTGCACCTCCGAACGCATCGCCCTTATATTCGACCAGCCCGTTGCTGGACGATCCAAGTACTGCAAGGCTTTCGCTGTTGGGATCATCATGCGGGACCCTGACACCGCTTTCGGCAAGGCGTGTGGGATCGCCCGTAAACCGGCTTGGATCGATGATGAAACCGTCTTGAATGTCGATGGCATCCGGGACCAGCGCTGACAGATCCGGCACGTTGTTAACGGGCACAGCCACATCCGGGTCTCCATTATCGTCATAGACGGTCCATTCCAGATCCTGGTTGGAGCGGGTGGGGTTGGCGTGACCGTAGTAGCCGCCCTCTTCGATCTTGAAGAGCGGTTCGCCATCCCCTGTCCCACCGTTATTAGGCGCTTGCGTCGCCGCGCCATCTCCATCCGTAACGGGACTTCCACCCAGCCCACCGTTGGAGCCATTGTCGACCGTGTACAAACGCCCATCATCGGTAACGACAATGTCGTAAGGGTTTCTGAAACCATCTGCGTAGATCGAAAGCGGCGCATCCGCCGGGAGGATGGCTTGGTTCAAACCATCATTGCCGCCCCACGGTCCATCTATGTCGAGACCGTCGACCGTTTCGCTAACGCCATCATTTGCGATGTTGGGATCATCCAGCGTCGGCAAGTCGTAGACGTAGTTCCGCGGAACACCACCCTGACCGCCAACTGGGTCGATTAGCACCGGACGGCTCGCAATATCCGCAAGATCCACCGCAAGAAGTGCACCGGACAAGGCATATTCACCTGTATATGAGAAAAACGCACTCGGCGCGCCGTTATTCGTGTTGCCTCCGGACTGAACAAACAACGTCCCACCATCCGCGCTTAACGCAAGACCGTTGGTCGCATGATTTTCCTCCGATCGCGGCAACCCGCGGATGATGTCAACAGCCTCCCAATCCGTTCCGTTGAACGTGACTTGGGTGACGACACCGGAATTCGTATCCAGATCGGCCTCACCATTGTTCGCAATACGAGGATCACTTGACGAGATATACAGAACCGGATTTTCGGCCGTGCCAGTCACCAGCAGACCTGTCACCTGACGGTTGGTCAGCGCGCTATCGACCCCATCGTCGTTGTGGTTCTGAATTGATTTGACGACCTCTGCCCCACTGGCCAAAGTCAATGTTTCATGTGAGGTCGCCTTGTATTCGCCATCATCTAAGATCAGCGTAAAGGCATTAATCGTGCCATTCTGTTCTGAGACGTAAAGCCGCCCGTCGGGGCCAAAAGCCAGAGAGGTCGGATTGGTAATGACTTTCGGACCACCTTCTATACCATTGAAAGCACCAATCTGATTAAATGCAATATCCATAAAACTCCCTCGCCCAACAGCGCTTACAAAATCTGTTTATGAACAATGGCTTATGCGCCCCGTCCGCGTATACAGGTTAGGCAGAAATGGACAGTCGTCAGAAACTGACGTGAACTTACCCTATTACATTTGAGTGCGGGAGATATGCCCCCAAGCATCCCTTGAATTATTCGACCGCGAGCATAATAGAGCCCATTGCCACCCCAACTTACGTAAAGTTAACAGAAGACTAAAACCTGTCAACGTGATCCCTTCATTTGATGAAACACAATTAATCCCTTAAAAATCAAGGCATAAAATAGTAATTCTCAACTTAAGCGATAATCGTTCTATTTTAGCGAGAAACTCAATTTTGCTGCCAATCACCAAAACTATACTTGGATTTAATTCAGAACCGAATCAATTGACATTGTTTCCTTGATTACCTGCCGAGATTTATTCATTGGACACCAGTTAGACAAAAGAACTTATCGGCCGTGATTGTCGAAAAATGCAGAACAGCGTATTCCGCGTTGGCAATAAGCTGTCAGCGGTGCGACAGCTGGCTTTGTTGCACGAATGGCTGTAAGGACCCGCGGGGTGGCATCCAGTGCGATTGCCGGACGACATGGGCAGTTGTGCCCCCACACAGTACAAGGCCACGAGCGGGTCGTCCTGCAATGACGGCCTCAAGCAACGTGGAACGCTGTCGATCATTGACCGGCAACACATTCGCAGAATGTGTGAGAGGGGAGGTTTGATCCGACGGTGATCTCGACGCCACCGCAGCGCGGCAAACGCGGTCGCCAACAGCAGTTCAGCGATGCCGCGGTCCAGACCTGCCTCTCGTTGAACGTGCTCTTTGGTATGCTGCTTCGGCAAATGACAGGGTGGGTGCAAAGCCTTCTACGGCTGGTTGGGCTGGATTGCGTGGTGCCGGACAACAGCACCTTGCGCGGCCGCCAGAGTATTGTGAACGTAAGCCTGCCATCTCGTTAAGGCAGCGGTCCTCTGACCCTTTTGATCTCCTCTCGAGACATCATTGCGTGATGTAGTGCCGGGCAGTGGACAGCGCCGGCGTCACATCCGAGGGCGAAAGCGATTGGAATGCCCGCAAGCAAGGCGGGCTCAAGCGGCGCATCTGGCAGAAGATACACAGAGGTCTCAACGAAGAAACGCTCAAGGTTCGGGCCGTCCACGGCCCGGCAGGCGATTTGCTCTGCAAATCTGCCGAGAGGGGAGCTCACGACGCGCAATGTCGGCGATGCGCCCATGCAGCCCGAATTGCCAAGCCAAATACCGCCGGATCAGAGGAGATCGGATCAGTGACCGCCGATGGCGCCTGCCGCACACGAAAATGCCATGACGCGATTGCAGCGCGCAATACGCATGCTGTCATTCCCCCGCGCAAGACCGGTTCCAAGAAACAACGCCCAGGTGTTGCGCCACTGCGCGGACAACCTATCGTTATGACCATGAAAACCATTGCTCGTATTTCGGCGCTCTTACTTTTGGCGATTCTAACGCTGCCTTTCGCCTATTATGCGATCAACTTCGCGCAAGGCGGATTTCGGGGTGCATTGCCAGATCCGCATTACATACTTTCCGACAATATGGCTGCCAATATCTCTATCTTCGTTCATATGGCGACAGGCGCTGTGATCACGGTGTTGGTCCCACTGCAGTTGATCTCGGCGCTGCGTCGACGCCTACCCGGACTGCATCGATGGTCAGGCAGACTGATCATCCTCGCCGCGCTGGCAACCGCATTGGGTGGGCTGATCTATATACCACTCCGTGGAACTATTGGGGGCCCTCTCATGGATGTCGGGTTTTCAATCTACGGTGCGCTGATGCTTCTTGCCGCCGCTCAAACTATTCTTCATGCGCGCGCGCGACGGATTGTGGCACATAATGAATGGGCCTTGCGGTTCTTTTGGCTAGCGCTTGGGTCATGGCTTTACCGTGTACATTATGGGCTGTGGTATCTTGTTACCGATGGGCTCTGGTCCAACCCGGAATTCACGGGTGGGTTTGATCATGTCCAGAACTTCGCATTCTACTTGCCATATCTTATCGGCGTCGAGATATATCTGCGTCGCAAACGCCAAGGACGGCGAAGGGCCACCAAGCGGTCACCCGACACCCAAAGACTTTCCAATTCTTGATGGGGTCCCGTTAGGCCAGAGAGCTTCACCGCATGCAAAGAGGCCGGGCTACAAAAATGCCCAACGCCTCCAAGCATATAGTTCAACTCAAATCGCGCTATGCGCCTTTCAGCAGCGCACGCTTGGCAACACCACGCAGTTTTTGCTCAAACGGGCCGCGAGGTTTGGGGATCGGGATGCCCATTTCGCGGACATAAACAATTTCATCGATGATACCCAACATGTTGTGCCCGTATGCCCTGTCCGCGAGATTCTGCAACAGTTGCTTGCGATTGTTGCGGTAGTGCTCGACGTCGAAGACCGCGCCGAAATTCTCAAGCTTGCCCCATGCGTCCAGCACCATCATGGTCTGAATGCACTTCCAGCAGGTTGAACAGTTGATCGTCATGCTGGCACGTTGCTTCACAGCGCCCATAACGCACACATTCAGAAGCTTCTGCGCCTGAGGGTCATCAGCAAGCAGACGCACTTTCTCCCGGCGCGAATAGCCCGCACCGGCGGGCAGAACCCGCAGCTTTTCCGTGGCCAGAAGCGGTTGAAACACCGGATCCATGTTTTCCGTGCAGGTATATGGACCATAGGTCGCGGCGTTGTATGCAACGCTGCCCGACGGCAGGTAGGTTCCAACGCCGTTCTGGAATACAAGCGCTGCCGCAGCATTGCGCAAACCAACGGTGCGGCGAAAGTCGATCGGGCCGAAGCGGCCTGCCGGGGCATAGACCTCGTCCATGTTTGCCCACAAAGAATACTGCTTGAGCCCGTGATTATCTGCATGTGCACGGGCATGTTCAACGGCCGGCTCCAGCACTCCCGGCCCCGCTGCGGTCGGGCCGAGCGCACCCACCTGGTACACCGCCAGGGCCGTCAGTTGCAGACTTGGCGGGACTTCCGGCCGGGTATAGAGAAGAAAGGTGGCAAAACTGTCCACACCACCGGAAAAGCCTGTCATCACATCGCGTGGCCCTTCGGGTACAGGGCTGGTCGAAAGCCCTGCATCTATTTGGATGTCCTTCAACATCGGTTCATAGTTCCGCATGAGTGCCATCAGATCGCCCCGCATACTGTGCAGCAACAACGGCGACATATCGCCCTCGATGACGAGGTCATGTCCCATCATCATCGCCTGCCAATAGAGCGACATCGCAGCCCAGTTCGGCTGTTCAAGATCAACGGCATCGGCATTTTCGACCGGAAGCCGAAAAATAAGCCTTGGTGGAAACCCATCTCCCTGCAGAGCACAGGACAATTCTACATGGTCTTGATGTTCTTCAAGACGAAAGTCATTCGCAATAATACTCATCGATCACAGACCAAATCTATTAAATCCAATGTTTACAAGCTTTTGCCCATTTTTTCGAGACCCTTGATGTAAACCGGCTTCTGCCCGGGACCGCCTTGTGTCATTACAAATGGACGATTTGATGACCAACCTGGCCACAGATCAACTTCAAGATGAAAAAAGCTGCGAAGTACCAACAATCTCAGCGGTATGATATCCATCTTTCGTCAAACGACAACAGCTTTTGACATCTACGACAGCCGACCGCAGCCAACTTTGCTGCAGATGCAAAGCGCCCTCTGGCCGGGCGGTCTTTCAAATCATCACGGTAATCGGACACGTTCAGCGAAAACGCTGTTCGAGCCAAGATTTACAAGGATAGCGTCGCGCGCGCCGCAGAGAGCGACGGTATGCCGATCTATCGAACCGCGATTGAGCGAGCGGTGAAGGTCAACTTTAGACATGGTTTCGGAAACCTTGCATTGAGCTGCCAAGCACTACATCCACTTTTTCGATGTGGTTGGTTGATGCTATTGGGCTTCACAAGGGACTAATTGACCCAGAACGATCCTCTAAGAGCTCAACCTCAACGAAAGCACATTCGAAGTCATTCCCATTGATGACATCATGTTCGACGCCGACCTCTCGGTAGTAGGGGACACCGTTGGTCATCTCGGTCCTCACCGTGTCGCCTTTGCCAAGGTCGATCTCCAATATACCGGTGAAGAGCGGGACAACAACATAGTCGAATTCGTGCCGATGCCAGCCCGTGTTGTCGCCACGTTTGTTGAAACGCCATTCCGTTACGCGGACGCGTTCATTTTCGATCAAGACTGTCGGTACTGCTGAACCTTTGGCGCTGCACATAACCCTATTCTAGCCTGTTCCAACCTTGCTGCGCAAAACCACCGCCCCGGCAACAAAAATCATCGCCATTCCGGCAACTGTCGCGCCGTTGAGTGCGAACCCAAAGAACAGGATATCCCAGCCCGCCACGAAGACCAGATATCTGTATTCAAATGTACCGACGATAGCCGGGGTGCAGCTTTGTATGCCCCTGCCAATATCATCCCACGGGCGATGGCAAAGGCAGCAAAGCCAAAAGCACAAGCCAATCGGATGGATGAATGGAGGACCAAGTGGCAAATATATAGGGGAATGCTGCTGCTATATCCGAAGTTGATTGAGCAATGACCAGAACGACGCTGATGACCAAACCAGCCACTAGCATTGCCGAATTCTGTGACAAGGACAGCGCTGCGATGGGAATTTTCTGGCACTTTGCCCGGGTAGTCAGATGCGCGGCCGCGTAAGAACAAACGCCCAGAAGCGGCGATAAAGCCCAAAAGGAGAAAGCCTCGGTGCCCGGCTGCAAGAGAAACAACACGCCTGCAAACCCGACGATTGCGCCAACCCACCCCATCAAGCTGACAGGTTCCTTGATGACGTAGGCCGACAGCAATGTGATGAAAATCGGGGCTGTGTAGTTTGCCGCACCAACCGTTGAGAGGCTGAGAAAGGGGATCGCCGCATAAAACGCTGGAAACGTGCCCGTGATGAAAACCGCCAGCAAGAGCGACCAAAGCCCAAAGGCGGCTCGTAAGGCACCAATGCCCCGATGCGAACATCATAAGATACCCACAAAAACCGGGGCTGCGAGGCAACCGCTCAGGGCAAATATCTGCCAGAGCGTCATCTGACTGCTGAAGAGTTTGAACACCACGTCTTGGACGAGATCGTGAACGCTGTAGCGATGATGATCGACACACCCAACGGGATGCTGTGAGGCGGTCGGATGGATGCTGTAGTCATATTTGTGCGAACTCCATGGCCGCAGAGTCAACACTGCCCGCTGGTGCATATCAGGTACAGGTCACTGGTAGTCCTCACCTGCATACTGATTTGGGGTCCCCTTTGCATTGGGGCGGTCAATAAAGTCTGCCCAGTCACTGCCTGGCCGCCAAATACTGTCCATGTTTGCCAATGCCTCGTCTTCGTCGACCTCGGTGTTCGTCTTGGCATAACGATAGATGAAGGCGCTGACGCGCGCATTGTAGATACAGTGCACATGTACTTTCGTTTCTTGAATGCACGCCATTGCGTCTTTGAAATCGTCAAAATTCTGGTCTGTTGGATTCTCAAAGTCGACCGGTATGTGAATGTATTTCATGTCAAGAGCGGCGACATGATCCGCTTCGCCTTCCAGCGCCCCCTCGCCATGGCCCAGACCAAGGTTGATGACATGCGTCACGCCAATCCTGCGAATGTCAGCGAGTTCATCGATGTCGGGTTGCCCGGAAGTGGTCAGGCGGGCGTTGATGCGACGCCATTTGAAGATGTGGTCCAGCTCAGTCATCTCAGAATCCCTTTGTTTTTACGCCACAGGGTGGGCGCATGCCGCGTGCGCCTTGATAAAGCGCTGTGTAGATGCGGGGTTGTTTGCAAGCCTGCCCGCAGGCCGCACGGGGCGCGGTACGAAGTTGCCACCACAGTTGGGACAAATGTTGTCGAAACGCTCGGACACGCAATCCGCGCAGAAGGTGCATTCAAAGGAACAAATGCGCGCCTCGGTCGACGCCGGTGGCAGGTCCTTGTCGCAACATTCGCAGTTCGGTTTCAAAATCAGCATGTCGTCACCTCCAGATCATCCATGCCTAGACTACGCATCTGTGATTTGGCAGAAATGACAATATGACATCAAAAACTGCCAAACTGCGCACCACGACACGAAGCAAGAGACTGGTCGTCTTTGTGGTCTATCCCGATATCGTCTTGCTGGATCTGGTTGGTCCACTGCAAGTCTTTTCCCATGCGCTGGATTCGAAGACCAAAGACAAAGGCTACGAATGTGCGGTCGTGTCTGTTGCCGGTGGCCTGACAAAAACGAACACTGTTGTTTCGATCCCAACCTTGTCCGTGTCTGACGTCTCAGATCGAGACATCCACACGTTGGTTGTCGTTGGCGGGGATGGGGCTATTCCGGGCATGCATGATCCCGTCCTCGTGGAGGCGGTTCAGGAACTAGCTGAGAAAGCAGCGCGCGTTTGCTCGGTGTGCTCGGGTGCTTTGATTTTAGGTGCGGCCGGGCTCCTGGATGGGCGACGTGCCGTAACCCATTGGGATGACTGCAAAATGCTCGCCGAGGAGTTTCCGCAAGTGCAGGTGGAGCTTGATCCCATTTTCATCAAGGATGGAGACACTTGGACATCTGCCGGGATCACGGCGGGTATCGACATGGCACTAGCAATTACTTCGGAAGACCTTGGCCGCCAGTCGGCGTTGGAGATTGCCCGCTCCATGGTAGCGCAAATGGTTCGCTCGGGCGGTCAATCGCAGTACAGTCCTACCTTGGGACGTCAACTGACGGATCGGGCGGGGCGGTTCGAAGGGCTACATTCGTGGGTCGCAGACAATATTGCGTCCACGTTGACTGTGGAAACACTAGCGGACCAGGTCGGAATGAGCGCGCGGAACTTTGCTCGCGCCTACGCGAATACGATGGGAAAAACGCCCGCCAAGGCCGTCGAAGCGATGCGCATTGAAAGCGCACAGGACTTTCTTGAAAGCACCCCCAAGAGCTTGAAGGAGATCGCAGTGGCCTGTGGTTTCAAAGATGAAGATCGCATGCGCCGCGCGTTCCTGAGGACGTTAAATGTGTCGCCCAGCGAATACCGCCGCAACTTTCAGGTGCGATGAGCAATCCGTTGAGATGGATTGATATTCGCCATCGGCGTTGAACAAGATAGATGATTGAATACGAAGTCGAAGTTGCCAAAAGTCTGGAAGAAGGGGAGCGGATGAAGCGGACATCTATCCTCAATGAATGTCGTTCTGGTGTGCGGGAACTCTTGGCACATCTATCGCCAAGGAACTGACCCATTTACATTCTTGGCCGTTACGAGCAGCGATGATCCGGTCTTCAACATGACTTGCCTCCCAAACAGCAACGCATTCCAATTCAAGGCACTCGCTCAGAAGCGCTGGCCGTTCCCAGCCTTGCTCCGCAAAGTCTGAATGATAGAGCGAAAGAGCCCCGGAAATTTTGTCCTGCTTGAAACGGTAATCTTCGTTCATCACATCGCTTCGAGGCTCAACCCGGCCAACTTTCAGCCAAAAACCTTTACTAACAACGTCACGATAAACAAAGGACTTGAACAATATCGGCAGGTGAATCAAATCTTCGATTGCCGGGCGTTCTGAGAACATTCCTTCAAAAACCGCGACGACATACTCTTCCCCAAGTTGCCCATATGCCCAACAGTTTTCAGCTACCGGAATCTCAAGTATCGCCCCAGCTTGCCAGCGCTGCCGTTTAGTAGCTTGGCCTCTTTGTGCTCGAAGAAAGTCATTCGTGTTCATGCTTCGTGCATCGCACGCTGAGCACCTATTCTCAATGTCAAAGAAGGGCTCTTCGCCGCCGTTGCTCATTGCTGAGAATTGCCAACCTCGGAGACGCGCAACAACCTCCCGTCGGCCAGCGGCCTCTGCAACGCCAACGCCTCATCAACCGGCCCCCGAAACCATCGTCCAGATGGACCCAAGGCCGGTCATGCACTAACAATTAAATTGGACCACTTCAGTGGGGCTGACCAGCGCGGCGTGGAGTTGAGGCGATGGCAAATCGACCTCAGATATCGATTTGTCAGT
>CALCOY010000080.1 GCA_937897325.1 uncultured Shimia sp.
AGTGATTTGCAGCCCTTAACACGAACTGGGTCTGCATTCTTGGGCATAACGACCGTTTTTGACGCATCGGTTTAGGCAACGAGGTTATTGTCATCTGAAAGTGTTGGTCGCGC
Source organism: uncultured Shimia sp. (assembly GCA_937897325.1). Taxonomy (GTDB): domain Bacteria; phylum Pseudomonadota; class Alphaproteobacteria; order Rhodobacterales; family Rhodobacteraceae; genus CALCOY01. The sequence goes on from CALCOY010000080.1 coordinate 114, forward strand.
TAGCGAGAAGCGCTCCTCGAAGGTGATCAAGCTCTTTCGCTTCAAGACGATCTATTCGTTGATCAAAAAAGCATCGCATCCGTTAGCGTTGGGAAAGAGTCTAAGGACATATTCAACGAGGACATCAAAAAATGGCGCTTCAATGAACATCCAAACAGATATCAAGAGCATCAAAAGAGTAGCTGGGTAGGCGATTGCCCGGCGCACTCTTGGGTTCTCGATTTCACCTATCGCCAGGAACGCAGGAATGCCAAAGAGCGTTAGGATTAGATAAAAGACGAAGCTCGCACCAAGGACATAGGGCATGACGCCAAGGAAGGGGTCTTCCGAGCAGTTGGACAGCAGCAAGCCGACTGTCAGACACATCACGAGGAAGTACCCGCTTACCCGGAACAAATAGTCAATCGCCTTGCGGGCAAAGAGTAGCGGTCGCGGTAGCTCGGATTCGACGTCACGTTTTGGGTCAATAGCGCGCGCGAGTGGCATAAACAAAGAACCTTTGCTCATCTTTTTTCATCATCCGTTCTTCGAATTAGAATATCGCCAGGCTGACAATCAAGGAACTCGCAGATCGCATCCAGCGTGTTGAACCGCATTCCCTTTATCTTGCCTGACTTGATCAGTGATAGATTCGTCTCTGAAATACCGATGGCTTTCGCCAACTCCCGAGAAGAGACCTTCCTGCGGACCAGCATCAGGTCAAGTTCCACCTCGATTGCCATGGTTTTCTCCTACAGGAACAGCTTGTTTTCTTCTTCTGCCTCCCAAGCGCGGTGCATCACGTTCGCAATCGCGAATAAGGCAATCGACAAGATCAGGAACAGCACATCGGTATCGAGTGGATCATAACCGAAGTCGAACCCCTCGGTGCTTTCCAACCCGGATACGATCAGGAATTGTGTAACCCCTGTCACAAGGTTGTACCCAAGCCAAAAGCCGAACAAACCCTTCGCAATCATGTGCAACCTGCGGGCAAGCGCTCTGAAGTCCTGCCCGGATCCGCCGTCAAGAATCCGCCAAACACCCAGGTAAGCATAAAGCAAGCCCGCCATCCCAATGAGGGTGAACGTTAATCCCGCAACCATGGACCAAAGCGGTGGCGAAGCTGCCTGAGCGGGAAACCCAAATGTATCCCACACCTCGTTGTGGGCACCGATCATCTGTCCGAACCACAGCCACGAGAAACCTGCGCAGTAATACAGAAAACTCGCGACCATCGCGATCTTTGCTAGCAACTTCACTGGCCGCTCCTCTCGTTATCCCAAAGCTTAAATGTCTCATCTTCAAACATCAAGACTGTCATTCACAACATTACATTTTTTATGTAAAACATAAAATTTATGTTGTCAAACGTTTGAGTAGTGTGTAGTGGTCCCTCAAATCTTGAAATAAAAGGACCCGAAAGATGCACGCAAATTTGTTTAAACCGGCCCTGTTGACCTCGCTGATCTTGTTGGCGGCTTGCTCCGAAGAGCCCTACTCACCCATCGTGGACGGCAGAAAGTCCGCCAACTTCCAGCAGGATCTGGGTGCCTGCCGCACCGTCGCGCAAAAAGCGCAGCTGTCAAACCAGTCAACCACCGCTGGTGCTGTCGTTGGCGGGCTTGTTGGTGCCGCCGACGCGGATGATGGCGACGAGTTGGAGGGTGCGATTGCAGGTGCTGTCGTCGGTGGGCTGTTGGGTCGCGCGTCCGGCAACGAAGAACTCGACGAACGCCGTGAGCGGATCGTTTTTAACTGTATGCGCGACCGCGGACACAGGGTGGTCGGATAGAACGGCGCAAGTCCTAGGGTCAGGACCCCAACCTGCACCGCAAAACGGCTACTCGACCGAGAAGTCGGGGTTTGGCAGGCTACAAAGGGCACATGGCCGCATGGCGCAACCGCGGCTGCAAAGCCTCCTCCCAAACCCTACCGTGAAGAAGGTACAAAAATGATGTCGTCAAACTCACCCCAAGCTCACGTAGGTTCCAAGCGCGGTTGCTTTCGCTCCCAAGGAAGCCCATTCATAGGCCAGAGGCGCAACACACTTTCTAAATTGATTGAGGTGGCGGTTCTTTCCAGCGCAATGTTGTTGGCCGGGTGCGAGCAAGTGGCCATTCTCGCGCTCAATCAGGTCGAAACAACGAGTTTCACGGTTGAGGGCGCCACGCTCTTCATGGAAGGAGAAATCAACTCCAAAACCCTGAAGCAGTTTGAAGCGGTTATCGCTCAAAACCCCGGTATCACAACACTTGTGGAATTGGAGGTGCCAGGCTCGCTCGACGATGACACTATGATTCCCCTCGCTTATCGCGTTCGCGAGTTGGGCCTCACTACTCACTTGACATCAACAAGCAGAATCTACTCAGGCGGCGTTGATCTATTTCTGGCAGGAGTCAATCGGACCATGGAAAACGGCGCTGAGATCGGCGTTCACTCCTGGTCCGATGGTTCGCGGGAAGCCAAGAATTATCCCCGCGACGCGCTAGAGCACGAACAAAACCGAAAATATGTCGAAGACATGCTGGGGGACGATGCCTTTTACTGGTTTACGATCTATGCCGCGCCCGCCGACGACATCCACATAATGTCACAGGACGAAATCAACACCTATGGCTTGTTGACCAAATAGCCCATCGAGTGCGCTGTTTGTATTTTCGTTTCAATCTTTAGCTAACTTTGAGGAGTATAGATCTATGCAGCCGGCAAGCCGAATGAACGCAGTTCTTTGTTGGTGGGAGACGTTGCCCATCCCTGCCTTTCATTTCTCAGGCAAGCATTCCTATGAAGAACGGGGAAACGACTTCTCATCGCCTCGTCAATGACTGAGACCTGGATCGTGGTCGATGTCCCGATCAATTTCGCGCTTGTTTTCGACCTCCTGATCCTGCTCCCGATCGCGCTCGTCCTCGATCTCCAGCTTTTCACGCGGCTTGTTCAGCACATCTTTCAGCCGCTCGTTCACGGACGGCTTGCGCGCCTCGTGCCCGGTTTCCTGGCCAAGCTCCGGATCGCTGTGCCCGTCCAGCTTGTGAACCGCCGCTTGACCGTCTCGCCCGGCGTCCTTCTCCATGATCTCCTTCAGGCGCTCGCGCGCGTAGTTGCGCCGCTCCGGTGCGGGCGTGTCGTCCCGGTCCTCTGACCTGCCCACGACTTTCGCCAGCCTCTCGCGCAAGTCGTCCGGCCCGGCCCGTTCGCCACACTCTTTTGCGGCTGCCGCCCTGAGCGCTGCCAGACCGGCAGACACACGCCCCTGCCCGGCGTCCCGCTCGGCCCCGTAAGTCTCCCGCGCGATGTCCAGGCGTTCGCGCAGCTCGCGGAAAGCAGCACGGGCCTGGCGGGCGGCGTGCACGACAGCGCCCCGTTCTGTCACCGGCACATACTCACGCCCCTGACGCTCGGCCATCGCCTTCGCCCGCCGCTCCATGGAGTTCGCCGCTGGCCCTAGCTTCAGCTCTGGGTCACGGTCCAGCTCTTCGGCCGAAAGCTGATCACCCCGCTCCAGCGCAGCGTCCCGCTGCGCTTCAAGCGACCGGTGATCGACGCGCTCGGTCTCCCCTGCCCGCTCCAGAGCGCGGTTCTGTAGATCGGCCCAGACCCCGCGCATCTGCTCGATCTCGACACCGCCCGTCTTCGCGGAATCGAGCACGCGCGTCTTCGCGGTGAAGCCACCGGCTTCCAGCTTCCGGGTTGAGGTCAGAACATGGGCATGGTGGTTGCGCTGATCGCCTTCCCGGTGCGGGGCGTGGATCGCCACATCGACGGCCACGCCGTAGCGGCTGACCAGCTCCTGGGCGAAGTCGCGAGTGATCTGTGACCGGTCCTCGGCGCTGATCTCGGACGGCAGCGCCAGCTCCCATTCACGGGCAGTAACGGAGTTACGGCGGGTCTCACTGGCCTCGACCTCGTTCCAGAGGCGGGACCGATCCGTCGCCCAATCCGGGGCGTCCTTCGGGGTCAGGATGAAGGTCTCCTTGATGCCCTGCTTGCGGGTGTAGTCGTGGATACGACCTTCGCGCTGACACTCGATGCGCTCCCCGACACGGTAGGCTGCCGCCGCCGTGGCCGAGCGCCCGGCGCTGCGTTTGATCGTCTTCACGGAGAGGTGGTAGCTGGCCACGCCCCTACCCTCCCCCGTGATGTAGATGACGCCGAAACGCGCTGCTGCTGACCCCGGCCCATGCCCCGACATGGGACATCGGGTCAGCCGTCTTTTCCCCGTAGGCCCGCCCACCAAAAGGCTGGGGCCGAAGGGGAAAAGACAGCCCGTCCGAAGCGAGCCAACGGCTCTCTGAGGCATGGGCTTGCCTGTGATCTGGAATCCCATTCCCAACCTCATGGGGGGCGGGATATGGGGACAGATCACTGGCGGTTTGCCGGGGGCAAACCTGGTATCGCGAAGGGGCGTCAGCGCCTGGGCGCGATACCTCCCGCAAGGGAGACGCCAGCGGCAGACGGGCCCCCACCGTGGGGCATCGGGCGAGACGCTGGCGCGCACTTGCGGGACGCGATCCAACCTCCGAGGTTGGTTCTGGAGGGTTTGGGAGGGCGAAGGCACCTCCCATTCCGGCGCGGATCGCGTCGGACGGAGTTCGCCATCGGCTGAGGCCCTGCCTCAAGGAGATCGCACGCAAATCTCGGAGAGGCCCGCCAGGGTATCGGAGAGTTTGCATAAGTGCGCCCTTCACTGATCCTCAGCTCAGGGTTTGCGCTCTCGTTTGATGTTTCAAGTACAGGTTGTGCCACCCGCCCTTTCTCGCGGACCTCTGCCGATCCGCGCCGTGTCATCCACCATGTTCCGCCGAAAGGCAGGCATGACTTGGATGACGCTTGTTATTCTGGGTCGATACCGGATTCTTTCAACCATGACGAGAATGCAGCGGATGGTTGAGAGATGGCCGAGACAGAGCTGGAACGTGCCGAGAAGCGATACGCCCAGGCTAAAGCCCGGCTTCAGGCTCTGCGCAATCGGGAAGCCACGAAACAGCGCAAGCTCGATACCAGGCGCAAGGTCATCCTCGGGGGCGCGCTCCTCGATCTGGCGGAACGGGATTCCGGGGCGGCCGCCATGGTGGACCGGCTGGTGCGCAACCTCTCCCGTGACCAGGATCGCAAAGCCTTCGCGGAATGGGGAGGTGCGACCTCCAGCGATGATGGCCCTCCTGCCCTGCCCCCTGATCCTGACGGGTCCGGGTGATGCGCTCGGTGATGCTCTTCATGGGTGGACTGGCCCGGTTCTTTTACCGGGTGATTGCGACCCCCATCATGTTCGGATGGTTGATCGGGGCAATGGCCTTCGGCGCGATGCTCGGCTTCGTCATTGGGGGCATTATTGCGATCTCGGCCTTTGGTCCTCCACTCGGGCAATCGGTATGGGAATGGGTCATCCTTCTCCCCTGTGTGTTCGTTGGAGCGGTGTTCGGATTCCAGTACTGGCGCACTGTCTCGGGGGCTGATCTCTTCTTCGGGCTGACCGGCGACAGCCACGGCTCGGCCCGCTTCGCCAGCCGCAAGGAGCTGAAGAAGCACCAGGGCGGGGATGGTCTTCTGATCGGCCGCAATCCCGGCACCGGCCAGCTCCTGCGCTATGATGGTCCCGCCCATCTGATCACCCTCGCCCCGACGCGGGCCGGGAAAGGCATTGGCACCGTGATCCCCAACCTGCTTGCCGTGGACCGCTCCGTCCTGGTCATCGACCCCAAGGGCGAGAACGCGCGGATTGCGGGCGAGGCCCGGCGGGGCTTCGGCACGGTTCACATCCTCGATCCATTTGAAGTTAGCGGCCACCCCTCGGCTTGCTACAACCCGCTCGACCGGCTAGCGCCCGACAGCCTCGATCTGGGTGAGGATGCCGCCGCCCTGACTGAGGCCCTGGTCATAGACCCGGCCGGGCAGGTGCAGGAGGCGCACTGGAACGAGGAAGCCAAGGCTATCCTCGCCGGTCTGATCATGTTCTGCGTTTGCCACGAAGATCGTGACCGGCGGTCCCTCGCCACCGTCCGGGAATACCTCACCCTGCCCCCGGACAAGATTCGGGCGCTGCTGGAGCTGATGCAGGACAGCGACGCGGCGGGCGGGCTGATCGCTCGCGCCGCCAACCGCTTCCTTGGCAAGGCGGACCGGGAAGCCGCCTCTGTCCTGTCGAACGCGCAGCGGCATACCCATTTCCTGGACAGCCCCCGGATTGCCCGATGCCTGGCGCGGTCGGACTTCGCCTTCTCCGATCTGCGCCACCGGATCACGTCCGTCTTTCTGGTCCTGCCGCCCAACCGGATGGACGCCTACAGCCGCTGGCTGCGTCTCCTCGTCTCCCAGGCCCTCCAGGACGTCGCACGAGACGCAGAAGTGTCAGCGACACCGGCAGCGGCCACAGGCGCACCAACGGCCCTGTCAGCGCCTGGAGAGGCCCCTGACGCCCTCCCTGCCCTATCCGGGGCTCTGACAGCCCCTCAGAGCACCACAGGACGCCTGAGAACGCCCACGCTGTTCCTGCTCGATGAGTTTGCGGCTCTGGGCCGTTTGGAGGCCGTGGAGCGCGCCATGGGGCTGATGGCGGGCTACGGGCTCCAGCTCTGGCCGATCCTGCAGGACATGAGCCAGCTCCGCGATCTCTATGGCGATCGCGCGAACACCTTCATCGCCAATGCAGGCGTCCAACAGGTTTTTAGCGTGAATGACTTCGAGACGGCGAAATGGCTGAGCCAGATGATCGGCCAGGAAACCTCCCGGTTCCAGACCGACAGCTTCAAGCCCGGCGACGGCCCCAGCTTCTCGAACCACCTCACCG